>NZ_CP049258.1:5332876-5950022 GCF_011046735.1 Nordella sp. HKS 07 | reverse complement strand
TGCGGTAATAATCGGCGACCCGAACCAGGGCGTCGACCATGATCCGCAGCCGGTTCTGATCGCTCTCTTCGGAATCGAAGGCGTCAGCGACGCGACCATAATAGGAGAAAGCCTTCGCGTCGTCGCGCGTTACACCGCGACCCAGGCGATACATGTGGCCCAGATACCAGTCGGCGACGATATTGTTGTCGTCCGACGCCCGCTCGAAATATTTGCGCGCCTTGGCGAAATCGCCTTCCTTGTAGGCGCGCTTGGCCTTCTTGAGATCGTCGGTCCAGAATGGGATGAAATCGAGATCCGGCGTCTTGATATCCGGCGCCGCCGGCAGATAAGAGTAGAAATCAGAGGTCCAGCCACCATCCTGAGCGTTGGCGGAATCCAGGTGGGCCGCGAACCAGGCGGCAATCAAGGCCACCGTCGCAATCACTCCACGCGCCAACATACTCGCGCGCCGATCATATGTCGGCGTAGCAAACACCTTCGTGTGATCCTCCGGGATGGGTCACTGCACCGCCCATAGCGGGTCCAACCTGCTGCGCATATTTCCACAGCGCGCCGGTTCCATAGCCATGCTCGCGCGGCTTCCAGTCCTTTTTACGGCGAGAAAGTTCCTCAACTGTGACATTCACGGCGAGTATCCCCTCCTCCGCGTCGATGGTGATGATGTCGCCATCCCTTAGAAGGCCGATCGGCCCGCCGAGCTGAGCCTCAGGCCCGACATGTCCGACGCAGAAGCCGCGCGTGGCGCCGGAAAAGCGCCCGTCCGTGATCAGGGCGACCTTGTCGCCCATGCCCTGGCCATAGATGGCCGCCGTGGTCGCCAGCATTTCGCGCATGCCGGGACCGCCGCGCGGGCCCTCATAGCGGATGACCAGCACATCACCTTCCTGGTACTGGCGTTTCGTTACCGCCTCGAAGCACGCCTCTTCCGTATCGAAGCAGCGGGCGGGACCGGAAAACTTGAGTGTCTTCATGCCGGCCACTTTGACGATCGCGCCTTCCGGCGCCAGATTGCCCTTGAGGCCGACGACGCCGCCCGTCCGCGTAATCGGTTCGTTGGCGGGTCGCACCACATCCTGGTCAGGATTCCACCTCACCTTGGCCATGTTCTCGGCCACCGTCCGGCCGGTGACGGTCAGGCAGTCGCCATGCAGGTAGCCGTGGTCGAGCAAGGTCTTCATCAGCAGCGGAATGCCCCCTGCTTCGAACATGTCCTTGGCGACATATTTTCCGCCCGGCTTGAGGTCGGCAATATAGGGCGTGCGCTTGAAGATCTCGGCGACATCGAAGAGGTCGAGTTTGATGCCGCATTCATGGGCGATGGCCGGCAGGTGAAGTGCCGCATTAGTGGAGCCGCCCGATGCCGCCACCACGGTCGCCGCATTCTCGAGCGCCTTCAAGGTCACAATGTCACGCGGACGGATATTGCGGGCAACGAGCTCCATCACTTTCTCGCCCGAGGCGAAACAAAATGTGTCCCGGATCTCGTAAGGAGCAGGCGCACCACAGGAGTAAGGCAGCGCCAAGCCGATCGCCTCCGCCACCGTCGCCATGGTGTTGGCGGTGAACTGGGCGCCGCAGGAGCCCGCCGAGGGACAGGCGACCTGCTCCAGCTGTTCCAGATCGGCATCATTCATGCGGCCGACCGAATGCATGCCGACGGCCTCGAACACGTCCTGAATGGTCACAGGGCGGCCCTTGAAGGTACCCGGCAGGATGGAGCCGCCATAGATGAAGACCGAGGGCACATTGAGCCGGACCATGGCCATCATCATGCCCGGCAGGGACTTGTCGCAGCCGGCGACGCCCACCAGCGCGTCATAACAATGGCCGCGCATGGTCAGCTCGACCGAATCGGCGATGCATTCGCGCGAGATGAGCGAAGCCTTCATGCCTTGATGGCCCATCGCGATGCCGTCGGTCACCGTGATGGTACAGAATTCACGTGCCGTTCCGTTGGCAGCTGCAACCCCACGCTTCACCGCCTGGGCCTGACGCATGAGTGAAATATTGCAGGGGGCGGCCTCGTTCCAGCAGGAGGCGACACCTACCAGAGGTTGATGAATCTGGGTCTGAGACAGGCCCATCGCGTAAAGGAAGGCCCGATGAGGGGCACGCTGTGGACCTTCGGTCACATGGCGACTGGGAAGTTTTGTTTTTGTTATGGTTTTGGCATCCATCGTCTGTCTAATCCGGCGCCCCTAGCCCACACACCCCTGTGTCCCGTTTTGGGCCTGCCTTCTGATCCGGCAGCTGCCCGGGCATAGCGTTATTGGCAAATTTGGGCGGATGGAAGGTTGATTGTGGCGAGCCCTGCGCCTTGCTTAACAAAAGCTCCGCTTGTGACATTTCTGCAACATTCTGTTACTCATACATGCGGGCTAGGGAAATCGGGCGACGGACGGCGAGGAATCTCATGGACTTGCGGGCGGTTGACGCGGAGGAGAACGGATTCGGAACGACCATTTCAATTAAATATATAGATAAACCGGGACTGGGGCGGATCGCCCTCCTGAACGCCCTGCTTTTTGTGGCAACCCTGACCCTCTACCGCTTCTGGGCGAAGACCAATGTGCGACGGCACATCTGGAGTTGTGTCCACATCAATGGCGAGCCTCTTGAATATACCGGGCGCGGGCGGGAGCTATTCCTGGGTGCACTCATCGTTTTCGGCCTGTTCTTCCTTCCGGTCATTCTGATCCTCGCGGTCTTGCGACTATCACTGGGACCGCAACACCCTCTGCTCGTCGTCTTCAACCTCTTCCTGTTTCTGATCTTCCTGCTGTTCTGGGGCATGGCGCTCTACCGTGCCCGGCGCTACCAGCTGTCGCGCACTTTGTGGCGCGGCATCAGGGGCGCCCTCGTCGGCTCGTCCTGGACGTTCAGCCTACTCTATTTCGCCACCAGTCTCCTGAGCTTCATGACGATGGGGTGGTCGACACCGGCGATGAATCTCAATCTGCAGGAACGCATGACCGGCGATATGCGGATCGGCACCATGCCCTTCCGCTTCAAGGGTCGCGCCGGGCCGCTTTATGGGGCCTATGCCCTGTGCTGGGTGATTTCCCTGGTCACGTTCATCCTTCTTACGCTGCTCCTCGTATGGGGTGTCTACAGCGCCTCAGGCGGATCGCTTCCGACGTTTCTGAGGGATTATGCCAAAACAGATGCTCCACCCAGCCAGACTGTCGTCATCGTGACGCTCCTCGCCTTGTTTGCCGGCTTCATGATCGTCAGCGCCCTGCTCGCGATGATCTGGACCTTCTACAGGGCGCGCGAGATGGCCATCTTTGCCTCCTACACGACGCTCGATCGAGTCCGCTTCCGCCTTGACGCCACGGGAGCGAGCCTCCTCGGCCTTGTTCTCGGCAATCTGCTTCTCGTCATCTTCACGCTCGGCATCGCCACGCCCTTTGCCCAGCAACGTCTGGTGCGTTATCTGTGCCGGCGCATCTCCATCCACGGGACTGTGAAAATCGATCGGATCATGCAATCGAGAGAACCCCTGGGCCGCACCGGCGAAGGCCTCGCCGATGCCTTTGATGTCGGAGGCATCTGAGCATGCACGCCGGAGCGCGTTTCTTCGACGGTGAGACAGCACGAGATCATGCCGTCACTCTCGAGCTGCTGCCGGAAGGGCTCGCCATCGAAGGGCCGGCGGTCGCGCGGCGCGTCTGGAGCTTCGCCGGCCTCATCGCCATCACCCCGATGCGCGCCGGCTATCCGCTGCGTCTCGGCCATGACGCCTTTCCTGGCGCGCGCCTCGTCGTCACCCAGGAGAGCTTTGCGCGGCAGCTCGTGCTGTCTGCGCCCCATCTCGCTGGCGCTCCCAATCTGAAACGCGCCGGACGCCTGGCGGCGATCATCGTCGCGTGCGCGCTATTCGCCATCGGGGTCACCTATGGCACCCTGTCCTATGCTCCGCAGGCGCTCGCTTTCGTATTGCCCGAAAGCTGGCGGGATAATCTCGCCGATCAGGTCGAGGCGACCTTCACCGGTAATGGCAAGCTGTGCGGCACCAGCGCGGACAATCCCCTCCTGCGCATACTCTCGGCGCGGCTGCAGGAGGATAATCCGGAGGCGCCGCCCTTCGAGCTCAAAGTCTACGACATCGATATCCTCAATGCCTTCGCGCTGCCGGGCGGTCGCATCATCATGACGCGCAAGCTGATCGATGCCGCCCAGGCGCCCAGCGAGGTCGCCGGTGTCCTCGCCCATGAAATCGGACATGTCTATCACCGCCATGCCGAAGCACAGCTCATCCGTGCCATGGGCATCGAGCTTCTGCTCCAGGTTATTTCGGGCGGTGGGGATTCGATCAGCGGCCTGGCCGGCCTCCTGGCCATCCTGCGCTATTCGCGCGACGCTGAGCGCGAGGCGGACGGCTACGCCCAGGACATGCTGATCAAAGCCGCCGTCGATCCCCTGGGGCTCAAGCGCTTCTTCGAAGAGATCAAGAAACTGGAGGGCCGGCAGGGCTCGGGCGGCGGCCTGTTCGGCGCGATGAGCGACATGATGTCGACGCATCCGGTAACGGACGAGCGCATTGCGGCGATCAAACCTCTGCCTCAAGGCGTCGTGGCGCGGCCGGTTCTCTCCGACGCCGAGTGGGCCGGTCTCAGGCAGATCTGCGAATAGTCCGGCTAGAGCAAATCCCGCCAAAGTTGAAGACTTTGGCGACAAGGATTTGCTCCAAGACATTGATCTGGCGCGAATCCTTTTCGGCGAAGTGATTACACTTCGCCGGGATGCGCGCTAGAGCCGGCGTTCCTCATAGGCAATGAACTGCTCGATCATCTCGCGCCAGATGGCGATCGCGAGATCAGGCTCGACATTTCCGTCCTCCGCGAGTTCGCGGATATGCGCAAGAACTTCATCGATCCTGGCCGGTATGCGCGCCGGCAGCTGCACCGAACGTTTGACCTCAATCACTTGCTCGACACAACGCTGACGCTTCGCCAGGAGAGCAATGAGTTCGGCGTCAATCCCGTCGATCCGCTGACGCAGTTCGGAAAGTACCCTGGTGGCCTTTTGATGATCCTGTTCCGTCATGGCCGAGGCATGCACGTTTCCAATTATTGGCGCGATGTGTCCTTGCGACGCGGTTCCGGCATGATGACCCACGGTCTTTCTCCCTGAAGGCCGCGTGCTGTCTCGACGCGGATGCCGTCCGCCTCGAAATAGAGTGCATGCGCACCCTCTCGCCAGACCGAGAAGCGGTCGACGCGCCATTTTACCGAACGGCATCGGCCGCGCAGAGGAAAGGCCGCCACGAGGATATCGGCTTCGGCACAAGGTAGCGTCATGTCCGGCCTCTCCCGGTCCACATAGACGACCCGGCGACCGTCGACCGTTGCGCCGCAGACGCCCTCCCCACAGCTCCAGCCCGGCCGGCGGGCCGCCTCGGCCGGTGTTACTTCGTCACCTTCCCGCCTGAGCCACAGGCTGGCGGCGAAACGCCCGCGGCGGGCGTGGACCGGCACCATGTCACCTGCCGCCATGCGAACAGCCACCGTCTTCGCCGCTCCCTCTATCTGAATATCAGGATCATCCCGTAATCCTATGAATATAAAAGACATTATGGCGAACGCTAAAGCAAATCCTCGAACTGGGCCGCGAGCGAGGCACAAGACGATCGCGGCCAATCCCAGGAGGATGGCGGTCACCCTGGGCAAGGTCGGGACCATGCCCTGCGCGGCGGGCAGGCGGCTTACCCAGTCGGAAACGGCCTGAACCCAGACGAGCCCCAGATCCATGGCCTGGAGCGGCCAGGATTCGAGGCCGAAGGGCATCAGGAGAACAGCCAGGACGGCCATCGGCATGACGACCAGGGACATGGCCAGAAAGGCCAGGAGATTCGCGATCAGGCCATAGGGCGCAAGCCGGCCGAAATGATAGGCGGCGGCAATCGATGACAGGCCGCCAGCAGCGAGCGAGGTGAAGGCGACTGCCCAGAAGTCACGAAAAGCGCGCCGCCAGAGACGCCCGATCAGTCCGCGACGAGTCTCTCCTTCGACCAGCCATTTGCTCCAGACCTCGTAGAAGGCGAGCAATCCCATGACCGCCAGGAAGGACATTTGAAAACTGGCGGTGAGTGCGGCCTCCGGGAAAAGCACCAGGATGATCAGCGCGGCTATGGCGAGATTGCGCATCGAGAGCGCCGGCCGGTCGGCAAGAATGGCGACGAACATGACCGCCAGCATTATGTAGGAACGCTGCGTCGCGACCGAAGCGCCCGCCAGCACCATATAGGCGAAGCCCATGACGAGTCCGGCGACGGCGGCCCATTTCTTGATCGGATAGGCGGTCGCGAGCGTTGGCGACAGGGCGAGCACCGCCCGCACCAGCGCGAAAAACAGGCCGGCCACCAAGGTCATATGGAGTCCCGAGATGGAAAGGATATGGGCGAGGCCGGAGGTCTGCAGGCTGTCATTCACCTCGGGCGGAATACTTCCTCTTTCGCCGGTGATCAGGGCTTCCGCGACGCCGCTCCGTTCAGGGGGGATCACCGCACGTATGCGCAGGCCGATCACATCGCGCAGCCCCTGCACCGCGGCCTTGAAGCGCAGCAGCCAGGCCGCATCCCTGCCGATACTAGCTATGTCGCCATAGAGCCGCCCGGTCGCGCCGATGCCTTGAAACCACAGGGTACGACCGTGATCATAGCCGCCCGGAATGGCCGGCGGTGGCAAGGGGAATAGCTGCGCCTTCGCCTTGATCACCTGCCCGGGCAATAGCCTCGTGCCGCCTGAAAGCGTGACGCGCGCATGGGACGGCAGGCGGGTGACGCCCTTCCCCTCAAGCGTCACGATGCGCAACACCGCCGCCCCGCGTCGGGGGCCGCGGACCTCGAAATCCTCGACCACGCCGGTGAGCATGACCTCGCCGGTCGGCGCGCGCAGTACCGGGCTCGCGACCCATTCGGTCCTGATCTTGGCCAGACTGAAGCCCAGGAGCGTCAGAAAGAGAACCGTCGCCACGGTGCCGCGTCGCAGCCACGCCAACAGGAATAGCAATACCAGGATAAGCGCAAGCACGGCGAATGCCGCGGGCGGCGGCTCGCGCGACAGGGCGAAATAGGACCAGATGCCGGCCAGCAGGCAGACGGGCGACCAGAGGAAAAAAGTTCCGGATTGCCGTGCGACAGCTGCCACCATCCAGGCGCGCCAGTCCGGCCGCTCCCGGGCCTCCGCGCCGACATCCTGAACCCAGTCCGCCACGCACCGCCCCTTACGTATGCGCGGCCACTATGCTAAGCCCCCGCGCAACATCCCAACCCTATCATTGCCAAGAAAGGCGGCCATGTCATCGTCCGTCATCACACGTTTTGCCCCCTCGCCCACCGGCTTCCTCCACATAGGCGGCGGCCGTACCGCGCTGTTCAATTGGGCCTATGCCAGGAACCGTGGTGGCAAGATGCTGTTACGCATCGAGGACACCGATCGCGAGCGCTCGACACCGGAAGCCGTTGACGCCATTCTCGACGGACTGACTTGGCTCGGCCTCGACTGGGATGGTGAGGTTGTGTCGCAATTTGCGCGCGCTTCGCGCCATCGCGAAGTGGCCGAAATCCTGCTCGCCAAGGGCCTCGCCTATCGCTGTTACTGCACGCCCGAGGAACTGCTGGCGATGCGCGAAAAGGCTGAAGCCGAGAAGCGCCCTCTGCGTTATGACGGCACCTGGCGCGACCGCGATCCGGCGACCGCGCCCGCAGGCATCAAGCCGGCAATCCGTTTCAAGGCGCCGCAACAGGGCGAGACCGTGATCGAGGATCATGTGCAGAGCCGCGTCGTGATCCAGAACAAGGAGCTCGACGACCTCATCATCCTGCGTTCCGACGGTAATCCGACCTATAATTTGTCGGTCGTGGTCGACGATCATGACATGGGTGTCACCCATATCATCCGCGGCTCCGATCATCTCACCAATGCGGCGCGCCAGACACAGATCTACAAGGCCATGGGATGGCACGTCCCGGAGATGGCGCATATCCCGCTGATCCATGGCGCCGACGGCGCCAAGCTGTCGAAGCGCCATGGCGCCCTCGGCGTCGAGGCCTATCGCGCCATGGGCTATCTGCCGGAAGCGATGCGCAACTATCTCGCACGCCTCGGCTGGAGTCACGGCGATGACGAGATTTTTTCGACCGAGCAGATGATCTCCTGGTTCGACCTCGATGGCATCGGCAAGTCGCCGTCGCGCTTCGATTTCGTCAAGCTCGAGAACCTGAACGGCCACTATATGCGTCAGACGCCCGACGCCGATCTGCTCGCCGCTTTCCTGGCTTTCCTGCCGCATGCGGCGGGTGGACCTGAAATGCTGGCGCGCATTGATAGCGACATGCGCGCCAAGTTGTTGCGCGCCATGCCTGGCCTCAAGGAGCGGGCGAAGACACTCCTCGAGCTCATGAAGAGCGCGCAGTTCCTGTTCGCCGAGCGGCCGATTGCGCTCGACGACAAGGCCAAGCAGATCATGGCGGATGGCGGCGTCGCGGCGCTTCGCGGCCTGCTCCCGATCCTCGAGGCGGCGGACTGGAACGTTCATAGTCTCGAAGCCGCCGTAAAGGCGCATGCGGAAGCGACCGGCACCAAGCTCGGAAAGCTGGCGCAACCCCTGCGCGCGACGATGACGGGAACCAATACATCACCTGGTATCTTCGATGTTCTCGACGTCCTGGGCCGCGAGGAATCGCTGAATCGTATTGCCGATGCGCTTAAGTGAGGTTGACCGTCATGGTGCAGTGCAATAAACTTCGGACATATAACGGATAACGGCAGGGACAGAAGTATGACAACAACAGCCGCGACCAAGAAAACCGAAGATGTGGCGCCAGCCTCCGCCACCCTCACCCTAGATAACAAAACGTATGACCTGCCGATCCGAAAGGGAACGGTTGGCCCCGATGTGGTCGATATCGGCCATCTCTATCGCGACGCCGGCGTGTTCACCTACGATCCGGGATTCACCTCGACGGCGGCGTGCGAGTCCGACATCACCTATATCGACGGCGATGCCGGCGTCCTGCTCTATCGTGGCTACCCGATCGAACAGCTCGCCGAGCATGGCGACTTCCTGGAGACCTGCTACCTCCTCTATTACGGTGACCTGCCGACGCCGGCGCAGCGGCGTGAATTCGAACATGCGATCACCATGCATACGATGATCCATGAGCAGATGGCGCGCTTCTATCAGGGCTTCCGGCGCGACGCGCACCCGATGGCCGTCATGGTCGGCGTGGTCGGCGCGATGTCGGCCTTCTATCACGACTCGACCGACATCAATGATCCCAAGCAGCGTGAGATCGCGTCCCGGCGCATGATCGCCAAGCTGCCGACGATCGCGGCGATGGCCTACAAATATCATATCGGCCAGCCCTTCATTTATCCGAAGAACGATCTGTCCTATGCCGCCAACTTCCTGCGCATGTGCTTCGCGGTGCCGTGCGAGGACTACAAGGTCAATCCCATCCTGGCACGCGCCATGGACCGCATCTTCATCCTGCATGCCGATCACGAGCAGAACGCCTCGACCTCGACAGTGAGGCTCGCAGGATCCTCAGGCGCCAATCCCTTCGCCTGCATCGCTGCCGGCATCGCCTGCCTGTGGGGACCAGCGCATGGCGGCGCCAATGAGGCCGCGCTCAAGATGCTGGAGGAGATCGGCGATCCCAACAAGATCCCCGACTTCATCTCGAAGGTGAAGGACAAGAGCTCGCATGTTCGGCTCATGGGCTTCGGCCATCGCGTCTACAAGAACTACGATCCGCGCGCCAAGATCATGCAGAAGACGGCGCATGAGGTCCTGGGCGAGCTCGGCATCAAGGACGATCCGCTTCTCGACGTGGCGCGCGAGCTCGAACGCGTCGCGCTCAATGACAGCTACTTCATCGAGCGCAAGCTCTATCCCAATGTCGATTTCTATTCCGGCATCATCCTGAGGGCCCTCGGCTTCCCGACCAGCATGTTCACCGTCCTCTTCGCGGTGGCGCGTACCGTCGGCTGGATCGCCCAGTGGAAAGAAATGATCGAGGATCCCTCGCAGCGCATCGGCCGCCCGCGGCAGCTCTATACGGGCGCGCCCAGGCGCGACTATGTGCCGATGAGCAAGCGCGGCAAGTAGCAGCTACCGAGGACGATTACTGATGGCCGGGTCGAAAGCCCGGCCATCATCTTTGCGGAACTGTGAATACCGCCGGCACAACGGAACGGCCTGATGCTCGCGATCCCACTCCCCTTTGTGATGGCTCTGTTGCTGGTCATCCTGTTGATCCGGATGATCGCTCACGGCGAGGCCACCCTGCGTCCGGCTCCCGTTTTCATAGGGACCTGTATTCCTCTGGTAACGATAGTCGGGTTGCGCTGGACCGTCGATCTCCAGATCGTGCGGTTCGTCCAGCCGGTCGTGGCGGCGGTGCTGCCGCCCATTGCGTGGCTCTGCTTTTCCGATCTCAGGCAAGCTGCTTCACACCAAAGATGGCTTCACTTTTTACCGGCAACTCTGATCCTGGTCCTGTCGGTCACCTGGCAAAATTGGCATCCGCCGATCGACTTTCTCCTTTCCCTGCTTTACTTCGCCTACGGCTTGTCCTTGATCCATCGTGCATATGCCGGACTGGATAGTTTCGAGAGGACACGCCTGAGCGATGCGGCCGGGGCGCAAAGGGCTGCGTTGCTGGCCGGGTCGCTGTTGCTGTTCTCGGGTGCGGTCGACCTTCTCATCGCCGCTGATTTTCACTTCTATCAAGGCAGCCATGCCGTCTCGATCGTCGGCATCGCCAACATCGTAACGCTGCCGCTATTGGCTTACGCGATCGCGATCATCGGCCGGAGTGTGCCGGAAGCCCGACCTTCCGGCGACAGAGCGGACGACACGCAAGACGACTTGCCTGCAAGCCCTGAAATCACGGCGTCGACACGCGATGACAATCGGAGCATCGCCGCCATCGAAACGGTCATGCGGGACAAGCAGCTGTTCCGCGATCCGGATCTGACGCTGACTCGCCTTTCGCGAAAGATCGGAATCCCGGCGCGTCAAATCTCAGCCGCCGTAAATCGCGCCCTCGGCCGTAATGTCTCGCAATTCGTCAACGAGTACCGGATCAAGGAAGCGCAGCGTTTGCTGGTGGAGACCGATATGGCGGTCACGTCTGTCATGTTCGAGTGCGGTTTCTATACGAAATCCAACTTCAACCGGGAGTTTGCGCGGGTCGCGGGCACGACACCGAGCGACTATCGTCGCTCGGCCGGGCCGTTGAATGCTTGACTATTTCGCCGGACTGGCTGTGACCAGAAACCCGATCACCAGATAGGCGATCACACGATGGATTTCCTCACGGGTTCGTGTGCCGCCATCCTTGCAGGCGACGCCATTGCCGGGCTCTTCCTTCTCAATCAGCGCAACGGCGCCCGGTTTGCAGAGTCCCATGAAGCTGAAATGCATGGCGTCGGGAATCTCGACGTAGGTGGATGACCTTTTCGGCAGGTGATCCGCGAGATAGCCAGATTCAAGCTTCGGGGGTAATCCGCCAATATCGATGCCCGCCGCGATCACGAGAGAGGGCACCTGCAAAGCCGCCAGGCTTTCGGGCGAAAACCCTCTGGCCAATCCAAGATCGAGCGATACGAAGGCTTTCAGGCGCGGGTCGCTCATGTCCCTCTCGAGTTCAGGCTGTCCGAGCCCGAGCTCCTTCTCGAGAACACAGACGCGAGGGCTGGTATTGTTCCGGCAATCCTTCTTAAATCGGTCGGTCTCGAAATGCGCGCCGGCCAGCGCCGTAACCGTCCAACCACCCAGGGAATGGCCGATGGCGGCAACTCGGCTCACATCGACTTCGCCTGCAAGGCTCGCATCCGCCGCCAAGGCGTCAATAACCCGGCTCAGGTCGCGCGGGCGTTCCCACAGCATGGCCGCCCGCCCAGGGTCCTGGTCGAATGTCGTCGTGCCGGGATGGTCCGGTGCAGCAACAATATACCCGTGCCTGCTGAGTTCCTCGGCCAGCCAGTTGAGATTACGCCAGCTGCCGCCATAGCCGTGCGACAGCACAACGAGGGGCTGGCTTCCCGGGGCCGGAGCGGCATCGCGGATCGCCGGAACTCCAAGGAAGGCACGATTCTCGCCGACAATGGCGGTTTCACCGTCACTATTCGTAGGATACCACATGCTGACATGCAGCGGCCGCTCTCCCCCCTTATCCAGGGTTGTTTCGCGAAATCCGACGGCGTCGGCGGCATGGGCGAATGTCACGGCGAGCAGCCAGAACCCCGCCGAGCAGAATGAACGTTTGATCATGTAAGCCTCTCCTTTGGAAATGAGCCGGGCTTTCATGAATCAACGACGTCGGCTTGGAGACCTCGAACACGATCTGGTACGCCCTACAGCATCGGACCGAAAAGCATGTGGTCGGGCTTGACCCGACCATGCGAAGCGGTTTTCGGATAATCCGATGCGCAAATCAAAGAGTTGGAGCGCCGGACCGATTCCATGTGAGCGTCCGGCGCTCTACGTGCATGTGCTCGGTACAATTTCGAGCCAGTTTCGTTCGGCCATGCCTCGAAAATCCTCTCGGAACAGGAGGATAGAGCGTCAGACGGATCTAGATCCGCAAGTAATGGTGTCTACTTGCCGCGCTCGTTCATGAGCATGGCGCCGATCTCGGCCTCGGCCACCTTCTTGCCATCGACGATCGCCTCGGCCGAATAGCGCCAGACCGGCGGGCGGCGCTGGATGAGCTTGACCGGGAAGCGCACCGTGTCGCCCGGCACCACCGGCTTGCGAAAGCGCGCCTTGTCGATCGACATGAAGAAAACCAGCTTGCCGGCATGCTCGTCGCCCAGGTGATTGAGCACCAGGGCGCCTGCCGTCTGCGCCATGCATTCGATGAGCAGCACGCCCGGCATGACCGGCCGGCCCGGGAAATGCCCCTGGAAGAACGGCTCGTTCATGGTGACATTCTTGATGCCGACGCCCGATTGCTCGCCGTCGAGATCGACCAGCCTGTCGATCAGCAGAAACGGATAGCGATGCGGCAGAAGCTGCATGATCCGTGCAATATCGGCGCTGGCCAGCGCTCTCGGTTCTCCAGTGTCAGGCATGCCGTACATCCTCAAACGACAACGGACGGCGAGGTGCCGTCCGTTGCAACATTTATAGCTTTGCCAATGCTCAGTCTAGAAGCGTGTGCCGACCGAGAAGCGGAACAGTTCCTCCTCGTCGTAACTGGCCTTGAGCAGCGGATAGGCCACGTCGACGCGCAGCGGGCCGAACGGCGACTGCCAGATGAGGCCGGCGCCTACCGACAGCCGGAAGGCCGGCGTGTCGTGGACCTTACATTCATCGGCATCGGGACCCGGCGGGCACAAGTCTGTGCCGGCAGGCACCGTATTTTCAGGTGCGTCGAAGACAGTACCGAAGTCGCTGAAGACCGCGCCTTCCAGACCGAACTCCTCCGGCAGACCGAGCGGGAAGGTCGTCTCGACCGTGCCGATGGCATAGGTCTGGCCGCCGATCGCATCCGAATCGCCGCGGGTATTATCCATGCGCGGGCCTACACCGCCGCGCTTGAAGCCGCGGAATGTGTCGGACCCCTTGAAGAAGCGGTCCTGGATCGGGATGTCGTCGCTGGTCGTCGGCACCATATAGCCGGCATTGGCCTCGAGCTTCAGAACAACGCCGTCGAACAGCAGCGGCATGAAGTAATAGGCCGAGGTGTCGATGCTGGCATAATAGACGTCGCCACCGAGGCCGGCGATTTCGACCACACCCTTACCGCGGAAGCCCTTGCTCGGCTTCGAGGGATTGTCGAGATCGTCATAGACATAGGCGCCGGTGACGGCCGACTTCCAGGTCACGCCCTCCGAATCCAGGATAGCGGGCGAAACATCGGCGTCATCAGGGATCGTGATGTCACGGCGCGCCAGCATGTATTTGAAGCTGAGCGACTGCCATTCATCGAGACGGAAACCGGTGCGCAGCGCGCCGCCATAGCGGGTGCTGTCATAGGCTGTCGTATCGGTGTTGCTCGAGTTGGTCGCGAAGAGATCGAAGCCCGCCGACAGCGGCATATCGAGGAAATAGGGTTCCGTGAAGCTGAAGTCGACCTGCTGACGGTCCCAGCTCAACTGCGTGTCGAGGCGGACATTCTGGCCGCGGCCGAGCAGATTGCGCTCAGTGATGCTGATGCCGCCGATGATACCGTCGGATGTGGAATAGCCTGCTGTCAGGTTCAGAGAGCCGGTCGACTTCTCGACCACCTCGACAATGAGCACAACCTTGTCGGGCGCCGAGCCCGGCTCCTCGCGCATGTCGATCTTCTCGAAGAAATCGAGAGCGGTCAGACGGCGGCGGCCACGCTCGACCAGCACGCGGTTGTACGCGTCGCCTTCGTACAGGCGCAGCTCGCGGCGGATCACCTCGTCGAGCGTGCGCGTATTGCCGATGATGTCGATGCGCTCGATATAGGTGCGCGGTCCCTCGGTGATGTTGTAGGTGATGTCGAGCTTGCGGTTGGGCTCATCCTTCTTGATGTCCGGCTCGACCTTGGCGAAGGCATAGCCCGACTTGCCGGCCTCGATCGTGATGTTCTCGACCGACTTGTCGACCTTCGTCGCATCGTAGTCTTCACCAGGGCTGAGCTGGACGGCATTGCGCAGCTGCTCCTCGTCGAGATTAGTGTCGCCCCTGTTCACGGCGACGCTGTTGACCGTGTAGAGCGGGCCCTCTTCGACTGTGAAGGTGATATAGAAGCTCTCGCCATCCGGCGAAAGCTCGGCATCGGCGGAAATGACGCGGAAGTCGGCGAAACCGTTCTTGAGATAGAAGCGGCGCAGCAGTTCCTTGTCGTAGTTCAAGCGATCGGGATCATAGCGGTCCGAGGTGGACATGAATTTCCACCAGGCATGCTCGGTCGTGGTAATCTGTGCGCGCAGGTCGCTGTCGCTGAAGGCCTCGTTGCCGACAAAGGTGATGCTCTTGACCTTGGTCTCGGCGCCTTCATTGATCTCATAGACGAGATCGATACGGTTCTGCGGCAGACGGATGATCTTCGGCTCGACGCGGGCGGAATAATAGCCCGAGCGGCGATATACGGCGATGATGCGCTGGACGTCGCTCTGGACCTTGGCGCGCGTGTACATCGTGCGCTCTTTGAGTTCGACTTCCTTTTCGAGATCCTTGTCCTTGACCTCGCTGTTGCCCTCGAAGTTCACCCGGTTGATCATTGGGTTCTCTTCGACGACGACGACGAGGTTGCCGCCACGGCGGAATATGCGGACGTCCGAGAACAGGCCGGTCTGGAACAGGCTCTTCAGCGATCTCGTCGATCTTCTCCGAATCAAACGGATCCCCGGCGCCGATCTGCATGTAGGAGAGGACGGTTTCCGTCTCGATGCGCTGATTGCCCTCGACGATGATGCGGCCAACGGTCTGCGCCTGGGCTGCTGGCACAAAACCCTGAGGCGCCATGACCGGCAGGGCAAAGGACAACACGCACGCAAAAACCGCGACAATGACTGACTTGTAACGCATTCCCTTGTATTCAATCCCCTGCTACGCGTCGTTCCCGAAGAATCCCCTCACCCGGGCTGCCGTTTTACGCTCTTTCCTAATGAATGCAAATGAAGATTTTTGCCTTATTTCAATAGGCTAGGTTTCTGAGAGTGACCCTTATCAGGTCGTTCATATTGCCGACGAGCATGATGAAAATAACCACGGCAAATCCGATCCTGAAGCTCCATTCCTGCGCCTGCGGCCCCAATGGTTTGCGCCGGATCGCCTCCAGGGCATAGAACACCAGATGGCCGCCATCGAGCATTGGAATAGGAAAGAGGTTAATTAATCCGATACTCACGGACAGCACGGCGACCATGTACACATAGGGGAATATCCCGCCCTGGGCGGCATCGCCGGTAAGCTTGGCCATGGTGCCCACGCCGCCGAGCTGGGAGACGCTGTCCTGGCCGATGATCAACCGGCCGACATACTGCAGCGTTCCCACCACGATGCGCTCGATCTGGTCGCCCGACAGTTCAAAGGCGCGTGACACGGAAACGTCATGGAAATTGGACGGATTTTGGCTGGGGGCCGCGCCGATCCGCCCGATGGTGATCTTGCCGTAGAAGCCCCTGTCCTCGACTATGGGGCGCGGGACGACATTCAAGGTCAATTCGCTGCCGGAGCGGTCGATGTCGAAGGCGAGGTTCTTGCCCGCGCTTCCGCTCACGATGGCGACGATATCGGTGAAGCTCTTCACTCCTTCGCCGTCAATCCGCAGCACGAGGTCTTCGGGCTGAAACCCGGCCTGCTCGGCGGCGGATCCAGGCTCGATCTTGCCGAGCCGCGAACCGGGCGTCTGGTCGCCCAGGAAATACAAGGCGCCAGCGAACAGAATAAAAGCCAATATGAAATTCGCGGCCGGGCCGGCGGCAACCACGAGGGCACGCTGCCAGATGGGTTTGCCGTGAAACTCGTCAGGCTTCGGCGGTTCGTCCGCGTCCGGCATGCTCGCGGCATTGGCGTCGCCGGCGAATTTCACATAGCCGCCGACCGGCAGCCAGCCGACCTTCCAGCGCGTGCCGTAGCGGTCGGTCTTGCCCCAGATCTCGCGGCCGAAGCCGATGGAGAAGACATCCACCTTCATTCCGCAAAGCCGGGCCACTTTGAAGTGGCCGTATTCGTGGATGAAGACGATGACGGTCAGCGCGACGAGCAAGGCCGCGGTGTAACCGCCGTAGGAGAGAATGACTGCCGGAAAAGTGGCGAGAAGGTCCATCACGATATCCTGTTTCAAATCCGGCTCGATGTGCCGGCCCCGCCTCTAACCCGCAAAGCCTGTGCCAGTTAAGCTATTGGCCCAAACTAGTTATTAACCACGAAACCCGGTTATTGCGACAACATTTCGGCAATCTAAGCCTAGCGGCCGAAAAGTTCGTTACCGCGGTCGATATAGCCCGAGATTATGATGAAAGCGGCCAGGGCCAGCGACGCGGCGACGAGGCCGTCGACCCTGTCGAGAACGCCGCCATGGCCGGGAATGAGCCGGCCTGAGTCCTTCACCCCATAGTGGCGCTTGAGGGCCGATTCGAAGAGATCGCCCAGTTGCTCGACAACGGCGAGCGCGGCGCCGAGGAGGCCGAGCACGACCAAGTCCGCAAGGCCGGCGAAATAGGCCACGGCGCTGCCCGCAAGGGCGCCGCCGGCCACCGCCCCCCATAGCCCGGCCCAGGTCTTCTTCGGCGAAATCCGGGGGGCCAGTTTCGGCCCGCCGATGACGCGGCCGACGAAATAGGCGCAGATGTCGGCCGCCCATACCACAGCGAAGAGCCACATGATGGTGAGCATGCCCGCTTGGTTCTCGCCCCTGAGGATGACGAAAGCCATCGCCGGCAGGCCGATATAGGCCACACCCGACATCACCCACAGACTAAGACGACGGTGCTGGGCCATCGCCAGCGCCAGACTGAGAACCCAGATGACCGATATGACCGCGAGCGCGGTTTGCGAGCCGTGCGTCACGGGCAGGAATGCGCCGCACAGGGCCGCCGCCGCATGGAGCGCGAACTGCGAGGAACTACGCTCATGCACGATGTTGGTCCACTCATGCGCCATCATCACGGCGAGGAGCGCCACGAGCAGGTGGAACCAGGCATCTCCGACCCACACATCGACCAGAACGGCGGGAATCAGGACCGCCGAGGTCAGCGTGCGGATTCCGAGATCGCGCCAATTGGCGCCTGGAGGCGAGCCGACGGTCTCAGCCATGGTCAGGCCGACTGCGCTTGGAGCCCGCCGAAGCGCCGCTCACGCGTCTGATATTCGGCGATGGCGCGCTCCAATGTCTCTCGGCTGAAATCCGGCCAGTATTCGTCGACGAAGACGAGTTCGGTATAGGCGCACTGCCAGAGAAGGTAATTGGACAGGCGCTGTTCACCGCTGGTGCGGATCAACAGATCGGGATCGGGAATGCCGTCGGTCTCGAGGAAGCTGCCGAACAGCTCCGGTGTGATTGATTCGGGCGCCACACGACCTTCGCGCACCGCGAATGCGAGGCCGCGGGCGGCGGCTGTTATCTCCTGGCGCGAGCCGTAGTTGAAGGCGACGACAAGTGTGAGGCCGGTATTCGCACGCGTGCGCTCCTCGGTCTCCTCGATGAGTGCAACGATATCGGCGGCAAGTCCGCGGCGCTCGCCGATGATCCTTATTCGGACATTCGCGCGGTCCAGCTCGGCGACGTCCTGGCGCACGAAGTGACGCATGAGGTCGAGAAGAAATGAGACTTCGGACGGCGGCCGCGACCAGTTCTCCGAGCTGAAGCTGAAAATGGTGAGATAGCTCACCCCCATCTCACCGGCTGCCTGGACGGCGGTGCGCAGCGCCTCCACTCCCTTTCGGTGACCTGCGGAGCGCGGCAGACCGCGGGCATGAGCCCAGCGGCCATTGCCATCCATGATGATGGCGACATGCCGCGGCACCGCCGCTCTGCCACCGTGACTTGTCATCAACGGTCCCTCATGGGCTCGCATCCTCGCGGTCCCGCCGCTCAGACCTGCATGATCTCAGCTTCTTTGACCTTGAGTGCGGCGTCGATTTCTTTGATCGTCTCATCGGTCATCTTCTGCACCTCATCGGATTTGGTGCGGTGTTCGTCCTCGCTGATATGATGGCCCTTTTCGAGCGTCTTGAGCTGGTCCATACCGTCGCGCCTGACATTACGCACCGCGACGCGGGCCTTTTCGGCATATTGATGAGCAACCTTGACCAGTTCCTTGCGGCGGTCCTGGGTAAGGTCCGGCATGCGCAGGCGGATGACCTGGCCTTCGGTCTGCGGGTTGAGACCGAGGTTGGACGCGCGAATCGCCTTCTCGACGGCAATGACGAGGCCTCTGTCCCAAACCTGGATGGACAGCATGCGGGGCTCCGGCACCGTGACCGTCGCTACCTGGTTCATCGGCATCGAGGCGCCATAGGCGTCCACATGGATGGGCTCGACGAGGCTCACGGCGGCGCGCCCTGTGCGCAAGCCGCCGAAATCATGCTTCAAGGCATCGACCGCACCATGCATGCGCCGCTTGAGTTCTTTCGAGTCGAATGGGGTGGGTTGTGCCATGGCGGTTCAGTCTTTCGTCACTATCGTAAATTTGCCCGAGCCTTTCAGGACCTGGAGTACCGCGCCGGGCGTGCGGATGGAGAACACAACTACCGGAATCCCGTTATCCCGCGCAAGCACGATGGCCGCCGGGTCCATGATGCGCAGATCCTGCGCCAGGATCTCGCTGAAAGTGATGCGCTCATAACGCTTGGCCGCTGGATCCGTCTTGGGATCGGCGGAATAGACGCCGTCGACGCTGGTGCCCTTGAACAGCGCGTCGCAGCCCATCTCCGCCGCCCGGAGCGCCGCGCCGGTATCGGTGGTGAAGAACGGCAGGCCGGTGCCGGCGGCGCAGATGACGACCCTGCCCGCCTCGAGATGATGGACTGCCTTGGCCCTTGAATAGGTCTCACAGACGGTGGGCATGGCGATGGCCGAGAGGACCCTGGCGTCGATGCCCTTGCCCTGCAACGCCCCTTGCATGGCGAGCGCGTTCATGACTGTCGCCAGGATGCCCACATGATCGGCGCTCACCCGGTCCATGCCTTTGGCCGCCTGAGCCATGCCGCGGAAGATATTGCCGCCGCCGATCACGAGGCTCAGCTGGACGCCGGTCTTCACGGTTTCGGCGATCTCGCTGGCGACCCGTTCGACGGTCGCCAGATCAATTCCGAAGGGTTGCGGACCCATGAGAACTTCGCCCGAGACTTTCAGGAGGACGCGCTTGAAGGCGAGCTTGGCCATGTTCACCCGATTGGAATTATGGAAAGACTTGAGGGAGATAGCATATTTTTGCAGCAGGCTAATGTTATTCGTATTGAGTCCGGTTCAGGAGGTCAAATGCTGTTCAAATCCGCTATCCTCGACGGCATCCGCAGGGGCAGCATCACTCTGGCCTTCCGGCGCTGGCCGAGGCCCCGCATCAAGGCCGGCAGCGAAGTCCGCACCGCGCTCGGGGTCGTCGCCGTCACCGGAATCAAACCAATCGAGGTCCAGGCGATCAGCGAGGCGGACGCCCGCAAGGCGGGATATGCGACGAAGGCGCAACTCCTGGCCGAGCTCGCGAAATTCGGCAGCGGCAGCGTGTTCAGGATCGGCCTCGGCTTCGCCGGAAAGGATCCGAGGGAGGCGCTCAGGAAACAGGCGCCGACGAGGTCGGGTGCAACGGAAATAGCAACGCGCCTCGCGCGGCTCGACACATCAGCCAGGGATGGGGCGTGGACATTGAAAGTGCTGGAATTGATCGCCGCCCATCCGGCGGTCAGGGCCGCCGAGCTGGCGGCGGCGCTTTCCTGGGAGACCCAGGCCTTCAAGATCCGGGTCAGGAAACTCAAGGAGCTTGGCCTCACCGAAAGCCTGGAGACCGGATACAGAATATCGCCGCGCGGCGCCGCCTATCTGAAGGCGGCACCGCGCTAGCAAACGTGCTTAGACCGCCGCCGCCTTGGCGACTTCGGCGGCGAAATCATCTTCCTTCTTCTCGATGCCTTCGCCGAGCTGCATGCGCACATAGGCGGCGAGCTTGACGGGGGCGCCCGCCTTGTTGGCGACCTCGGCGAGCGCTTGGCTCACCGACTTGGCGCCGTCATGGACATAGGCCTGCTCGAGGAGGCAGTTCTCCTTGGCATAGGACTTGAGGCCGCTCTCCATGATCTTCTCGAGCACCTTCTCCGGCTTGCCGACGTTCTTCTCGGCAAGGATGGCCTTTTCGCGCTCGATCGTCTCCTTCGGCACGCCGGCGAGATCGAGAGCGACCGGATTGGTCGCGGCGATATGCATCGCCAGCATGCGGCCGAACTGCGAGAGCTCGTCCTTGTTGCCGGTCGATTCGAGCGCGACGATCACACCGATCTTGCCGAGGCCGGGCACGACCTGATTGTGCATATAGCTGCCGATGACGCCGTCGTTGACCGAAACCACGGCGGTGCGGCGCACGCCCATGTTCTCGCCGATCGAGGCGACCATCTCGGCCACATATTCGGCCACAGCATGCTTGCTGCCCGGATAATGCGCGATTTTCAGCTTTTCGGTATCGCCGTCCGCCTTGAGGGCAAGCTTGGCGATATCGGCGACCATCGCCTGGAACTTTTCATTGCGGGCGACGAAGTCGGTCTCGGAATTGACTTCGACGAGCGCGCCGGAGGTGCCTTCGACGGCGACGCCGATCAGGCCTTCGGCCGCCACGCGGGTCGACTTCTTGGCCGCCTTGGCAAGGCCTTTGGCGCGCAGCCAGTCGACAGCGGCATCCATGTCGCCATTGGTCGCGGCGAGCGCCGCTTTGCAGTCCATCATGCCTACGCCGGTCTTCTCGCGCAGGTCCTTCACCATTGCTGCGGTGATGTCAGCCATAATTGTCCTCGTGGAATGGAGGGAGTCCGCGCGAACGAACTCCCTCGGGATCAGATATCAGGCGTTAGCGGCTTCCGGCAGGTCTTCGCCCTGCGGATCCTCGGATTCGCCGATATCGCCGCCGGCGCCGCGCTGCCCCTGCGAAATGCCTTCAATGCAGGCGCGGCTGATCAGGTCGCAATAGAGCGTGATGGCGCGGCCGGCATCGTCATTGCCCGGGATCGGATAGGTGACGCCCGCCGGGTCGCAATTGGTGTCGAGGATGGCGATGACCGGGATGCCGAGACGATTGGCTTCCTTGATCGCAAGCTGTTCCTTGTTGGTGTCGATGACGAAGAGGATGTCGGGCGTACCGCCCATGTCCTTGATGCCGCCGAGCGCCTGCTCGAGCTTGTCCTTCTCGCGCGTCAGCGTGAGAAGCTCGCGCTTGGTGAGCCCCATGCCTTCCTTCGAAACCGTCTCCTCGAGCTGGCGCAGACGCTTGATCGAGTTGGAGATGGTCTTCCAGTTGGTCAGCGTACCGCCGAGCCATCGCGAATTGATGTAGTACTGGGCCGACTTCTTCGCCGCATCGGCGATCGAATCCTGGGCGGCGCGCTTGGTGCCGACAAAGAGCACGCGGCCACCGCGCGAAATCGTGTCGGCGACGGCGAGCAGCGCCTGATGCAGCAACGGCACGGTGTGCGCGAGGTCGATGATGTGAATGCCATTGCGCGCCCCGTAGATGTAGCCCTTCATCTTGGGGTTCCAGCGGTGGGTCTGGTGGCCGAAGTGAACGCCAGCTTCCAGGAGCTGACGCATGGTGAATTCTGGCAGAGCCATGCTAATATCCTTTTCCGGTTGATCCGCCGCGGATGATGTGACCGGACTATCCGGCACCGGAGGGAGAAAACACTATGTGGGGAGCCGAAACTCCCATGTGCCTCTCCCGCATCCGCGTGTGTGCTAACGGCGCGGCTTATAGGCAAGAAGCCCCGTAAACACAAGCCTTTTGATCGCCCCTCCCCGGCCACGCCGGTCAATTATCCCAAATGCCCCTTGGCCTACGGTAACTTTTTTGCGTAGTCTTTCGGGGACGGGCGCCGACAAGCCTGGCTGGAGGGGAAATATGGCACCAAGCGGCAAGCGTCAAAAACTCACAAGTCTTTCAGATATCTACAAATTCTTCCGTCAAAATCAGACGCCGATCTACTTCTTGTCGCCCACTCCCTATAACCTTCTGGGGCTCGGGCGCTGGATCAACAAGTTCGAATACATCAATTTCTTTGACAGCTTCGACGCCACGCATCCCAAGATCACGGTGCCGCGCGAGAACGGACCGCACGAGTTCCGCTCAATCGAGGACGTCAACAATTACCTCCTGCGCCACAAGGAGGTCAGGACCCGGATCGCCGAACGCGGCAATGGGCTGCTCATCCTGGTCATGCTCGACGAAGAGACCGAGAAGCTCGCCAAGGAGCTTGGCCTCAAGATCGCATTGCCGCCCGTCAAACTGCGCAAGCATATCGACAGCAAGATCGTCACCACCCAGCTCGGCAATGAAGCAGGTATCAAAAGCGCCCCGAATACACTCGGAAAAGCAAAGACTTACGCCGATCTCATGAAGCTTGCCATGAAGGCCAAGTTGGGTCAGGACCTGGTCGTCCAGACCCCCTATGGCGATTCCGGCCGCACCACATTCTTCATCAAATCCGAGGCCGACTGGAAGAAGCATGAGGACAAGCTCGTCGCCGAGCAGCTCAAGGTGATGAAGCGGATCAACCACCTGCCGGGCACGGTCGAGGCGATTGCCACCCGCCACGGCACGCTGGTCGGGCCGCTCCAGACCGACATCACCGGCTTCACCGAAGTCACCCCTTACAAGGGCGGCTGGTGCGGCAACGACGTTTTCGTCGGCGGCCTCGACAAGGAGCGCCGGGCCGTCACCCGCATGGCGCAGAAGCTCGGCGATCGCCTCTATAAGGCTGGCTACAAAGGCGCCTTCTGCATGGACTTCCTCATCGATACGGATTCGGGCGAAGTCTATCTGGGTGAGATCAACCCACGTGTCTCAGGCGCCTCCCCTCTCACCAATCTCATCACGTCAACCTATGGCGGCTGTCCAATCTACTTGTTCCACATGCTGGAGTTCATGGATGTCGATTGGGAGATTGACCTGGCGCAGGTCCAGAAGCGGTGGACCGAATATGACGACTGGAGCCAGCTCATTCTCAAATATCCGGTCGACCGGGTCGAGATGATCACCAAGGCGCCGGCTTCGGGCATCTGGCAAATGAACGAGAGTGGCGACATCTCGCTCGTCCGCAAGTCGATCGACTGGTTTCTGGTCTCGGGCGAGCATGAAGCCTTTTATCTGCGTGTCTATACGGCAGGCGATTACCGCTACCACGGTGCTGATATGGGCATTCTCGTTTCGCGTGGGCGCATGCAGACCGACGACCGGAAGTTGAAAGATCGTGCGAAGCAGTGGGTCAATGCGATCTACAAGCAATTCGACGCCATTCCCCTCGAAGGAAGTTCCGCGCCGACGCCGCCGCCGATGGACAGCGTTAACAAAATGTTTTGAAGCCGCTACAGAGTCTGTCAAATTCATAAGCCTTTGGTGATCCGCAGCCAGTAACCTCGCGCGGGGGCAAGGTAAGGCAATGAGTCTTGGCGCAATTCTGGCGCGCTTCGGGCGCAAGGGGACAATCGAATTCTGGATGGCGGTCATGGCGGGCGCGGCGTTGGCCGCGACCGTCGGCGTCGTCTTCTATGCCCTCAATCATCTCGCCAATGAAGTCGACCGCACCGACCGGGCGCTGACGCGGCAGACAGCGCAGGCGGCGGTCAAATCCTTCGTCAAGAAGCTGCATGACAGCCACCAGGACTATGCGCGCTGGGACGACGCCGTTACCGGACTTTACAACATCTCCAATCCGGAATTCGTGCGCAGCGGCTATACCGACTCGACCTCGACGGGAATCATATTCGACACCGCCTTTCTGATCGACGAATCCGGCAAGGACCTCTTCGCGCTGCGGGCCGGCGCGGCACTCGCCGCGTCGTCCAAGGAGATTTCGGACTGGTGCTCGACCGGATGCTCAAGCAGAGCGAGGCGCCGCCCGGCCAATATGCGGTGTCGAGCGGCTTCTTCAGGACGCCGGACGGCATTGCCGCGGCTGTGGCCGGGCCTGTCGTGCCCTTCTCGGAAGGCTTCGCCCTGCCCGAAGGACAGAAACGGATCCTGGTGATTGCCAAGCATCTTACAGATGCCATGGTGAACGAACTCGGAGCGGAATTCGTGATCGCCAATCTCAAGCTCGCCGAGCCCGGCAGTCCAGCCGAGCAGAGTGTGATCCTGGCCGATCCTGCTGGCGGCGCCGTGAGCAAGCTCATCTGGTCGACCAGGACGCGCGGATCGGACGCCCTGGCGACGATCAGCCCGGCGGTCACGACGATGCTGATCCTGCTCACCCTGATCATGATGGGCGTGGTGGTGACGGCATGGGCCAATCTGCGCGCCACCATGCGCAGCCAGAAGGAAGCCGAGCATGCCGCCACGCATGATTTCCTGACCGGCCTGCCGAACCGGGCATCGCTGCTCGCGACGCCGCTCAGCGACGACAAGACGTTGCGCATGCAGCCCGATGTCTGCGTCGTTTTCCTCGATCTCGACGGCTTCAAGGACGTCAATGACACGCATGGCCACTTCGCCGGCGACCGCGCGTTGCTCGGCTGCACCGCGGGCTTCAGTCACATCGCCGCCGGCAACGGCCTCCTTGCCCGCGTCGGCGGCGATGAGTTCGCCTTCCTCACCACCGGCCCCGATGCCCAGCGAACCGGTCGCAAGGTCGCCGAGCAGTTCATCGAATTCCTGAAGGAGCCGCTCAAGACGCCGAAAGGCGATCTCCGTCTCGGCACCAGCGTCGGCATCGCGTCAGGCTGCTCCAAGGATACCACCATCCACGAGCTCTTACGCCGCTCCGACATCGCCATGTACGAGGCCAAGAAACTCGGCGGCAACCGCATCGCCTATTACGACGCCAATATCGACGCCAAGATGCAGGAGCGCGCCAGCCTCACCCATCATTTGCGCGAGGCGCTGGCGGCGGAGGAGATTACGGTCGCCTATCAGCTCATCGTCGACTCGGCGACGCATCAGCCGAAGGGCGTCGAGGCGCTGGCGCGCTGGACGATGTTCGACGGGCGGGTGATCCGGCCCGATGTCTTCATCTCGCTCGCCGAGGAAGGCGGCCTCATCGAGACGCTCGGCGCCTATGTCCTGCGCCGCGCCTGCGTCGACGCCCTCGCCTGGCCGGATTTCATTCTGTCGGTGAATGTCTCGCCGGTGCAATTCAAGAACCCGCGCTTCGACGAGATGGTCGGGCAGGTACTCGCCGAAATCGGCTTCCCGGCAAGCCAGCTCGAGCTCGAGATTACCGAGCGCCACCTGATGGTCGAGCCCGACATCGCGCTTGCCGCCATGTGGCGGCTGAAAGAACGCGGTGTCACCATCGCGCTCGATGACTTCGGCACCGGCTATTCGAGCATTGGCTATTTGCGCACCTTCCCCTTTGACCGGCTCAAACTCGACCGTTCGATCTGCGCCGACATCACCAGCAACACCAATGTGCAGCAACTTGTCCAGGGAACCATCGCCATAGCGCGTTCAATGGGCCTCAAGGTCACGGCGGAAGGAATCGAGGACGAGTTCCAGGCCAAATTCCTGCGCCTTGCCGGCTGCGAGTTCCTGCAAGGCTTCTATTTCAACCGGCCGATGCCGGCCGACGAGATCAGGCCCAAAGTCCTCGAAGGGGCTTGAAGAAGGCCGCTGTCAGAACGGCAGGCGCGCATTGTCCTTGACCTCCTTCATGACGAAGAAAGTACGGGTCTGTCTGATGCCCGGAAGAGCAATCAGCTTCTGCCCGTGCAGCTTGTTGAAATCCGCCATGTCGCGGACCCGGATTTTCAGCAGATAGTCGAAATCTCCCGCCACCAGATTGCAGTCGAGGACCTCCTTCATCGGCAGCACGGCCTTCTCGAATGCGGCGAAACTCTCGGGCGTCGAACGATCGAGCACGACGCCAACCATCACAAGCGCATTCAAGTGGACCGACGCGGGCGCTATGTCCGCCCTCACTCCCGTGATGTAGCCCTCCTCGAACAGCCGCTGGGTGCGCCTGTGGCAAGTAGCGGCGCTGACATTCACACGGATGGCCACCTCGGCATTGGTCAGGCGGCCATCGGCCTGGAGGGCCCGCATTATCTTAATATCGATGCGGTCCAACGGCCCTACGGAATAATCTTCCATTTCGGTGCACCTCGGTGGATGATTTTTATCATCGCCGATCCATTGAAGGGGGTAAGAAGACAAAACGCAACTCACTTTTGCAAGCACCTTACGGGCGATCCTTTCTATGCTCCCTGTCGAAACCGGGAGCCCGCTTCATGTCCCTCCTTGCCAAATTCGACCGCTATCCGCTCACCTTCGGTCCCACGCCCATCGAGCACCTGCCCCGGCTGTCGGCGGCGATCGGCGGAAAGGTGCAGATCTACGCCAAGCGCGACGACTGCAATTCCGGCCTGGCGATGGGCGGCAACAAGCTCCGAAAACTTGAATACATCGTTCCCGATGCTATCGCGTCGGGCGCCGACACGCTCGTGTCGATCGGCGGCGTGCAGTCGAACCACACACGCCTGGTCGCGGCAACGGCCGCGAAACTCGGCATGAAATGCGTCGTGATCCAGGAGAAATGGGTTCCGCATTACGACGCCGTCTATGATCGCGTCGGCAACATCCTGATGACCCGGCTCATGGGCGCCGACAGCCGGCTCGTCGATGCCGGCTTCGATATCGGTATCCGCAAAAGCTGGGAAGATGCCATCCGCTCCGTGAAGGACTCCGGAGGCAAGCCCTATCCGATCCCGGCCGGCGCCTCGGTGCATAAATTCGGCGGTCTCGGCTATATCGGCTTCGCCGAGGAAGTCGCGAGACAGGAGGCTGAGCTCGGCATCGCCTTCGACTATATCATCGTCTGTGTCGTGACCGGCTCGACGCTCGCCGGCACCATCGTCGGCTTTGCGGCCCAGAACCGGGCGCAGCGTGTCGTCGGCATCGATGCCTCTGGAACGCCCGAACAGACCCGGGCACAGGTGCGCCAGATTGTCGACAACACCGCCGCGCTTGTCGGACTGGGACGTGCCATCCGTGATGACGAGATCATCATCAATCCCGACTATGCCTACCCCGCCTATGGCGTGCCCTCCGAGGAGACCAACGCAGCGATCCGGCTCGCCGCGCGAATGGAGGCGATGATCACCGACCCCGTCTATGAGGGCAAATCCATGCAGGGCATGATCGACCTGGCGCGCAAGGGCTACTTCCCCGAGGGATCGAGAGTCCTTTATGCGCATCTCGGCGGCGCGCCGGCGATCAATGGCTATAGCTACTACTACAAGGACGCCGAACCAGCCGCCGGAGAGCATGTGGCGTCGGCGCCCCTCTTCCCGTAGCCTGTCGTCCAAGGCTCGTCACAACAGAAGGAAGCAGGATCATGAGACTTGCAAGATTCGCGCTCACGGTGGCCGCCGCAGCATTGTTCATCCTTGCTGCCTTCGCGCCGGCTCAAGCGGCGCCGGTCAAGAATATCGTGATCGTTCACGGCGCGCTGGCGGACGGCTCCGGCTGGCGCAAAGTATACGATCTCCTGAAGGCCAAAGGCCATGACGTAACGATCGTGCAGGAGCCGATGACCTCCCTGCAAGACGATGTCGACGCCACTCATCGCATCCTTGCGCTCCAGGACGGTCCAGTGATCCTCGTGGGCCACAGCTACGGAGGCATGGTCGTGACGGAAGCGGGCAACAGCGACAAGGTCGTAGGGCTTGTCTACATCGCCGCCTTCCAACCGGATGTGGCGGAAAGCGTTCTCGATCTCGCCGGCAAGACTCCTGCCCCGTCGACAGGCATAGTAGCGACGGCGGACGGATATCTATATCTGGATCCGAAAGTCTTTGCCGCTGATTTCGCGGCCGATGTGTCGCCGGCAGACACCGAGTTCATGGCCCACTCGCAAGTCTTGCCGGCAAAGGCCGCCTTCGAGACCAAGAGCCGACAACCGGCGTGGAAAAGCAAAAAAAGTTGGGCTCTCATCACGACCGAAGATCGGGCGATAAATCCTGATCTCATGCGGATGATGGCGAAGCGTGCCGGCAGCACGACCGTCGAGGTCAAGGCCAGCCACGCCGTGTTCATATCGCAGCCGGAGGCGGTCGCGAATCTCATCGAGGAAGCGTCCCTGGCTCTGTCGAAGTGACTGCGCGGCGCCTCCGGCGAGGCCGGAGGCAATCCGCCGTCAGTTTACGAGACTGCGGCGCACCGGGAGCGTGTGGACATTGCGCGGCGCCGGCGCGTCGACGCGGCGCGGCGTGGCGAGCGCGCCGAGTGAATCGAGATAGCTCGTATCGAAGCGCTCGCGGTCATAGACCGGGAAATCGACAGTGCGGTCGCGGAAGCTCTTGGCCATCTGACCCAGACCGCGGATGCCGCGCTCGCGCGAACGGCGCACCAATTCCATGTCGATCTCGATCGGGATGATCTGCTCGGTCGTATCGCCGGTGAAGAGCGCGCGGCCCGCGGGATCGAACACGCAGGAGCGGCCATTGCCGCCGGCGCCCAATCCGTTCACGTCGAAGACATAGCACTGCATCATCGCCGAGGTCGCATGGCTGATGGCGATATCGACATCGCGATCGATCGTATGCGTCATGACCGGATGCAGGATGACATCGACGCCCATCGAGGCAAGCTGGCGCGACGTCTCCGGGAACCAGATGTCGTAGCAGTTGAGGACGCCAAACTTGCCGGCGCCTTCGATGTCGAAGGTGAGGAACTCGTTACCCGCCTGAACGCCCTGCTCCAGGGGGGCGAACGGAAACATCTTGCGGTAGCGTCCGACGACATCGCCCTGCGGGTCGACGACCGACGTGGTGTTGAAGATGCCGCCCTCGCGGCGCTCATACATGGAGCCGTTGACGATCCAGATGCGGTGATGGCGCGCCATTTCACGGAAGGCGTCTTCGGCGGCGCCCGGCAGCGGCTGGGCGTGCTGCAAGAGCGGACCGAAGCAGGCGAGCTCGGAGAACATCACCATTTGCACCCAGGGAAAAAGATGCATCGTCAGATCAACGCGCTGGCGCATGGCCTCGATGTTGGAGCCGTGGCCCAGATGCATCTGGATACCGGCAATGGCAAAGGGCTTCATGATCGCAAAAACCTCGCTAAGTAATTATTCCGTAACGTTATAGATTTCCCTAGATCACGGGGGATGTTGTAGCTGGCGCGTCAACTTCAAGGCAAAGTTTTTGTGATCGAGGAATATTAGCCGCTGGCAGGCTTATCCTCCGCTTTCCTCTCGGTGAAGACAAAGCGCTGATAAAGATAGCCAATTCCGACAAGGAAGAGGCCCAGCCCGAGGAAGGAGAAGACGCGGTAAAGCCCTCCCAGGGCAGCCATGTCGGACAGGAATACCTTACAGACGGTGAGGATCAGGATAGCGAGCGCGCCATGCCGCAGCCAGGGAGCCCCCCGCCACATGCCAATTCCGAGCAGCACCAGGGATGAGAGCAGCCAGACGACCGAATAGGCATAGTATTCAGCATCGCTCACGGCCCAGAAATCGAGTACCGGGCCCTGGAAGAAGCGCTTCGTCTCAAGTGTCACCCAGGCCAGCACCAGGATGAGGGACAGCGCCGAGAGCGGCGTCCGCAGGCTGCGCGTCTGCGGCAGGTCGGGCAGCGCATAAGCGATGAGGCCGATCAGAACCGCCGGCGCGAGATAGGCGACGAGCAATGTGTTGAAGATCGGGTAAGCGCCGACGCTCTCATAGGTCACGACCGGATTGAGGGCGAAGAGCTGGCCGAAAACGACGCCCAGCAAGCCGAGGCCAATGAGGATCGCCGCCCACCATTTGTCGATCGGCCGGCCTGCCGTCGCGAAGGCCCTGAGCCGCCACCAGCCGGCGCCGAGCCAGACCAGGGTGTGCAGAGCCAGTTCGAAGAGCGTCAAAGTCTCGGCCGCGATGCGCCCCTCGGTGAATACACGAATTTCGAGCGCCACCAGCAGGAGCGCGAAGACGAAGGCGCCACTTTCGAGGACCGTGACGGTGAGATCGTTCAAACGCTGCTTGAACATCCGCCCCGCGGCGAAGAAGGCCAGTGCGGGAATGCCATAGCCATAGAGAATCCATTGCGTCCCGAGAGCATTGTTGGTCTCGTAGGTCAGCACATAGGGATTGAGCGCGAGGCGCACCAGGATGACGGCGGCCACGGCAAGCGCCAGCTTGCGCAACTCCCTCAGATCGAGGCTCTTCTCGAGCCAGGCCAATGCCGGCAATTGCAGCGCCAAGGCGACGGTAAGCCAGGCTTCGCGGAACACGAAGGCGAAAGCGAAGCTCACGCCGGCAATGGCGGCGGCCGCATAGAAGCCGAGAGCCAGCCGGTATCGCCGCTCCTCGCGTCTCTTGTTGAGCGCGCCCGCAAGCGACACGGCGATAGCGGCGGCAAGCGTCGCGGTAAGCGTCCACAGGAGATCGGTGGTGAAGAAGCGACTGCGGGCATAGGCGGCAGCCAATATGAGCAAGGCGCCGAGGAGCGAGATGCCTGCCCAGACATAAGGACGCCGGCTGCCACGCAGCAGGACGAAACCCAAGGCCGCGATCAATGCGCCGGCGAATAGATGCGACAGTACGAAGCTCTTCGCTTCCGGCGCGAACAGCGCGCCCTGCGGCGCTATGATGTTGCCGGCATCGATATCGTAGAGAATTTTGCCGAGAATGCCCTCGGGCTCCCAGGCGAGCAGCACGAGGAACAAGAGTGCCGCGGCATGGGCGATGAAGCCGTCAAAGCGCTCAAAGCGCCGGCCGGCGAAGCTCAACGCCACCGCGCCTATCCCCGCCAGCATCAAATTCACCATCGGCGCCTGGAAGTTCAGCGCCGCAAAAGCGAAGAGGCCGACCGAGCCGGTCGCCGCGAGCCAGCCGTTGAATTCCGGGCCATCCGGCTGATGCGGCTTCTCCCAGATCGAGGGAGATTCGTCAGGCGTCAGCCGCAAAGCGAGCCAGACCGCCGCCGCGGTCAGCGCGGCAAGGAATGCCGCGATGGTCATGAGATCGCCAGCCTGCATCGGTCCGACGATCCACAGGCCGACCCATAGAAGCCCGCCGATCGTCGCCCCGTAAGCGAGCCATCCCCACCCCCGATAAATGACGACGGCATAGGCCGCCGCCGCGATAAGGGCGAGATAGGCGAACAGGATCACGGCATTGGGGCTGTCCGAGCTCACCAGAGCCGGCGTCGCGAAACCGGCGAGAAGACCGATGATCGCGACGATGGGCGAATGGAGTGCCGCCAGCACGAAAGCGACCAGCGCCACCACGGCGAGGCCGATGAAGGTGGCGCCTGGACTCAGCAGGTCCAGCAACGCATAGGCGGCATAGATGCTGGCGAAGCAGATGAAGAGGCCGGCGCTGACCAGGGCGCCTGGCACATAATCGGGCTTGAGCGCCGCAATTTCCTTCTGCACCGGGCGCCGGCGCAGCCATTCGCCGGCCAGCGTCAAGGCGACGCCGAGGACAAGCCCGGCCATGGCGCGCATCGCCGGTGTCAGCAGCGCATTCTCGATCGAGTATTTGATGAGGAAGATGCCGGCGAGCACGAGCGCGACAGCGCCAAGCCAGACGAGCCAGCGCGACGTGAGTCGTTCCTCGATGCCGGCACGCGGTTGCGCGGGCGGTGGAGGCGGCGGTGGCGCCGCCGCAGCGATGGCCTCGCCCTCGGGTGGCGAGTCGGCGGCGGCGTCGACACTCTCGCCCTCCTGCGCACGCCTGGCTTGCGACCAGACCCTGCCTGGACGCGCGGCGGCTTCAGGGGCAGCAACCTCTGGCGCGGGGGCCTCGGTCACGATCTCAGGGACTACCGCCTCTGGCGCCATAGTCTCGGCGGGCGCCGCCGCGGGAGGCGCGACGCCCGTTTCATATTGAGCGAGCTTGGTCTCCAGCAGTGCCAGCCTCCGCCGGAGATCGCCGGAACGGGAGAGCGCTACGATGGAGAGGATGAGCGGGGTGAAGAATATCACCACCAGCGCGAGAATCAGGAGGCCAATGAGATCGTCGAACATCGAATCAGGAGTCTACCCGAAAAACTGACGCGCCGGTCCAGTTGACAATTGCTTGTCGCCTGATTCGTTATTCGTTGGCTTCGGGCGGCAGGAAGTCGACCTCATGGGCGGCGGAGATCTTCACCGCCTCGACCGGGTCGGCGACATTATGGAGATTGTCGAAGAGCTTTTCGAGCATCCGCGCCGGGGAGACCCAGAACAGCGCCCGGGCCGGCTTGTCGGACTTGTTGAAATAGCCATGCGGGATGCCGCGCGGCATGCGCACCAGATCACCCGTTTTCGCCTTGAACCATTTGCCGTCGAGCTTGAGATCGAGCTCCCCCTCCTGGACCAGGATGAATTCGTCCTGGCTCGGATGAACATGCACCGGCACGAACTGCCCGGGCATGCTGTTGGTCTCGAAAGCGAAAGTCGAATCGCATACCGCCTTCGGGAAGTAGAGCTGACCCAGGATGTTCCAGCTCTTGCCGCCGAAGCCGGTGCCGTTCGCGGTGATGCCCTTCTCCAGATCCTGCGCCATCGCTTATCTCCCTGTCATTTTCCTGGCCCCAATATAGCTTCCCGCCGCTTGAGGCTATCCGGCGGCCATTCCTTTTCCATGTCGTAGTAGATCTCGAAGGCGCGGGCGTGGTCCGGCAATCGCACCCACGGCAACTTCGAGCGCGTGAAGATATGGGCATCGGGCGTGAGCGCCGCCGGATCGTCGAGCGTGCCGACACGCAGAAAGCGCAAACCGGGCCGCCGACCATAGTCGCCCCACAAGGCGATGCGGCAGTCCGGACAGCGATAGATGTCATGCGGCCGGCCGCTGTCGGTCGGCACGGACACCGCTTCCGGCGTTCCACGCAGGACTTCGATCCGGTCCATCTCGGTGAGTGCGTTGATCACGAAGGCGCTGCCCGTCTGGCGCTGGCAGTCCCGGCAATGGCAGCAGTTCACGAACATCGGCGGCATCGCCAGGCGATAGCGGATCTTGCCGCAGGCGCAGCCACCTTCCAGATAGTCAGGCGAAGTTGCGGTCATGGCCGCTTCTCCTCACTCCATCACAGATCCTGCACGTCGATCACGCCGGAGATCGCCTTGATGGCGCCCTTGATCTGCGGCGTCACGGTGAATTTGTTGCCGAGCACCATCTCGACTTCCCTGCCCCGATCCATCTGCAGCACCAGCCGGACCGGCGCCTTGCCGCCATTGGTCAGGCGCTGGGCGATGGAATCGATAGGTTTGGCATCCCGGAGGAAGATCGTCAGCCCCGAGGTGATCTGGGCTGCGGCACGCTCGATATCCTCGACGCCCTGAAGCCGCAGCCGCACCTCCTCGCCGTCGACATCGGCCTCGACGCGGGCGATCACCGCCTTGCCGGGCTCGAGCAAATCGCGCGTGACGGCCAGTGTGTCGGAGAAGCAAATCGTCTCGAACTGGCCGGTCGGGTCGGAGAACCCGACGAAAGCAAATTTGTTGCCGGACTTGGAGCGGCGCTCCTGGCGATGGGTGACGGTGCCGGCGAGCTTCGCCGCGGTGGCCCCCTTGGTCAGCGCCTTGGCGTGGAATGACGTCCAGGTGTCGACGCCCATGCGTGTGAGCCGCGTCATATAATCGTCGAGCGGATGGCCGGAGAGATAGAAGCCCACCGCCTCGAATTCCTGGGTGAGACGGTCCATGGGCAGCCAGCCCTCGCGCGCCGGCAATGCGACATCCTCCTTGCGGCCCGACCCCTGGCCGAAGAGATCATGCTGACCGGCCTCGGCTTCCGCCGTGGTGCGGTTGGCCATGGCAAGAATGGCGTCGACACCATCGAAGACCTGCGCACGGTTCGGCTGCAATTCATCGAAAGCGCCCGCCTTGACCAGGCTTTCGAGGGCGCGCCGGTTCAGCATATGGGCATCGATGCGGCGCGCGAAATCGCCAAGCGTCGTGTACGGCCCTTCCGCTTCGCGCTTCTCGACCAGATGCTGGATGGCGCCCGAGCCGACGTTCTTGAGAGCTGAGAGCGAATAGAGGACCGCCTGATCCTTCACCGCGAAATCGACCTGCGACTGGTTGATCGAGGGCGGCACGATCTTGACGCCGATGCGCTGCGCCTCCTGGCGGAAGACCTGCAGTTTGTCGGTATTGCCCATATCGAGCGACATCGAGGCGGCGAGGAATTCGACCGGGTGGTTCGCCTTCAGATAGGCCGTCTGGTAGCTGATATAGGCGTAAGGTGCGGAGTGCGATTTGTTGAATCCGTATTCGGCGAATTTCGCGCAGGCGTCGAAAATGTTGCTGGCGACTGTGGCATCGATGCCGCGCTCGACCGCGCCTTTGAGGAAGTGTTCGCGCTGCGCATCCATCTCCGACTTGATCTTCTTACCCATGGCGCGGCGCAGAAGATCGGCCTGCGCCAGCGTGTAGCCGGCAAGGTCCTTGGCGATCTGCTGCACCTGCTCCTGATAGGTGATGACGCCGAAAGTCTCCTTCAGGATCGGCTCGAGCGCGGGATGCATGTATTCGAGCGGCTCGCGGCCGAGCTTGCGGGCGCAATAGAGCGGGATATTGGCCATCGGACCCGGACGGTAAAGCGCCACGAGTGCGATCAGGTCCTCGAAGCGGTCGGCGCGCATCTGGCGCACCGCATCGCGCATGCCAGCACTTTCCAGCTGGAACACGCCGACCGTGTCGCCCTGGCCCAGCATCTGGAAGGTAGGCAGGTCATCGAGCGGGATCTTGTTGGCGTCGAAATCGGGAATGCGCTGGCGGATGAGCCTCTGCGCCTTGTCGATGATAGTAAGGGTCTTGAGGCCGAGGAAGTCGAACTTAACGAGGCCCGCCTTCTCGACATATTTCATGTTGAACTGGGTGGCGGGGATCGATGAGCGCGGGTCGCGATAGAGCGGCACCAGCTCCTCAAGCGGCCGGTCGCCGATCACGATGCCGGCGGCATGCGTCGAGGCGTGCCGGTAAAGGCCCTCGAGCTTGAGGCCGATCTCCAGCATGGTGCGAACCGTGGTGTCCTTGTCGCGCTCCTCCTTGAGGCGCGGCTCGCCGTCGATCGCCTGCGCCAGCGACACCGGATTGGCCGGGTTCATCGGGATCATCTTGCTCAGGCGGTCGACCTGGCCGTAGGGCATCTGCAGCACGCGACCGACGTCGCGACAGACGGCGCGCGCCTGCAGCTTACCGAATGTGATGATCTGGGCGACGTGATCCTTGCCGTATTTGTTCTGGACGTAGTCGATCACCTCATCGCGCCGGTCCTGGCAGAAATCGATATCGAAGTCCGGCATCGAGACGCGGTCGGGATTGAGGAAGCGCTCGAAGAGGAGCTTGAAGCGCAAGGGATCGAGATCGGTGATGGTGAGCACATAGGCGACGAGCGAGCCCGCACCCGAACCACGGCCCGGCCCCACCGGGATACCTTTCGATTTCGCGTATTTGATGAAGTCCGAGACGATCAGGAAGTAGCCCGGATATTTCATCTTGATGATGACTTCGAGCTCGAATTCGAGACGCTGCTTGTAGTCGTCCTCGTTGTAGCCTTCCGACAGGCCGCGTTCCTTGAGCCGGTTGGCGAGGCCGTCGAAAGCCTGGCGGCGCAATTCCTCCGCCTCGTCGCCTTCGCCGTAGCGCGGCAGGATCGGCTTCTGCGACCCGACCTTGAAGGCGCAGCGCCGGGCGATCTCCACCGTCGAGGCGATCGCTTCCGGAATGTCGGCGAAGAGCGTCGCCATCTGCCTGGGCGACTTGAAATAGTGCTCAGGCGTCAACCGGCGCCGGTCTTCGGCGGCGACGACCTCACCCTCGGCGATGCAGATCAGCGCATCATGGGCGGCATAGTCGTCGAGCTTGGCGAAGTATGGCTCGTTGGTCGCGACGAGCGGCAACTCCAGCTCGTAGGCGAGATCGATGAGGCCGGGCTCGGCGAGTTGCTCATTCTCGGTGCCGTGACGCTGCAATTCGACATAGAGCCGGTCGCCGAAAGTCTTGGCGAGCTCCTCCATGCGGGTACGCGCCACGTGCTGCTGCCCCTGGACGAGCGCTTCGTTCACCGGACCGTCGGGCCCGCCGGTCAGGCAGATGAGGCCGCCTGAATGAGCGGCCAGATATTCCATGCTCAGATGCGGCTCGGCCGTGTCGGGCGTATCGAGATAGGCCCGGCTCGTGAGCTTCATCAGGTTGCGATAGCCCGCCTCGTCCTTGGCGAGGAGCGCCAGACTCGGCAATTTGCGCAAGCCTGTGCGCTGGCGGTGCACCGCGTCGGGCGACGGCTCCTCGCAGGCGACCTTGAGCGTGCAACCGATGATCGGCTGGATGCCCTTCTCGCTCAGAGCGTCGGAGAATTCGAGCGCGCCGAACAGATTGCCGGTGTCGGTGATGGCGAGCGCGGGGCTCCCCATCTCCTTCGTGAGCCCCGCCATCTGCTTGATATGCAAGGCGCCTTCCGCCAAGGAATAGGCGGAATGGGTGCGCAGATGGATGAAGGTCACGCTGGATTTCGACTCGTCCGACATGGTCCGACCCTAGCGCGGGATGAGAAAAAGTGGGTACCGGTTTTTCGCAAGAATCCCACGCTAAATCAGGCGCCGCTCTCTTCGCCTTCGCCGACCCAGAAGCGCGGGCCCGGTCCCGACAGGCCGGCCTTGTCGGCGGGATTCACGAGCTTGCACAGCTCGAGCGAAAGACAGCCGCAGCTGATGCATTTGGCGAGGCCGGCCTTCAGACGCTCAAGCTCGGCGATGCGCTGGTCGATGCGATCGGCCCAGGGCTCCGACAAACGGGCCCAATCGCGCCCCTTGGGCACGTGATCGCTGGGTAGCTTGTCGAGCTCGATGCGAATCTCCTCGAGGGTCATGCCGAGGCGCTGGGCGAAGACGATGAAGGCCAGGCGCCGCAGGGTCGGCCGCCGGAAGCGGCGATGGCCGGATCCCGCTCTCTCCGAGGTGATGAGCCCGCGTTCCTCATAGTAGCGCAAGGCCGAGGCCACCACGCCACTACGCTTGGAAATCTGGTTGATGGTCAGAAGGCTGTCCATGCCCTGTCCCTAACGCAATTGGCGCTTGACTTCAAGTTCACTTGAACTTGTAGAAACAGATTCGACAACACGCCCCTGTTTCGGAGAAGCCGATGTTCGACCCGCGGAAGGTACAGAAATTCAACAGCGCCAGCCCTCGCGACTGGCACACATGGTCCGGCATGTCGCTCGCCGATGTGATCGATGAAGACGCTTCGGCGGCGAAGCTCGACGCGGTCGGCTTCCTGCGCGCGCCCGCGGGCGCCATCAGCAGTTTCAAATTTCTCTATGACGAGGTCCTGGTGGTCACGCGGGGCCGCTGTGCGCTGCGCGGCCTGGACAGGCTGATCGTCGCCACGCCCGGGGAGGCGCTCTATGTGCCGGCGGGCACCTCAGGAACCATCGAGGCCATAGACCCGCTGGAGCTAGTCTATGTGGCGGTCTCCCCATTGGGGAAGCTCAGCCCTGAGATGAAGCACGCACTCCTCACGGCCGCCGCATAATTCCATCGCAATCCCAAAGCACGAACGAGGACAAGTTTCATGCCAAGACAACAATTCGACCCCACTCTTATCCAGCTCTTCACCGCCGAAACGGCCCGCGACTGGATGGAGTGGTCGGGCTTCGCGCTCGCCGATGTCGTCAATGAAGACGAAACGCCCGCCGCCAAACTGGGCGCGGTCGGCTTTGTCAAAGCCCCAAAGGGCGCCAGGAGCGATTTTGATTTCCCTTATGACGAGGTGGTGATCGTCACCAAAGGCCGTTGCCGGGTACGCAGCATGTCGGGCGTCGTCACGGCGGGTCCCGGTGAAGTGATCTACCTTCCGGCGCATCTTGCCGGCACATTCGAGGCGGCGGATGATCTCGAGCTGGTCTATGTCGCCTCATCGCCCTATGGCGAGGCCAACCGCGCGATCAAGGCGCAACTTCTGGCTGCGGCCCGCCAATAAGCCGCCTATTCCGGCTGAAGCCGCCCGTCCTCGAGCCGAACAAGGCGGGTCATGCGGCGGGCGAGCTCGATATTGTGGGTCGCGACCAGAGCGCCCACCCCCTCCTCCGCCACGACGCGCAGGAATTCGCCATGCACGTAGTCCGCCGTCTTGGGATCGAGATTGCCGGTCGGCTCATCGGCAAGAAGAAGCAGCGGCCGGTTGGCCAAGGCGCGCGAGATGGCGACACGCTGCTGCTCGCCGCCCGACAATTCGGCAGGACGATGCTCCAGGCGGGCGCCGAGACCGAAACGATCGAGCAGATCCTTGGCGCGCTTCTCCGCCGCCTCCTTCGAGGCGCCGCTGATCAATTGCGGCATCATGACATTTTCGAGCGCCGAGAATTCCGGCAGCAGATGATGGAATTGATAGACGAAACCGATGCCGACGCGCCGGATGCGTGTGCGCGCATTGTCGTCGAGCTTGGTGCAGTTCTGGCCGGCGACATAGACCTCGCCCGCCGTCGGGGCCTCGAGGAGGCCGGCTATATGGAGAAGCGACGACTTGCCCGAGCCCGACTGGCCAACCAGCGCCACGATCTCTCCGGCATCCACCTTGATGCTGGCGTCGAGGAAGACGTCGAGCCGGCGCTCGCCTTCCGAAAAGGAACGCGCGACATGGCGAAGTTCAAGGGCTGGCTTCAAATCGCTCATTCGTACCGCAAAGCCTCGACCGGATCGAGGCGTGCGGCGCGCCAGGAGGGATAGAGTGTCGCCGCGAAGGAGAGCACCAGCGACATGAGGACGATGCCGATCGTCTGCCTCAGGTCCATGTCGGCCGGAAGCTGCGAGAGGTAATAGAACTCGGGCGAGAAGAGCTCGGTGCCCGAAAGCCAGGAGATGAACTGGCGGATGCTCTCGACATTGAGGCAGATGAGGAGACCGAGAATGAACCCGGCCAGCGTGCCGGCGACGCCGATTGCCGCCCCGGTCATGAAGAAGATGCGTTGGACGCTCGCCGCCGAGGCGCCCATGGTGCGCAGGATCGCGATGTCGTGGCCCTTGTCCTTCACCAGCATATAGAGACCGGAAATGATGTTGAGGGCGGCGACGAGAATGATCATCGTCAGCACCAGGAACATCACATTCCGCTCGACCGCGAGAGTACTGAAAAAGGCCTGGTTGCGCTGCTGCCAGGTCTGGACGTCGATGCCTGGCCCCGCCGCGTCGAGCAGCGCCGGCTTCATCTCGGCGATCGCCTCGGGATTGTCGACGGTGACCTCGATGGCGGACACGGCGTTTTCGGTGACGAAATAGTCCTGCGCCTCGGCGAGCGGCATGTAGATGACGCTCTGATCATATTCCGACATGCCGATCTTGAAGATGGCGACGACAGTGAAGTCGCGGATGCGCGGCGCCACGCCCATCACGGTCTCAGGCCCGTTTGGCGAAATGACGGTCAGCGTGCTGCCAAGGCCCAGGCCATGCTTCCACGCCATGCCTTCCCCGATGGCGATCCCGCCAGCCTTCTCGAAGCCGTCGAGCGACGTCACCGGGTCCGGGGTCCCGATCTCCTTGAGCGCGGTGGTGAGATCTTTATTGTTGATGCTCGGCAGGCGCTTGAGGTCGGCCTCGTGAATGCCGCGCACCAGGGCGCCGGTATTGTAGCGCCGCGACGAGGCCATGACCTGCCCTTCCACGAAAGGCATGGCATGGACGACGCCCGGCACCTTGGCGATGCGAGCCGTGATGTTCTCGTAATCGACGATCGGCGAGGCATCGCTCGAATAGAAGCTGGCATGGCCGCTGAACCCTAAGATCTTGTTCAGCAGCTCGGCACGGAAGCCGTTGAGCACCGCCATGACCACGATGAGGGTGGCGACGCCCAGCATGATGCCGAGAAAGGAGATCAGCGAGATGACCGAGACGAAACCCTCGCGCCGGCGCGCCATCAGATAGCGCTTCGCCAGCATCCGCTCGAAGAGCGCGAAGGGTTTGGTGTCCGGCAGCGCTTTCTCCATCAGGCCTGGAACCTGCCGACGATATCGGCGAGCGGCACATTGCTGCGCTCGCCGGTCTTGCGGTTCTTGACCTCGGCGATGCCGTCCTTCAGGCCGCGCGGCCCGATGATGACCTGCCACGGCAGACCGATCAGGTCCATGACCTTGAACTTGCCGCCCGGACGCTCGTCGGTGTCGTCATAGAGCACTTCGACGCCCTTGGAGGTCAGGTCCCGATAGATTTTCTCGCAGGCCTGGTCGGTTTCGGCATCGCCTGCCTTCAGATTGATCAGGCCGACCTTGAACGGCGCCACCGGCTCCGGCCAGATGATGCCGTTCTCGTCATGGCTCGCTTCGATGATGCCGCCGACGAGGCGCGACACGCCAATTCCGTAGGATCCCGATTGCACGGCCACCTGCTTCCCGTCCGGTCCCTGGACCAGACATCCGAGCGGATCAGAATATTTGGTCCCGAAGAAGAAAATATGGCCGACTTCGATCCCCCTGCCGGTGAGCCGGCGGGCTTCCGGCACCCTCTGCTCGAACTCGGCCTGCTCGTGCTTCTCGTCCGTTGCGGCATATTTGGAGGTGAAGTCCTCGACCAGCTTCGCCACCTTGGCGGCATCGTCATAGTCGATGTCGAAATTGGTCCAGTCCATGTCGTAGAAGTCACGATCGAAAAAGACCTCGCTTTCGCCGGTATCGGCCAGAATCAGGAATTCATGGCTGTCCTTGCCGCCGATGGGGCCGGTCTCGGCGCGCATCGGTACCGCCTTCAAACCCATGCGGGCAAAGGTGCGCAAATAGGCGACGAACATCTTGTTGTAGGAATGCTGGCCCGCTTCGCGCGTCACGTCGAAGGAATAAGCATCTTTCATCAGGAATTCACGGCCGCGCATGACGCCGAAGCGCGGGCGCACCTCGTCGCGGAATTTCCACTGTATATGATAGAGGTTGCGCGGCAGATCCTTGTAGCTCTGGACGCCCGAGCGGAAGATGTCGGTGATCATCTCCTCGTTAGTCGGCCCGTAGAGCATGTCGCGGTCATGCCGGTCCTTGATGCGCAGCATTTCCGGACCATACGCATTGTAGCGCCCGGACTTCTTCCACAGATCGGAAGATTGGATGGTCGGCATCAGTACCTCGATGGCGCCGGCCCGATCCTGCTCCTCGCGCACGATCTGCTCAATCTTCTTGAGCACTCGGAAGCCCATCGGCAACCAGGAGTAGCTGCCGGCGGCCTCCTGCCGGATCATGCCTGAGCGCAGCATGAGCCTGTGGGAAGCGATCTCGGCCTCCTTCGGATCGTCGCGAAGTATGGGCATGAAATATTGGGAAATGCGCATGGAGAATCCTGTGGGCGGAAGGGTGCGGACCTTTTGACGGGAATCCGGGCAGAACTCAAGCCTGTCGCGTTTTGTACCGGAAGATCAAAAACGCCGATGGTGAAATGATCGGCCAGTAGTGTTCGAAATATTTGCCACTGTTCCGTCACATTTCACGTGACATGAGAGTGAAATGTGCTAGCGTCGCCGTCCAATAAAGACAAGGATGAGGGTCGCAAGCCCAAGTCTGGGGAGGAGTCTTCCGGCGCGCCATATCGGGCAGCAGCCGCCACAGGACGAAGTCCTGGAGCGCAGTGGAAGGCATATTCACTCAACAGAAAGCAAGGCGAAAGCCTTGCTTTTTTTATGGCCCCCGCCCCGTCACCCACGGCCAGCCATAGAGAAGGGCGCCATAGATCAGCGCAAAGACGATGGCCGCGACGACAGTCGTGATGAGAGCCTTCTTCCCCATCTGATGACGCACCGGCGCGCCCGGCTCATTACCCTCGAGCGTCGTCTCGCCAGCCTCATGAGCGTTCTGCACGCCCCAGGGGAGAATGGCGAACAGCACAATCCACCAGACCACGAAATAGATGGCGACCGCGGTGCCGATACTCATGCCTGTTCGAGCTCCAGCAAAGTGCCGTTGAAATCCTTGGGATGCAGAAACATCACCGGCTTGCCATGGGCGCCGATCTTCGGCTCACCGTCGCCCAGAATGCGCGCGCCCTCGGCCTTCAGTCGGTCGCGCGCGGCGATGATGTCGGCGACCTCGTAGCAGACATGATGGATGCCGCCCGAAGGGTTCTTCTCCAAAAACCCTCTGATCGGCGAGGCTTCGCCCAGAGGCTCGAGCAGCTCGATCTTGGTATTGGGCAGTTCCACGAAAACGACCGTGACGCCATGGGTGGGTTCGGCCTGCTTGGGCGATACCTTGGCTCCGAGCATATCGCGATAGGTCCTGATCCCCTGGTCGAGATCAGGCACGGCGATGGCAACGTGATTCAGTCGGCCGAGCATGGGAGTTCCCTTCAAATCAGGGCGCAATCTATGGAGCCGGACCATGGCGATCAATGCGGCCTTTGCGCCTGACTACCTCGCGCTTAGATGAGCCACGATCCAGTGGCGGGATTCAGGGGCGTTGATTCCGCGCGGGCCGAACACATGCCGGTCGAGGAAATAGCCGGTCAGCTTGAGCCCGTCGATCACATCGGCAAGCCCCGGTGTTTTTACTTCGACGCCCATCAGGAAAGCCGGCAGGAGCAGAAGACGGTCGTGATAGCCTTGCCCCGCCGCACGGCTCACCGCCCTCCCCGTCTTGGGCGAAACATAGACGAGATCGTCGCTCGTCCCCGTCGCGGCACAGCGGGCAAGGTCGAGCCCGAAACCCAGTTCGTCGAGCAGCCCCATTTCCCAGCGCACCAACAGCGCCGGCCAGGTGTCCTCATTTTCGAGCGCGTCGAGCATGACCCGCATTGCCGCATAGAGGCGCGGATGCGGCTCGCGCTCCGGCAGCATCTGGGCTTCCGTGGTGAGCGTCGTCAAGGCGGCGAGCCGCATCGCCTCGCCGATGAGCAGGCCTGCCTTGAGCTCGAGAGGTTCAAGGGCGAAGTTGCCGAGATGCTCCTCGAGGCGGGCGCGCCAGGTGGCGAGCACGATATTTCCAGGCTGCAGAACCGGGCGCATCTGGCGTGAGCGGCCGCCGCGCACCAATCCTAAGGAGCGTCCGCGCGTCGCGGTCAGAAGTTCGGCGATGGCGCTCGATTCACCATGGCGCCTGACCGCCAGAACTATGCCTTCGTCCTTCCATTCCATGCGTATCCACCCTCACCCTGAGGTGCGACCCCGGCCCTGAGCCGGGGGAGCCTCGAAGGGTGTGTTGCAGCATTCTTACTCTATCCTGATGGACGCTTCGAGGCTTCGCCTTCGGCGAAGCACCTCAGCGTGAGGATACTGCGAGAGAGCCGCAATTAAATCGTCAATCCAGCAATCCCATCATGCGCAGGCGTTCGGGGTCCTTGGCCCAGTTCTCGCGCACCTTGACGAACAAAAACAGGTGCACGCGCCGCTCCAGCGCCTTCTCAAGATCGAGACGCGCCGCCTGCCCGAGCGCCTTGATGGTCTGGCCGTTCTTACCGAGGACGATCTTGCGCTGGCTCTCGCGCTCGACATATATCACCTGGTCGATGCGGACCGAGCCATCCTTGCGCTCTTCCCAATTCTCCGTCTCAACCGTCGAGGAATAGGGCAGCTCCTCATGCAGGCGCTCATATACCTTCTCGCGCGTCGTCTCGGCGGCAATGAATCTCAGCGGCACATCGGCGATCTGGTCCTCGGCATAGAGCCAGGGGCCGGCCGGCATCAGGCCGGCGATCTTGTCCTTCAGCCTGTCGATGCCGCTCTTGTTCAGGGCACTGATCATGAAGGTCTCGCGAAAGGCGAAAGCCTCGTTGAATGTCCGGGCGAGATCGAGCAGCGTTTCGGCCTTCACCAGATCGATCTTGTTGAGCGCCAGGAAGGCCTGGATGCCGTACTTCCTGAGACCCTCGATGATCGCCAGCACTTCGTCATTGAGACCCTTGCGGACATCGGCGAGAAGCACGACCGCGTCGGCCTCGCTCGCCCCCGACCAGGCGCCCTCGACCATCGCCTCGTCGAGCGTGCGCTTCGGCTTGAAGATGCCCGGCGTGTCGACGAAAACGATCTGGCTCGCGCCGGCGATGACAATGGCGCGCAGCCGCGAACGCGTGGTCTGGACCTTGTGCGAGACGATCGACACCTTGGCGCCCGCAAGCGCGTTCACCAGGGTCGATTTGCCGGCATTGGGCGCCCCGATGATGGCGCAGAAGCCGCAGCGGGTTTCGGTATTTGTCACTTTCTGATCTTCTCTCGACGGAGGAAGGCCTCGGCGGCAAGCTGCTCACCATGGCGCTTCGAGGGGGCGCTGGCAATTGCCTCGGCAAAGCCTTCGACGGTTACGGCAATGGTGAAACTGGGCGAATGATCAGGTCCCTCGCGCGAGACGATCCGGTAGTCGGGAATCGCCTTGCCCAGCGCGAGCGCCCATTCCTGCAGGAAGCTCTTGGCGTCCTTGACCAGCAGGGTGCCGCTGGAGAGGCGCTCCTCCCACAGGCGCATGATAAGCGAGCGGGCGGGCTCCAGCCCGCCATCGAGATATATGGCCCCCAGAATCGACTCCATGACATCGCCCAAAATCACGGTCTGGTTCGTCATGCCTTGCGCCTTTTCTTTCAGGCCGACGCGTATGTGCTCGGAGATACCGAGATCGCGGGCAGCCTCGGCACATGCCTCGGCGCGCACCAGGAGGCTGAAATTCTGGGCGAGCGCGCCTTCCGCCTTGCGCGGGTTGCGCACATAGAGCTCTTCGGCGATGACAAGACCCAGCACCCGGTCGCCCAGGAACTCCAGGCGCTCATAGGTGGTGGTGGTATTGCCCTTGCTTCCGCTCCCGTGGGTCAGCGCCGACTTGAGAAGATCGCGGTTGCGGAAGGTGTAGCCGAGGAGCGCCGCTATCGCCTGGAATTCCTGATCGGTAAAGCGCGTCCGGTCGTTGGTCACGGCCTCAATTCACGAGGTTGAAGAAACGCAGCCAGCGTATCGACGTCGGCCACTTCCAAATCTGCCAGAAGGCGGCATTGGGCTCGATTGAGAAGAAGATGATATCGGCGCGCCCCACGAAATTCTCATAGGGCACGAAACCGACCCCGCCCTGCGACGAGGTCTGCGCGTAGCGGCTGTCGAGCGAGTTGTCGCGGTTGTCGCCCATCATGAAATAGTGGCCGGACGGTACGAGATATTCTTGCGTGTTGTCGGCCGCGCCATTGGGCGTCATATCGAGGACATTATAGCTGACGCCGTTCGGCAAGGTCTCGACATATTGCGGAATGGGCCTGCCATAGCCCTCCCCGGTCGGGTCGACGAAGTCGGCGATGCGCTGCTTCGGAACCGCCTGGCCGTTGATATAGAGCACGCCTTCGCGCATCTGCACGCGATCGCCCGGCAGACCGATGACCCGCTTGATATAGTCCGTCTCATTGTCGACCGGCAGCTTGAACACCGCGACGTCGCCGCGCTTAGGCTCCGCCGGAAACACGAAACGGCCCTCTACCGGGATCGGACCGAATTTGAACAGCTCATTGCCGAAAAGGTTCAATCCGAAATTGAAGGAGTATTTGCTGTAGCCGTAGGACAATTTAGAGACGAACAGATAGTCCCCCACCTTCAGCGTCGGCACCATGGAGGCGGACGGAATATTGAAGGGCTGATACAGGAACATCCGAACGGCGAAGGCGATCAGGAGAGCCTGGATGATGACCTTGATCGTGTCCCAGAAGCCATCGTCGGACTTCTTCCGGGACTCGCGCGCTGCCGCCGCCATATTGTGATCTTTCATATGTTTCAAAGTATCCATGCCAGTTCGGTCGAGCCCGGTTCCAGCCCTATAATACGCATAGATCACCGTTTCAACGGTAGGAGAGATTACATTCCGGCATTTTCCGTCAAGGGAAGCGCCTCGATGATCACGAAGGCCTGGGCGTAGGGAAATTCATCCGTAATAGTCAGATGGATATAGGGCCGGTGACCTTTGGGCGTCAATTCGGCAAGCCGCTCGCCGGCACCGCCGGTCAGGACCATTGTCGGCTTGCCCGACGGCTCGTTCACCACGCCCAGGTCGCGCCAGTAGACGCCACGATTGAACCCCGTGCCGAGCGCCTTGGAACACGCCTCCTTGGCCGCATAGCGCTTGGCATAGGAGGCGGCGCGTTCGGCGCGCCGGTCGGATTTCCGCCGTTCGACGTCGGTGAAGACCCGCTGGGTGAAGCGCTCGCCATAGCGCGCCAGCGTCTTCTCGATGCGCCTGATGTCGATCAGATCGTTGCCGAGGCCGATGATCATTTAAGGCCCCGGCTTCCCGGCTTGACCGCGGGAATGGCCGCGAGTTCCGGCGGCAGCTGGTCGGCCGGATAGGTCGGGATATCGAGGCGGGTCAGCGCCTCGAGCGGCACGCCCAGATCGGCCTTGCCGTTTGAGCGGTCGATGAGGCAGGCCGCCCCCACCGCGATGCCGCCTTCCTCGGTGATCCCTGCGATGCATTCGCGTGAGGAAAGCCCCGTGGTCACGATATCCTCGACCATCAGTACGCGGGCACCCTTGTCGATCGAGAAGCCGCGCCGCAGAACGAGCTTGCCGTCGACGCGCTCGAAGAAGATCGAATCGACGCCCAATTGCCGAGCCATCTCATAGCCGACGATCACGCCGCCCATCGCGGGCGACGCCACGAGATCGATCTGGTCGCCCATGCGGGCCTTCACCTGCCGGGCAAGCGTGGCGCACAGCCGACCGGCGCGCTGGGGATCCATCAGCACACGGGCGCATTGCAGATAGTTCGGGCTGCGCAATCCTGAGGACAGAATGAAATGTCCCTCCAGCAGAGCGCCCGCCGCCTTGAACTCCGCCAGAACCTCGTCTTTCGTCATGAATCCTTCCTATCCTTCGGCGCGGTCGACCGAGCTCACCAGGGGCTTCAATTCGAGATCGCGCATGATTTGGTTGAGGTGTTTGAGATTGTGTACTTCGATCAGGATGTCGAGATCAAAGAAATCGCGCGCCCCTTCCTGGGTGACCATCTGCAGTTCGTCGATATTGGCGCCTGAATCGCCGATCACCTGCGTCACCTGGGCCAGGGCACCCACTTCATTGTGAACCTTCACCAGGATGCGGGCCGGGAAGCGCTGCCCGTCGGTTGTCGTGTCCCAGGTCAGGTCGATCCAGCGGTTCGGCTCGCTGTCATAGGCCTCGAGGGCCCGGGCGAAGATCGGGTGGATCACGATCCCCTCGCCCGGCATGCGGATGCCGACGATGCGCTCGCCGGGCACGGCGCCCGTGGCGAGCGAGAATTTCAACGCCTGGTCGCGTCCGGCGCCGCGAATCGGAATTCCCGACTCCGCCTCGCCCTGACGCGTCGCCGGCTTCTTGCGCTGCGGCGTCGGCGCCTCGACCACCAGCCCCATGGCTTTCAGGATATCCGCGGCGGCGAGCTCGCCACGGCCCACGGCGGAGAGGGCATCGTCGAGATTTTTGTGGCCGGTGCGGCTGATCGCGGCGGCGACATCCTGCTTGACGAAAGTCTTGCCGACCTTGTCCAGCAGACGCTCGACGATCTCCTGGCCCAGACCCGCATATTGGCGCCTGGTCGCAAGCCTGGTGGCGCGCCGAATGGCGGCGCGCGCCTTGCCGGTCACCGCCAGACCTTCCCAAGCGGCGGGCGGCACCTGCGCGTCCGAACGGATGATCTCCACCTCATCGCCATTGTCGAGCTGGGTGACGAGCGGCGCGTGGCGGCCATTGATGCGGCAGCCGACACAGCTGTCGCCGACGCTCGTATGCACCGCATAGGCAAAATCGATCGGCGTCGCGCCGCGCGGCAGCGCGATGAGCTGGCCCTTCGGCGTGAAGCAGAACACCTGATCCTGAAACAGCTCGAGGCGGGTATGTTCGAGAAATTCGCGCGGGCTTTCGCCTTCCGAGAGCATGTCCACCAGATGCCGCAGCCAGCGATAGGCGTTGGATTCGGCGGACGGCACGCGCACGCCATTGACCGCATCCTCCAGGCGCCGGGCGTCCTTGTAGAGCGCATGCGCCGCAACACCGCGCTCGGCGATCTCGTTCATCTCGCGGGTGCGTATCTGCATCTCGACGCGGCGGTGATGCGGACCGATGACGGTGGTGTGCAAGGACTGATAGTCGTTCTGCTTGGGGGTGGAGATGTAGTCCTTGAAGCGTCCCGGCACCGCCCGCCAGGTGCGGTGCGCCACGCCGAGCGCCCGGTAGCATTCGTCGACTGAGGCGACGATGACACGGAAGCCGAAGATGTCCGAAAGCTGTCCCAGCGACAGGCTCTTGCGCTCCATCTTGCGCCAGATCGAATAGGGCCGTTTCTCGCGTCCCGTCACCTTGGCTTCGATGCCGTTGGCCGCGAGCTCGGCTTTCAGCTCCTTCTCGATCTCGACCAGCAGGCTCCCGCTCTCCTCATGCAGGCGGTCGAGCCGCTTCTTCACCGTGGCGAACGCATCCGGATTGAGCACCCGGAAAGCGATGTCCTCGAGCTCCTCGCGCACATTCTGCATGCCCATGCGTCCGGCGAGCGGCGCATAGATGTCCATCGTCTCCTGGGCGATGCGGATCTTCTTGTCGTGCGCCATATGGCCCAAGGTGCGCATATTGTGCAGGCGGTCGGCGAGCTTGACGAGGAGGACGCGCACGTCCTTCGCCATGGCGAGCAGCAGCTTGCGCAAATTCTCGGCCTGGGTCGCTTCCTTGGTGACGAGATCGAGGCGCTTGATCTTGGTCAGGCCGTCGACGAGTGAAGCGATCTCATGCCCGAACTTCGCTTCGATCTGGGCCTGAGTTGCCTCCGTGTCTTCAACCACATCATGAAGGAGTGCGGCGGCAATGGTGGCGCCGTCGAGCTTCATCTCGGCAAGGATCGCCGCCACTTCGAGGGGATGGTTGAAATAGGCCTCGCCCGAGGCGCGCTTCTGGCCGCCATGCGCCTTCATCGCATAGACATAAGCGCGATTGAGCAGGTCCTCGTCGGCCCCCCTTGTCATAGGACATCACCCGCTCAACCAACTCGAACTGCCGCATCATCGCGTTGTCTTGACCAATCTCTTTTCTATGAACTCCCCGCAATAGTAGCGGAAAAAAAGCTTAATGCGAGCGCTCGCACGCATGGTCACGGCCGGGAGAGCCCAGACGCAAAAATTTACGGCGCCGCCCCTAGGGCAGCGCCGTGCTAATTCTCTTACGGAAGCAGATGCGGGGCTGCTCAGTAGCCGTTGCGCTGGCTGCCGGGGCTTTCGGCCGGCGGCAGGCCTTCGAGGCCGCGCAGCAGCTCTTCCTCGGTCATACGCTCCATGTCGACCTGGTCGGGTTCCGGCTGATCGTTGATCACCGACATGTCGCCCGACTGCTGGATGAGCGGCACTTCGCTCTGCTCCGGCTCATCGACTTCGACATGCTTCTGCATCGCGTGGATATACTCCTCGCGCAGATCATCGGTATTGACCGTCTCGTCGGCGATCTCACGCAGAGCGACGACGGGATTCTTGTCATTGTCGCGGTCCACGGAGAGCGGAGCGCCTTGCGAAATCATCCGCGCGCGATGCGCGGACAGGAGGACCAGCTCAAACCGGTTGGGGAGCTTGTCGATGCAATCTTCTACAGTGACGCGCGCCATGGGGCTCGTTCAATCCTTGATATGGGACGGGATGCCGGGCTTTTAGGCGCAACCTGTCCCAAAATCAAGCCCCGGCCCGATTTCCTGGCCCAGATTACCTTCAGGAGGGTCAGGAGCCCAGGATCCGTCCCCCGCAAAGGGCTACTGGCCCCAAGCTTCCTCTGCGGCATATTTCCCGTCTTTGACCGACACGATCGCCACCGACTATCGGCGCGGATCAGGAACGGGAACATTGAAAGTCCTTATCCATCGCGGCAATCAGAGAGGCGGTCGTCTCGTTGCGGCAATAGCCCTTGAAGGCATTGAGCGCCGCTTGGTGGCGTGCCCTGGTGTCGGTGGCGCAGGCATCGGCGAGCGAGATCATGTGGAAGCCGCGATCGGCGCCGTCCCTGATCGTGTGATCGACGCATTGGTCGGTGAGAAAACCGGTGACGGCCACCGTGTCGATGCCGATATTGCGCAGGAGATATTCGAAGTTGGTCGAGTTGAAGAGGCTGGACGAGGTCTTGGGGATGACGATCTCGTCGGGACCAGGCTTCAGCGCGTCGATCACTTTGGCGTCCAAGGAGCCCTTGGCGATAAAGAAATTTGACAGCTTGTAGTCGAGGCCGCGGTCGCGCCCGTCGGTGGTCAGGTTTTCCATGACCGTATAGATGACTTCGACGCCATGAGAGCGCGACGCCCCGATCAGCCGGGCGATATTGGGGATCACGAAGCTCCTGGCGTCGGCATAGAATTCCGGCCGATTCTGGCGCTTCTCCTCATCCATCACCCAGTTCTGCGCGTCGATGACGAGCAGCGCCAGCCTCTCGCGGTGCAAGGGCAATATGCGGCTCGCAAAGACATCGCGCGGCCGTGGACCTGTCATTTGATTGCCTCCGGTTGAACTCTCGCCCTCAACTACACGCCAGCAACATCTTCGGCTTCAGCCAGAATGGCGCAAGGCAGAGTGGCGTCGATGACAAGGGCAGGATTGTCTCCTTGAGGTCGATGCCGATTTCCTCGCGCATGAAGGCTCGACGCGCCGCGATACGCTCAGCCACCGCTGGATGCCTCGCGGCAATCTCGGCGCGCAGGGCAGAATCGGCAAAGACCACCGGATCCTCGCAATTCAGGGCGAAGCCGGGGCGCAGCGGAACCGGGATGATGTCGACCTGAAAAGGCATGCCGGAGCTGATCCTCCCGTCGAAGCCCGGCTGGATCGGGCTGTGCAGCCACTCGTCATGGCCGGTGAGATGGCCGGGATTGAGCGATGAGCGCAAGCCGCCGCGCGCCAATGCCGCGGTGACGGCCGTAAAGATGTCACCGCCCCGCGCTCCGATATCGGCGCTCTCATACCAGGCCACGAGACCTTCGAAATAGGACAAGGCGATCTTGAGAAATTCATCGTCATGATCGGCGAGCAGGCCGCCGCGCGCCGACAGGCCGCCCCACAGGCCGATGGCCCCGACAATTCCGTCGCCACGCTTCAGCTTGCGCGAACTGGGACTGCGCAGGCCCACCACCGGCGAGGATGCATCTCCACTCGCCAGCATCGGATGCACATTGAAGGGTTCCCCTTCATATGTCATCCGCGACATGGCCTTGTATTCGCTGTCACCGAGCTTGACGCCCGATAAAATGCGCCACAACGAAGCCGAGGCGCGAGACCCCGCCCATTCATGAAAAACGATCTGGTCGGCGTCGATGAGGGCCCTGAGGCCCTTGGTCGGATGCATGAGCACAGGCGTCGCGTCGCTTACCGCACCGGCGTCGCCGGCAATCGCGCGCAGCACATCGACAATGAAGGACGGCACGAAGAATGTCGGCAAGGCGCCCGCCCACTCCATCGCCTCGAGATATTTCCATCCGGCGAGAGCCATGCTGTCGCCGGTCTTCATCCCCGCTTGCCTCAAGACATGATCGAGGCTTGGGGCGCTGCGGTCCTGTCCCATCAACCCGAAAGACTGGGCGAGAATGATCTCGACCGACGGCAAGCCCGCAAGCGGGGCATAGTCGACGCATTCGTTGCCGGCAACGATGATCCGGCGATCGCCCGGCCCCAGCACCAGCAATGCCTCCTCGAAGCGCGGGTCGAAGCCGGTCAGGAACATGATATTGGCGAAGTGCTCACGATCGCCATAGACGATGAGCCAATCGGCACCCGCCGCCTTGTAGGCGGAACGGCACCTTCGTTCGTAGGTGGATGGCGGTATCTGCGGCGGCTCCGCGGGCACACCGATTTCCGGTATGGCGATTTCCTTCAGTCGACCAGGCATGTGTTTTTCCTGACTTGTCCAGAACTCACGGCGACCACCGCCGCACGGGCTTGCCCCGCTCAGCGACATAAAACGTATTCGCCTCGACCTTTTCCCAATCTCCGCTTGCGCCGTCCGGCCAGATGATGCGCAGCTCCGCCTGGGCTCCCTCCCCCAGACCGAAGTGCCACCAGCCCAAGGCACCGCTCGCATGGCCGCCGCCGACGGTGATCTCGCGGCGCATGACGGTTGAGCCATCGCAGCGCACTTCGATCCAGGCGCCGATCGCATCGCGGTTGGCACCCTCCTGGACAAGCCTGACCTCCATCCATTGGCCGGCATCGGGTGTCGTGTTGCGCCAGAGCTGCGCCGGCTGCCAGCGATTGACCACGACCAGATCCATGCGCCCGTCGAGATTCAAATCGACGACGGCGGCGCCGCGGGCAACGGCGAAGCTCGCGATCCCGGCCGGCACCCCCACTTCATGGAACTTTCCGTCGGCACTCTGCAGCAGGAGATTGTTCGGATCCCTCGCGGCAAAGTCCGGCATGCTGGCTACATTGCCCTTGGTAACGAACAGGTCCACCAGGCCGTCATTATTCATATCCTCGAACTGCGCGTGCCAGGCGGTGCTCGGTCGCAGGTCGCCGCCAAAATACGGGCGGTGGGCCGTAACCCCTTTGGCATAAGCGACATCCTTGTAGTCGGGTCTTATCCCCCGGCTTGCGCCGGGTTCACGAGCGTCTGCAGCTTGTTGTCCGCCATGCTGGTGAGGAAGTAGTCCGGATAGCCGTCGCCACTCAGGTCCGAGCTTGCGATGCCCATGCCCCAGATGCGCAGGAGCTTCCAGCCGTCGGCGTCGGTATAGAGGCGCGGTGGCTTGCCGGGCTCGATTCGCCAGAGCTGTTCCTGGCCGCCTTCGTAATATTCGCGGTCATTGGAAATACGCAGCGCCGGGGTGCCGGATCGATTCCAATCGGTGAACAGCATCGAGAGCGCGCAGTAGCTCGGCTTGAGCGGTACGGGGGCTGCGAATTTGCGCATGCTCTTGCCGTCCATGACGAGCGGCCGATGCAGCCAGTTGTCGGTGCAGGAACCCCAGGGCTCCATCTCCTTGGCGCGATCGATATAATTGCCGACTGCCAATGTCGGCCAGTCGGCGCCTTTTTCCCATGTTGCGGCAAAGGCGGCCGACCACGCATCGCCGCCATCGAACCCCCAGGCCTCGTTCGCCCGCTCGAACCGGCATCCGCCGAGACCGCGCATCACCACATTCTCGCCGACCCGCAACAGCACCAGGTCAGTGATCCCGTCGCCATCGATATCGATCGGATAGGTGCCGATCACCTTGTCGAGCTCGAGGCCGCTCTCTTGCAGCTCAAATTGCAAGGCGCCCCCGCGCTTACTGGTATTGCGGTAGAACCTCGCGGGCGATGAACCGCCGCTCAGCAACAGATCGGGAAAACCATCGCCGCTGCAGTCGAACGCGGCGACACCGCCGCCAACCATGTATTCCCAGTCACCCGCATAGACGCTGTCTACACTTGAGCTTTTCGTCTCGTCGACAAAACGCGGCACGATGAGCGAGGGTTCGGCAAAGCAAGTCCCGGTCACACCGGCAAGCACCCAGATGAAGGCGGCAAAACCCGGCGCTCGCAAACGCATGCCCTTATCTCCTCGTGCGCAAGGCGTTCGCATAGTCGCCGATGCACCGCCCCTGCTGCAGGCCACGTTCGATGGCGGAGCGGAAATGTATGCCCCCGAGCAACCGAGAGAAGCCGGCCTCGTTCGCCGCGGCCCAGAAGCTGTCAAATCTGCGGGGTTTTACACCGTCGCCTTCACGCGTCCTGTCCTCGAAGGCGAAATTCTCGCCAAAGAACTTGGTCAGGACGGCGGCCGCGGCGCCGGATTGTGTACTGTGACCGCTCGGATATTCGGGGAAAGGCGGCGTGATCAGCAGCGGTTCCCATCGCTGATCGATCACGCGGCGAATATAGGTCACCGGCCGCACCAGATCATACTGGAATTTCGCGTCCCAGCAGGCGATGAAGGAATCGGCCAGGACGATGCCGAGGCGCGCCAGCACATCGACGCTCTTGTCGAGGTCGATCCTGTCGCGATCGATGATCTGGAGAGCGATCGATATCCAGTGACCAGGCGGCGTCGGCGACAGCATGGGATCGTCGGACCAGAAGCGAGCGACGGCGCGTTGTTCGGCGTTCAAAGTCTTGACCGTCTCATAGACCTCCAACGCCTCGGCATAGAAGGACGACGCCTTGTCTTCACTATAGGCAGGCGGCGCCGGCAAGCCGCAGGTTTTGCCGGACGGCATGGCGAAGGTGCGGTTGTCTCCCCATTTCGGCAGCAGCGGAAATTGCTGCTGCGAGATCAGGCTGGTCGGCACCCAATGCGCCGCGCCCGGCGTCAATGTGTAGGCGAACGGAAAACCCATATTCTCGATGACGGCGCCGCCGTCGTCGCGCGACCAGGCCAGCATGTGCGCCGCAACTTGGCGCCCATATTCCTCGCTGCGCGCGACGATATCGGCGGGCACTTCGTCGGCCACCAGCTTGCGCAGCTTGGTTTCCTGCAGTCCCATGACACGCTGACCGGTCGGGCCGGTATTCTGAAACAGGTCGCGCACCAGCGATGACAATGCCGCGTTCAGCACCACTGCCCCGTCATATGTCTCGCCTGCCTTGCGCTTCGGCGGCGGCAGAAGACCGTTCAACTGGCCGGCCAGCGACTGCAGCTTCTCGTTGCCGCTCGCCACCACCTCGAAGGCGGTGACGCCCATATAGGAAAAAGCCCGGCTGGCCACCGGCGGCGAATAGGTCGGCGTGTGCCGCACCAGGGCAAGGGCGAGCTTGTACCAGCTGACCAGCGCCTGTTCGGCCCGCTCGGCTTGCGGCGTCGCGGCGACCGGCCCCGCCGGGGCCGAAATGGCGAATAGAGCCAGAAGAACAAACAAGGACAGCCGATGGACCGCGCCCATGGATTAGGGATCCGTGTTGCCTGCCGGGCAGGATAATGACCACAGGCCTTGCGGTTCAAGCCCGGCGGGGTTTCTTAGACCTTAGGGGTAGGCCCACAGGAAAGCCGATGGCGTTCAGTTGACTCGATTGAGCGATTGTCGCAACATTTTTACCGTAGAGTAAAACAAAATACAGTGCATAGAATAAACACGCAATCCGGCTCGGGCACCGGAAGAGTGAGGCACGCTACGACACCCAGGGAGGATTACATGATGACCAGATTTCTGGCCGCGGCAGCGGGTGCATTGCTGCTTGGCTTGGCACCGCTTCCGGCGATGGCCGCCGGCAAGACCATTGCCGTGTCCTGGAAAACCTTCCAGGAAGAGCGCTGGAAAACCGACGAAGCCGCGATAAAGGCCGTCGTCGAGGCGGCGGGCGACAAGTTCGTCTCGACCGACGCGCAGGGTTCGGCACAGAAACAGGCCGCCGATATTGAAGGTCTCATCACCCAGAAAGTCGACGTCATTCTCGTCGTCGCCTTCGATTCCGATGCGATCCTGCCCTCGTTCAAGGCGGCGAGCGATGCCGGCGTGAAGATGCTCTCCTATGACGTGCTGGTCGAGGATCCCAACGCTCTTTATGTCACTTTCGACAATGTCGGAGTCGGCCGCCTGATGGCCAAGGCGATCCAGGACGTGAAGCCGGAAGGCAATTATGCCTTCATCAAGGGCGACAAGGGCGATCCGAACGCCACGTTCCTCTTCCAGGGCATCACGGAAGTACTGAAGCCGGCGATCGACGGCGGCAAGATCAAGAATGTATGCGAGACGTTCACGGATGGCTGGAAGCCCGACAACGCCCAGAAGAACATGGAGCAATGCCTGACCTCGACAGGCAACAAGGTCGATGCCGTGGTTTCCGAGAATGACGGCATGGCCTCGGGCGTCGTCGCCGCGCTGGATGCGCAAGGGCTCGCAGGCTCAGTGCCCGTCTCCGGCCAGGACGGCGACAAGGCGGCGTTGAACCGGGTCGCGCTCGGTACGCAGACAGTCTCGATCTGGAAGGATTCGAGGGCTCTGGGCAAGGCTGCCGGCGAGGCCGCGGTCGCCATCGCCGGAGGCGCCGATCCTGCCTCATTGGCGGGCGTCGGCAAATTCAACAGCGGCAAGAAAGGCGTCGAGGTCAACGCCATCCTGCTCACGCCGAACGCGATCACCAAGGACACGCTCAACGAAGTGATCGATGCGGGCTGGATCAGCAAGGCTGAGGCCTGCGCGGGTGTCAAAGCCGGAACGGTGAAGGCCTGCGACTGATCGTCGTGACAAGGGCGCACTGACAAGAGTCAGGCAGTCCGACTGAGCCGCCTCGATCTGAGGCTCGGCGCGTGATCAAGCGGAAGAGCGCTACCCACTTCTGCCGATCACGCGCTGGACGGCGGCACGGTCATATGGGCGCAGCTTCGGGAGGAGACTGGGTGAATGGTGTCACCGGCGATCGGATCGCATGATCCCGCCAGCGAGGAAGGCCTAGTCAGGCGTTTCCTCAATGCCACTGAAATCGACACGCGCATGCTGGGCATGGTCGGCGCGCTCCTGGTGATCTGGGCGGGGTTCGACATCTATAGCGGCATGCTCAGGCCCGGTGACGGTCTTTTCGGCGGCTCCTTCCTCACGCCGCGCAATCTGTGGATCCTGATGGTGCAGACCTCCTCGATCGCGGTCATGGCGACGGGCATGGTGCTGATCATCGTGATGCGCCAGATCGATCTTTCGGTGGGCTCGATGTTGAGCTTCATCGCCGTATCGGTCGGTTACCTGCAGGTCTATGGCTTAGGTCCCGCCCTCGGCGTCGGCCACCCCGCCATCTGGATCATCGCCGTCCTCTTCGGTGTCGCCATGGGCGCGCTGCTGGGCTGCTTTAACGGCATCCTCATCGCCTATTTGCGGATCCCGTCTTTCATCGTCACTCTTGGCGGGCTGATCGCCTATAGCGGACTGGCGTGGTGGGTCATCCGCGGCGAGACCGTGGCGCCCATGGACCAGACCTACAAATTGATCGGCGGCAACGGCCCGCTGGCGTCGATCGGCCCATTCTGGAGCTGGATACTTGCCTTCATCGCCTGCGGGGGATCGTCGCCGCGATCATCAGCGGCCGCCGGCAGCGCCGCCGCTTCAAATTTCCGCTTCGCCCCATCTGGGCCGAGATTGTCATCGGAACAGTCGGCAGCCTCATCGCCCTCGGGGTGACCTGGCTCGTCAACTCCTATCCCTGGGCGCCGAAGGTGATCGAAAAATATGCCCTCGAGCACAACATCCCCATACCCGAGGGCACGCTCAACGCTGCCGGCGATGCCATCTGCCGGGAGGGCGACAAGATCGTGCGCTGCGTGGGAGGCCTCACCTACGAGACGGGCTATGCCATCCCGGTGCTGATCGCCATCTTCGTCGGATTTCTCATGAGCTTTCTCGCCACGCGCACCCGCTTCGGCCGCTATGTCTATGCGACCGGCGGCAATCCCGAGGCGGCCGAGCTTGCCGGCGTGAACACCAAACGGCTGACCGTGATGATCTTTACATTGATGGGCGTGCTGGTCGCCGTCTCCGCCCTCATCTCCACGGCCCGCCTCGACTCGGCCACCAATTCTCTCGGTCAGTTCAACGAGCTTTATGTCATCGCCGCAGCCGTCATCGGCGGGACATCGCTCGCCGGCGGCATCGGCACGATCTACGGCGCCATGCTCGGCGCACTGCTCATGCAATCGCTGCAATCGGGCATGACGCTGCTCAATTTTGAATCCGCCTACAAGGACATGGTGGTGGGCGCCGTGCTGGTCACGGCCGTGTGGCTCGACCAGGTCTATCGGACGCGTGTGAAGTGAGGGCAAGATGAGCGACAACACAGCTTCGCGCGGACCTATACCACTCGTCGAGATGCGCGACGTGTCGATCGCCTTCGGTGGCGTCAAGGCCGTGAATCATGCCTCGATCGACCTCTATCCGGGTGAAGTGGTCGGCCTTCTCGGTCACAATGGCGCCGGCAAGTCGACCCTCATCAAAGTTCTCTCGGGCGCCTATAAGCGCGATGCGGGCGACATCTATATCGATGGCCAGATCGTCAAGATCGACAATCCGCGTGACGCCAAGGCACTCGGCATAGAGACGATCTACCAAACCCTGGCGCTCGCCGACAATGTCGATGCCGCCGCGAATCTCTATCTCGGTCGCGAGCTCCAGACCGCCTGGGGTACGCTCGACGACATCGCGATGGAATCGCAGTGCCGTCAGGTCATGGGAAGGCTCAACCCCAATTTCCGGCGCTTCAAGGACCCGGTCAGGTCGCTGTCGGGCGGGCAGCGCCAGTCGGTGGCCATTGCGCGCGCCATCCACTTCAATGCCCGCATCCTCATCATGGACGAACCCACCGCGGCCTTGGGGCCACAGGAAACCGCCCAGGTGGCCGAGCTCATCAAGCAGCTCAAGGCCGAGGGAATCGGTATTTTCCTCATCAGCCACGACATTCATGACGTCTTCGATCTTGCCGACCGCGTGAGCGTCATGAAAAACGGCCGCGTGGTCGGCACGGCGCATGTGAGGGACGTCACCAAGGACGAGGTGCTGGGCATGATCATCATGGGAAAATGCCCGCCGGGAGCCATACCAGGCCCCGGCGCCGTCAAGGAGACGGTTCCCATCGCTGCCCCCGCCACGGGGATGGGAAATGGTCAGGCTTTTCCCTGATTTGAGGCCCAATCACGCCGCTTCGCCGGCTTTCTTGACTTTCATCCGGCCTTCGGTCATATCCCACGCCAACCAAAGCCGGGCCCGCGGGGCCTGAGGAGATTTGTTATGGCCAAAGGCAACGTTATCAAGATCAAGCTGCAGTCGACAGCGGATACCGGTTACTTCTACGTGACCAAGAAGAACTCGCGCACCAAGACCGAGAAGTTCACCTTCAAGAAGTACGATCCGGTCGCGCGCAAGCACGTCGAGTTCAAGGAAACCAAGATTAAGTAATCCTGCCATTCAGATTTTGCATGAAAGGCATCGCCTCGGAGGCGGTGCCTTTTTGATATTCTGCGTCTGATCCCCGTCCCTCATCCGAACAGGAGATGCGCCATGGCGGCCGCTGAAGATTATCGCACCCAGTTATCGCAGGTCTCATACCGCAATCAGGCCTTCATCAACGGCAAGTTCACCGCTGCCGCTTCGGGTAAGACCTTCGACTGCATCTCGCCGATCGATGGCAAGGTCCTGACCAAGGTCGCCGAAAGCGACAAGGAAGATGTCGAACTCGCGGTGAAGGCCGCCCGTGCCGTCTTCGAGAAAGGCGCCTGGTCGCAGATGGCGCCGATGCAGCGCAAGCGCGTTATGCTCAGATGGGTGTCGCTCATCGAGAAGCACGCCCAGGAGCTCGCCCTCCTCGAGACGCTCGATGTCGGCAAGCCGATCGCGCAGTCGCTCGCCGTCGACATCGCCTCGGCGGTCAAATGCCTGCAGTGGTACGCCGAGACCGCCGACAAGATTTATGACGAACTGGCGCCGGCCCGACCCGATTCGATCTCGATGATCACGCGCGAGCCGATCGGCGTCGTCGGCGCCGTGGTGCCGTGGAACTTCCCGCTTCTCATGGCGTCCTGGAAACTCGGCCCGGCGCTCGCCACCGGCAATTCCGTCATCCTCAAGCCCGCCGAGCAGTCGCCGCTGACGGCGCTGCGCATCGCCGAGCTCGCGGCCGAAGCGGGCCTGCCGGACGGCGTCCTCAATGTGCTGCCGGGCTTTGGCGAGACCACCGGCCAGGCCCTCGGCCGCCATATGGATGTCGACATGATCGCCTTCACCGGCTCGACCGAGGTCGGCAAGTTCTTCCTGCGCTATGCGGGCGAGAGCAATATGAAGCACGTTTCGCTCGAGACCGGCGGCAAGTCGCCCAACATCGTTTTCGGCGACGTCGCCGACATCAATCACGCCGCCGCCAGCGCCGCCGCCGGCGTGTTCTACAACTCCGGACAGGTCTGCACCGCCGCGACCCGCATCATCGTCCAGGAGAAGATCAAGGACCAGTTCGTCGAGCTCGTCGCCAAGCATGCCGACAAATGGCGCCCCAAGGATCCGCTCGATCCCAAGACCTCGATGGGCTCGATGGTCGATGAAGGCCAGATGGATCGGGTGCTCAGCTACATCGACATCGGCCGCAAGGAAGGCGCCAGGGTCGCTTTCGGCGGCGAGCGGGCGCGGCGCAATACCGGCGGCTTCTATGTCGAGCCGACCATCTTCGACGATGTGAAGAACTCGATGCGCATCGCGCAGGAGGAGATCTTCGGGCCGGTGGTCGCCACCATCACCTTCAAGGACGATGAGGAGGCGGTGAAGATCGCCAATGACACGGTCTACGGCCTGCAGGCGAGCCTGTGGACGCGCGACATCACGCGCGCCCATCGTGTGGCGCGCGCTCTACGCGCCGGCACCGTGAACATCAACGCGACCGACGGCGGCGACATCACCGCACCCTTCGGCGGCTACAAGCAGTCGGGCATCGGGCGCGACAAGTCGCTCCATGCCTTGGAAAAGTACCAGCAGATCAAGCACACTTACATTCAGCTCTGAGTCTCCGATACCGGCGGGGACCGCGTTCGAGGAGGCCACTCGATACGGATCCGATCAGCCCGGAATTTCCATTGGAGATGCGGCGGACTTGATCGGCGAGGCGACTGTCATCTGACACCCCTCGCCGGCGGTTTCCTTCAGCGCGATGCCTGCCGTATTCGCAGATCTCCTTTTTGCTTCTGCCCACTAACGGCGTCGCTCTTCCCTGCTCGGGCAACGGGGTTCCGTGACGCAATCCACAGCCATTACAATGAGTTATGCCGACGGCCGGGGTCCCAGGGAAGGCCGTTCTTCGCAACTACCCTGTATCTACCCTGTATCCGAGCCGGGGCGGGACCTGGGTGAGAGTCGGCATCGGCCTTCCGTCCCATCGGATCTCGACTGCACTCGAGAGCTTCGCTCTTGTGTAACGGCGTGCGCTATCGTCGCTGTATCGCCACAGACGGACCTCCTGCCTTGACGGCGCGATATCGTGAGCTCAACGAGCGCAAAGTCATGACGTGGGTTGGGGGGCGCCGGCCCGGTGCGTGATATCGAGGAGGCCACTCGATGCGCTCCCGGACCGGCTGAGCCCCTCGTTTCAGGAGATGCGGCGGACCTGACCCGCGGGGCGTTGGTTGGCCTTTCGGCCTGTGGCTGTTTGGCAACCGCGCTGCCGCGGTTCAGACACATAAAGTTTTAATTGATTTTTTGCTCAGGGGAAGAGCACCCGGCGGGAAAAACCGCAGGATTTCGCGTCCTCAGTAAATTATTAGGGTTAAGTGGCGCCTGGAAACAGCGCTACTCAACCCCGGCGGGAATTTCCTCGCCTTCGCCGCGCACGGCAAGCCCCAATAGCTTGATCTTTCGGTGCAATGCGGAGCGCTCCATGCCGACGAACTGGGCAGTACGGGAGATATTCCCGCCGAAGCGGGACAGTTGCGCCGCCACATAGTCGCGTTCGAAGGCCTCCCGCGCCTCACGCAAGGGCAGAGCCAGGAGGTGTTCGCCACCGAAGCTCGAAGCGGACGGCGACAAAGCGGTGCCGACATCCGACGGCAGCATGCTGGCTGTGATCTCGCTGCCCGGATCGCCGCCCGCCAGGATCATCACCCGCTCGATGTTGTTGCGCAACTGCCGCACATTGCCCGGCCAATCCTGGGTCTGCAGCAAAGCGATGGCATCGGTCGCGAGCTTGCGATGCGGCTGGCCGGCGGACACGGAATAGAGCCTCGAGAAATATTCGATAAGCTCCGGGATGTCCTCACGACGTTCGGCGAGTGACGGCACCCGGACCGGCACCACGCTCAAACGGTGATAGAGATCCTCGCGAAAGCGGCCTTCGGCGATCAGCATCGACAGATCGCGGCCGGTCGAGGATACGATACGGACATCGACCTTGACCTTCTTGCCGCCTCCTACCCGCTGGAATGTCTGTTCGACCAGGACCCGGAGCACCTTGCCCTGGGTCTCCATCGGCATGTCGGCGATCTCGTCGATATAGAGCGTCCCGCTATGGGCTTCCTCGAGCGCCCCGACGCGCTGGGCGGAACCAGCCGCGTCCTCGACACCGAACAATTCCTCCTCCATGCGCTCCGGCGCCATGGTGGCGGCGCTCAGGATGACGAAGGGACCGTTATTGCGCTGCGAAAGATCATGCAGCATGCGCGCGGTCAACTCCTTGCCTGCTCCCATCGCCCCGGTGATGAGGACCCGGCTGTTGGAGGGCGCAATTTTCTTCAGTGTCTGGCGCAGTTGCCGGATCGCCATGGATGACCCCAGCACCTCGACATCGGCGCCGGTGCGGCCCTTCAGCGCTTCATTCTCTCGCCGCAGTCGCGTCGCCTCGAGGGCACGACCGACGACGAGCAGCAGCCGGTCGGCGTTGAAAGGCTTCTCGATATAGTCATAGGCGCCGCGCTTGATGGCCGAGACCGCTGTCTCGATGTTGCCGTGGCCCGAAATGATCACGACGGGCAATTCCGGATGCCGCTCGCGGATGACGGTCAGCAGATCGAGGCCGTCGAGCTTCGAATCCTGCAGCCAGATGTCGAGCACGATCAACGAAGGGCGGCGGTCGGCCAGAGCGGCAAGCGCTGCATCGCTGTTGCGCGCCAAACGCGTCTCATAGCCCTCATCCTGGAGAATCCCCGAAATGAGTTCTCTGATGTCCGCTTCATCGTCGACGATGAGAATATCCGCCGCCATTCTAGTCTACCTCACTGCGCCGGTACCGCCAGTTGCTCATCGAGAACTGGCGTGAAACTCAGCGTAACGCGGGCGCCGCGCCCGCCATCGAAATCCTGGGGCGCATCATCGAGCAGGACCGTGCCCTGATGCTCTTCCATGATGCGTTTGACGATCGCGAGCCCGAGACCGGTACCCTTGACCCTGGTCGTCATATAGGGCTCGGTCAAGCGATGCCGGTTTTCCTTCGGCAAGCCAATGCCATTGTCGGTCACGACGATAAAAGGTGCGTGATGAGCATCGATGCCGGCCTCGACCAGGATCCTGCCCTTCATCGCCTGATCATCATGCGGGCGCGCCTCGATGGCCTCGCGCGCATTCTTGACCAGATTGGTAACCGCCTGCGTAACGAGGCGGCGATCGAAGGCGAACTCGATGCGCTCCTCGGTGATCCGCACATCGATCTCGAGGTCGCCGGCGGCAACCCTCTGCAGGATGGTCGCCTCGCGCACGACGGAAACCAGATCCTGCGTTTCGAGACTGGCGCTCGGCATGCGGGCGAAGGCGGAGAACTCGTCGACCATGCGGCCGATATCGCCGACCTGGCGGATGATCGTGTCGGTGCACTGCTCGAAGACCTGCTTGTCGGTCTGAATCTCGCGCCCGTATTTGCGCTTCAGACGCTCGGCCGAAAGCTGGATGGGGGTGAGCGGATTCTTGATCTCGTGGGCGATGCGTCGCGCGATATCGGCCCAGGCGGAATTGCGCTGCGCCGAGACCAGCTGCGAAATATCGTCGAAGGTGACGACATAGCCGTGATCGTCGCTGTCGGAGGCCTCGGTGGTGACGCGCACGACGAAATTGCGCTCCTGCGTGCCGACCCGCATATTCACCTGGCCCTCGGCCCAGCCCGACACGCGCGCCGCCGCCTGCTCGAACACGACCGAGAAGGACGGCAGCACCTCGGCGAGGTTGCGGCCCAGGAGGTCCTGTTCCGACATTCCGAGCAGCGTGAAGGCCGACGGATTGATGAGCGAGATGGCGCCATCCGGTTCGACGCCGATGACGCCTGCGGTGACGCCCGACAACATCGCCTCGGTGAAGCGGCGACGCTCATCGAGCTGGTGATTGGCCGTCATCAGCTCGTTGCGCTGTTCCTTAAGCTGATAGGTCATGCGGTTGAAGGCGCGCGCCAGCGTCTGCAGATCGCCCGGGCCCCGCATCTCGGTCACCTTGGCGTCGAGATCGCCGGCCGAAACGCGCCGCGCCGCGCTGAGCAGGCTCACCACGGGCGCCACGATGCGGTCGGCGAACCACAGCCCCAGCCAAATGGCGGCCAGGAGGAAGATCAGCGAGACGCCCGCATACATCAGGGCAAATGTAATCTGCACGCCTGAGCGCTGCTCGAGCAGCTGATCGTACTCCGCCTTGGCGGCACGCGTCTCGTCGAGCTGGTCGATGACCGACGGGTTGATGGCACGGTAGACATAGAGATATTCGGACGGGTAGTTCGTCAGCTTGATCAGCGCGCGGATGATATTGCCGCCCTCGCCCGGCGGCATGACGACCAGCTCGCCCTTGTCGGCGCGCTCCAGCGCCTCCTGCGGCGGCGCGCGGAAGGCGATCTTGTTGTTGAGCGTGATATTGGCGTCGATGCGCTTGTGACTGGTGTCGAAGACGAAGGCGCCGACCAGGCCGCGCAAGGCGGCGTGACGGGCAACGCGGCGGACGAAATCCGGCCGGTCGGTGTCGAAGAGGAGTTTCTGGTTGTTGAGGTCGGCGGCGATCGAGGCGATGTCGCCGCGCGCCGTCTCGCCATGGTCGCGCATATAGGCCTCGGCGACGGTCACGGCGGAATCGACGATCGAGCGGGTGCGTTCAGAGAACCAGGCATCGAGGCCGCGATTGAGGGTCACGGCGGCGAAGGCGGCGACGATGAGGGCCGGCAGCGCGGCGATGATGCTGAACAGCGATACCAGGCGGATGTGGAGGCCGGCGCCGGCGGTGCCGCGCCTCTTGGCGACGAGCAGCGACCACATCTGCCAGAGGATCATACCGATCATGATCAGAACCAGCGCCAGATTGCCGCCCAGCAGCCAGGTGATGATGTCGGGCGTCGGCTTGATCGGCGACAGGCCGGTCAGGATCGTATAGGTGGCAAGTCCCGACAGGATCGCCAGAACGACGACCACCACGCCGGCCATCGCCGGCAGGCGCGACAAGGTGGAATGATTTTGGTCGGTCGGGACGTCCGTAAGGGCCATGGTCTCCAGGCGCCATAAAAGCACTGTGGCAAGGAATCAACAACTATCGTGGCCAATTTGCGACAGTGTCGATTTCCCTATATTGTTCAATTAGATACTGAAACACCGTGAGCTGGCGTTTGGCGCGGATTTTGCTCGCGCACCACCATCCCCTAAGGTCAAATTCAGATTAGAGACCGCGAACGACCTGAATTCCGTAGGCCCGGATCTTGGTTCTGAGCGTATTGCGGTTGAGGCCCAAGAGCTCTGCCGCCTTGATCTGGTTGCCCTTGGTCGCGGCAAGGGCGGCCCGGATCACCGGCGGCTCCACATGGGCAAGCACACGGTGATAGAGGCCGGGTGGCGGCAGGTTGTCGCCAAAACTGGCGAATTGCCTGGCCAGGTGGTTCTCCAGATAGCCGCTGAGCCCGCCCGCCTCATCACCCGCTTCCGCGCTCGCCGATGACGGGGCGACTGAAACAAGCTCCCGATCGATGGTCTCGGGCGACACGCTCTCCTCCGGATGAAGTGCCGCGATGCGGCGGATCAGGTTCTCCAGCTCCCGCACATTGCCCGGCCAGCGATGTGCCTGCAGCCGCTCGATCGACGGCGCCGGCATGATCTTGCGCGGCAGGCCCTCGCGCTCGGCCTGGGCCAGGAAATGCCGCACGAGATCGGGAATGTCGTCGGTGCGCTCGCGCAAGGGCGGCAGCCGGATCGGCACGACATTGAGCCTGAAGAACAGATCCTCGCGGAACTGGCCTTGATCGATCATGCGGCGCAGATTGCGATGCGTGGCGGCGATGATGCGCACATTGGTCTTGATCGGCTGCGTGCCGCCCACGGTCGTATATTCGCCCTGCTGCAGGACGCGCAAAAGCCGCGTTTGCGCCTCGAAGGGCATATCGCCGATCTCGTCCAGGAAGAGCGTGCCGCTTTCGGCCTGCTCAAAGCGGCCGGCCATGCGGCTGGTGGCGCCGGTGAAGGCGCCTTTCTCATGCCCGAACAGCTCCGACTCGATCAGCTCGCGCGGGATCGCCGCCATATTGATGGCGACGAAGGGCCCGCGCCGGCGCTTGCCGTAATCATGAACGGCGCGCGCCACCAGTTCCTTGCCGGTGCCGGATTCGCCTTCGATCATCACGGTAAGATCCGTCTGGGTGAGCCTGGCGATGACGCGGTAGATCTCCTGCATGATCGGCGAGCGGCCGATGATCGGCAGATTCTCGGCCGGCGCATTGGGCGGTGTAACCGGCCGGATTTCATGCTGCGCGGCGCGCCCGACCATCGACACGAGCGCGCTCAGGTCGAAGGGCTTCGGCAGATAATCATAGGCGCCGCGCTCGGCGGCGGCGATCGCCGTCATGATCGTGTTCTTGGCGCTCATCACGATAACGGGCAGCGATGGCCGCATCTTCTTGATGCGCGGCAGGACGTCGAAGGCGTTCTCGTCGGGCAGCACCACGTCGGTGACGATGACATCGCCCGCCCCTTCCGTCACCCAGCGCCAGAGTCCGGCGGCGGTGCCGGTCGAGCGCACGGCGTAGCCGGCGCGCGACAGCGCCTGCGACACGACAGTGCGGATGGCGCTGTCGTCGTCGGCAATCAGTACGGTCTTGGCCTTCATGCCTTCGTTTCTTCCGGTTGAGTTTGTGGTGCTTGCCGCAACATCGGCAGGAGAACGCGGAATGTGGTGCCGCCGTCATGCGGCTCGCATTCGATGATGCCGCCATGGTCGCGCACGATCTTGGCCACCAGAGCGAGGCCGAGGCCGCGCCCATTGGGTTTGGTGGTGATGAAGGGATCGAATAGATGCGGTCTCAGGTCGGCGGGCACACCCGGCCCCGTATCCTTGACGCAAACCTCGAGCGGCAGGGTAACGCGCTCGCCGGACGCGGCGATCGACAGTCTGATGCCGGGACGGAAGGCGGTCGATAGCTGGATTTCGCCGCCGCTGCCACTGCCTTCGATCGCCTCGACGGCATTTTTCACCAGATTGATGAAGACCTGGATGAGCTGGTTTCGACTGCCCATCACCGGTGGAAGCGACGGGTCATATTCCTCGCGGATGTGGATGGATTGCGTCATGCCGGCGATGGCGAGGGCCTTCACGCGCTCCAGCACCACATGGATGTTGACTGGCTCGCGTTCGGGCGGACGCTCGTCGGAGAAAACCTCCATGCGGTCGACCAGATCGCGGATGCGGTCGGTCTCCTCGCAGATGAGGCGCGCCAGAGGCCGGTCCTCGCCCGATAGGGTCGGCTCGAGCAATTGCGCGGCGCCGCGGATGCCGGCCAGCGGATTCTTGATCTCATGGGCGAGCATCGCCGCCATGCCGGACACCGAGCGCGCCGCATTGCGATGCGTGAGCTGGCGGTCGATCTTATGCGCCATCGAGCGTTCGAGCAGCATCACCAGCACAAAGCGCGGCTGCTCATGGACGATGGCGGCCTGAAGGTCGACATTGCGCTCGCTGCCATAGCGCGGCGTGCCGGCGCTGATCGCATATTCATTGACCACGCCACCCGAAAGGCGGGCTTCGGCGATGGCATTGATCGCCGGGCTGGCCAGCGGCATCAGGTCGGTGAATTTGGCGCGCAACAGCGCCGTCTTGCCGACCTGGAAGAAATCCTCCGCCGCCGAATTGGCGAGATGGATGTGATCCTCGCCGTCGAGCACCAGCAAGGGATTGGGCAAGGCGTCGATCAGCACGCCCATATCGGGGGCCGCGTAAGCGTCGCCGGGCTTGCTGAAGTTCACGCCGCCCTCCTGTCGCGATCCATCAGGCGCGCATAGAGCTCGCGCACACCATCGGCAACCTTCACATTGTTGGTCTCAGCGGTAAGTCTGCGCCGCCAGCCGGCCGCCTCTTCGGTCGTAAGAAGCCCCTGCTCGACTTTGCGTTCGATGATCCAGCCCAGATGCTTGCGCGCGATGCGGTTGCCATGCTCATGGCCGTATAGCGACAGGATCGCCTGGTGATGGCGCTCTACGAGCTCGGCCTCGCGGTCGAGATCCGGTTCCGGGATGCCGGCATTGGGGTCGAGCAGATGCGCCAGCACGCCGGGCCACCACGGCCGGCCATAGCTGCCACGCCCGACCATCACGCCATCGGCGCCGGACTCCCGAAGGATGGCGCGGATATCGGCGAGGCTCGCCACATCGCCATTGGCGATGAGCGGAATGGATTTGAGGCTCTGTTTCACCGCGGCAATGGCCGTCCAGTTCGCCTTGCCTTTGTAGAACTGGCAGCGGGTGCGCCCATGCACGGTGACCATCTTGACGCCCGCCTGCTCGGCGCGCCGCGCAAGCTCGGGCGCGTTCATGAGGCGTTCGTCCCAGCCGAGCCGCATCTTGAGCGTGACGGGCACGCGCGCGGCGGCAACTGTCGCCTCGATCAGGGTGAGCGCGTGGTCGAGATCGCGCATCAGCGCCGAGCCCGAATAGCCGCCCGTTACCTGGCGGGCTGGGCAGCCCATATTGATATCGATGATGTCGGCACCGAGATCCTGGGCGATACGCGCGCCTTCCGCCATCCAATGCGGCTCGCGCCCGGCGAGCTGGATCGCGAAGAGCGAGCCGCTGGCTGGGCGGTCGGTGCGCCGCACCATGTCGGCACGGGCTTCGGCAAGCTCCCGGCTGGCCACCATCTCGGTCACCACCAGGCCGGCCTCTGCGAGATCGGCGATCTCGCGGAACGGACGATCGCTCACGCCTGACATGGGCGCCAGAAGCACACGGTTGCGTAATCGGAGATCGCCAACTGATATGCTCATATTTTAGGCATGAACTTTCGATGTATGATTTTTATGCAGTTTAGTTGAGCCAGCTTCTCCGTCAAGGACGGCTTGCTCAGACCAATTGCCGCTGATAGAGGCGTCTTCATGAAAATTGGCGCAGTGGTCGTCGCCGCCGGGTCAGGCAGCCGGGCCGGGGGCGAAAAACCGAAACAATATCAAACTATTGGTGGACGACCGGTGCTCTGGTGGACGCTCAAGGCGCTCCTCGACCATCCCCGTATCGCCGCCGTCCAGACCGTCATCGGCCCGTACCAGACCGGGCTTTTCAGGGACGCCGTGAGTGATCTGGATATTGCACCTCCCGTCACAGGAGGGGCCACGCGTCAGGAGTCGTGCCGCATTGGCCTCGAAGCCTTGGCAAGACATGGCCTTACCCATGTACTCATTCACGATGCGGCCCGGCCCTTCCTGTCGCCTGAGCTCATCGATCGCGTGATCGCCGGGCTCGCCACACATCAAGGCGCCGTGCCCGGATTGGCTGTCGCCGACACGCTCAAGAGGGCCGCAAGCGGCACGATCGAGCGCACGATCGACCGCAGCGGCCTATGGGCCGTGCAGACGCCGCAAGGTTTCGCCTATGACGCCATTTGCGCCGCGCATGAGAAAGCGCGCCAAGCCGGCCATAGCCAGCTTACCGATGATGCCGCCGTCGCCGAATTCGTCGGGCTCGACGTGGCGATTGTTGCCGGTAGCCCTGAGAACCGCAAAATGACGACCATGGACGACATCGCCGAAGCCGACCGGACCCTCAACCGCAACCTCACCGACATCCGCACCGGCATGGGCGTCGATATCCATGCCTTCGCGCCGGGCGACCATGTCATGCTGTGCGGCGTGCGCATCGATCATACGCAACGGCTCGCCGGCCATTCCGACGCCGATGTGGCGCTGCATGCGCTGACCGATGCCATTCTGGGCGCCATCGGCGAGGGCGATATCGGCACCTTTTTCCCGCCGAGCGATCCGCAATGGAAGGACGCCCCCTCTTCCATCTTCCTGTCCAAGGCGGTCGAGCTGGTGCGCCAGCGTGGCGGCAAGGTCGGCAATGCCGATATCGCCATTCTCGCCGAAGTACCGCGTATCTCACCGCATCTCGCCGCCATGAAGAGCAGCCTTTCCGCCATGCTCGGCATCGGTGAGGACCGCATCGCCATCAAGGCCACCACGGCGGAGACACTCGGTTTCGTCGGGCGGCGCGAAGGCGTTACCGCTTTCGCCAATGTGATCGTGAGGTTGCCGGGATGAGCGTGTTTTCACCCGCTCTCCTCTCTGAGGCCGGGGCGCTGCTCGAGTCGCTGCGCCAGCGCGGGCTCAAGCTCGCGACGGCGGAAAGCTGCACCGGCGGACTGATCGCCGGCCTCCTCACCGAGATCGCCGGCTCCTCCGATGTCGTCGAGCGTGGCTTCATCGTCTATTCCAACGAAGCCAAGATGGACCTGCTCGGTGTGCCGGCCCATCTTATCGATCTACATGGCGCGGTCAGCGAGGCCTGCGCCCGCGCCATGGCGGAAGGCGCCCTCGAGAACTCGAAGGCCGATATCGCCGTCTCGGTCACAGGCATCGCCGGTCCCGGCGGCGGCTCGCCCGAGAAACCGGTCGGCCTGGTCCATTTCGGCTGCGCCTCGCGCCGTGGCCCGACCGCGCATCGCCGCTTCGTCTTCGAGAACGCAAACCGCGCCGAAGTGCGCCTGCGCGCGGTTGTGGCGGCGCTCGATCTCATCGAAGCGCAAATCGGTACCGCCAGCACGCGGCTGGCCTGACATGTGCAATGGGGCGAGGCTCCGTATCTGGGCTGCCCTCTTCGCCTCGGTGCTTCTCACCGGCTGCTACGTCTTTTCGAATCCTCCGGGCAAGTGACGCTATGCGGAACAGCGGTACGCCCAGTCGGCTCCGGTGATCGCGGCTCTGCAACGATATCATGCCAAACACGGGCCCTACCCTGCCTCGCTCACCTCGCTGGTGCCTGATGAGATCGCCCAGCTGCCCGATCTTTATACGGGCGACGAGGCGATTGATCGCGGAACCTATCAGCGTATCGGGACATTCTATGAGCTTGGGTTCAGATATGTCGAAGGCGGGATGTACCAATGTCGCTACCGGCCGAAAGCCGGCTGGGTTTGCGACAGCCATATTTGAAGGAAATCTCGCAAGCCTTGCCTTCCCACAAAGGGAGTTGATCCTTTGTGCGGCAAGAGGCCATCATGATCGGGATGTTACTCTTTGCGGAGTGAAGTGAATGGCCTTCGCGATCAAAGTCGAGATTTGCGACCCGCAGGCCAGTACCTTCGTCTTCGTGAAACAGAAGACAATGTATGGCGGCAAACGGATCGCCGAGGGCAACGAGATTTTCCTCTTCGCGAGCGAGAAAGAAGGCGGTCAGGGCCTGATCGCGCGGGGCTTGGTCACCGCCGCCAAGGCCGTCCCGCGCAAGCGTGGCATCGTCCGCCAGACACCACGGGTGACCATCTCCGTCAAACGCACGGCACTCGCCAAACTGCCCATGGGGCGGCGCGAGCTCAAGAGTTTCACCGACTGGAAGGACGACCGGCCCGAGACCGAGCTCAATTTCAAATTCTACCGGCAGACCACCAACAAGATCGTCGGCATCTCAGACGAAACGGCGGCATTCCTGCGCGGGTTCTTCTAGAGGCCGCGGGACAACAGGGAGTTTTCGATTTTCCCTGTAGTTCCCTGTTCTTCCCTGTTTTGGCCTGTTATCGCGCCTGTAAAAGCGGGGCCGATATCAGGCCTTGCCGTGCAGTTCGCGGGCGCGCGCCTCGAAGGCGTTGTTGATCTTGCGCACCATGTAGTCGAACATGCCCGACATGAAGAATTGCAGCGAACGGCTCTTGGCTTTGTAGTCGACCTGGAACTCCACCGTCGCGCCACCCGTCTTGCGGTCGCTGAAGCGCCATTCGGCAATCACATGGTCGAAGAGGCCGCCTTCCGAGCGCGACGACACTTTCAGCGCGGCGCGGTCGGCGACGACATCGCTCAAGAAAGTCTCATCGATATGGAGCTTCTTGTAGCGCACCCGCAACTCGCCCTTGAAGCGCTCGACACCGTCCGCGACCTTGACGCGATCGAAGCTGCGCGAGCTCTCGACGAGCGGCAGGAAGTCTTTGTAGCTGTCGACATCGGCGGCGACGGCGAAAAGCTCCGCGGCCTTGTAAGGCATTTCGCGGGTGACATTGAACTTGGGCATCTTATGCTGGCTTGTGCTTCGCCGCCCGAGCCTTCCTGAGCCTCTCGAAATCGTCGCCGGCATGGTGCGAGGAGCGCGTCAGCGGGCTCGACGACACCATCAGGAAGCCCTTCGAATAGGCGATGGTCTCGTAGGACTTGAACTCGTCCGGCGTCACGAAGCGGTCGATGGCGGCATGCTTGCGCGAGGGCTGCAGATACTGGCCGATGGTGATGAAGTCGATGTCGGCCGAGCGCATGTCGTCCATCACCTGGAGGACCTGCTCACGCGTCTCGCCCAGGCCCACCATGATCCCCGATTTGGTGAACATCTGCGGGTCGAGCTCCTTCACGCGCTGCAGGAGGCGCATCGAATGGAAGTAGCGGGCACCCGGACGGATGCGCAGATAAAGCGATGGAACCGTCTCGAGATTGTGGTTGAACACGTCGGGACGCGCCTCGACGACCTTCTCCAATGCGCCATTCTTGCGCAGGAAGTCGGGGGTGAGGACCTCGATCGTCGTCTTCGGCGACTGCTGCCGCACCGAGCGGATGACCTGCGCGAAATGCTCGGCCCCGCCGTCGTCGAGATCATCGCGATCGACTGAGGTGATGACCGCATGCGACAGCTCCATACGGGCGATCGCATCGGCCACCTTGGCCGGTTCCTGCGCATCGAGCGCATCCGGCAGACCTGTCTTCACGTTGCAGAAGGCGCAGGCCCTGGTACAGGTGTCGCCCATGATCATGAAGGTGGCGTGCTTTTTCGACCAGCACTCGCCGATATTGGGGCAGCCGGCCTCCTCGCACACGGTGACGAGGCGGTTTTCCCGCACGATCGCCTTCGTCTCGTTATAGACGGGCGAGCCCGGCGCCCGCACTCTTATCCAGTCCGGCTTGCGCAGGATGGGAGTATCGGGCTTATGCGCCTTTTCAGGATGGCGCGGCCGGGCTTTCAGCGTATCGAGAACAGTAACCATGAATTCTTATCAGGCGCTCCGCCCACGGAACATCTTCACCACAAGGAGCAGGATCACCGCGCCGACGACGGCGACCAGCAGATTGCCCCAGAACCAGCCGCTGAAGATCTCGCCCAGCTGGAGCCCCAGCGCATTGGCCAGGAACGCACCGATATAGGCACCGATGATGCCGACGACAATGTTCATGAGGACGCCCATGTCGCTCTTCGTGATCTTCTCCGCGATCCAGCCGGCAAGCCCGCCAATCACCAGCGTGCCGATCCAGCCCACGCCGCCGCCCAGATCCAAGAGAGAGTTCGGTTCCATAGTCGATGTCTCCTATTATAAACCTTTAACCGGCAATGAAGCGCGCCAGCAAGACCACGATGATGGCGCCGATCGTGGCTGTCACGATGTCGCGCGCGATCTCGTTGCCGATGCCCAGATTGATGCCCGCCTTGCTCAGAATGAAGCTGCCGACAAAGGAGCCGATGACGCCGCTGATCAGGTAGCGGATGAGCCCCGAGCCACCGACCACGAAACTTGCCAGCCAGCCGGCGACCAGCCCGATCACCAGGGCAATGACGATATTTCGTGTATCCATGATTAAATCCCCAACACAACCTGGGCTTTCCCATCATATGGCCCAGGGCCACTCTAGCATCAAGACCATTTGCGGCAAACCGCGCCCTGGTCTATGGACCCCGGCAGCATGACAGTTGCCGCAAGACATATTCCCAAAGTGGGCCTGGTCAGCCTCGGCTGCCCCAAGGCCCTGGTCGATTCCGAACGCATCCTCACCCAGCTCAGGGCCGAGGGCTATGTGATTTCGCCCGGCTATGACGCCGCCGATGTGGTTATCGTGAATACCTGCGGGTTTCTCGATTCCGCCAAGGCCGAATCGCTGGCCGCCATCGGCGAGGCCGTGAGCGAGAATGGCCGGGTCATCGTCACCGGCTGCATGGGCGTCGAGGCCGATACGATCCGGGCGGCCCATCCGGCCGTTCTGGCGGTCACCGGACCGCACCAGTACGAGGCGGTCGTGTCTGCCGTGCATGACGCCGTTCCGCCAATGCATGACGCCAAATTCGACCTGATCCCGCCCCAAGGCCTTAGGCTCACGCCACGTCACTATGCCTATGTGAAGATTTCGGAAGGCTGCAACAACCGCTGCTCCTTCTGCATCATCCCGTCGCTGCGCGGCGACCTTGCGAGCCGTCCGGCCGCCTCGATCCTCTATGAGGCCGAGCGTCTGGTCAAAGCCGGCGTCAAGGAGCTGCTCGTCATCTCCCAGGACACCAGCGCCTATGGCCTCGATCTCAAATTCGCGGAGAGCAAATATCGCGGCCGCGAGATTCGCGCTAAGTTCGCCGACCTCGTCAAGGAGCTCGGCCAGTTCGACGCCTGGGTGCGGCTCCATTACGTCTATCCCTATCCGCATGTCGACGAGGTCATTCCGCTGATGGCGGAAGGCAAGATCCTTCCCTATCTCGACATCCCCTTCCAGCATGCGGCACCCAATGTGCTGAAAGCCATGCGCCGTCCGGCGAACCAGGAGAAGGTGCTCGACCGGCTCACTTCCTGGCGGAAGATCGCGCCCGACATCGCCATCCGTTCGAGCTTCATCGTCGGCTTCCCGGGGGAGACGGAAGAGGATTTCAACTATCTTCTGGAGTGGATGAAGGAAGCCCGTCTCGAGCGCGTCGGCTGCTTCAAATACGAGCCGGTCGCCGGCGCCAAGGCCAATGATCTGGCCGCCCCGGTTCCCGACGAGGTGAAGGAAGAGCGCTGGCATCGGCTGATGCAGACGCAGCAGGAGATCAGCGCCGACATCTTCGCCAAGAAGGTCGGACGCGAGATCGACGTCCTCATCGACGAGATCGACGAGGAAAACGAGGAAGCGGTCGGGCGCTCGCCCTGGGATGCGCCGGAGATCGACGGCAACGTCTTCCTGCCCGGCGAGACCGGTCTCACACCCGGCGACATGGTCCGCACACGGATCGTCGAGGCCGAGGAGTATGACCTGATCGGCGAGAAGATCGGATAAAATGGGCGGCGCATTCCGCTTCGCCGTCCGTTTCCTCGCTTCGGTTTTTCTTCTTGCCGGCCTCTATCTCATCGCTGCTCTGAGCTTTGCGCTCCTGCCTGTTTCCGGCCGAGCGCAGCAGGTGCAAGGCGAACCGGTCGTTTATGTCTGCGCCTCGCTCGCCCATGCCGAGATCGTGATGCCGGGCCGGGATCCGCTGATGGATTGGGCCGCACTCTTCCCAGCTGTCACGCCGCCCGGGGCTGCCGGCCTGTCGCAGGCCCTGTTCGCGCCGTTCAACTTCAGCGTCACCTGGCCATTGGAAGCAAGTCAGACCGACGTCACGGGCACCTGCGGATAATCTACAGCCGTCGCGGCGCAGGAGGGTCCAAATCAATATTGAGAGAGATCAAAATCGTACCATTTCATCGACAGGCGGGTTAAGGTGCCATCCTTATGCATCGCCTCTATAATTTCCTTCAGAGTCGTCGCGAACTCTTCATCACCATGTTCCACGACGATTGAGCCTGGCGTATAGGTTAGCGGCTGCCCTACGATCCGCAACGGAGCCCCGTCGGCGACCTGCTGCATCACCGCACTCAAATCATCGATGACGCCGTCGAGTTCGACGCCATCGCCCTTGGCCAACGCGGCGTAGAGAGACGTTTCATCGTCGAACTCCACGATCTTGGGATGATCGATCTTATAGGTGAACGAGGGCATGTCGAAAATTTCGAAAGGTTCCCGAGTCAGATACTTCTCGTACTCGGATCCCTTTACTACCCCGATCCTTTTCCCGCTCGCTTCGGAAGGCTCTTGTATGATCGCATTATCCCTGTGCACGGCCAAAGAGCTCGGTGAGTATACATAAGGCTTGGCAAACTGTACTCTTTCGGCGCGCTGTGCCGTTGGCGTGACGCTCGTCGCGATATCCCACTTCCCGCCCCAGTTGCCAGCCAGCACACCCTCGAAGGAATAGGGCATGTAGAACTGGACGCTCACTCCCATGCGCCGGGCGATCTCCTTCGATACGTCCACATCGAAGCCGTCGAATTCACCATTGTCCTTGCGCCAGGAAGTCGGTGCCCAATCCGGATCTACGGCAACGACCAAAACTCCCTTGGATTTGATGCGGTCGAGGCCGGATTCCGCGGCAGGGAGTCGCCCCGAGAGCAGAAACGTCAAGAGGAGCATCGCAACAGCGGCCAGGACTCGCCGGTTCATGCCTACCCTGCCTATAAGTATAGATTTCACTATACTAACCTGTACTTTAGGTCAATTTCCCAATCTGCAGTCGAGTGCCGGTGGCTTTTGAAAAGCACTTTACCAGGGGACGTGCGATGCGCGGGATGAATCTCGGAGTTGGCGCCAAACTACTAACCGGACTGGCTCTCCTAGCCACATTTATCGTGGTCAGCGCAGGATTGGCGGTCTACTCCTTCAATCAACTCCACGAGAGCTTCGATCGAGTAGCTTCGACGCAGCTTGCCACCATGGTTGCTGCGGCGCAGTTGAGGCAGGAGAGTGAGATACTGGCTTCGCTGGCACCCAGCCTATTTGCACAGGATATGACCGTCGGTTCACTGACGGAATTCTCTACCAAGACCTTCAGGCTTCAATCGTCCCTACAGAAATTGATCCAGGCGCTCACCAAGGAGCTTGGCAATAAGAGTGACGTCAGCGAGATAGATCGAATCGCGCAGTCGATGTTCTCGAACGCTGACCGGTTAGCCACCCAGATTTACGGCAAGGCGACAGCACAGGCGGACATGCAGCGGGCTGCCGGACAGCTCGCTGCACTGAGTGCTGACTCGCAATCGTTCGCCGAAACCCTGGATTCCGATTCGACGGCGGAGAACCGCCAGCTGATCCGCGATGGGCTCATCCAGCTCGACGACTTGAATGCCAGGGCATTCCGCGCCCTTGGTGGTGGACCGCAAGGCCCATCGCCGGCCGTTCCACCCACCAGCGTTCCCGAGACATCGGCGTCTGCCGTTTCAGGCCTGACGCCGGCGGCTCTTCGCCTTCGCAAACTTGACATTGCGGTCAGCCAAGTGGTTGCGGCGCGTGAGCGCCTGAATAAAATTCAAGTCGAGATCGTCGAGCTGCTGAAGGAAAGCGATTCCCTGTCGCAACAGCTCAGTGAAAGGATTCAACCTCTGACGCAGAGCATACAGGCCGATATCACCGCTCAGAACCGGGTTCTTGGCGCAGTCCTGGGGGAGCGGTCCACCATCATGCTTGCCTTGGGTGTATTGGGACTGCTCTTATCCGCAATTATCGCGACCTATTTTCAGCTGTCAGTCATCGGCCGGTTGAATCGACTGAAAGTCGCGGTGCAACGGGGTTCGCCTACGGAGGCGACGAAACAGCTCTTGACGGGAAGAGACGAAATCGCGGACATGGGACGTGCCGTCGTGAACTACGTCGACGAGATCAAGCGCAGGGACGAGGAGCTCCTGCTTATCCAATCGCGACTCACGAACGCGATAGAGGCCATCACGGACGGCTTTTCGCTCTATGATGCCAACGACGTCCTTGTCACATGCAACTCCCGCTACCGCACACTGCTGTACCCGGACGAAGAAGATCTGGTACGGCCAGGGCAATCATTTGAAACCGTCATCCGCAGAGCAGCCGAGATGGGAATGATCTCTGCTGCTCTGTCCGACAGGGAGGAATGGGTTGCCTCCCGGCTGCAAAGCCATCGAGACCCGAAGGGCCCCACGGTGCAGCTGAGGAGCGATGGGACTTGGATCGAGATTCAGGAACACAAGACGGAGAGCGGCGATACGGTATCCGTCTACACCGATGTGACGGAGCGAAGGCAATTTATCGACAGACTCCTTGAGGCCAAGCAGCAAGCCGAACAGGCGGGCGGAGAGGCCGCGGAGAAGAACCGGATGTTGGAGGCTCTGTCGAACAAACTGTCAAAGTACTTGGCTCCGCAGGTTTATTCATCGATTTTTTCGGGGCGCCACAGTGTCGAGGTATCGTCAACGCGAAAGAAGTTGACGATCTTCTTCTCCGATATCGCGGGTTTCACCGAAACCACGGACAGTCTCGAATCCGAAGAGCTGACTGCGCTTCTCAATCGATATCTCAACGAGATGTCCAAGATCGCGCTGCAATATGGCGCCACGATAGACAAGTTTATCGGTGACGCCATCATGGTGTTCTTTGGCGACCCCGAAACGCGCGGAGCGAAGGAAGATGCGCTCGCCTGTGTGAAAATGGCCATAGCAATGCAGGCACGGATGGCCGAACTGGGTGCAGAATGGCGTGACCTGGGCTTGGAAAACCCCTTCCGGCTTCGGATTGGGATCAACACCGGCTTCTGCACGGTCGGAAACTTCGGCAGTGAGGATCGCGTGGACTACACGATCATAGGCGGCGAAGTAAACCTCGCCGCGCGGCTCCAGACACATACCGAAGTCGGATGCATATTGATCGCGCATGAGACTTTTTCGCTGGTCAAGGATGACATCAGCGCCGTGGAGCGACCGCCGATATCGGTGAAAGGATTTGCGCGACCTATCCGTTGCTACAAGGTGGAGGGCAGCTATGAGGATTTGGCGAAGCCGGGCGCCGTCGTTTACTTTTCCGGAGATGCAGGGACTATCGCGCTCACACTCGATCGTATGGACAGCGAGGAGCGCCAACAACTCCGGAAAGCGGCTCAGACTCTGCTGAAAATACTCGACAGGCAGGATTGACGGCTTGATCGTGCCCCGCTGGCTTGAGTTTAATCTGACTGGGGATGGTACAACGACAGTCGGGATCTCTTGGTAGCTCCCCAGAGATCACAACTCATTCAGCTATCATTTCCTCCCGGTCGAGAGGCGTCTGATCGTCCAGGTTCTGGCCCATTGCGTGAGCTCTCTTCCGGAAGGCTTATCTCTGCGACTCCTGTCCTATACATTGCAAGAGAGCCAGCGAACATTCGTATTGAATACCCGTATGACGAGAGCAGACGAGCCTTCAAGGGACTCGATATAGGCTCCGTTCAGCGTCAGCATCACCTGGCCGCTAAAGAAGCTTCAATCGCCTCCCGGAATATCCTGACGCCTTCCGCAATCTCGCCCTCGGAAATGGTGAGCGGCGGCGCGATGCGGAACACGCTGCCCATGGTCGGCATCTTGACGATATTCGTGCTCAAGCCGCGACGCATCGCTTCCTCGCCGATCCGGCTACCGAGCTCGAAGGCTGGCGACTTGTCCTTCCGCTCGCTGACGATTTCCACCCCCATCAGCAGGCCACGGCCGCGCACATCGCCGATGCAGTCGTAACGTTGCTGAAGCGCAAGGAACTCCTGGCGCAGCAGTTCGCCGGAACGACGCGCCTTGTCGACCAACTTCTCCTCCTCAACGACATCGAGGACCGCCAGTCCGACCGCCGCCGTCAGCGGATCGGACACATGCGTCGTGTAAAAGAGATAGCCGCGCTCATGCGCCTTCTCCTCGATCGCCGCCGTGGTCATCATCGCCGCCAGCGGCAAGCCGGCGCCCAGCGTCTTGGACAAGGTGAGGATGTCTGGCGTCACGCCGTCCCGCTGGTAGGCGAACATGGTGCCGGTGCGGCCAATGCCGGTCTGCGCTTCATCGAGGATGAGCAGCATTTCGCGCTCCTCGCATTTGCGCTTGAGGGCGGCGAGATAGCCGGGCGGCAAGTCGAGGACACCACCGACCGACAGAATCGGCTCGGCGATGAAGGCTGCGAGATTGCCGGTCGACTGGGCATCGATGAGCGCGAAAGCGTCGTCGAGCTCTGTCTGCCAGTCGAGCGTTCCGTCGGCATGGGCGAAGCGTGGGCGATAGGCATTGGGCGCTGGAATGGCCATGGATCCGACCGCGGCGGGCCCGTAGCCTCTGCGGCCGGCGCTGAATGTCGCCGACACGGCGGCGCCCGTCATGCCATGCCAGCTCTTCGAGAAGGCGACGACCTCGTGCTTGCCGGTGACGAGCTTTGCCAGGCGGATCGCCGCTTCGTTCACTTCGGCACCCGTCGACAGCAGGATGACTTTGTCGAGGCCGGTCGCCAGCTTTGCCAGCCGATCCGCCAGATCGACGACCGGACGGGACAGCATGCCGCTGAACAGGTGATCAAGTTCGGCGATCTGCGCCTGTACGATCGCCACGATCTTCGGATGCGAATGGCCAAGGATGGAACTCATCTGGCCGGAAGTGAAGTCGAGGATGGCGCGGCCATCGGCATCATAGACGTAGCTTCCCTTGGCACGCTCGATGATCAGCGGTTCGAAGCTGCCGCCGTAGCGCAGAAGATGCTTTCGCGCCGAGGTCCAGAAGGCCGGATCATCGTTCTTCGACATCAAAGGCTCCTTGCCATGGGGATCAGAAGATAGCCGGCAGCCGCCGCTGCGAAGCTCAGCGCTGCGCCTGAGGCCGTGAGCGCTCCGATGCGCGCACCGCCGACATAGGCGGCGTAGCCCGTCTTGGCGAGCGTGTTCACGCCGACCGCGGTGAGGATAGCCAGCGCCGGCCCGGCCGTCACACCGGCTTGCGCGGCCTTCGCCATGGACAGCGTGATCGCGTCGACATCGGCGAGCCCAGAAATGGCGGCGAGACCGATGAGCCCCGCCTCGCCGAAGAAATGCCGGGCCGCGACCGCGAGCAGCATGACGACGGTCAGGAGCAGACCGAAACGCAGCACTTCCATCAGATCGAAGGGGTTCTTGAGATTGAGATCAGCTTTGCCGTTCTTGGTGCCATCGGGCGAAAAGCGGATAAGCAGATAGGCGTAGACTGCCATGGCGGTGGCGCCGGCGATCAAGGCCGGCGCCAAAGACCAGGCCAGCGCGTGGTTGAGGATGGCCACGACCACCAGGACACGAAGGAGCATCACCGCCCCCGACAGGACCACGCTGCCGCCGAGCAATCTGACGCGATGCGGATTGTCGCGCGCGAGCCTGGCCAGCGTCAGAGTGACGGCGGTCGAGGCAACGAGCCCGCCAGCGCCGGCGGCCATCACCGTGCCGCGCTCCGGCCCCGCGATGCGGATCGCGGCGTAGCCGGCAAAAGATACCGCGGCGATGAGGATGGTCATGAGCCAGAGCTCGTAGGGATTGAGCGCGCCATAGGGATCGATGGCTTCATGCGGCAGAAGCGGCAGCGCGATGAAGGTCATCGCCGCGAGCAGCAGGCCGGCGCGGAATTCCGGCCAGGTGATGCGGGCGAGCCAGCCATGTAGTTGCGCCTTGGTGGCGAGCAGCAGCACCGTCGCGACCCCGGCGCCCGCCGCCACCTGGGGATCGCCTAGCACGGCAAAGGCCCCCAGCATGAAAGTCAGCATTGCGGCGACCACGCTGGTGGCGCTGAAATCATCCTCGCTCACCCCCTCACGCCAGAAGAAGGCGGCGAGCGTGCCACTCACCATGACGAAACCCGCCGCGAGAAGGAGGAAATCGTCCCCCCTCGTCAGTGCGCCGAAGACGCCGCCCAGGAGAGCGATCAGGGAATAGGTCCGCAGCCCGGCGGTGCGCCGGCCCTCCGCCTCGTCACGCTCCTTCCAGCCGCGTTCGAGGCCGATCAGAAATCCAATGGCGAGCGCCAGACCCAGCCGGAGCAGCAGGTCATCACCCGGCATGGACTAAAGCGGAATATTGTCGTGCTTCTTCCACGGATTCTGCAGCTCTTTGTTGCGCAGCATGTTGAGCGCGCGGGCGACGCGCTTGCGGGTCGAATGCGGCATGATCACTTCGTCGAGGTAGCCGCGCTCGGCCGAGACGAAGGGGTTGGCGAAGCGCGTCTCATATTCCTTGACCCGTGCCTTGATGCGCTCGGGCTCGCCGAGCTCCTGGCGGTAGATGATTTCGGCGGCACCCTTGGACCCCATGACCGCGATCTCGGCCGTGGGCCAGGCATAATTGACGTCACCCCTGATGTGCTTCGACGCCATGACGACATAGGCGCCGCCATAGGCCTTGCGGGTGATGATGGTGATCTTGGGGACAGTGGCCTCGGCATAGGCGAAGAGCAGCTTGGCGCCATGCTTGATGAGTCCGCCATACTCCTGCGCGGTCCCCGGCAGGAAACCCGGAACGTCGACGAAAGTGACGATCGGGATATTGAAGCAGTCACAAAAACGCACGAAGCGCGCCGCCTTGCGGCCGGCATCGGAATCGAGCGTGCCAGCCAATACCAGGGGCTGGTTGGCGACGATGCCGACGGTGCGGCCTTCCATGCGCGCGAAGCCGGTGATGATGTTGCGCGCGAAGGCTTCCTGGATCTCGAAGAAATCGCCCTCGTCGACGACCTTCAGGATGAGTTCCTTCATGTCATAGGGCTGGTTCGGATTGCGCGGGATCAGCGTATCGAGCGACATGTCGATGCGCTCGCCATCATCGAAGCTCGGCAGCTCCGGAATCGGCGCGGTATTGGACGACGGGAGGAAATCGATGAAGCGGCGCATCTGGAGCAGCGCCTCGACGTCATTGTCGAAGGCCTTGTCGGCGATCGAGGAGCGTGTGGTGTGGACCGAGGCGCCGCCCAGTTCCTCGGCCGTCACCGTTTCGTTGGTCACGGTCTTCACCACATCAGGGCCGGTCACGAACATGTAGCTCGTATCGCGCACCATGAAGATGAAGTCGGTCATCGCCGGGGAATAGACATCGCCGCCGGCGCAGGGGCCCATGATCACCGAGATCTGCGGGATCACGCCGGAAGACAGAACGTTGCGCTGGAATACCTCGCCATAGCCGCCAAGCGCCGCCACACCTTCCTGTATGCGGGCGCCTCCGGCATCGAACAGCCCGATGATCGGCGCGCGGTTCTGCACCGCCATATCCTGGATCTTGGTGATCTTGCGGGCATGGGCCTCGGAGAGCGAGCCGCCGAAAACGGTGAAGTCCTTGGCGAAGACGTAGACGACGCGCCCATTGATGGTGCCCCAACCGGTGACGACGCCGTCACCCGGGATCTTCGACTTCTCCATGCCGAAATCGGTGCAGCGATGCTCGACGAACATGTCGAACTCTTCGAAGGAGCCGGCGTCGAGGAGAAGATCGATGCGCTCGCGCGCGGTGAGCTTGCCGCGGCCATGCTGGGCCTCGATGCGCTTCTTGCCGCCGCCGAGCCTGGCATTGGCACGGCGCTCTTCCAGCTTCTCCAATATATGCTGCATCAGGTCCCCTACCCTCTATCGTTTCTATAGCCTGCGGCTCAGTGTGAAAGTTCGCAGAAGCGGAGGCAATTGTCGAATTCCCGCTTGCGGAAAGCGCGGCGATGGCGCGCCTCCTCGTCCCAGCCCCATTGCTCGATCTGCCAATCCTCATCGACATGTGCGGCAAGCCAGGCTTCGGCGGGGAGCAGATCCCTCTCGCAGGCCATGGCCGAGATCAGGGCCGAGCCGGTAAGCGTCGTCATGTTGTGGAGCGCGGTCAGCGTCCAGGGCCCCCTGGCGGAGAGAAACTGCCGCAGCGCGGCCAGCGATGCCGGGGGCTGGGCGATATGGACAATGCCTTCGGTCGCCGTGAACTCCCCCTGGAACGCCTGGCGTGCCCAATCGAGCACCGGCTGCCAGATGCGCGCCTGGCGCTCCACCAGATCCGGCGGATTGGCGGCCCGGTAGCAGATGAGGTCGGAGCCCGCGAAATCGACAATCTCACCGATGATGCGGTCCTTGTCGGTCGCCACTCGGTCGAGCGCCGTATTGGCGAGCTTGGTGAAGGGCATCTTATGCGGCTCGATCTTCTGTTCCTGCGCCTCCCATTCGGCGGCAACAGCCTCAGCGAGTGGCCTTGTCGGCAGATCGAGCGGCCGCTTCAGCGGCGTGCGCAAGGGCCGGTCATCGAGCGTGATGGCAAATGGCGCCGCCGCGCCGGTCACGGAGACCTGTTTATAGAAGCGCCGGGCCGAACTCCCCGTCATGCCGCCTTGTCCTGCCACAAAACACCAAGTGTTTCTTCCAAATGATTGAAATCATTGACTATCGCGTGAGGCTTCGCGCCCGCCAGCACATTCGCGGGCTGGAATCCCCACCCCACCGCGACGGCCTTGACGCCGGCCGCGTGCGCCATGTCGATATCGAAGATGGCATCGCCGATCATCACCGTGTCCTCAGCTCTGGCGCCCGTCTCGGTCATCGCCTGCAGGATCATGCCGGGATGCGGCTTGGAGGGCGCGTCGTCGGAAGTCTGGATGGTGGTGAACACACCTTCGAGCCCGAATTGGTCGATGATATGGCGCACACCGCGCTGCGACTTGCCGGTGGCGATGCCGATCAGCACGTCATCGCGCGCCTGGAGCCTGCGCAGCAGATCGAGCGCGCCATCGAAGGGGATTTCGGGAAAGGACTTGTCGGTGCGATAGCTCCAGAAAGCCTGCTTGTAAGACTCCGCCAGGCGCTCATGACGCGCCGCCTCGTCGTGTGGCCGCAGCGTCGCCATCGCCTTGACGAGCGAGAGCCCCACGATCCCCAGCATCTCGTTGCGTGACGGCAAGGGAAGGCCCTCGGAGTTGAAGGCCGCCGTGAGCGAAGCCAGGATCATGGCCTGGCTGTCCATCAGCGTGCCGTCGACATCAAACAAAGCAAGTTTCATTTTCAGCTCTTTTCTTCCGAGCAAATCCCGCCAAAGTTGCAGATTCTGGCGACAAGGATTTGCTCCCGCATATTCAGCGCGAATCCCTTTCGGCGAAGTAATTCCACTTCGCCCTGATGCGCGCTAGCCTTCGTCATAGCGCTGCGGGTCGAAGCCGAACAGGCCCCAGGTCTCCTGCATATGCGGCGGCAATGGTGCCGTAACGTCCACCGTGCCGCCTCTTGGATGCGGAAAGACGATACGCCGGGCGTGCAGATGCAGCCGGTTGGAGATCGCCGCAGGCAGGTCCTGGTCGCCGCCAAATTTGTCGTCGCCCAGGATCGGGTGGCCGATATGGGCCATATGGGCGCGCAATTGATGCTGGCGGCCGGTCGAGGGCTTGAGCGACATCCAGGCCATCACCGGCGGCGCCTTGTCGATGACGCTGTAGTGGGTGACGGCGCGCTGCGCTTCCTCTTCGTGTTCTTCGGCGGCCCGCACCCGGTCGCCGTCGGGGCTCGCCGCCTTGATGAGCGCGACGTCGATCTTGCCCTGGGGCGGCTTGGGCACACCTTTGACGGCCGCCCAATAGATTTTGCGCACGGTCCTGGTCGCAAAGAGCTTGCCGAGGGAGGCGGCGACCGCGCGTCGCTTGGCGATCACCAGCACGCCCGAGGTTTCACGGTCGAGACGATGAACCAGGCGCGGCCGCTCGCCGAGCTCGGCGCCAAGCCCGATCAGAAGGCCGTCTATGTGGCGATGGGTTTTAGTGCCGCCCTGCACCGCGAGCCCGGCCGGCTTGTTGAGAACATAGATGTCCTTGTCCTCATGCAGGATCATGCTCTGGAAGAGCTTCTTCTCGTCCTTGGTGAGAGGTTTGGCCTCAGCCGTGGGCGCATCCGCAGGCCTCGCCTCGAAGGCAAGCGGCGGCACGCGGATCTCCTGACCCTCCTCGAGCCGGGCATTCGGCTTCACCCGCTTGCCGGCGACACGCAACTGCCCGGTGCGGGCGAGCTTGTTCAGATAGGCGAAGGTTACCTGCGGAAAATGGATGCGGAACCAGCGGTCGAGCCGCATGCCGTCCTCATCGCGCACCACGCGGCGATGGATGACCTCGCTCATGCGAAAACCTTGGCGAACGCCATGCCGGCAAAGATCGCCACGAGCGAGAGGACGACTGAGCTCAGCGCATAAGCGCCAGCCAGATAATAGGTCTTGCGCTCGACCAGAAGGGCGAAATCGAGGGAGAATGCCGAGAACGTCGTGTAGCCGCCGAGAATGCCCGTGGTGAGGAAGGCGCGCATCTCGTTCGAGACATTCCAGCGCAGCGCCATCAGCGAAATCAGGAGCCCCATCACGAAGGAGCCCGATATGTTGATCAGCATCGTGTGCCAGGGAAAGCTGTCACCGGCGATCCGGCCGATCAGCACATTCATGAAATGCCGCAAAGTGGCGCCGAAGGCGCCGCCGGCCGCGATCCACAACGTCAGCGCCATGGCTCAATCCTCACACTCAATTCGTCATCCCGGCGAATGCCGGAAGCCATTGAATGGACGCAGCTCAGGAAGTGCTGCCGGCATGGATAGAATTTAGTAGGCCCCGACTTGCGTCGGGGTGACGGTTGAGGGGTATTGTGAAAAATCAGCATGCCCCACGCGCTATTCGAGCGGCAGCAGGAAATACGTCTTGCGCACGGTTTCGATCACATTCCAGGTACCGCGCGTATGGGCGGGGAAATAGACCGCATCGCCCGCCGCGATCTCCAGCACCGTGCCGTCCTCGTGATGGAACTGGCAGCGCCCCATCACGAAATGGGCGAATTCGGCATTTTTGACGGCGCGCTTCCACTTGCCCGGCGTGCATTCCCACACGCCGGCATCCGGCCCCTCTCGCCAATCCTTGGACCGGATCATCGCAACGGGCTCGCCCTGCGGCTCATTCGCCTTGAATTCCTCACCAAGCTCCGACGAGGCGATGCGATCCGATCCTTTGATGAGCGTGAGCTTGTTCATAACCAACCTTTGCGTTTGAAATAGACATAGGGAAGGATCGCCGACAGAATCATCAGTCCGATCGCCAGGGGATAGCCATACTCCCATTTCAGCTCGGGCATGATGTTGAAGTTCATGCCATAAATGCTGGCCACGAGGGTGGGCGGCAGGAACACGACGGCGGCGACGGAGAAGATCTTGATGATGCCGTTCTGCTCGATCGAGATCATGCCGAGCACCGCATCGAGCAGGAAGGCGATCTTCCCCGAGAGGAATGTGGCGTGATCGGTCAGCGAGAGGATATCGCGCTGCAGGATCTTGATACGGGCGCGATGGTCCTTCATCTCGCGCGTCTGCTTCTTCGGCTCGATGATCGCCGTCATGAAAGCGGCGAGGCGGCCGGTCGACACGAGACTCTCGCGCATCTTTGAATTGAAATCGCCTTCCTCGCCGATCTTCTCGAGGAGCTCCGGCAGATTGGGCGCCTTCTTGCGGACGCGGCGATTACGCGAATGGCGATCGGAATCGAAGATCCGGCGCGACGTTTCATCGACGATCGTGCCGACGCGCTCGAGATGGTCGGCGGCCCGGTCGACCACCGCTTCCAGGAGGCTGATCAGCACGCCCCAGCCCGACATCGAGGTCACCTGCGGCTTCATCGCCCGGCGCACATAGACCGGGAAGGCCTGCGGATGATGGTAGCGGATGGTGACGAGCTGGTTTTCCTTGATGATGAAGGTGACGGGCGAGGATTCAGGGCGATCGTTCTCGCCCCGGCGGATCAGATTGGCGGTCATGAAGAAGGCGCCGTCCTCGGAATAGAGCCGGCTCGACGCCTCGATCTCGGCCAATTCCTCGCGCGTCGGAATGTCGATGCCGAGCCCCTCCTCCACGGTGGCTTCCTCCGTGTGGGTCGGCTCGACCAGATCTATCCAAACTGTGCCCGGCGGGATGACCGGCTTGTCCGACTGGGGGAACTCGGTCAGGCAGCCATTGGCAGTACCATAAGCAACCAGCATAATCGGTCCCCTGCCATGTTCAGTTGCTCCAGTCCAGAACGACCTTGCCGCAGGAACCCTGCTTCATCAAGGCAAACCCTTGTGCGAAGTCGGTCGCCTTCATGCGATGGGTGATGACCTTGCGGATATCGAGGCCCGATTGCAGCATGGCGATCATCTTGTACCAGGTCTCGAACATCTCGCGGCCATAGATGCCCTTTATGGTCAGCGACTTGAAGATCACCGAATTCCAGTCGACCGGTGTCTTGCCCGAAGGGATGCCGAGCATGGCGATCTTGCCGCCCATGATCATATGCTCGACCATCTGGTCGAAGGCTTTGGGCGCCCCCGACATCTCAAGCCCGATATCGAAGCCTTCGCGCATGCCGATGCGGTCCATGACCGAACGCAGATCCTCACGCGAGACGTTGACGGCCACGACGTCCGCCACTTCCCGGCAGAGGTCGAGGCGGTAGTCATTGATATCGGTCACCACCACATGGCGGGCGCCGACATGACGGCAGACCGCCGCCGCCATGATGCCGATGGGCCCGGCGCCGGTGATCAGCACGTCCTCGCCGACCAGGTCGAAGGAAAGCGCGGTGTGGACGGCATTGCCCAGGGGATCGAGGATGGAGGCGATCTCGTCATCGACCTCGGTCGGCAGATGGATGGCGTTGAAGGCCGGAATCTTGAGATATTCGGCGAAAGCACCCGGCACATTGACGCCGACCCCCTTGGTCTCGGGGTCGAGATGGAAATGACCGGCACGCGCCATGCGGCTCTTCATGCCGATGAGATGGCCCTCGCCCGACACCCGGTCGCCTACCTTGACGGTGCGGACATGGGTGCCGATCGCCTCGACGACGCCGGAGAACTCATGGCCCACCACCATCGGCACCGGAATGGTCTTCTGGGCCCATTCGTCCCATTTCCAGATATGCAGGTCGGTGCCGCAGATGCCGGTTTTCCTGACCTTGATCAGAATGTCGTCAGGACCGATCTCCGGGACCGGTTCGTCCCGCATAACCAGGCCTTCTTTCCGTTCGGCCTTAACCAGTGCCCGCATCAGATCACCCCGAGTTCCTTGCCCACTTCCGTAAATGCCGCGGCGGCCTTGTCAATATCCTGCGGCGTATGGGCGGCCGACATCTGGGTGCGGATTCGGGCCGCACCTTGCGGCACCACCGGATAGAAGAAGCCCGTCACATAGATGCCCCGCTCATAGAGCTTTGCCGCCATGTCCTGGGCGAGTTTGGCCTCGCCCAGCATCACTGGGATGATCGGATGCTCGCCGGGCAGCAGATTGAAGCCGGATTTGCTCATGGCGATGCGGAACCGCCTTGCATTGTCGAAAAGTCCGTTGCGCAGTTCATCGCCGCGTCTCGCCATATCGATGGCGGGGATGGCGGCACCGACGATCGGCGGCGGCAGCGCGTTGGAGAAAAGATAGGGTCTGGAGCGCTGGCGCAGGAGATCGACGATGGGCTTCGCTGCGGCCACGAAGCCGCCGGCCGAGCCGCCGAGCGCCTTGCCGAGCGTGCCGGTGATGATATCGACGCTGATGCCGGCCCGCGCCGGCGTTCCCCGTCCCTGCGGACCGATGAAGCCGGTGGCATGACAGTCGTCCACCATGATCATGGCATCATGGGCGTCGGCGAGTTTCCTGATCTGGCCGAGTTTCGCCAGATAGCCGTCCATCGAGAAGACGCCGTCCGTCACGACGATGACACGGCGCGCGCCTTCGCCGCGCGCGGCTTTCAGCTGTGCCTCGAGATCGTTCATGTCACCGTTGCGGTAGCGGAAGCGCTTCGCCTTGGAGAGCCGTATGCCGTCGATGATCGAGGCATGGTTGAGGCTGTCCGACACGATGGCGTCCTCGGCCCCGAACAAAGGCTCAAACACGCCACCATTGGCATCGAAACAGGCGGCATAAAGTATGCTGTCTTCCTGCTGCACATAATCGGCGATCTTGGCTTCGAGCTCGCGATGCAGATCGGTCGTCCCGCAGATGAAGCGCACCGAGGCCATGCCGAGGCCGTGGGTCTCCATCGCCGCCTTCGCCGCCGCGATGAGCGCCGGATGATCGGCGAGGCCCAGATAGTTGTTGGCGCAGAAATTGAGCACCTCATGGCGGGCGCCGTCGCGTATGACCTTGATATGCCCGTCCTGGGGCGAGACGATCGGCCGTTCGGTCTTCCACAAGGATTGCGCCCGGATGGCGTCAAGTTCGGTCGAGATATCGGCAAGTACGGACATACGGCACTCCTCAGCAACTCTAGTCCCGACAATGGGATGATTCAGGCTAGCACTGTTCTTTCTTAGGAACGGAGGCTCACTTTTGCAAATTCGGCAGTGCAGCCATGTTTCCCGCCAGCTAACACTCGTCCGTCATCCCGACGAAAGTCGGGATCCCGAACGACTGACGATTTCAGTGCATCCCGGCTTAGGCCGGGACGACGATAGGATGCTGCGGATCGCTCACATGTGAATGACGCGGCCATAAGCGTCGAGCACGCTTTCATGCATCATTTCGGAAAGGGTCGGATGCGGGAAGACCGCGTGGATCAGCTCCTCTTCCGTCGTCTCCAGGCCCATGGCGATCACGAAGCCCTGGATCAGTTCCGTCACTTCGGCGCCGACCATATGCGCGCCGAGCAACTGGCCGGTCTTGGCGTCGAAGATCGTCTTGACGAGGCCCTGATCCTCGCCGAGCGCAATGGCCTTGCCATTCGCCAGGAAGGGGAAGCGGCCGATCTTGACTTCGTGGCCGGCGGCCTTTGCCTTCGCTTCGGTGAGGCCGACGGAGGCGACCTGGGGATGGCAATAGGTGCAGCCCGGGATCTTGTTCTTGTCCATGGGATGAGCGTCGAGGCCCTTGATCTTCTCGACGCAGATGACGCCTTCATGCTCGGCCTTGTGCGCCAGCATCGGCGGACCAGCCACATCGCCGATGGCATAGATGCCCGGCACATTGGTGCGGCCGTAACCGTCGGCAACGATGCAGCCTTTCTCGGTCTTGATACCCAGGGCCTCGAGGCCGAGATTCTCGATATTACCGACGACGCCGACGGCTGAGATGACGCGATCCACAGTGAGATCCGACTTCGATCCACCCTGCTCGATCGTCGCCGTCACCGAATTGCCGGACTTCTTCAGCGCCGTCACCTTGGCGCCGGTCTTGATCTTGAGTCCGCGCTTCTCAAGTTGCTTCTGGGCAATCTTGGCGATCTCGGCATCCTCGACCGGCATGATCTGGTCAACGATCTCGACCACTGTCACATCGACGCCCATCGCCTGATAGAAAGAGGCGAATTCGATCCCGATGGCGCCCGAGCCCACGACCAGAAGCGACTTCGGCATCTCCGGCGGCACCATGGCCTCGAAATAGGTCCAGACCAGCTTGCCGTCGGGCTCGAGGCCGGGCAGCACGCGGGGCCTGGCGCCGGTGGCGATGATGATATGCTTGGCCTTGTAGGTGCCGGGCCCAATCGTGCCGCGCGGTGGCGCATGCTGCGGCTGCATCGGCGCCTTGGACGTATCGGTGACGATCACCTCGCCCGCTTTGCCGAGCTTCGCTTCGCCCCAGATCACCTGCACCTTGTTTTTCTTAAGCAAGCCGCCGACACCCATATTGAGGCGCCCGGAGACGGCGCGCGAGCGCTGCACCACCGCCTTGGCGTCAAAGCCGACCTTCTCGGCGGAAAGGCCGTAGTCCTTGGCATGCTGCATGTAGTGATAAATCTCGGCCGAGCGCAGCAGCGCCTTGGTCGGAATGCAGCCCCAGTTGAGGCAGATGCCGCCCAGATGCTCACGCTCGACAATGGCGGTCTTGAAGCCAAGCTGGGCCGAGCGGATGGCGGTCACATAGCCGCCGGGGCCAGAGCCGATGATGATGATGTCAAATTCCGTATCGGCCATGGGGCCCTCCTCACAAACTCAGAATTTCCTTTACCACCGGCACAAGGCCCGTGCCGATGGCACGTGTATTCGCCGCATCGAGATGCACGCCGTCGGTCGGATCGGCCGTCGCCACGCTCGCTGCGTCGAAGTAAAAACAATTCGTCTCGCCGGCGAGCCTCGCATATTGGGCGCCGAGATTCTTCGACTCGGCGAGGGCATGCTCGAAATACCCGGCGAAATCCTCATCCTCGGTCTTGCCGAGATGCGGCGGCGACATCAGCAGGATCTGCGGCACGGTGCCGCCCGGCTTGTAGGCAAAAGTGCGGACGATCTCGACGAGCCGCGCCATGCCGAGACGCGCTTCGAAGGCGCGCTGGCGCCCTTCCCATTTGAGGTCGTTGGTGCCCAGCATGATGATCACGAGATCGAGTGGCTGATGGGTCGAGAGCGCGATCGGCAGCGCCACCGCGCCGCTGCGGTTCTCGAGCACATAGGGATCGTCATGCACCGTCATGCGGCCGTTCTGGCCTTCCTCTATGACGCGCGCCTTCCCATCGAGCCCCGCCGCCAGCACATTCGGCCAGCGATCCTCGAAAGCATGACGTGTCCAGCTGCCTGCCTTGAAGCCCCAGGTGAGCGAGTCCCCGAAAGCAAGGATGCTCTTCACGGCGGCGCCCTTACGCCATCATCAGCGCCGGCTCTTCGATGAGCACCTTGAAGGCCTGCAACAGCTGGGCGCCGAGGGCGCCGTCGACGACACGGTGGTCGACCGAGAGCGTACACATCATCTGGGTGCGGATCTCGATCTTGTCGCCGACCACGACGGGCTTCTTCTCGCCGGCGCCGACCGCCAGGATCGTCGCATGCGGCGGGTTGATCACGGCGGAGAAATTCTCGATGCCAAACATGCCGAGATTGGAGATGGCGGTGGTGCCGCCCTGATATTCATGCGGCGCGAGGCGGCGCTTCCTGGCGCGGGCTGCCAGATCCTTCATCTCGAGCGAGATGGCGGACAGCGTTTTGGTCTCGGCCTTGCGGATGACGGGCGTGAAGAGGCCGCCCTCGATGGCCACCGCGACGCCGACATCCGAATGCCTGTGCTTCAGCATGCCGCCTTCGGTCCAGGTGGCATTGGCGTCGGGCACGCGCTGCAGCGCCAGCGCCATCGCCTTGATGACAAAATCATTGACCGACAATTTCCAGGCCGGGTTCTTCTCCTTGTCGCGCGGCGCATGGGCATTGAGCCGCTCGCGCACGCCGAGGAGATTTTCGAGATCGCAGGTGATGGTCAGATAGAAATGCGGGATGGTCTGCTTCGCCTGCATGAGACGCGAGGCGATGATCTTGCGCATGCCGTCATGCGGCACGACCTCGAAGGAGCCCGGCTCGAAGAGCTTGACGATGGCGTCGTCGGCCATGGGGGCGGCCAGCTGGGCGGGAGCGCCCGCCGCCGCGGCAGCCGGCGCCTTGGCGCCGGGCTTGGCGGTCTCGACGTCCTTCAGCACGATCCGCCCATGCGGACCCGAACCCTGGAGACCGGCGAGGTCGATGCCCTTCTCCCTGGCGATGCGTCGCGCCAGCGGCGAGACAAAGACGCGCCCACCAGCCTGGCCATTGGTCTTCGCGGCGGGTGCCGCTGCCTGAGGTTTGGCGGCCGGCGCTTCCGCCTTTGCCGTCGCTGGGCTCGCGGGAGCCGCTGCGGGAGCGGCTGGTTTCGGCGCGGCAGGTGCTGCTTGCGCCTTGATGTCGGAGGCTTTCTCGCCCTCGCCCAGAAGCACTGCGATCGGCGTGTTGACCGCCACATCGTCGGTGCCTTCGGCGATCAGGATCTTGCCGACGACGCCTTCATCGACGGCCTCGACTTCCATCGTCGCCTTGTCGGTCTCGATCTCGGCGAGGATGTCGCCGGACTTGACGCTGTCGCCTTCCTTCTTGAGCCACTTGGCGAGCTTGCCCTTTTCCATCGTGGGCGATAGCGCGGGCATGAGGATATTGGTGGGCATCAACGCGCTCCCTTACAAGTAATCTGTTGTTTTCCCTCAGCCGTCATCCCGGCGAAAGCCGGGATCCATCGAGCAGCTTTGTGCGTGAGGAGAGAATTTAGTGGGCCCCGGCTTGCGCCGGGGTGACGGTGAATGCAACTCGTGACGGCGTCGAACATTGCGAGCCTCGACCTAGACGTACAGCACCGATTTCGCGGCCTGGACGACGTCGTCCACATTGGGCAGCGCGAGCTTTTCCAGATTGGCGGCATAGGGCATCGGCACGTCCTTGCCGTTCACCCGCGCCACCGGCGCGTCGAGATAATCGAAAGCATGCGTCATCAATTGCGCGGCGATCTCGGAGCCGACCGAACATTGCGGCCAGGCCTCCTCGACGGTGACGCAACGATTGGTCTTCTTCACGCTCTCGACGACGGTTGCGATATCCATCGGCCGGATGGTCCGAAGATCGATCACTTCGGCTTCGATGCCGTCGGCGGCGAGCTTGTCGGCAGCGCCCAGGGCGTATGTCATGCCGATGCCGAAGGAGACGATCGTCACATGCTTGCCCGGACGGGCGACTTTCGCCTTGCCGATCGGCACGATCCAGTCCTCGACCTTCGGCACCTCGAAGCTCTTGCCATAAAGGATCTCGTTTTCGAGGAAGATGACCGGGTTCGGATCGCGGATGGCGGATTTCATCAGGCCGAGCGCGTCCGCCGCCGTATAGGGCATCACCACCTTGAGGCCCGGCACGCTCGAATACCAGGCGGCATAGTCCTGGCTGTGCTGGGCGGCGACGCGGGCCGCCGCACCATTGGGACCGCGGAACACGATCGAGCAGCCCATCTGGCCGCCCGCCATGTACAGCGTCTTGGCGGCGGAGTTGATGATATGGTCCATCGCCTGCATGGCGAAGTTGAAGGTCATGAATTCGACGATCGGCTTGAGCCCGGCAAAGCCGGCGCCCACCGCGATGCCGGTGAAGCCGTGCTCGGTGATCGGCGTGTCGATGACGCGCTCGGGTCCGAATTCGTCGAGCATGCCCTGGCTGATCTTGTAGGCGCCCTGATACTGGCCGACCTCCTCGCCCATGAGGAAGACGTCCTTGTCGCGGCGCATCTCATCCGACATCGCCAGACGCAGCGCCTCGCGCACCGTCATCTGGACCATCTCGGTGCCTTCCGGCACTTCCGGATCGCGAAGCGATGAAGAGGCAATAGCGGGAGCGGCCGGCGCCTCGCTCCTGGCTTCCGCCTTGGGGGCCGCGGCCGGCTTCTCGGCAGGCGCGGCTTCGGCTGGCTTCGCCACGGGTGCTGGAGCCGCCTCGCCCTCGCCCAGGATCACGGCGATCGGCGTATTGACCTTCACATTCTCGGTGCCTTCCGGCACCAGGATCTCGGTGAGCTTGCCCTCGTCGACGGCTTCGACTTCCATCGTCGCCTTGTCGGTTTCGATCTCAGCGATGACGTCGCCGGATTTGACGCTGTCACCTACCTTTTTGAGCCATTTGGCGAGCTTACCTTCCTCCATGGTGGGAGAAAGCGCTGGCATGAGGATATTCGGCATGGATCACGTCTCCAGAAAAGCTCAGATCAGGCTGGCTTGAGGAAAAGGGTCGAAAGCGCCAATACGATCATGGCGCAAATGGCGGCGAGGAACACCAGAAAGGCACGTCGATAGCGGACGAGATGGGGAGTCACGGCGGCGCCCAGACGCGTTTCGAGCGTGGCGAACCGCCAGCGGCCGAGCTCGAAATACGAGCTGAGCTTCTCGCCCCTGGGTGCAAGGCGCGCGACCGACAAAGCGCTGAGACCCGCAATGGACCAGGCGATGTAAGCGGTGAGCGCGCCCACGAACATCACCACATGGATGAGTCCGCCCATGATCACGCATTCACATAAATGTCCGTCCACAGTTCGGAAGGATCGGGCTCGGGGTCGGACTGCGCGAATTCGGCGGCTTCCGTGACGATAGCGCGGATCTCGGCGTCCATCTTCTTGAGCTCGTCCTCGCTCGCGCCACCGGTCTCGATCAGGCGCTTCTTCACCTGCTCGATCGGGTCGGACTCCTCGCGCATCTTCTGCACTTCTTCCTTGGCGCGATATTTGGCCGGGTCCGACATCGAATGGCCGCGATAGCGGTAAGTCATCATTTCAAGGATATAGGGGCCATTGCCGTCCCGGCAGTGAGCGACCGCCTTCTCGCCGGCGGCGCGCACGGCACGCACATCCATGCCATCGACCTGCTCGCCCGGAATGCCATAGACCGAGCCGCGATTGAACAGCTCCTCAGACTTGGCGGCGGAGCGGGTGACCGCCGTGCCCATGGCATAGCGGTTATTCTCAATGATGAAGATGACCGGCAGCTTCCATAGCGCGGCCATGTTGAACGTCTCGTAGACCTGACCCTGATTGGCGGCACCTTCGCCGAAATAAGTGAGCGAGACATGGTCGTTGCCGCGATATTTGTTGGCGAAAGCGAGACCGGCGCCAAGCGGCACCTGGGCGCCGACGATGCCATGGCCGCCGAAGAACTGCTTTTCGCGGCTGAACATGTGCATCGAGCCGCCTTTGCCCTTGGAATAGCCCCCGCGCCGGCCGGTGAGCTCGGCCATCACGCCCTTGGGATCCATGCCGGTCGCCAGCATATGGCCGTGATCACGATAGGAGGTGATCACCTGGTCGCCCTCCTTCAGCGCCATCTGCATGCCGACGACGACAGCCTCCTGGCCGATATAAAGGTGGCAGAAGCCGCCGATGAAGCCCATGCCATAAAGCTGGCCGGCCTTCTCCTCGAAGCGGCGGATCAGCAACATGTCGTGGTAGGCCTGGAGCTCCTCTTCGCGGTCGAAGAAGTCGCCGGTTTCACCCGACCTCGCTTCCCCCCGGGGTTGATTCTTGTGGGATTTCTTCGCGATATAGGCCGACTTGACCGCCATAGGACCGCCTCTCCATCGTTTTCTTGAGGGGAACTATAGCACTAAACACTTGGTTCAACAGGGAAAATTCTTGATTAACTGGTTTTCAGTTTATCGGCCGGAATATTAAGGGAATTTAGTTCGGCAGTTTGACGATCAGCTCGCCTGGCTTGCCGAAATCGAGGGTCGAGCGCGCCAGTTCGTCGAGCATGTCAGGATCGATCGATTGCGGCCGCATGAGAGAAACCTTGCGTTCCAGAGCCTGGCGCTCGTCGCGAATGGCGGCAACCTTCACATTCAACGCTTCCGCCTTGGCGGCGAGCGCGTCGCGGTGGTCGAAGCTGCGCGGACCGTAATAGCCATGCCAGCCGAAATAGCCGAGCAGGCCCATGCAGACGAGCATGACGATCAGGTCGAATTTGCGCTTCACCATTCCCCGAAATTGACGGGACGAGGTTAACATTGCGTTGCGGTTCAGACGCCGCCGCCCTAAATATGTAATGGTCGGAGTTGCATAATGCTGTCGAGCAGTCGATTCATGGTCGCGGTTCACGCGCTGAGCGTCATCGCCCGCAGGGCGGATGGCGGTCCCGTCTGTTCAACCATCGTCGCCGAGAGCGTCAACACCAATCCGGTGGTCATTCGCCGCCTGATGCGCGATCTCGAACGGGCTTCCCTCGTCGCCTCCGTCACCGGCCGCGCCGGCGGCTTCAAGCTCAGCCGCCATGCCGGGCGCATCACCCTTGCCGACATCTACAAGGCGGTCGAGGATGAGAGCATCTTCCGCATGCACAAGACAGACCCCAAGCACAAATGCCCCATCGGGGCGGCCGTCATCAAAGTCGTGGCGGAGCCTCTGCGCGGCGCCGAACAGGCGCTCGAGCGGGCACTGGCCGCCACTACGCTCGACGACATAGCGAGCCAGATCAGTTGAACTGGAAATCAGGAGCCGTTTTTATGCTCGTGCAGGAAGCGGGCAATCTGCTGCTTGAGCTGGAACTGCCGGGCGGGATCGCTCATCGATGACGCATCCACGAAGATGTTTCGCTGGATGTCGGTCGGCAGATCGTTCCACTGCATGATCACCGCCGCGCCAAGACATTTCAGGATGCGCTCTTCATCCTTGGCCAATGCCGTGTCCGGCACCGGCGTCGGAGCGATGGCCCCGCCCTCATTGTCCCAGCGGCCGAGGGCCTTGGTCAGATCATAGAAGTTCCTTCCAGCCATCCGGTCCTCCATCATTGCCGTTCGGTGAAGCCGCGGCAGACCGCGGCCAGCTTGTTGCCGTCCGGATCGCGGACATATGCGCCATAGAAGTCCGGGCTGTAATGGAGTCTGAGTCCGGGCGGGCCCTCGCAATTGCCGCCCTGCGCCAAAGCGGCGGCATGGAAATCATCCACACCCTGCCACGAGTGCGCGCGGAAGGCGACCATGCTGCCATTGCCCACCGTCGCCGGCTGCTGATTGAACGGAAGGCCGATCCAGAACGCGCATTCGCGCAGACCATTCTCCTCGTAAAGGCCCCAGCCGGCCGATGTGCGGTCCCATTCCGGATCGCCGGTGATGCAGCGCTGCATGCCGAGCGGCGCCAGGACCTTGTTGTAGAACGCGATGGCCCGGGCAAGATCGCTGGTGCCGAAATAGACGTAAGTCAGCATAGGAACCCTCACTGAGCGACTTGCCGGCAGTTTACCCGCTCAGCACGAGGAATTCACCTGTCAGGACCTACCTAATTCTCTGGACAAGGCGGAAGGCCTCCTCGATCACGGCGAGTTGATGGGGTTGCGCATCCATGCCACCCCATTGCGCCATCAGCGGCCCCCACGGATCCTCGACCCTCGGTCTTATGACCGGACAATTCCTCGATCACCGCGAGGCCGCAATAGGGCGCATACATCTCGGAATAGCCGCCCTCATGGGTCATCGCGATACGTCCCCCGCAGAGTTCCGTCGCCGCCGTCATCAGGAGGCGCGTGAGGTCACGGAAGCCATCGGCGCTCATCATCATGCGGCCCAGGGGATCGACGCCACCCGCATCGAAGCCCGACGGCACGACGATAAGCTCAGGCTTGAAGCGCCGGAGCGCCGGCAGCACCACGCGCTCGAAGGCGGCAATATAGGCGCCTGGTCCGGAACCCGGCGGCAACGGCACATTGATGTTGAAGCCCTCGCCCGCGCCAGTGCCGTTTTCGGAAATGCCGCCCGAAGCGGCGGGGAACAGATTGTCCTGATGCAGCGAAATGGTGAGCACGCTCGGATCGTCATAGAATATCGCCTGCGTGCCGTTGCCGTGATGGACGTCTCAGTCGACAGTGGCGACGCGGCCGACGCCCAGCACCTTCTGGGCGTGGCGCACGGCGATCGCGGCATTGGCGAAGAGACAGAAGCCCATGCCGACATCTTTGGTCGCGTGATGTCCCGGCGGGCGGATCAGCGCATAGGCATTGGCGACCTTGCCCGTGACGACGGCGTCGACAGCCTCGATGGCGCCGCCGGCGGCGAGAAGTGCTATCTCGTAGCTGCCGGCGCCCAGAGGCGTGAGCATGCTCGCATCGCCATAGCCACGCTCGCTGATCTCCCGAATATGGCTCACATGCGCCGGCGTGTGGACGCGCACCACTTCCTCGACGCTCGCCGGCCGCGGCTTGATGATCGTCAGCTGGTCGAGCAGCCCGCTGACTTCGAGGAGATTGCGCAGGCGCCGCTTGGTCTCGGGATTTTCGGCATGGGTGCCGGGCTGAATATGGAGGCCCGGCGGAAACACCTGGTTCCAATTCCAGGTATTGTGCCACAGATAAAGCTCGTGAAAGACGAAACCCGTCGCCATTGTGACTCCCCGCTTGATCAGACGGTGGCGATGATGGCGCTTCCTGACCTGAAGTGTCCCGACACCTTCGGGTAACGGGTGGTGTTTTTCACCCCACACTTTCGGGTGGCGCGATGAGGCCGATTTCCTTCAGTTTGAGGACCGCCTCGGTGCGGTTGGACACGCCGAGCTTGCCGAAGATGTTCTTCAAATGCCACTTGACCGTATCGGGCGCCATGGCGAGTGACTGTGCCAACTGACGGTTGCTGTAGGCGCACATGAGGTACGAGGCGACCTCCATCTCCTTGCCGCTCAGGGGCTTCCTGGACGACTGGCCCGAAATGCGCATTGGCGCACGGCCGGCCCCGGCGCGATTGAGCGCCGCCATAACGCGTTCAACGAAATCGGCGGTTTCCGACTTGCGCGACCAGGCGGGGATGCGGCCTCGGGCGAAATCGAGCGCCGCCTTCAGGAGCGGCCCTTCATCGACGAGCGAGCGCATCGCCCGCTGCGGCAGCGCCAGCGTGATGAGATCGACCGTGGCGGCCAAGGCCTGCAAGGTCTCGCCCGCCGCATGGGCGGCGATCGCCACCAGCGCGCGCACCTGGATGAGACCGCGCAGGCGCCCGTCGCGGCGCTGGCGTTCGGCAATGCGCTCGAGAATGGCGATGGCGCGTTTGGGATGCCCCTCGGCAATGAGCACGCGCGCCACGCCGATATGGGCATGTTCTTCGAGCGGATGGATGTCCTTGGCTCTCTCGCTCGCGGTCAAACTGATGCCACGCAACTGCAAGGCCATGCGCGCAGCGGCGACGTCGCCACGAGAGAGGAGCAACCGCACGCGATCATTGAGGGCGCTGACGGTCAGGCGACGATAGCGTTTCTCCATGCCGAGCTGCTCGGCGCGCTCGAGATGGAAGATCGCCTCGTCATGGCGGCCATTGGCCTGGGCCAGCCGCGCCAGATGCAGCTTGCAAGCCATTTCATGCACGACCAGGCCGCACTCCTCGATCACCCGGCGATGCTGATGCAGCAGACGCTCGGCGCTGTGCAGATCGTCCCACTCATAAAGGAGCTCGACCTGTATGATCGCCGACATGGCTTCCGAGTAAGAATTGGCGCCAAGCCTTTCACGCGCGAGTTGCCTCGCGCGGGTAAGCAGATCATGCGCCTGAGGCAGATTGCCGGCCGACAATTCGACGAGCCCCAGAATGAGATCGGCATAGACGATGCCGAAGATCGAATGGGCCGCCGCGTGATGGTCGCGCGCCTTCAGCGCCGCGAGCCTCGCGGCATCCGATTCTCCCAGCGAGAAATGCGCGAAAGCGCGGATATTGCTCAAGGTACCCTGAGCAAAGGGCTCGCCTTCCGGATAATCGGCGAGCCAGCGCGCGGCCAGCTTCGTCGCCATGCGCGGCCAGTCGGCCGCGCTGACGACACCTGTGGTCAATGTCCGCAGCTCGGCCTCGAGCGCGCGGATCGTCTTGCGATCGATGGCGCCGTCGCGTGCGAGCTTCGCGACCAGTTGCTTCGCCTGCTTGAGAACGCGCACCGCCTCGCGCGAGCGGCCGGTGTGGAAATGCGCCCAGACACGGGTCAAGAGAAGGCGCGGCCGGGTCGCGATCACGTCGGGCGGCAGACGGTTCAGCCATTCCGTCACCAGCGGAATATGGCCCTGCATGATGATCGGGGTCGCGCATTTCTCCACCAGATCCGCCGCCACGTCCTGATCACCGGCGGCGAGCGCATGGCCAACGGCATCCGAGACATAGCCGTTGGCGGAGAGCCAGGCGGAAGCCCTGCGGTGGAGATCGGCGCGGCGCGCTATGCTCCAGGCCGCGAGCTTGCCGCGCAGGAAATCGCTGAAAAGATGGTGGTAGCGAAACCAATGGCCGGTGCTGTCGAGGGCAATGAGGAAAAGATTGGCGCGCTCGATCAGCGCCAGGATCATTGCGCCATCGAGATCGGGCGAGACCGCCTGGACAAGGCCCAGATTGAAGCGTTCGAGGATCGAGGTGCGGAGCAGGAGATCCTGGACCTCGGCCGGCTGGCGTGCCAGCACCTCATGGGCGAGGAAGCCCGCCACATCGCGCTGGCTGCCCGAGAATTCGGTGATGAATTTTTCCTTCGACGGCTCATGCGCGAGCGTCAGCGAGACGAGCTGAAGGCCGAGCGGCCAACCTTCTGTCTTGTGATGCAGCGCCACGACCCCGGCGGTCGACAGATCGAGCCGGCAGACCTGACGCAGATAGTGATCGGTTTCGTCGAGCGAGAAACGCAATTCGCTGGCGCCGAGATTGACCACTTGCCCTTTCATCCGCATGGCGTCGACCGGCAATTCGCCGCGCGTGGCGAGCACCACATGCAGCGCCGGCGGCGCATAGGTCACGAGCGCATTGAGGAAGACGGCGATCTCGGAGGAGATGATGAGATGCGCATCGTCGAGCACGAGATAGACGGGCTCCGACAATCGCGACAGATCGTTGACGAGACCTGCCAGGATGGACTCGACAGGCGTGACCGGGCTCGACTCGATGAGCGAAAGCGCATGGGCGGCGATCGTGGCATCGGCGCGGTTGAGCGTGCCGGTGATATATCTCAGGAAGCGGGCGAGGTCATTGTCCTGTGCATCGACAGAGAGCCAGGCGATGCGTCGGCCGACCGCGGCCTTCACCGCCCATTGCGCAAGCAGCGTCGATTTGCCGAACCCGGCCGGCGAGGAGACGATGGCGAGCCTGCCTTGCGTCGCCTCCTCGAGCATGGCGATCAGTCGCGGTCGCTCCACCGTCGCCCCGCGCAAATGCGGGGGATGCATCTTGGTCTCGATGAACATCCGTGGCTCATTCTCCAACCGGACTGAAGTGAGCCTGATCTAGAGCAAATCCCGCCAAAGTTGAAGACTTTGGCGATAAGGATTTGCTCCAACATATTGATTTGGCGCGAATCCTTTTCGGCGACGTGATTCTACGTCGCCGGGATACGCGCTAGGCCGGCGAAGACCTCGAAAGCAAGTCAACCTTGACCGCGCGCGCTTGATCGGTCATTCTCAGAACATGGCCGCTTGCCGCACCATCAACGCGAAATCGAAAAAATCTCCCATTCGGGGGACGAAGATCGCTTGCGTGTGAAGTAGACAGCCGCCAGAAGATCGAAGTGAACCCCGCCGGTTTGGACGGGGTTTTTTGTTGCCCGTCTCCGGCCCATGAGGAGACGAAACATGACAATCGTGGGTCTGTGGATCCCGCTGATCACCCCCTTCCGTAACGGCGAGCTCGACGAGACGTCGCTCACCCGGATGATCCGCCACTATGCCGCACAGCCGGTCGACGGCGTCATTCTCGGCGCCACCACAGGCGAAGGCTTGAGCCTCAGCGACGAAGAGACCGACCGCATCGTGCTGGTGGCGCGTGCCGAGCTTGCCGAGGCGAAGCGCCAGATGCCGATATTTCTCGGCCTCTCGGGGGGCGCCACGGTGAAGGTGCTCAAGGCGCTGCACCGGACACAGATGCTTGCCGTCGATGGCTATCTGATCGCCTGCCCCTATTACACGCGCCCCTCGCAGACCGGCCTCTACCAGCATTTCGCGCAGCTCGCCGGCAATACGGATCGCCCGATCGTGATCTACAACATCCCTTATCGGACCGGCGTCAACCTCGGCAATGAAACGATGCTGCGCCTGGCGGAACTCCCCAACATTGTCGGTGTGAAGGATTGCTGCGCCGATGCGGGCCAGTCCTTCGATCTTCTGCGCCACAGACCGCAAGGCTTCTCCGTGCTCACCGGAGAAGACGCCCTCTTCTACACCGCGCTCACGCAAGGCGCCGATGGCGGCATTCTCGCTTCCGCTCATGTCGGAACGGAGACCTTGGCGCATGTCCGCATGCTGCTCCGGCAAGGCGACCAGCGAGCGGCACTCGCCGCCTGGCGGGCATATGCCGACACGCCGCGGCTGTTGTTCCAGGAACCCAATCCCGCGCCGATCAAGCACTGGCTGTGGCGCACCGGCCTCATCGACAGTCCGGAGCTCAGACTGCCCATGGTGCCGATCTCGGACGCCCTGGCGCAGCGTATCGATCAGCATATCGAAGGGCTGAAGGCGCGCGCGGCGGCTTGACTACTGCAAGACCTTGAATTCGCCGACGGCGACCTTCTCCGCCCCTGCGGGTCCGGCAATGCGCAGCCATAGATATTTGCCGCGTGTCTGGGCCGGAAGCGAGAAGGTCTGGCGGCCGGCCGAAGTCTGGAGCGGATAGCTCATGACCGGCCGGCCCGAAGCCTCGAGCTTGCCCTCGGGCAATACCATGACATCGAGGATGGTCGCCTTGGCCATGCCGTCGGCCTGGGTCGGCGGCGCATATTCGAGCGCGCTCACCTGCCGCTCGCCGCCGAGGTCGAGCAATACATTGACCTCCTGGTCGGGTGCCTGGATCACGAGCTCGGTCTCAGGACTGCCGTCGAAGAGGTCGCGGAACTGGTAGCGGGCTTCGCTGCCGTCCTTCAACGCCGCAGTGGCGATGTTGCGGCTCAGGTCGAGCGCCGCCGTCTGGGCCGCAGCCTGCGGTAGCGTGGCGGCCGTGATGTCGCTCTTGCCGCCCGAATTGACGGCATCGATAACGCCACCGGACTTCGCAACATCTATCCCGATCGCGGGATCGACTTGCCCCACCTTCTTCGCGGGGTCGAGCGCCACCGTCACATTGATGGGCGTCTTTTCCGAAGTCGGGCTGAAGGCCTGGATGCCGGCAAAGACAACCCCGGCCAGCGCCGCGAAGGCGCTGATGCCGAGATTCAGGTTTGAAAGCCTGGAGGTCTTCGCCGTCCCTCCGCCCTTCCTATCGAAGGATTGAGCGTCCCGCATATTCCGCCTGTGCCCCTAACTCTTCCTCGATCCGCAGCAGCTGATTGTATTTCGCCAGCCGGTCGGAGCGCGCCAGCGAACCGGTTTTGATCTGGCCGCAATTTGTGGCGACAGCAAGATCGGCGATGGTGGCGTCCTCGGTCTCGCCGGAGCGGTGCGACATGACGGCGGTGTAGGCCGCCTTATGGGCCATTTCGACCGCTTCCAGGGTCTCGGTGAGCGAGCCGATCTGGTTGACCTTGACCAGGATGGAATTGGCGACGCCCTGGGTGATTCCCTGCTTCAGCCGCTTGGTGTTGGTCACGAACAGGTCGTCGCCGACCAACTGACAGCTCTTGCCGATAAGCTCGGTAAGCGCTTTCCAGCCTTCCCAATCGTCCTCCGCCATGCCGTCCTCGATCGAAATGATCGGATAGTCCTTGGCCAGCTTGGCGAGATACTTCACCTGCTCGTCGATCGAGCGGATCTGGCCCTCGCCTTCATAATTGTACTTGCCGTCCTTGAAGAATTCGGTCGCGGCGCAGTCGAGCGCCAGATAGACGTCCCTGCCCGGCTTATAGCCCGCCTGCTCGACCGCTTTCATGACGAAATCGAGGCCGGCTTCGGCCGACGGCAAATTCGGCGCGAAGCCGCCTTCATCGCCGACATTGGTGTTGTGCCCAGCCTTCTTGAGGGCGCCCTTCAGCGTGTGGAAGATCTCCGCTCCCATGCGCAGGCCTTCACGGAAACTGTCGGCGCCGACCGGCATGACCATGAATTCCTGGAAATCGATCGGATTGTCGGCATGGGCGCCGCCATTGATGATGTTCATCATCGGCACCGGCAGGATGCGCGCGGCGGGACCGCCGACATAGCGGTAGAGCGGAAGCCCCGAGGTATCGGCCGCCGCCTTGGCGTTGGCGAGCGACACGCCGAGAATCGCATTGGCGCCGAGGCGACTCTTGTTGGTCGTGCCGTCGAGGTCGATCATGGCGCGGTCGAGGGCGATCTGGTCCTCGGCATCCATGCCGGCAAGCGTGTCGAAAATCTCGCCATTGACGGCTGCGACAGCCTTGGTCACGCCCTTGCCGAGGAAACGCAGCTTGTCGCCGTCCCTCAGCTCCACCGCCTCATGCGCCCCGGTCGAGGCGCCCGACGGCACGGCGGCGCGGCCCGAGGAGCCATCCTCCAGCACCACGTCCACTTCGATGGTCGGGTTGCCGCGGCTGTCGAGAATTTCGCGCGCTGTGATATCGAGAATGGCGGTCATGAGTCACTCCAGTTGGCTGGTCGGAGCGTCTCTATGCTGGCCCCGGATGACGATTGCAAGTCCGTCTTCCGGGCCCCGGATCCGGCGTCATTCGCCCCCGGTCTAGGCCGCATCCGCCTTGGCAATCCGGTCATGCGCCAGGAGTGCGGTGAGCAGCGCTTCGAGCTTGTCCAGCGGCACCATATTGGGGCCGTCGGACGGCGCGTTGTCGGGATCCTGATGCGTCTCGATGAAGACACCCGCCACGCCCACCGCGACGGCGGCTTTGGCGAGAACCGGCACGAAACGGCGGTCGCCGCCCGAGGACGTTCCCTGGCCGCCGGGCTGCTGGACCGAATGAGTGGCGTCGAACACCACCGGGCAGCCGGTCTCGGCCATGATCGGCAGGGAGCGCATGTCGCTCACCAGTGTGTTGTAGCCGAAGGAAGCGCCGCGCTCGGTGAGGATGACATTGGGATTGCCGCTCTCGACCACCTTGGCCGCGACATTCTTCATGTCCCAGGGCGCCAGGAACTGTCCCTTCTTCACATTGACCACCCGGCCCGTCCGGGCGGCGGCGATGAGGAGATCGGTCTGGCGCGAGAGGAAGGCCGGGATCTGGAGCACGTCCACCACCGGTGCAAGCTCCGCGCACTGATGATTTTCATGGACGTCGGTGAGGATCGGCAGATCGAATTCCTTGCGAATGTCGGCGAAGACGGCAAGCGCCTTTTCGAGGCCAAGGCCGCGCTTGCCGGTAAGGCTGGTGCGGTTCGCCTTGTCGAAGGAGGACTTGTAAACGAGGCCGATCCCGAGCTTCCGGGCGATCTCCTTGAGCTTGCCCGCCATCATGAAGGCATGCTCACGGCTTTCGAGCTGGCAGGGACCCGCGATCACGGTCAGCGGCAGCTTGTTGCCGATGCTCAACTTGCCGATCTGTACGGTGGTATTCGGTTTCATTCGTTATAGACCATAAAAGTGCCGGATCCATGCGCATAGAGCTTGCCGGCCGCGTCGGTGATGCGGGCCTCGGCGGTCTGGATGCGCCGGCCGAAATGAATGACTTTCCCGGTGCAGGTCAAGAGGCCCGTTTCGGCAAAGATGCCGCGCACATAGTTGACCTTGAGTTCGATGGTGCCGAAATTGGCTTCCTTGCCGAGCCGGGAAAAGATCGCGCAGCCCATCGCGCTGTCGAGCATGGTGGCGGCATAGCCGCCGTGGCAGCGCTGCTGCGGGTTGTAGAAACGGGGGGATGGCACGGCCTCGAAGGTCGCTTCGCCATTGCCCAGGCTCACCAGCCGCATGTCGAGGATTTCGTTGAAGGGCGAGCCGGCGCCACGCCACCAGCGCTCGATCTCTTCCCGTCGCGTCAAGATTCTTTCATCATCACTCATCTTCATCGTCTTGCCGGTTCAACGCAAAAAACGCAAGAGCGCTACCGTTTACGTCAACAGAGAGCACGGCACGATGAGCGCCATCCTTGCGAAGCTGGTAGGCCGGGGCGCTGATCGCCTCCTCCAGCCTGGCAATCCGGCGCACGCCGACGGTGAAGCCGCCGAAATGCGGGCCCTGTCCCATATCGCGCGCGCGGCCGAAACTCCGCGCGAAGGCTTGAGGCGTAATGCAGCTGATGTTGCCGCGCGCGGTGCGCAGCGTGATGCCGCCGGCGACGGCTTCGGCGGGGACTCCGGCGAAAGCCGAAAGAAAGGCAGCATGAGCATCAGGTCTCTCGGCAACAAGGCTCACATCGAGAATGGTCAAGGCGCGGTTGGCGTGGCGCTGATAGTGCGGCTTCCAGAAATGTTCGGGCGCATGCTGCTGGCAAGTGAAGAAAGCGATGTTCGGCAGCGCCGGATCGGTCGCGAAAGCGAGTGAGAAGCCGACAGTCACCTCTTCGCCACTGGGAAGCTTCGCCTGGCGCTGAAAATCGAACGGCTCATAAGTCTGCAATCCCGCCGCGCGGAAGGCGGCCACATCGGCGCGCGCATCGGTGGAATCGAGAACCAGCATCGACATGCCTTCGCCGCGTTCGAGGAAGTCGCGATTGAAGGCGGCGAAGGAGAAGTGCCCTGCCCCGGCTTGCGTGATCTTCTTCGGCTCGATCACGCTCAGCAATTCGAGAAAGCAGCCTTCGAGCTGGATGAGACTGTTGCCGGTGCCGAAAGGATGGCGCGCCTCGGGCGTCAGCGTGAAGCCCAGCGCCGTGTAGCTGTCGCGCATTGCACCGAGATCGTGCCCGCAGAGCACCAGATGGTCGATGCCTCTCATGCCTTGGCCGGCTTCGCGGTTGTCCTTGCCGGCTGGCTCGCCGGCACATCGGACTCACCGACCCTCACATCGGCGAAGGCGCGCGGCAGTTGAATGCCGTTCTCCTGGAAGGCCGCGAGAATGGAGAACCGGATGTCGCTCGCCACGCTGGCGCCGCTGGTAATGTCGCCGACATAGGCCTTGAGGTCGAATATGTAGCCGTTCTGGCCGAAGTCGCGGAGCGTGACAGTGGGCTCGGGATGATAGAGCACCAAAGCGTGATCCTTGGCCGCCTTGAGAATGATATCCCTGACCTCGACCGGGTCGGCGCTCACCGAAGCGGGCACCGTCACCACGAAACGGCCGATCGTGTCGCGATGCGTCCAGTTCTTGACCGGCTCGGTGATGAGCAGCGAGTTCGGCACGATGATGGAGCAGTTGTCGAAGGTCTCGATCTCGGTCGAGCGAACATTGATCTGCTTGATGATCCCTTCCGAGCCCTTGATGTCGACCCAATCACCCGCCCTGACCGGACGCTCGGCCAGCAGAATGAGGCCGGATAGAAAATTGTTGACGATCGACTGCAGACCGAAACCGATGCCGACGCCTAGTGCGCCGGCGACGATGGCGAGATTTGAAAAATCTAGACCCGCGGCAGAAAGCGCAAAGCCGGCTGCGGCGACATAACCGGCGTAATTGGCGCCTTTCACAACCGAGTCGCGTACGCCGCTGTCGATCTGGGTCTGAGAGAGAACGCGGGCATTGAGCCAGCGGGTCACGATCTTGGTGAGCAGGAAGCCGCAGACCAGGACGGTGATGATGAGAGCTATGCTCGATAGCGAGAAGCTGATGTTGCCGACCTTGAACGTGTCGAAGGCCCGGTCGAGCAAGCTCGAGAAGCTGACCCAGGTGACTGTCCAGTTCAAGAACAGGAGCGGCAGGCCGACGAGGACGAGGGCCAGGTCTATGAAGGTGCGGAATACCGTGCTCAGGCGCGCGACGCCGCGCTCGCCGAGCCCGGTAATCCTGCGCAGGAACTGGCCGAAGCTCGAGCCGCTATCGAGACCCGACACCACCAGCGCGTCGGTCAGGTGATGGACGAGCAGCAAGGTGACGATCAGGAGCGAAGTGTCGACGATCTGCTCGGCGATGAATCCGGCCAGCGCGATATAACCGAGACAGAGGGCGACCGTGGCGACAAGCAGCAGGAGCCAGATCGGCGGTCCGAACTTTCTTGCCCAGGTAAAATAGATCGCCCCGTCATGCGCGGTCTTCGGCAATCCTTCCTGGTTGCGGGCAATGAAGAGGATAGCCGCTATGACGACGATAAGGCCAATGGCGACCGACGCCCCCTGCGCCGCCATGAAGGTGGACGGCAGATAGAGGACGGCAGCTATCTCAGTAAAAGAGTCCTTCAACACCGAGAGCACGACCGCAAGCGTCGTCAGAAACGCGAAACGACCCGCCGCCTTGTCATCGAGATTGAGCACCCTGTAGGCCGGGTTGATCGGCGCCGCCATCCGGTAGACGAGCGTGCCGAAGATCGCCGGTGTGATCAACAGATCGGAAAAAGCCGAGACGAACTGGGCAAACCGCGGGGTCAAGAATCCGGCCGCACCGAAGCTCAGGTAAAACGCGATGAACAGAGCCAGGATGGAGAGACCAGCAAAAACGGCGCCGCGCACAATGCGCCACAGGCGATCGGTGTCGTCCGGGGGTCTGCTGCGCACGAACAGGCTGCTGCCGAAGCGGCGCATGAACCAACGTCGAATCTGGTGATAGAGAACGACCAGCCCGCCCAGAATCAGCGGCACGATAAAGAGGACGCTGAGGTCGCCGGTCTGCGAGATTTCTTTCCACCAGTTGACGAGAAGCTGGCTGAGCCTGGAGAAGAAAGTCGCGGAGCCGGTGAGACCGTCATACCAGAAGGACGGTGATAGAACTGATCCCGTGCGCTCCAACAGGCGGCTGAAAAACTGATCGCGCTGCAATTGCGCGACGCGGGCGATCTGCTGGTCGGCCTCGACGGTGACGAGATCGAGCTGCGCCTGCGCCGCCTTGATCCGATTCAGACTACTCTGCAATTCCGTGCGCCGGTCGGCGATGGCCGACGGCTCGCTCGTGCCGTCGGCGGGAGCTGGCCCGATGCTCTTGAGTTGCTGGTCGACCTCGACAAGCGGTCCTCTCAGGCTCTCGGACTGGCGCACCGATGTGGCGCGGACATCGTCGAGCTGGCGGCGGAAATCGGTGAGCTGGTCGGAGGTGAGCGTCGGCAGCGATAGCTCGTTCTGGATGCGGGTCAAATCCTGCTTGAGCGATACCGCCGCCCGCTCGGCCTGGCCCAGAATGGCCTGATCGAAGGCAAGTGCCTGCAGCGTGAAGACGAGGAAACCGCAGAATACAGCCACGGCATAGCGGAAGCGGAGATCGATCAGACTCATGGCGCGGTTGTACCGCTGCCCGGCGCGTTACGCCAGACGGCGCGCGTCCTCACGGCACATTTGATAAAACTCCTTATTGAAATCGATTTTATTCGGATATAATCTCAATCGCGAGCCGGGTCGAAGGTCGGAGATGAACACCAGAAAACCGCAGTCGCAAGCCGCTGGCCAGCGCCCCACGGTAAAGACCCTGGCGCAGGCCACCGGCTACTCGATCGCCACCATTTCCAAGGCGCTCCGGGATTCCCCCGTGGTCACGGCCGAGACCAAGGAGCGCATTCGCGAGGCCGCCCTCAAGGTCGGCTACCAGGCCAATATGCGCGGCGTATCTCTGCGCGCCGGCAGGACCTTTCAGGCCGCCGTGCTGATGCCGGTCATCGTTGCCGAAGGCTTCGAATGGGACGGTGTCGAATATACCCAGATCCTCAGCGGCATCAGCCAGGCGCTCGAAGGTTCACCCTACAATATCGCTGTGCATGTCATCCGTGACGCCGATGATGGGCGCATCGTCGCCCAGCGCATTGTGGAAACCGGTCTTGCCGACGGACTCATCTTCTCCGGCATCCGCGCGGACGACCCGCGCATCGACTTCCTGGTCGAGCGCAACTTCCCCTTCGTGGCGCTGGGCCGCTGCCGCAAGCCCGTGACCTATGCACATGTCGATGTCGACAATGACTGGGCCGCGCATGCCGCGACACAGCGCCTGATCGCCGGCGGCCACCAGCGCATCGCTCTCATCAATCCCGACAGCCGGCTTTCCTATGCCCTGGACCGCATTGACGGCTTCCGTCGGGCATTCCTCCAGGCGGGCCTCGCGCCCTGCGATGATCTCATGGCCATGGGCGGCCTCAGCCCCCGCTTCGGCAAGGAGAGCGCCTTGCGCCTCGGCCATCTGCCTGATCCGCCGACGGGTTTCATCTGCGTCAACGAAGCGACCACGCTCGGCGTGCTCGCAGGGTTATCGGAACTGGGCCTTGCGGCGGGACGTGATGTCGATGTCATCGCCTATGACGACATCAATGTCAGCGCCTATTTCTCCCCGCCTTTGACCACCTTCTATCTGCCGATCGAGCGGCTTGGCCGCAAGCTCGGAGAATTTTTCCTGCGTCGCATCGCCGGCGAAGAACCGGCGGCGCTGCAGGAAATCTACCAGCCGGACCTCGTCGTCCGGCAGGCTAACAAGCTCGTCCGGCCGTGAGCCGGTGGCACAAGAGCAACAGAGAGGAAACGTCATGATAAAATATTTGCTTGCCGCCTTCGCAGCCCTGCTGCTGGCCGGCCCCGCCCAAGCCGGCGACCTCAGCGGCAAGACGCTCAAGGTGGGCTCCGACACGACATCGCCGCCCATGGAGTATGTCGACCAGGCGACGGGCCAGATCGTCGGCTTCGACGTCGACGTGGTGAACGCCATCTGCGCCAAGCTCAATTGCAAGGCCGAATTCGTCACCACCGGCTGGGATGGCATCTTCGCGGCACTCGATCAGGGCAACTTCGATCTGGTTGCGTCAGGCGTCTCGATCACCGATGAACGCAAGAAGGCGATGGATTTCACTGATCCTTATATCGTCAACAGCCAGGCCATTCTCGTGCGCGTCGCCGATCAGGCCCTCACCGTCGAGGATTTCAAAAGCAAGGGAAAGAAGCTTTCCGCCCAGGCGAACACGACCGATGCGCAGCTCGCCGAGACCCTGGTCGGCAAGGACAAGGTCGCCGCCTATGACACGTTCAGCGCCGCCATCCTTGCCCTGAAGAACAAGGACGTCGACGGCGTCGTCATCAACGGCGCCAATGGTCAGGCTTATGAGAAGGAGTTCGCCGGCGAACTCGTGGTCGGCATCAAGGACCTGCAGTCCGATCCCCTGGGCCTCGTCTTCCGCAAGGGCGACGAACATGTCGCCTCCTTCAATGAAGGCCTGCAGGCGATCAAGGACGACGGCACCCTGGCCCAGCTCATCGAGAAATATTGGGGCCTGAAGTAACGAATACGGTCAGCCCATCACTTCAGGCCGATGAGGCCTGAAGTGACCGTGGTCCCGGGGGAAACATCATGCGGTTCCTGAAAAGACTGCGGCCGAGCAACCTCATCATCCTCTCGGCGCTGCCCTTCATCATCTATATCTTCGCCGCCTCTCCCGACTACCGCCGCTCGCTTGCCGCCATTCTCGGTATCGAGCATGGTTCTTCGCTTCTGCTGCCGGGCTTTGTCCTGCTGCTGGCGGCCTTCGCCTCGGGTTTGGCCGCGCTCCATTGGTATCGATCGCGGCCGCAAATGAGCCTCATCCTGGCCGGGCTCAATCTCGCCCTAGCTGCCTGGCTCACCGTCACCACGACGGCGCTGCCTTTCATCGCTTCCATCGTCGCCAACAGCGTCGACCCCTTCACCTCCGATCTCGTGATCAAGGGCGAGACACCGCGCCGCCTGACTGAAGCGACTCTGGCCGCCGTCGCCCAGATTGCGCGGACAAGTTGCCTCGCCTATGCCCTCCTGTCGTTCGCCGGCTTCGCCTTCTTCTTCAGCCGCGCGCCAGAGCGGTTGCGTCGCATCGCCCTCTGGGGACTCGCGGCCATCAACGGCGCCGGCCTCCTCTATCTCCTGCTCTTCGCCTATCTGGGCTTCGCAGCCGGGCTCGCGACCTCGATCCGCGCCGCAATCCTCGCTTATATCCTGGCGATCCTGCTTGGCCTCTGCTGGGTCATGCTGCTCCAGCTCCAGCTGGTGAGGCGCAGCTTCCTCGTCTTTCCGGCTATCGCGGCGCTGTTCGCCGCCGGTGCCGCCTGGCAATTCCTGCAGCCTGCTATTCCCTATACCCTCGCCGGCACGCTGACCGGAAAAGTGGCGGTCATCCAGAACACGCCGCGCAGCCTCATCGATGCCGTGCGCTTCGCGCAATTCCCCGGCGCACCGGAGGTCGACGAGCTGCCGCTCAAGACCTTCGCCACCGCCGAGGCGGCGCTCAAGGCCGTAGCGCAAGCCCAGGATGTGAGCGCCGCCCTCGTGCCTTCACAAGCGCTCACATCGGACAGTGCCGCATTCTGGCAGACTGCCTCGCTTCCCGACCACAACAAATCCGCCGGCACGGCTTTCGCCATCGCGGCAATCGTCACCGCGCTTCTCACATTCGGCGGCCTGCTGCATCAGCGCCACCCGCTCTCGATCGGCGCTGAATTCATCATCGACATCTTGCGCGGCATCCCCATGCTGGTCGTTGTCCTCTATGTCGGACTGCCGCTCAGCGGCGCCCTCAAGGAGGGGACGGGCGGCTTCATCGATCCGCCCAATCTCATGCGCGGCATCGCCGCCATGGCGCTCGCTTATTTCGCCTATCTTGCCGAAATATTCCGGGCCGGCCTCAAGGCGGTGCCGCCGGGCCAGATCGAGGCGGCGCGCAGCCTTGGATTGAGCCGCTGGACCACGGCGCGGCTGGTCATCATTCCGCAGGCCTTCCGCGTCATCATCCCGCCGCTCGGCAATGAATTCATCGCCATTCTGAAGGACACGTCGCTGCTGTCGATCCTGTCGATCCGCGACATCACCCAGCGCATGCGCGAATTCCAGTCGGCGAGCTTCCTGCCCTTCGCGCCCTATAATTCCGCGGCGATCTTCTATGTGCTGCTCACCCTCGCCGCCGCGAGCCTGATCACATCCATCGAGAGGAAATATGATGTCAAACACCGCTGAGGACATGGAACGGCTGATGGCGCGCGCGCGGTCCCTGCATGTGCCGGGCCCCTTCGTCTTCGGCGCCGCCACCGCCGCCTATCAGATCGAGGGCGCGCCCAAAGCCGACGGCAAGGGCGAAAGCATCTGGGACCGCTTCACCCGCCAGACCGGTGTCATCGTCGATGACAGCACCGGCGACGTCGCCTGCGACCACTATCGCCGGTGGCCGGAAGACATCCGGCTCATGCGCGAACTGGGCCTCGGCGCCTATCGCTTTTCGCTCGCCTGGCCGCGCATCCAGCCGGATGGCGCAGGCAAGATCAACGCGGCCGGCCTCGATTTCTACAAGCGGCTGATCGACGGCCTTACCGAGTCCGGCATCGAGCCCTTCCTGACCCTCTATCACTGGGATCTGCCACAGGCGTTGCAGGACAGAGGCGGCTGGTACAGCCGCGAGACGTCGCATCGCTTCGCCGACTATGCCGATCTGGTGAGCCGTGCGCTGACCGACCGTGTCCAGCAATGGACGACCCTGAACGAACCCTGGACCTTCTGCTGGAGCGGGTACGCGACCGGCGAGGACGCGCCCGGCCTGAAGGATGGCGCCAAAGGGGGCTTAAGCGCCAGTCATCACGCCTTGCTCGCCCATGGTCTGGCTGTGCCGGCGATCCGCGCCAATGTGGAGGGGGCGGATATCGGCATCGTGCTCGACCTCAACACGGTGATACCGGCATCCGACAAGGCGGCCGACGTCGCCGCCGCCGGGCGCTTCGAGGCCGCGCAGAACCGCTGGTTCCTCGATGCGCTGTTCAAGGGCCGTTACCCTGAGACGATGCTCGATCTTTGCGGCGGTATGCTGCCCGAGATCCGCGCCGGCGATAGTGAGATCATCGCCGCTCCCCTCGATTATCTGGGCGTGAACATCTATCGCCGCTCGATCATGGCGGCGGGCTCGGAGCTGCCGCCCTTGAATTTCGAGCGTGTCAATCCGCCCGGGCGCTACTCGGCGGTGAAGTACGAAGTCTGGCCGGAGTCGATCGAGGACATACTCGTCTATGTGCATGAGCAATATGGACCCAAGGCAATCTACATCTCCGAGAACGGCTTTGCCACGACGGCCGAGCGCGTGACGCCAGACGGCGCCATCCACGATGTCCTGCGCGCCGAGTATCATATCGATCATCTCGACTATATGGCGCGCGCCATGCGCCGCGGCGTACCGGTGAAGGGTTATTTCGCCTGGACGCTGATGGACAATTTCGAATGGGCCTATGGCTATTCGACGCCCTTCGGCATCGTGCATGTCGACTTTGCCGACCAGACGCGGCGCATCAAATTCAGCGGCCATGTCTATGCCGCGATCGCCCGCAATTCTTCAGCCAGCCAGAGCGCCAAGCCGGCCGCCTGAAAGCCTTGCGGTAAAAAATCGATTGCTCTGGAACATTGTGGATCGGCCATGACGCGCAATCTCGAGAATGGACATCCGATGACGATCCTTGTTACCGGCGCCAATCGAGGCCTGGGCCTTGAGCTCACACGGCAATATGCCGACGCCGGTCACCGTGTCCTCGCCTGCAACCGAAGGCCCGCTGACGCGCCCGCCCTCGCCGGCTCTGTTACCTGGAAGACACTCGATACCGGAGAAGCGGAAAGCATTGAAGCCCTCGCCACTGATCTCGCGGCACAGCCTGTTGATGTTCTCATCAACAACGCCGCCCGGCGCGGCGACACCGGCGGCCTTGACACTCTGTCCACAGACGATTTCCTCACCACCCTCCGCATCAATACGTTGGGGCCACTTCTTATGGTGAAGGCCTTCCGGCCGCATCTTGAACGCGGGCGGCGTCGCATCGTCGCCAATATCAGCAGCCGCGCCGGCTCGGTAGCCGAGGGCCTCGATGCCGACGGCGACTACGCCTATCGCTGCTCCAAGGCGGCGCTCAATATCGCCACGGCCAAGCTCGCCTTCGATTACCGGCTCATCTTCCTGGCACTGCATCCGGGCTGGGTGAAGACCGACATGGGCGGGCCTCAAGCCGATCTGCCAGTGACGGAAAGCGCCCAGGGTCTTCGCGCGGTCATCGACGCCGCTGCCCCCGGTAACAACGGCTCATTCCGCAGTTTCGACGGCAGCAGGATAGGCTGGTAGGCAGCTCTCCTAGACCAGGCGGCTCTGCTCGACCGCGGCGGCGATGAAGGAGGCAAACAGCGGGTGCGGCTCGAAGGGCCTGGATTTGAGCTCCGGGTGATACTGCACGCCGATGAACCAGGGATGGTCCGGATATTCGATGGTTTCCGGCAACAGCCCGTCGGGCGACATGCCGGAGAACAGCATTCCCGCCTTCTCCAGTCTTTCGCGATAGGCCGTGTTCACCTCGTAGCGGTGGCGATGGCGCTCGGAAATGCGGGTGTCGCCATAGATGTCGGCGATCTTGCTGCCACCCTTCAGCGTCGCCTCGTAGGCGCCGAGTCGCATCGTGCCGCCGAGATCGCCCCCTGCCCGTCGGATCTCGAGCTCGTTGCCCTTCATCCATTCGGTCATCGTGCCGACCACCGGCTCGCTCGTCGCTCCGAATTCGGTGGAGCTTGCGTTGCCGATGCCGCACAGGCTGCGCGCCGCCTCGATGCAGGCCATCTGCATGCCGAAGCAGATGCCGAAATAGGGCACCTTGCGGGTACGCGCGAACCTGGCCGCCTTGATCTTGCCTTCCGAGCCCCGCTCACCGAAGCCGCCCGGCACCAATATGCCATGAACGCCTTCGAGATAGGGCGCGGGATCCTCCTTCTCGAATATCTCGGATTCGATCCATTCGAGCTTGACCTTGACCTTATTGGCCACGCCGCCATGGACGAGCGCTTCGTTCAGCGACTTGTATGCGTCGAGGAGGCCCGTATATTTGCCGACCACCGCGATCTTCACCTCGCCTTCCGGATGGGTGATGCGGTCCATCACCGTCTTCCAGCGCGTGAGATCAGGCTCGGGAACGGTGGTGATGCCGAACGCGTCCAACACTTCCTTGTCGAGCCCTTCGGCATGATAGGCGCGCGGAACATCGTAGATGCTCTTCACGTCGAGCGCCTGGATCACCGCCGAGGGGCGGACATTGCAGAAGAGTGCGATCTTGCGCCGCTCGTTGACCGGGATCTCGCGGTCGGCGCGGCACAGCAGGATATCAGGCTGGATGCCGATCGAGCGCAGTTCCTTCACCGAATGCTGGGTCGGCTTGGTCTTGAGCTCGCCGGCCGTCGGGATGAAGGGCAAGAGCGTCAGGTGGATGAAGATCGTCTGGCCGCGCGGCAGCTCGTTGCTGAGCTGGCGGATGGCCTCGAAGAACGGCAGGCCCTCGATGTCGCCGACCGTGCCGCCGATCTCGACGAGGACGAAGTCATAGCCCTCATTGCCGGTGGTGACGAATTCCTTGATGGCATCCGTCACATGCGGAATGACCTGGACGGTGGCGCCCAGATAGTCGCCGCGGCGTTCCTTGGCGATGATGTCCTGATAGATGCGCCCGGTAGTGATATTGTCCTGCCGGTTCGCCGAGCGTCCGGTGAAGCGCTCATAGTGGCCGAGATCAAGGTCAGTCTCGGCACCGTCATCGGTGACGAAAACTTCGCCGTGCTGATAGGGGCTCATGGTCCCCGGATCGACATTGAGATAGGGATCGAGCTTGCGCAGGCGCACGGAAAATCCGCGCGCCTGAAGGAGAGCGCCGAGCGCTGCCGAAGCCAGACCCTTGCCGAGGGAGGAGACCACGCCGCCGGTGATGAAGATGTACCGCGCCATGGGCCCCTAATCTAACCTCTCATCCATACGATTCGAAGCCCGGATTTCTGAGGTCCGGGCTTCTGTGGAAAGCTGTGAAACAAACTACTGTGAAACAGGAACCTGCGGCTGCCCGGTGCCACCCGAGCCACCACCTTGCTGATTCTGATTCTGACCCGCCGGCGGCAGCGTCGGCAGGACGCTCCCACCCGACCCGGTCGGCGCCGACTGGCCCTGGTTTTGCTGGGTCGCCGGGGAATTGAAGAGCGATCCACCGCCGGTGCGGCCCGAGAGCAATGTCAGGCCGATCGAGGTCATGAAGAAGATGACCGCCAGAATGGCCGTGGTGCGGGTCAGCGTATTGCCGACGCCGCGCGCCGAGAAGAGCGAGCCGGCACCGCCGCCGCCGCCGATCCCGAGGGCACCACCTTCGGAACGCTGAAGAAGCACGACGCCGATCAGGGCCAAGGCGATGATGAGATGAACGACTAGGAGGACGGTTTGCATCTGGAGGGTCCGATTTCGAAATTCGGTGGCAGCGTCTAGCGCGGATATGGGAGCGAGGCAACCCTTCGGCAAGACGCGCCATCATTCGATCCTGCCAGGGCCGCAGCCAAATATGGATACCCCCTACAATTCAAAGAGTTATACTGAAACACTCATCTCATCTCTTGAAACGCCGGACGGACGGTCCGCCCGGCCCAACGGCTTCCGTTTTCCGGCGCGCCGCATGAGGATCAATTCTGAAGCGTGATCGCCGAGGCCATTTCGGTGGCGAGCCGGATGAAATCGCTCTGGCGCGACACCCCGGTTTTGCCAAATATGTTGCCGAGATGGGTGCGCGCCGTCGTCTCGGCGATACCGAGCCTTTCTGCGGCTTCCGCGAGCTTCTGTCCTTGCAGCAGGCCGTCGAGCAAGCGCGTCTCCATCGGCGACAGGTCATAGGCGACCGACATGGCCTCCGCCCCATGCGCCGCCGCCGACACTGGGCCGATGAAGATCGCGACCTTGGCGCCGGGATGCAGCCTGGAGCGGACATCGCCCTCTTCCAGCGGCAGAATATGAGCCAGCATCGGAGGGTCGCCAGCGCGGGTCAGCCGAACCGCCCTCGCCTTGCTGTCCGCGCCGATCACACGGTCGCCGGCCTGCGCGATGGCCGCAATGAGCTTCAGGGACGACGCCGGATCCTCGGTCCGGATCATGCCGCCCGCCGCATGAATGGGCCGGCCCTGCCTCAGCATCGTCTCGGCGGCCTTGTTGGAGCTGAGGATAAGCCCCCGCTTGTCGGTCATCACGACGCCGGCCATCAGGGCATCGAGCGCCTGATGCGCGCGTTCGCACTCCACCGTCTTGAGGTCAATCACATCGCCGATCATCGCGGCGCGCCTGATATGAGGGAGCAGCAATCGGCCAAGCGCCATTTCGCGCTCGGTGATGATGCCCATTTCGCGGTGCCGGCTCATGGCGAGCTGGGCATGCCGGGTCGGCGAGCGCATCAGCACCAGTTGCAGCGTGTCGACGAGGTCCTGCGGCGCGTTCCACTCGGCGTTGACGGGTGAGGCCGCGAGAACGGCGGCCGGGACGTTGCGCGAATTGGCCTGCGGTTCGTCGATCGACCAGTCCGGCGCGTAATAGAGCCGCTTCCACGAGGCGAGCTCGGCGGCATGGCGGTCGAGCTCAATGAGCCAGTACGGAGAAATATTGAGCGACTTCGAGAAGACGGCGCGGCCTTGCGCGAGATCGAACATCACGAGCAGCGCGCCATGGCAGTTGAACAACTGGGTCAAGGCCGCGAGCGCCCTGTCCCAGCGTGCCGGATCGAGCGCGCAATCATAAATGAGGCCGATGACCGTCGAAATCTCCTCGACGGATGGCGAGTTATTCTTACGCTCGATAATTTTTGGAGAGAGGGCCTTGCTCTTCATGCGGCGATCATAAATGTCGTCTCACCGCTGCATAGGGCCAGAGCTTAACTATTCAGTTATCCTGATCGCTAGAAAGCGATGTTCCTCAACACTCTCCTCCTCTGTTTGAAGGAGGTGCGCCTTTCCGGAAGCTGCGATAGCGGCGACTCTCTGGAGAGGTCATCATGCCGCCCATCGAACATTTGTTGCCGTTTCTCTTCGCCACTTTGCTGTTCGCGGTCATGCCGGGCCCTGCGATCCTTTATATGACGGCGCAGACCATGGCATTTGGCAGCCGGGCGGGCATCATGGCGGCGCTCGGCATCCATATCGGATGCTATGCCCACATCATCGCCGCTTCCATCGGACTTGCTGCGGTCCTGACACATTTTCCCGGCCTCTATGTCGCCTTGAAGCTGGCCGGCGCCGCTTATCTGGTCTGGCTCGGCTTGCGGATGCTATCAGGAACCGCCGGCCCGCAAGCCGAAGCGGCTTCCTCAGGCAAGGCCGCCTTCCGGGAAAGCATCGTCGTCGAGATACTAAATCCCAAGACGGCGCTGTTCTTCGTGGCCTTTCTTCCGCAATTCGTCGATCCCGCGGCCGCCTGGCCGGTCGGCCTGCAATTTCTGGCGCTCGGCGTGATCGTCAATCTGGCGCTGTCGTTCGCCGATCTCGGCGCCGTCGGCCTCGCCGCGCTGGCCCGCGGCCGCCTCTTTGCTCAGCCGCGCGGCAACCGTGTGCTGTTCACGGCCTCGGGCTCGATCCTGATCGGCCTGGGCGTGCTGCTCGCCGTCCAATCCTTCTGAAATTTATGTATAGGCCTTGATGATGCCGATGAAGTCGGCGGCCTTGAGACTCGCGCCGCCGACCAGCGCGCCATTGACATTGGCGACCGCCATCAGCTCGGCGGCGTTGCCGGGCTTGACGGAACCGCCATAAAGGATGCGCAGAGCCGGATCGGTCTTGGCGCGGATCGAGGCATGGACTTCCGCCACTTGCTCGACGGTGGGGGTAAGGCCGGTGCCGATGGCCCAGACCGGCTCATAGGCGACGACGGTATTGGTGGGGACCGCATTCATCGGCAAGGATCCCTTCAGCTGGCGCGCGATCACCTCGAGGGTGCGGCCGGCCTTGCGCTCATCGAGCGTCTCGCCGATGCAGATAATGGCGGTGAGGCCGGCCCTGTAGGCCGCTTCCGCCTTAAGCCTTACCGTCTCGTCGCTTTCGCCGTGATCGGCGCGGCGCTCGGAATGGCCGACGATCACCGCGCTGCAGCCGGCATCCTCGAGCATTTCAGAGGAAATGTCGCCGGTGTGGGCGCCATGCGCATGCCAATGGCAGTCCTGGCCGCCGAGCCTGATTTTGGCGCCCTTGACCACCGACTTGATGCTGGTGATGAGGGTCGCCGGCGGGCAGATCATGACTTCGCATTTCAGGCGCACGTCCTTCAGCATGCCGGCCAGGAGCCGGGCTTCCTTCAGGGCGGCGGTCGTGCCGTTCATCTTCCAGTTACCGGCGACCAGCGGTTTTGGTGATTTCTGAGCCATATCAGTCCCCTACCCGAGATTCTCAAATCCTACTAGCAGAGCCAAGCGGCGCTTGCGAGGGTTGATCCTCATCCCTATTATGCGCGCCGCTCCAACGGGAGCATTTTTGAGAAGGTGAATTGATGCTCGATAGAATGAGAAGCGGCGCCAAGAGCTGGATGGCCAAGGTGCTCATGGGTCTGCTGGTCCTGAGCTTCGGCGTCTGGGGCATCGCTGACGTTTTCACCTTCCGGGCTACGTCGGCGCTGGCGACAGTCGGCGACCAGGAGATTTCCGGGGTCGAATTCACCGAGGCCTATCGAAACTGGCTGCAGAACTATCAGCGGCAGACGGGCCGGACCATCACGCCGGAGCAGGCCCGCCTCCTCGGCCTCGACCGCGCCGTTCTCAACGACATGATTCGTACCGCCGCCCTCGATGGCGAAGCGAGCAAGATGAAGCTCGCCATCTCGGATGCCCAGATCGTCGAACTCGCCAAGACAAACCCCGCCTTTCACAATTCGCAAGGCGTCTTCGATCCGGCCCGCTTCGCCGAACTCCTGCGCCAGAACGGCCTGACCGAAGCGGGATACGTCGCCGGCGAGCGCGCGCGCTTCCTCAGAAGCGCCGTCGGCGACACCGCGACCTGGAACTTCACGCCGCCCAATGCGCTCAAGGAAGCCGCCTACCGCCATCGCAATGAGCAGCGCGATGCGCGCTATTTCGTTCTGCGCCCGCAGGACCAGGACGTTCCGACGCCCACCGAGCAGGATCTAAAGACATTCTGGGAGAAGAACAGCGCCCAGTTCACGGCGCCCGAATACCGCGTGATCGCCGTCATCAAGGCCGATCCGGAGGATCTGGCGCCGACCATCAAGATAAGCGACGACGAGCTCACCGCGGCCTATGACAGGTTCAAGGGCGATTATTTCAAGCCGGAGCTGCGCACCATCCTGCAGATCCCCTTCCCCTCGATCGAGGAAGCTAAGAAGGCCAAGGAGCGCATCGCCGCCGGCACCGACTTCATGGCCATCGCCAAGGAGCGCGGGCTCACCGACACCGATGCCTCGCTGGGCGAAGTCAGCAAGGACAAGGTCCTCGACACGCTCATTGCGGACGCCGCCTTCGGCCTCGCGCAGGACCAGGTGAGCGATCCGGTCCAGGGCAAGCTGTCGGTCGTCCTCCTCAAGGTGACGAAAATCACGCCCGAGAAGCAGTCGACGCTCGATGAGGTCAAAGCCGAGCTCACCCAGCGCCTGCAGCTCGAAAAGGCGCGCAGCGAAGTCCAGACCACCTATGATGCGATCGAGGACGCGCGCGCTCAGCAGAAACCGTTCGAGGAGATCGCCAAGGACGTCAACCTGCCGCTTACCGTGACGTCCCCGGTCGATGTCCAGGGCCAGGGCAAGGACGGCAAGGAAGTCGAAGTGCCGTTCAAGGAGAATGTCCTGAAGCAGGCCTTCGAGAGCGACACCGGCGTCGAGAACGACGCGCTGACGACGCCGTCGGGCGGCTATGTCTGGTATGAGGTGCGCGAAGTGACGCCTTCCGCCATCAAGCCCTTCGACACTGTCAAGGCCGAGGTCGAGACCGCCTGGAAGGCGCAGAAGCTGCGCGAAGTGGCGCTCGAAAAGGCCAAGCAGATGGTCGAGCGCGCCCGCAACGGCGTGACGCTTGAAGCGCTCGCCGGCGAAGCCAAGGCCGAGATCAAGACGGTCCAGGGCCTCAAGCGCAACGAAACGACGAACGAGTTCGGTGCCGACGCGGTCGCAGCCCTTTTCTCGGTTCCCGAGAACGGCTTTGCCTTTGCGCCGGAGGGCGACGGCAAGGGCGCCAAGGTCATGCAGTCGCAGGCCGTCCTCATCCCGACTTACGATCCCACTTCGGAAGAAGCCAAGACCATCGCCAAGGCACTGAGCGATGGCGCCGGTAACAATCTGGCGGCGAGCTATGTCGCCGATCTCCAGAACGAACTCGGTGTCTATGTAGACGAGAATATGTGGCGACAGGTCACGGGCGCGAACGCTAACTGATCTCAAATCCTGAAGGCACACTCATCTTGGTCTACTCCTATGAAAGTCTCACCCGATTTCGACGTATTCCGTCGCGTCTATGAGTCTGGCGAAGCCCAGATTCTCGCCACCCGCCTCGTCGCGGATCTCGAAACCCCCGTCTCGGCCATGCTCAAGCTCGCACGCAATGCGCGCTATTCGTTCCTGCTCGAATCGGTCGAAGGCGGCGCCGTGCGCGGGCGTTATTCCATCATCGGCATGCGCCCCGACGTCATCTGGAAGGTCGAGGGCCGCAAGACCCAGATCAACCGCCGGGCGCTGTTCAATCCGGATGGCCCCTTCGAAACGGTCGATCTCGATCCGCTGCCGGCGCTGCGCGCCCTCCTCCAGGAAAGCCGCATCAAGCTGCCGCCGGATGCGCCCCCCATGGCGGCCGGCGTCTTCGGCTATATGGGCTATGACATGGTGCGCCTGATGGAGGATCTCCCCGTCGCCAATCCGGATGTCCTCGGCCTTCCCGACAGCATGCTGATCCGGCCGACCATCATTGCCATATTCGATTCCGTGAAGGACGATGTGACGATGGTGACGCCGGTCTATCCGGAAGCGGATGTCAGCGCCAAGGCGGCCTATGCGCGGGCCGAGGAGCGTCTCGCTTATGTGGTCGAAGCGCTCGACCGGCCGCTCGATCATGGCATGATGGGTCGCGCCGATGTGCCGGCGATCGGCGACGCCCGTTCCAATACCACGCCCGAAAGCTATATGGGCATGGTGGACAAGGCTAAGGACTACATCGCCGCCGGCGACATCTTCCAGGTGGTGCTGTCGCAGCGCTTCGAGTCCGACTTCTCCTTGCCGCCCTTCGCACTCTATCGATCGCTCAGGCGCGTCAATCCCTCTCCCTTCCTCTATTATCTCGACTTCGACCGCTTCGCGATCATCGGCTCGTCGCCCGAGATCCTTGTCCGGGTGCGCGACGGCAAGGTCACCATAAGGCCGATCGCCGGCACCAGGCGGCGCGGCGAGACGCCCAGCGAGGACCGGGCGATGGCGGAAGAACTTCTGGCCGATCCTAAGGAACGCGCCGAGCATCTGATGCTGCTCGATCTCGGGCGCAATGATGTGGGCCGCGTCGCCGAAATCGGATCGATCAAGGTGACGGACCAGTTCATCCTCGAATATTACAGTCATGTGATGCATATCGTGTCCAATGTCGAAGGCCAGCTGGCCCGGAAGCATGACGCGATCGACGCGCTGGTGGCGGGTTTCCCGGCCGGCACCGTGTCGGGAGCGCCTAAAGTGCGCGCCATGCAGATCATCGATGAGCTCGAGGGAGAGAAGCGCGGCGCCTATGCCGGCTGTGCCGGCTATTTCTCGGCCGATGGCGACATGGACACCTGCATCATGCTGCGCACGGCGATCGTGAAAGACGGCAAGATGTATGTGCAGGCGGGCGCCGGCATCGTCGCCGACAGCGTACCGGAATCCGAGCATGCCGAATGCGTGAACAAGGCCAAGGCGCTGTTCCGCGCCGCCGATGACGCGGTCCGCTTCGCCGGCCGCGCCGGGAGGGGACAATGATGAAATCTGGTCCCCACGAGCGATCGGTCTGCACGTTCCCCCTTCTCCCGCTTGCGGGAGAAGGTGCCCGAAGGGCGGATGAGGGTGTTCTCCCCGCTTGGGAAGATCACCCAGATGGCCCGCGCTGCACTATTCTTCACGCAGCGAACACGCTGAACCAACACCCTCATCCGGCCTGTCGGCCACCTTCTCCCGCAAGCGGAAGAAGGGAAACGTCTGGCGCTGTATTCACAATGCGAGCGCAGGAGAGGAGGCATCACTCATGATCATCCTCATCGACAATTACGACAGCTTCACCTGGAACCTCTATCACTTCCTCGGCGATCTCGGCGCCGAGACGGTGGTGCACCGCAACGACAAGATCAGCGTCGGTCAGGTCCTTTCGGCCAGGCCCAAGGCGATCGTGCTGTCGCCGGGTCCCTGCACCCCCAATGAGGCCGGCATCTGCCTCGACCTCATCGCCAAGGCACAGGACCAGGTGCCGATCCTCGGCGTCTGCCTCGGCCATCAGGCGATCGGCCAGGCCTTCGGGGGCAAGGTGATCCGGGCACCGAAGCTGATGCACGGCAAGATGTCGGGCATACGCCATCAGGCCAAGGGCATCTTCGCCACGGTGCCGGATGGCTTCGCGGCGACGCGCTATCATTCGCTCATCGTCGAGCGCGACAGCCTGCCCGCCAGCCTCGAAGTCACCGCCGAGACCGAGGACGGCATCATCATGGGCCTCCAGCACAAGACCAAGCCGATCCACGGGGTGCAGTTCCACCCGGAGAGCATTGCCTCCGAGCATGGTCACACCCTATTGAAGAACTTCCTCGAACAAGCGGGGGCCGTGTGATGCCGACAGACCTCAAACCCCTCATCGCCAAGGCCGCCAATGGCCAGGCGCTGACGCGTGAGGAGGCCCGCGCGGCCTTCGACGTGCTGATGTCGGGCGACGCGACGCCGTCGCAGATCGGCGGCTTCCTGATGGCGCTCAGGGTACGCGGCGAAACGGTGGACGAGATTACCGGCGCCGTCGAGATCATGCGCGAGAAGATGACGCCGGTTGTGGCGCCAGGCGATGCCATCGATATCGTGGGGACCGGCGGCGATGCATCGGGCTCCTACAACATCTCGACCTGCGCGGCCTTCGTCACCGCCGGCGCCGGGCTCAAGATCGCCAAGCACGGCAACCGGGCGCTGTCGTCCAGGTCGGGCTCGGCCGATGTGCTGATGGCGCTCGGCATCAAGATCGACCTCACGCCGGCTCAGATCAGCCACTGCATCGACGAGGCCGGCTGCGGCTTCATGTTCGCGCCGGCGCATCACGTCTCGATGAAGCATGTCGGACCGTCCCGGGTCGAGCTCGGTACGCGGACGATATTCAACCTGCTGGGTCCCCTATCCAATCCGGCGGGCGTCAAGCGCCAGGTCACCGGTGTCTTTGCCAGAGCCTGGGTCGAGCCCCTCGCCCATGTGCTCAACAATCTGGGCTCGGAGCGCGCCTGGATCTGCCATGGCGAAGGCGGCTTCGACGAGATCGTGCCGTCGGGAACCACCTGGATCGCCGAACTTAAGGACGGCAAGGTCACTTCGACCGAGATCACGCCGGAAGACGTCGGCATCGCCCGCTCTTCCGCCGCCGATCTCAAAGGCGGTGACGCGGCCCAGAATGCCGAAGCGCTCAGAGGCGTATTGGAAGGCCAGAAGAACGCCTTTCGCGACGCGGCCGTCATGACGGCCGCCGCCGCGCTGCTCGTTGCCGGCAAAGCGAAGGATTTGAAGGACGGCGTGGCGCAGGCGCAAAAGTCCATCGATAGCGGCGGTGCCGGAAGCGTCCTGGAGAAGCTCGTCAAGGTATCGAACGGGTAGAGTGATGGCCACCATTCTCGACAAGATCGCCGCTTACAAGCGCGAAGAGGTCGCCAAGGCAAGAGCCGAGGTCGGCGAGCGCGAGCTCGACGTGATGGCGCTCGACGCGCCGCCGGTGCGCGGCTTCGCGGCGGCGCTCGAGGCGAAGATTGCGCAAGGCCAGTGGGCGCTCATCGCCGAAATCAAGAAGGCCAGTCCGTCCAAGGGACTGATCCGGCCCGACTTCAATCCGCCACAGCTGGCGATGGCCTATGAGGATGGCGGGGCCGCCTGCCTCTCCGTGCTCACCGACGCGCCCTCCTTCCAGGGCGCGCCGGAATATTTGGGCGCGGCGCGCGCGGTCACGCAGCTTCCCGCCTTGCGCAAGGATTTCATGCTCGATCCCTATCAGGTTGCGGAAGCACGCGCCTGGGGCGCGGACTGCATCCTCCTCATCCTGGCGATGATCGACGATGCGCTCGCCTGTGAGCTCGAGGCGGCCGCCTTCGACTGGGGCATGGATGTGCTGGCGGAAGTCCATGACGAGAAGGAGCTCGAGCGTGCGCTGAAGCTTTCGACGAAGCTCATCGGCATCAACAACCGCAGCCTCCACACTTTCGAGACGACGCTGGCGACGACCGAGCGCCTGGCGCCCATGGTGCCGAAGGACCGGCTGATCGTCGGCGAAAGCGGACTCTTCGCGCCCGGCGATCTCGACCGGCTCTCGCGGGCCGGCGTCAATGCCTTCCTCATCGGCGAGAGCCTGATGCGGCAGGAGGATGTCGCCGAAGCAACCCGTGCTATCCTGAAGCGGACATGAGCAAGCTCACCCATCTCGACGACAAGGGCCACGCCCGCATGGTCGACGTCTCGGCCAAGGACGTGACGACGCGCCTCGCCACCGCGCGCGGCCGCATCGCCATGAATGCCGAGACATTGGCGATGATCACCGAAGGCCGCACCAAGAAGGGCGATGTGCTGGCGGCGGCGCGCATCGCCGGCATCATGGCGGCCAAGAAGACCCACGAGCTCATCCCGCTCTGCCATCCGCTGCTGATTTCGGGCGTCACGGTCGATTTCACGCCCGACGCCAAGGCTTCGGCCATCGAGGTCGAGGCCACCGTCAAGGTCGAGGGCAAGACCGGGGTCGAGATGGAGGCGCTCACCGCCGTGTCGGTCGCCTGCCTCACCATCTACGACATGTGCAAATCGGCCGACCGCGCCATGCGCATCGGCGATATCCGCCTCATCGAGAAGTCCGGCGGCAAGTCCGGCCATTTCACCGGAGACTGACAAAATGGCGCTCATGCCGGTCGGCGAGGCCAAGGACCGCATCCTGAAAGGCGCCAGGGCGCTGTCGCGCGAGACTGTCCGGTTGCATGAATGCGCCGGCCGGGTGCTCGCCGCCGATATCAAGGCCAGGCGCGACCAGCCCCCCTTCCCGGCTTCCGCTATGGACGGCTATGCGGTGCGCTTTGCCGATGTCACCGCCGTTCCTGCCCGGCTCGCGGTGATCGGCGCCGCCCCGGCCGGTCACGGCTTCGCGGGCACGGTCAAGTCCGGCCAGGCGGTGCGGATTTTCACTGGGGCGCCGGTGCCCAAGGGCGCCGACACGGTGGTCATCCAGGAGAGTACCGAAGCCGCAAATGACCATGTCGACATCACCGTGGCCGCCAAATTCGAGGGCCAGCATATAAGGCGCAAGGGCCTAGACTTTGCCAGGGGCCAGGACGTGCTCCGCAGAGGGACCCTTCTCGGGGCCCGCGAGATCGGACTGGCCGCAGCAATGAACTGGCCCGAGCTTCCGGTCACGAAGCGGCCGAGGGTCGCAATTTTCACGACCGGCGATGAACTGGTTTCCCCCGGCAACATGCCCAGGGCCGACCAGATCGTTTCCTCGAACAGCTTCGCTCTCGTGGCCTTTGTTCGCCGCTATGGCGGCGATGCGATCGACCTGGGCATCGTCCCGGACAATATCAAAGCCATTTCCAGGGCCGTCCGGAAGGCGGCCGGCGCAGATATCCTTCTGACGACCGGTGGCGCCTCGGTCGGGGATCACGACCTTGTACAGGCTGCCCTCAAGGCAGAGGGAATAGAGCTCGATTTCTGGAAAATCGCGCTCCGGCCCGGGAAACCGCTCATGTTCGCCCGCAAGGGCCGGCAACGGATTCTGGGCCTGCCGGGCAATCCCGTCTCAGCGTTCGTCTGCGCGCGGATTTTCCTCAAACCGCTGCTTCTCACCCTGCTCGGTCTTCCGCCGACCGACGACATCGTCAAGGCCCGGCTTGGATGCGATCTGCCGGCCAATGATCTGAGACAGGATTATCTTCGCGCCCGGGTCGCGCGCCGCAGCGATGGCGCTTACGAAGCCACCCCCCTGGCGGTTCAGGACTCGTCGATGCAGCGCGCCCTCACCGAGGCGCAGGGCCTCATCGTCCGGCCGCCTTTCGCCCCGGCCGCGTCCTCAGGCGACCTTATCGACCTGTTGCCGCTCGATTTTTGAACGACCGACCAGTTTCAGCTTGCCGAACCAAACGGGAACGCTTATTCTCGTTTTGTATTTGTTCCGATTCTTGCTGATCGACTTCCCCGGAACGTTCTTTGAACAGGTCACGCCATGCTGACACGCAAACAACTGGAACTTCTCCTTTTCATCAACGAGCGGCTTAAGGAAGACGGCGTGTCCCCCTCTTTCGAGGAGATGAAGGAAGCGCTGAACCTGCAGTCCAAATCCGGCATCCACCGGCTGATCCTCGCGCTCGAGGAGCGCGGCTTTCTCCGCCGCATGCCCAACCGGGCGCGGGCGCTCGAAGTCATGAAACTGCCGGACGCCCACAGCCCCAGCCTCTTGACAGCCAAACGGCCGGGCTTCAGTCCCAATGTCATCGAAGGCAATCTCGGCAAGGTGAAGCCGATCCCGCATGCCGGCAGTGGCGCGCCGCGGGCGGCCATTGTGCCGGTGATGGGCCGGATCGCCGCCGGCGTCCCCATCTCGGCCATCCAGGATCACTCGCACAATATCACCGTGCCTCCCGAAATGCTGGGCTCGGGCGAGCACTTCGCGCTCGAGGTCAAGGGCGACTCGATGATCAATGCCGGCATCTTCGACGGTGACACGGTGCTCATCCGCAAGGGCGACAGCGCCACCAATGGCGACATCGTCGTGGCGCTCGTCGACAATGAGGAAGCGACGCTGAAGCGGATCCGCAAGAAGGGCGATTCGATTGCGCTCGAAGCCGCCAATCCGGCTTACGAGACGCGTATCTTCGGCCCCGATCGCGTGAATGTGCAGGGCCGCCTCGTCGGACTCATCCGCAAATATTGATCTCTGTCCATTCTGGGCGGACGTGACAAGCCGGGCGCAATCCGCCCGGCTCTTTTTTGTCCAACGGCATGGGCATGCGCCGAGACCGCTTGAATCCGATTATTACTTAGAGGAATGTTTATTCCCGGTCACCGAGAAGCGGAGACGTGCATGAAGATGGCCTTCACGCTTGATGACCTGCCCCTCTGGCCTATGTCCTATCCCCCGCCGGGCTATTCTGCCGCCGGAATAGTCGAGGACATCAAGGCGGCGCTCGACCGTCACAAGATCAAAGGCGTATATGCCTTCGCCAACTCATGGTCCCTCATCAAGCACCCGGAATTCAGCGCGATTATGGATGGCTGGGTTGCCGACGGCCATCACGTCGCGAACCATACGCACAGTCACATCGAACTGAACGACGTCTCCGCTGAAACCTATATGGAGGACATCGATTTGGGAGAACGCTGCCTGATGCCATGGCTGGCAACGGCGCCGAAACGCTATTTCCGGCACCCACTATGTTACTGGGGTGACACAGAGGAAAAGCGCGATACGCTGCGCAACTTTCTCGCCGCGCAGAACTACGAGACGGCAGAGGTCACGAGCTGGCTTTACGAGTGGCGCTGGAACCGGGCCTATCTCAACTGCCGCGAGCAGGGCTATCATGAGGGAACGGCTCTTGTCCGGCGGACATTTCTGGAGTTTTCGCTGGCGCAGCTGCGCTATGACAATCTGAGCGCGCGCCGGTGGTTTGGACGGGAAATCACAGGCATCACGCTCGGACACACCTTGCCGTTTTTCGCCGATATCGCCGATGAGCTGTTCGGTCAGTTGATCAACGAGGGCGTGGAGTTTGTGCCGCTCGAGGAGGCAATGGCCGATCCGGCCTATGCAGCTGTGGCGAGCGTGCCGTCCGGCAAGTTCCTGGTCTATCAGCAGAAGCTGGCGGAAGCCGCGGGAAGACCCATCGCGATGATCGAGCCCGATTATCTCGCGCTATTCGAGACGATCACGCATATGGGGGCCGGCCGGAGCGGATAGCGTCGCATCAAACCTCATGCCGGCTGGGGGATCGAATGCCTCTCATCCCCCGCAGCGGATGAGGTCACCACCATTTCGGCGCTTCGAACTTTCCGGCCGCTTCCTCGATGGCATGGCCGACCTGGAACAACGTCTTTTCGTCGAAGGGCTTGCCGATGAGCTGCAGCCCCATGGGAAGTCCCTGCTCCGACAGGCCGCCCGGCACCGAGATGCCCGGCAAGCCCGCCATGTTCACCGTCACGGTGAAGATATCATTCAGATACATCTGCACCGGATCGGTGATCTCGCCGGGCGCGAAGGCCGGGCTCGGCGTCGCCGGGGTGAGCACCACGTCCACCTTGTCCCAGGCTTTGTCGAAGTCCTGCTTGATCAAGGTACGGACTTTCTGGGCGCGCACATAATAGGCATCGTAGTAGCCGGCCGAGAGCACATAGGTGCCGATCATCACGCGGCGCTGCACTTCGCGGCCGAAGCCCTTGGCGCGGGTATTCTCATACATCGACAGGATGTCGTCGCCCGGCACGCGCAGGCCATAGCGCACGCCGTCATAGCGGGCGAGATTGGACGAGGCTTCCGCCGGCGCCACGATGTAATAGGCCGGCAGTGCGTATTTGGTGTGCGGCAACGAGATCTCGACGATCTCGGCGCCCTGCTCTTTCAGCCACCTGGCGCCTCTGTCCCACAAAGCATCAATCTCGGCCGGCGTGCCGTCGACGCGGTATTCCTTCGGGATGCCGACACGCAGTCCCTTGATCGGCTTGCCGATGACGGCCTCGTAATCCGGAACCGGATGGTCGACCGACGTCGTGTCCTTGGCATCGACGCTCGCCATGGACTTGAGCAGGATCGCCGCGTCGCGCACATCGCGTGCGATGGGTCCCGCCTGGTCGAGCGACGAGGCGAAAGCAACGACGCCCCAGCGCGAGCAGCGGCCATAGGTCGGCTTGATGCCGACGGTGCCGGTGAAAGCGGCGGGCTGACGGATCGAGCCGCCGGTATCGGTGGCGGTGGCGCCGGCGCAGATATGCGCGGCAACCGCCGAAGCGGAGCCGCCGGACGATCCGCCCGGCACCAGAGCCGCATTGGAATTCTTGCGGCGCCAGGGGTTGATCACATTGCCGTAGTAGCTCGTCTCGTTCGACGAGCCCATGGCGAACTCGTCCATGTTCAGCTTGCCCAGCATCACGGCGCCGTCGCGCCACAGATTGGTGGTGACGGTCGATTCATAAGTCGGCTTGAAGCCGTCGAGCACATGGCTCGCCGCCTGGGTATGGACGCCTTTGGTGGCGAAGAGATCCTTGATGCCGAGCGGTATGCCTTCGAGGGTCCCCGCCTCACCCTTGGCGATCCGGGCGTCGGAAGCAGCCGCCATGGCGCGCGCCTGATCCGGCGTTTCGACGACATAGGCGTTGAGGACGCGCGCCTTGGCCATCGCGTCGAGATACGCATCGGTCAATTCGCGCGCCGAGAAGGACTTCTTCTTCAGGCCGTCACGGGCGGCGGAAATGGTCAGGGAGGTAAGATTGGTCATCGAGAATTATTCCACCACTTTCGGAACCATGAAGAACTCGTCTTCGGCCGCGGGGGCATTTTGCGTCACTTGCTTGGCATAATGGCCGTCGGTCACCACGTCCTGGCGCTTTTTCATCTTCATGGCGACGACGGAGGTCAAAGGCTCGACGCCCGCGACGTCAACCTCGTTCAGCTGTTCGATCCAATGCAGGATCGAATTGAGCTCGCCTTCGAGGCGCGGCACATCCTCCTCGCTCACCTTGATGCGCGCCAGATGCGCGATACGCCGCACGGTTTTCTGATCGACCGACATGTTTCAACTCTTCTGGAAAACAGGGGCGCTCAATAACACCCGCTCACCCGACCTGCAACCCGGGGCCGGCTAGGGCCTTCTCAGCCGCCTAGCGGGCTCTTCTGCCGCCCTTGCGCATCGAAATTCTCATCATGGAGCCAGGCTTGGAATCTGGCCGCCATGGCCGGCCACTCCTTGTCGATCATCGCATACCAGGCCGTGTCGCGGTTGCGGCCCTTGACGATCAGATGCTGGCGGAAAATGCCCTCATAGGTGAAGCCGAAGCGCTCGGCCGCCTTGCGGGACGGCGCATTCATGGAATGACATTTCCATTCGAGACGGCGTACGCCCAGATCGTCGAAACAGTGACGCATCATGAGGAAAATGGCTTCCGTCGCCTCGCGGGTGCGCTGCAAGGCGGGCGCCATCCAGATATGGCCGATCTCGATCACGCCATTCGCCTTATCGAGCCGCATGAAAGCGCCCATGCCGGCGGCCTTGCCGGTGTCACGGCGAATGAAGGCGTAGAACCATGGGTCGCGGCTCTCCTCCTGCTTCGCGAGCCAGGCCTCGAAGGTCGCGAAATCGGCGAACGGCCCATATCCCATATAGGTCCAGATGGCCCCGTCCGGATCGCTCGTGGCGAAGGATTCGTAGAGGTCTCGGCCATGTAGGGCGGCGACGACCGGCTCGAGCCTAGTCCAGCGGCCGAACAGCGGGCGCTGATCGGGGGCCAGTCCCGGTGGCACGGGATCAACAACAGGGCCGACAGGTCGTTTGCGGTCTGACATGGCCCCAAGCTTATGTCCGGGTTTGCGCTCACACGCAATTCCCGCTTATCTTCTATGGTAATGACAAGAAAACGCCTGGATCCCGTCGACGTCGTGATCATCGGTTCTGGCTGCGGCGGGGCGGCATTCGCCTGGCAGCTCAAGCGCCGGTCCCCGCATCTCAAGATCGTCTGTCTCGAGCGCGGCGGTTGGCCCGATCCGCTCCGGATGCCGGCCAAGACCATGCGCTGGCAGCGCGCAATCATGGAGGACTGGGCCTCCAATCCCAATCTGCGCCTCAGAGCGGGCGGCTATCGTGGCTCCAACGACTATCCCGTCGATGAGGAAAACTCCGTATTCAAGCCGCTGATGTGGAACGGCGTCGGCGGCTCGACGGTCGCCTGGGCGGCGCATTTTCCACGCCTCCACCCCTCCGATTTCCGCGTCCGCAGCCTCGACGGCGTGGCCGACGACTGGCCCTTCGACTATTTCGATCTCGAGCCCTGGTACGATCTCAATGACGAGATCATGGGCGTGGCAGGCCTCGATGGCGATCCGGCCTATCCACCGAAGAGCCGGCGTGCCATGCCGCCTCTCTCTTTCGGGACCGTGGCCAATCGCGCGGCGCGCGCCTTCAGCGATCTCGGCTGGCACTGGTGGCCGGTCGACGCGGCGATCAACTCCATCCCGCATGACGGGCGCGATGCCTGCAACCATTGCGGGCCATGCCTCATCGGCTGCATTCCCAAGGCCAAGGCCTCGGTCGATCTCACCTATTGGCCGAAGGCGATCCAGCTCGGCGTCGAGCTCAGAACCATCGCGATGGCCCGGCAGATCGAGATCGAGGCGGGCCGCGCCACCGGCGTCGTCTATGCCGACCGCGCCGATGAGGAGCATTTCCTGCCCGCGCAAGCCGTCGTCATGGCCGGCAATGGCATCGGCACCGCACGGCTGCTCCTCGCTTCGGGTGTGGAGAGTCCGGCGCTCGGCCGCAATCTCATGTTTCATCCCGCCGCCTATGTGCGCGGCATCTTCAAGGATCGCCTCGACGGGCCTGTCGGCCCGGTCGGCTGCTCCATCTATTCGCATGAATTCTACGAGACCGACCGCGCCCGCGGCTTCGAGCGTGGCGTTCATTTGCAGCTGTCACGCGAGAACGCGCCCCTCGTCCAGGCCTCCCGGCTGTCCCCCTTTGGGGTCCTGAGCCGCAGGCTCAGTTGCGCGAGGAATTCCTCCATACGATGCCGATCCTGGTGCTCGCCGAGGATCTCCCGGAAGCGCATAACCGCGTCAGCCTCACCGGCACGATGGAGCGCGACGGATTACCAGGCGTGAAGATCGACTACCGGATCTCGGAGCGCGCCCAGAAGAGCCTCGATTTTGGTCTTGCCCGCGCCGAGGAAGTGCTGATGGCTGCCGGCGCCTATCGTACCGTGCGCGTCTCGCCCGCCCCCCTGACCGGCTGGCACCTGCTCGGCACGGCGCGCATGGGCGAAGATAAGCGGACTTCCGTCACCGATGCGCGCGGCCGCTGCCATGCCGTGCCCAATATCCTTGTCGCCGATGGCAGCCTGTTTCCAACGGTCGGCGCCGCCAATCCCGCCTCCACCATCGGCGCCGTGGCGCTCAAGCTCGCTGATGAATTCGCCGAGGATATCGCATGACGTCGGCGCAGTTGCGACAGCTCGCCAATCTCCTTCTGCCCGGCGACGAAGCGGGCCTGCCGCAAGGCTCGCTCGTTCCCGACGTCATGCTGGCGCTGGCGGAATCGTCATCGCCGATCAAGGCACTCGTCGGCAGTCATCCGGATTTCGCCGATGCGAAAAAGCGCACCGCGGTTCTGAGCAGCCTGGAGCAGAGCCACCCGCAGGACTTCCGCGATCTCGTCCTGTCGCTCATCAAGCCCTATTATGAATCGGGTCCGGTGCTCGAGGCCATGGGCTGGCGCAGTGCGCCGCCCCAGCCCACAGGCCATGCCATTGCGCCCATGGATGCGGAACTCAGCCAGGCGCTGGCCCGTGTCGCTGCCCGCAAACGGATGTGGCGGTGAATTAGAGTGTCACCGTGTCGCCGGATTTCATGACTTTGACGGTCCGGGCCTTGGGTCCCATCGCCTTGACGAAGGGCTTCGCATCGGGGATGAGGAAGCCCTCGAAAGTGGCGAAGTGGCAAGGGATAACCGTCTTGAACTTGAAGAACTTGCGGCAGGCATAGGCCGCCTGATCCGGGCCCATGGTGAAGCGGTCACCGATGCAGACGATACCGATCTCGGGCTTGTAGAGCTCGTGGACGAGCTGCATGTCATAGGTGAGGCCGGTATCGCCCGACACATAGAGGCGGCGCCCCTTCTCCTTCTTGGGCAGGATGACGAAGCCGGATGGGTTGCCGAGATAGATGGGCATGCCGTTCTCGACATGCGAGGAGGAATGCCAGGCATTGGTGAAGACGACATCGAAATCGTCGAAGGCGATGCGGCCGCCGTGATTGCCGGGGGAATAGTTGGCGACACCCTTGGCGGCAAAATACATCGCGACCTCGAAATTGGCGACAAGCGTGGCGCCGGTCGTCTTGCAGATATCAAGCGTATCGCCCGTATGATCGTCATGGCCATGAGTCAGGAGCACGTGGGTGGCACCTGCGGCGGCGGCCTTGGCATCGCCCGTGAACAACGGATTGCGGGTGAGGAAAGGGTCGAGCATGATGACCGCCTTGCCGGTCTCGATGCGAAAGGCCGAATGGCCGAAATAGGTGATCTTCATCCGCATTATCTCCTGTGATCCCGTGCCTTTATCCTCCTTTTGCGCATAAACGCCAAGTCGCGTAAGACGTCCCGATGATTATCGACTCTTTCGCCGACGCCATCTCCGGGCTGGCCCCCAACGTGCCAGTGCTCGGCCTCGATCTCGGCTCCAAGACGATCGGCGTCGCCGTCAGCGACATCACCCGCCGGATCGCCTCGCCGATCGCTACCATCGCGCGCAAGAAATTCACCGAGGACGCCCGCCTTCTCCTCGCCATCGCCGAGGAGCGGAAGGCCGGACTCGTCGTGCTCGGCCTGCCGCTCAACATGGATGGCAGCGAAGGTCCACGGGTGCAATCGACCCGCGCCTTCGCGCGCAACCTCGAAAAGCTGACCCCGATAGCCATCACCTATTGGGACGAGCGGCTCTCCACCGCCGCTGTCGAGCGCATGCTGATCGGCGCCGATACCAGCCGGGCGAGGCGCGCTGAAGTCATCGACAAGCTCGCCGCCGTCTATATCCTGCAATCCGCCCTCGATACGCTCAAGACCACCGGATGACGGCCGCCTTTGAAAGCCTGCTGCCGGTCTTCCTGCTTCTCGGCCTCGGCTATGTGCTGCGCTGGCGCGAGATCGTCCCTCTCGATCTGTGGCGTGGCATCGAGCTCCTGGGCTATTGGGTGTTCTTCCCGGCCCTCCTGGCGCAGACACTGATCTCGTCCGATATCCAGACCCTGCCGCTCGCCGGCATCACCTTCACCATGCTGGCGAGCTTCGCCACCATGGCGGGTGGCCTGTTGCTCCTGCGCGGTCCCATCCTTGCCGGCCTCGGCATCACGGCGCCCGCCTTCAGCTCGCTTTTTCAGAACACGACGCGCTGGAATGGCTTCATCGCCCTTCCCATCCTCGCCAAGCTCCATGGCGAGCTCGGTGTCGCATTGGTCGCGGTGGTGCTCGCCGTGCTGGTGCCGGTCGCCAACTTTGCCGCCGTCTATGTCGTGGCCCAGAATGCCGGCACCCAGCCGATGCCCCTGCGCCAGCTCCTCTATGTGATTTTCCGCAATCCGTTCATCTGGGCGACCACGCTCGGACTTCTGATCAATCTTTCCGGAATCCCCATCTATGCGCCGGTGCTGAGTACGCTGACCATGCTCGGCGGCGCCGCCATCGCCTGCGGTCTGCTGATGGTGGGGGCCGGCCTCAGGGTCGAGGAAATCAGGCGCCCCTCGCCCACAGTGTGGCTCGGCACCTTGCTCAAGCTCCTCGGCATGCCGCTCGTCGTCACGCTGTGGAGTTTCGTTTTTGGCATCGATGGCGTCGCCTTCCTCGCCTGCCTCGTCTGCGCCGCCGTTCCCACAGCCATGAGCGCCTATGTGCTCGCCCGCCAGATGGGCGGCGACGCCCCGCTTGTGGCGACGACGGTGACGCTGCAGACTGCGCTCTCCTTCATCACCATCCCGCTCCTCATCTGGCTGGCCCAGAATCTCAAATGACCGACGCCTTTATCGTTCTCCTGCCCGTCTTCATCGTCATCGTGATCGGCGCCGTGCTGAGGCGCACCAATCTCATGGGCGATGCGCATTGGGCGGGCGTCGACCATGTGTGCTATTTCGTCCTTTTCCCGGCGATCATCTTCAAGGAGATCGCCGCGGCCGACTTCTCCCGGATACCGGTCTGGCACATGGCGGCGTCGATGGTGCTGGCGCTCATGACGATGTTCGCCCTGCTTCTGGTTCTCAGGAAATCCCTCTCCGCCGCGCTCGGCATCAATGGCGCGCAGTTCTCCGCCCTGTTCCAGGGCGCCACGCGCTGGCACACCTTCATCGCCTTCGCCATCGTGCCCTTGTTCTTCGGCGACGGCGCGCTGGCTCTGGCGGCGGTGAGTGCCGCCACCATGACGCCGCTTCTCAATGTCGTCTGTGTGATTGTCCTGTCGGTCTATGCCAGTAATGGCGGCGAGAGCCCTTCGGCGGGCAGGCTGGCGTTTGTCGTCCTGCGCAACCCGTTCTTCCTGTCCTCCATGGGCGGCGTGCTGTTCCAGCTCTCCGGCCTGTCGCTGCCCGCCCTTGGCGTCCAGGTGCTCGACATGATCGGGCGCGGTGCGCTCGGCCTGGCGCTGCTCACCGTCGGCGCCGGGCTGCGTTTCGGCGAGGCAGCGTCGGCAAAAATGACGGTAGCACTTGCCACCGCGCTCAAGCTGCTGTTGATGCCGGTGCTGATGGCCGTTGCGCTGAAACTGTTCGGCGTCACCGGAACGCCCGCCGCCGTGGCTGTGCTGTGCTCGGCGGTGCCGACAGGCTCCGGCGCCTATGTGCTCGCCCGCCAGATGGGCGGCGACGCGCCGCTCGTCGCCAACATACTCACCTTCCAGGTAATCTGCGCCGCGGTGAGCATTCCGCTGGTGCTCGCCTTCCTGGCATGAGAGGGCCTAACGGTCATATCGGGCAGATCAATAATAGTCCCGGTAGTCGTCGATCACCCGTGCGCTGATGATGCGCCCCGAGCGCGCGCTGACCCTCACACTCCATAGCCGATCTCGCCTGACCGCTTCGTAGCGATAGATTTCGCCGCCGCATTTCATCGGACGAACACTCCAGAAGCCGTCGTCTCGCACGATCCGCCGGCCTTCGCCGCAGGAGATGTAATAATCGTCATCGCCATCGTCCGGATAGACCGGCACCCATCCGCCCCCGATCGTGACACCGATCCTGGTACCCGCATTGGCCGGTTCAGGCACGGACACGAAACACGCCAGCAACAGCGCGCCACCGATAACGAAACCCCTCAGCATATTACAACTCCACCAGGCATCCACGTGTCGTTCCCTCGAAACGCTCGGCAATAATTCTGGCGCGGCATTCGGGGCGAATTTGTGGTGTGAAGTACACGCACTCAGACCAAGCGCGGATATGGCTTACAATCGGTTAACGCCGCCTGCTGGCAATCCCGGCTAAAGCACCGGCCCGAGAAGCTTGTGGTCGGGCTTGACCCGACCATGCGAAGCGGTTCTCGGGTGGGCCGATGCGCAAAATCAAAGAGATAGAGCGCCGAGGTGATTCCATGAGAACGCCCGGCGCTCTAATTTGAGTTCCTCAGTTCACCGGACCTGAGCCGCCGGACGTTTCCATGGTCGGCTCAGCCGGCTTCTGGCCCATGGCGCGGTTGACCAGCAGATTGACCACCCAGAGCACGACGCCGATGCCGATCAGGATGCCGGCGATCTTGTACTGCACCGGATCACGCCCGGTCCACGGGCCGGCGAGGAATGCGCAGCATATGGCGCCGAAAATGGGCAGTATAGTCGGGCTGCGGAAATGGCTGTGCTCCACGGGGTCGCGGCGCAGCACCAGCACCGCGATATTCACGATGGTGAAGACGCACAGCAAAAGTAGCGCCGTCGTGCCGCCGAGCGCCGGAACCTCGCCCACGAAGGTGATGAGCGCGAAGGCGAGCAGCGTCGTGAAGGCGATGGCGATATAGGGCGTGCGGCGGCTGGCATGCACCTTGCCCAATACAGGCGGCAGGACATGTTCACGGCTCATGCCATAGACCAGCCGGCTCGCCATCAGCATGTTGATGAGCGCGCTGTTGGCCACCGCGAACATGGTGATGAAACCGAAGATCCATAGCGGGAAATCAGGCGCGCCCGCCTGGACGACCTGAAGCAGTGGCGTCTCCCCCTCGCCCAGTTGCTCAGGCGCCACCAGGGTCACCGCCGAGATCGACACCAGCACATAAATGACGCCGGTGATCAGCAGGCCGGCGAGCAGCACCTTGGGGAAAATGCGCTGCGGCTCCTTGCATTCCTCGGCCATGTTGACGGAATCTTCGAAACCCACCATGGCGAAGAAGGCGAGCGTGGTGGCCGCAATGACCGACCAAAAGGCGCCCCGGTCGGCGGCCGTGGCGAACTGAGTGATCCGCGAGACGTCGCCATTGCCGAGGCCGATGGCCCACAGGCCGATAAGGATGATGATCAGGAGACCGGTCAGCTCGACGCAGGTCAGGACCACATTGGCCTTCACGCTCTCGCCCACACCCCGGAAATTGACGATCGCCACGACACCCATGAAGAGAAGGCCGATCAATGTGATGCCGAATGTACCGGCAAGCCCCAGGTCGAAGGCGTTCGACATGTTGGCCGCGAAGGCACGCGACGCCGTCGAGGCCGAGGTGATGCCGGAACACATGACCGCGAAGGCGACGATGAAGGTGATGAAGTGGATGCCGAAGGCCTTGTGGGTATAGAGCGCCGCGCCCGCCGCGCGCGGATATTTGGTGACGAGCTCGAGATAGCTGAAGGCGGTGATCAGCGCGACGATGAAGGCCACCAGGAAGGGCAGCCAGACCACACCGCCCACCTGCTTGGCGACTTGGCCGGTCAGCGCATAAATGCCGGTGCCGAGAATGTCTCCGACGATGAACAGCAACAGAAGCCATGGCCCCATCACGCGATGCAGGCTCGGTTCGACGGTGACGGTGTTGGGCGTGCTGGCACGGGCGGCAAGATCGGTCATGACCATCTCCATCCAGGCGTGAAGCTGTCGTGACAGATTATGGGCGCCGGAGCGCAAGTCAACCTGTCGGCGACGAGATCAACCCGTGATCATGTCTCAATATGGGATTGTTTCGCGCCCGCGTCACGCTAGTGTGCTGAACGCGAAGTTCCTGATTTCAGGAGGCTCGCACTGACAGGAACTTCGCGTTCAAAAGCACACTAGAATCATTAGGCTTTCTAGTGTCCTTCCGAATCCGAAGTTCGCTCGGAAGGTCCCGCTGGCTCGTGGCGAACTTCGGATTCGGGACACTAGTTGGCAAACTGTCCGGTCGTCCATTCACAGTCGACCCTGTCCCGCCATTCCCGCGCTTTTCTGAGATCGTGTTGTCGCCTCGATCCGGTCGGAGACCAGTTCCTGCAAGCGCCACAATTGCCTGTCGCGAATCCCCAATTCCTCGAGATGGCGGACGGTGCTGCACAGATAATCCGCCATGGTTCCGACGGGACCGGCGGCCGTCGCGAGCGTATCCGCAACCGTTTCAAGCGAGAGTCCACCGATATAGCGCTCCCCGTGCCGATTGATGACGAAGGCCAGCGCGCGGAACTTATCCGTCGTCGTCTCGATCGTCAGCCAGCGTGGCAGATGTGCCCTCGACGACGTCCTGATCTCGCGACGGAGCAATTTCCTCAGATTCGCTTCGATCGCATCGGGTGGCAGCCGATAGGCCACCCCCCGGCACTGACCGCCGCGATCGAGTGACAGCATGAGACCCGGACGCGCCTCACATCCCCTGAACCACCTGTCCCAGCCGAGGCAAAAAGACCGCCGCCAGCCACGGACCGTGGCGGACCGGCTTTCAACGGTGTCGCAGGCAGGATTCCAGATCAAAGATCCAAAGGCGAACAGCCAGACGTCATGCCGCGACGGAGCGCTCTCCAGGATTTCACGCAGGACCTCGTCATATTCGGCGTCCGACACTGGCGCGCCAGGTAGCGCCGGCGCTTCCCCGACATAAGGGGGGACCTGGGCAACAAGGCCCGGTGTCAGACGCAAGGATCGTGCTTTTTGAGCCATCCAGGGTCATTTTCTTCGGTGTGGGCCACGCAGGCAAGCCCGGGTGCCCCGACGTCCATCGCGCCTGAATCGCCCGCGCCGCTCATAAACTTTCCCACAGGCCCGCATTGGCGCTTGCCGGGGCGAGGAATCGTCCCTAGACAGTGGCCTTCGATGACCCAAGCGCGCAATCCCAAACGCCTCATCGAAGGCCAGCATCTGCTGGGTATCGAAGCTCTTTCAGCTCAGGAAATCGTAACGCTCCTCGATCTCGGCGAGCGTTATGTCGAGGTGAGCCGGCAAATCGACAAGCGCCAGGCGGTGCTGTCGGGGCGCACCCAGATCAACCTGTTCTTCGAGGCCTCGACCCGTACACAGAGCTCCTTCGAGCTCGCCGGCAAGCGGCTCGGCGCCGATGTGCTCAACATGGCAGTGTCGACCTCCGCCCTATCCAAGGGCGAAACGGTGCTCGACACCGCGATGACGCTCAACGCCATGCATCCCGACATACTGGTGGTGCGCCATCCCTCCTCGGGTGCCGCGGAGCTACTCGCGCAGAAAGTCTCCTGCGCCGTCATCAATGCCGGCGACGGCCAGCATGAACACCCGACCCAGGCGCTGCTCGACGCCCTCACCATCCGCCGCCGCAAGGGCCGCATCGAGGGCCTGATCGTGGCGATCTGCGGCGACGTGCTGCATTCGCGCGTGGCACGCTCGAATATCCACCTTCTCAACAAGCTCGGCGCCCGGGTACGCGTTGTGGCGCCTTCGACGCTGCTGCCGACGGCGGCGCATCATTTCGGCGTCGAGGTCCATCGCAATATGCGTGATGGTATCGAAGGCGCCGATGTGGTGATGATGCTGAGGCTCCAGCTCGAGCGCATGAGCGGCGCCTTCGTGCCGTCGGTGCGCGAATATTACCGCTTCTACGGGCTCGACGAGGAGAAGCTTAGATTCGCCAAGCCCGACGCGCTGGTGATGCATCCGGGTCCGATGAATCGCGGCATCGAGATCGACTCCAATGTCGCCGACGGTGTGCAGTCGGTGATCCGCGAACAAGTGGAAATGGGGGTCGCGGTGCGCATGGCCGTGCTCGACGCGCTCGCCCGCAATCTGCCGGGAGGCGGCAACGCATGATGGCACCATCGGCAAAACATTCGGCGGGGCGCAAGGCCTATCTCAACGCCCGTCTCATCGACCCGGCGCAAGGCCTTGATGAAAAAGGCGGATTGCTGATCGAAGACGGCTGGATCCTGGCCGCGGGGCCGAAGGTGACGGCACAGTCCGCCGGCGCCGGCACCACGACATTCGACTGCAAGGGCAGAATCCTCGTGCCCGGTCTCATCGACATGCGCGTCTTCACCGGCGAGCCCGGCAACGAATATCGCGAGACGCTGGCCACCGCCTCGGAGGCGGCCGCGGCCGGCGGCATCACCACCATGATCGTGATGCCCAACACCAATCCCGTCATCGACGATGCGGCAATCGTCGATTTCATCCTGCGGCGGGCGCGCGATACCGCGATCGTGCGCGTCGCTCCGATGGCCGCCCTTACCAAGGGGCTCGGCGGCGAGCTCATGACCGAGATCGGCACGCTGCAGGAGGCGGGCGCCGTCGCCGTCACCGACGGCAACAAATCGGTCGCCAATGCGCGTCTGTTCCGCCGCGCCCTGGCCTATGCCAAGGACTTCGACATGCTGGTGGTGCAGCATGCCGAGGAGCCTACCCTCGCCACCGGCGTCATGAATGCCAGCGAGACGGCGAGCCGGCTTGGGCTATCGGGCACGCTCGCGGTCTCGGAAGTGATCATGATCGAGCGCGATCTGCGCCTCGTTGAAGCGACAGGCGCCCGCTATCACGTTTCGCAGGTCTCCTGCCGCATGTCGGTCGAGGTCATCCGCGCAGCCAAGGCCCGTGGCCTCCCCGTCACGTGCGGTGTCTCGGTCAATCACCTCGTCCTCAACGAGAACGATATCGGCGCCTATCGCACCTTCTTCAAATTATCGCCGCCCTTGCGCGCGGAGGACGACCGGCGCGCGCTGGTCGAAGGCGTCCTTGACGGCACGATCGACGTCATCGTGTCGAGCCATGATCCGCAGAGCGCCGACACCAAACGGCTGCCTTTTGCCGAAGCCGAGTTCGGCGCCATCGGCCTCGAGACTCTGTTCTCGGCGAGCCTCAGCGTGCATCACAATGACGGCGTCCCACTCACCCGGCTCATCGACGCGCTCTCCACCAAGCCCGCACAGATATTGGGTCTGGAGGCGGGACGCCTGGCGCCGGGTGCGCCGGCCGATTTCACCCTCGCCGATATTCAACAAAGCTGGACGGTGGAGGATCACGTCCTGCGCTCGCGCTCGAAGAATTCGCCTTTCGAGCACCGCACGCTGGAAGGCCGCGTACTCGAAACGGTCGTTGCGGGACGTACCGTCTATGCGTACGATCCCGCCGGATAAGCGGGACTCGACACCCTTCGAGGGCCCCGGCGCGGCCCCCTCGGGGTGAGGGTCGAAGGGAGCGGGAGGGATTGATGCTCGATTTCGCGGCGGTTACGCCGGCCATGGCGATCATGGCCGCCCTGCTCGGCTATCTGTCGGGTTCCATTCCCTTTGGCCTCCTGTTCACCCGCTGGGCGGGCCTGGGTGATGTGCGCGCCATCGGCTCCGGCAATATCGGCGCCACCAATGTGCTGCGCACCGGCAACAAGAAGCTCGCCGCGGCAACTCTCATTGCCGACGCTGTAAAGGGGACCATCCCGATCCTGCTGATGAAGGCGCTCGGGGGCGAGACCGCCGGCCTCATCGCCGGGCTTGCCGCCTTCGCCGGACATCTCTTCCCCGTCTGGCTCGGCTTCAAGGGCGGTAAGGGCGTCGCCACCAATATCGGCATCCTGTTCGGCCTCTACTGGCCGCTGGGCCTTATCTTCCTTGCCGTCTGGCTCGCCATGGCGTTCATTTTCCGCATCTCGTCGCTTTCCGCCCTGACGGCATCAGCCTTGAGCCCGCTGTGGGCCTGGTTCCTCGGCAAGCCTACCCTGGTGTTTCCGCTCATCCTGCTCGCGGCGCTGATCTGGATCATGCATCACGAGAATATCGCCCGCCTGCTCAAGGGCCAGGAAGCGAAGATCAAACTCGGCTCCAAAACATGATCCTGACGGATCAGGAGCGGCTCGATTGGCTGCGCCTGATCCGCAGCGAGAATGTCGGTGCGATCGTTTTCGATCAGCTTCTTGAGAAATTCGGCAGCGCCACCGAAGCGCTGGACGCTCTCCCCGATCTCACCCGCAAGCGCCCGATCAAGATCTACGGCATTGCGGACGCGCAAGCCGAGTTCGACAGAGCCGCGGCAGCGGGCGCCCGCTTCGTCGCGAAACCTGAGCCGGACTATCCGCCGCTCCTGCGCCATTGCGACGGCGCGCCACCCCTCATTTGCATCAAGGGAAAGACGGCACTCGTAGCGCGGGACGCGGTGGCGATCGTGGGCTCGCGCAACGCTTCCGCCAATGGCAAGCGCCTCGCCCGTACTTTCGCGTCTGATCTTGCGGCAGCCGGGCTCGCGGTCGTCTCGGGCCTGGCGCGCGGCATCGACACCGCGGCGCATGAGGCCGCGCTCACGCCAGGTACGGTGGCGGTTCTCGGCACAGGCATAGATATCGCCTATCCGCCTGAAAATGCCGGCCTGCAGAAGAAGATTAGTGAAGACGGGCTTCTCATCTCCGAGATGCCCCCCGGGGCCACGCCGCGCGAGACCTCCTTTCCACGCCGCAACCGCATCATTTCCGGTATGAGCCGGGCGGTGATCGTCGTCGAGGCCGCTCTGCGCTCGGGCTCGCTCATCACCGCGCGCTTCGCCAATGAACAGGGCCGCGAGGTCTTCGCGGTGCCGGGCTCGCCCCTCGATCCCAGAGCGGAAGGCACCAACCGGCTGATCGGCGAGGGCGCGCATCTCCTGAGCAAAAGCCAGCAGGTCCTGGACGCACTTCTCGAAATGCGGCCACGGCTCCATCCCGAAGCGCCGGCGGCGGGTCCTGTCCCCGAGACGGAGATCGACGGCTCGACGCGCGCCGCCATCCTGTCACTCCTGAGTCCCGCGCCTACCGAGGTCGACGATCTGATCCGCGAGAGCGGCGTGCCGGCGCAACAGGTGCTCGGCGTGTTGCTCGAGCTCGAACTCGCGGGCAAGCTCACCCGCCACGGACGACAGCTCGTTTCCCTCGTTTCGAAAGATTGAAGGCCGCCGTTCCCGGCGGAGCGCGCTTATTGACCTCACGTGTTACGGGCCCGAGGCAGATCCCCCTCCCGCAATTACCTTAGGGCAGTTGCTTTCCAGGGACGCTTGCTTATATATCCGCGGCATAGGCCCTGAATAACCTTAGGTTGTATCCATCAACCTTAAGAGTTCAACTTCCCGTGGAATCGCTTTCCACAAGGCTTGCGGGCCGGAAACGATCCCTATATGAGCCCCGTCCTAGTTTTCAGATCGCAAGATAAATGACAGTCGTCGTCGTCGAATCGCCTGCAAAGGCCAAAACGATCAACAAGTATCTGGGCAAGGACTATGTCGTCCTCGCCTCCTATGGTCACGTGCGCGATCTGCCGCCCAAAGACGGCTCGGTGCGCCCCGACGAAGACTTCGCCATGTCCTGGGAGGTCGACGGCAAGTCGGCCAAGCGCGTCTCCGACATCGCCGCGGCTCTTAAGAACAGCGACCGGCTGATCCTCGCTACCGACCCCGACCGCGAGGGGGGAGGCCATTTCCTGGCACGTTCTGGAGATCCTGAAGAAGAAAGGCGCTCTCAAGGGCAAGGACATAGAACGGGTGGTGTTCAACGCGATCACCAAGCAATCGGTGCTCGAGGCGATGAAGCACCCGCGCCAGGTCGATGCGGCGCTCGTCGATGCCTATCTCGCGCGCCGCGCGCTCGATTATCTCGTCGGCTTCACGCTCTCCCCCGTGCTGTGGCGCAAATTGCCGGGCTCGCGCTCGGCCGGACGCGTGCAGTCGGTGGCGCTGCGTCTCATCTGCGATCGCGAGCTCGAGATCGAGGCCTTCAAGGCGCAGGAATACTGGACCATCGACGGCGCCTTCACCTCGCCGCGCGGTGATGCTTTCGGCGCACGGCTCGCTGCCATCGACGGCAAACGCCTGGGCAAGCTCGACATCTCGAACGAGGCATCCGCCAAGGCGATCGTCTCGGCGATCAAGGGCGCGCGCTTCACCGTCGACACGATCGAGTCGAAGCCGGTCAAGCGCCATCCTTATCCGCCTTTCCGTACCGCGACACTGCAGCAGGAGGCCTCGCGGAAGCTCGGCTTCTCATCCGCCAAGACGATGCAGGTGGCTCAGCGCCTCTATGAAGGCGTCAATATCGGCGGCGAGGTCACCGGCCTCATCACCTATATGCGTACCGACGGCGTCGATCTCGCCGGCGAGGCGATCGCCGCGACGCGCAATGCCATCCTGAAGCGCTTCGGCGAGCCTTATCTGCCGTCGGTTCCGCGCAAATACACGACCAAGGCCAAGAATGCGCAGGAAGCGCATGAAGCCATCCGCCCGACCGATCTGTTCCGTTTCCCGGAGAATCTCCGGCGCACTCTCGATCCCGACCAGATGGCGCTCTATGAGCTGATCTGGAAGCGCACCATCGCAAGCCAGATGGAGAGCGCCGAGATCGAGCGCACCACCGCCGATATCGGCGCCAAGGGCGATGACGGCAAATCCTATTCCTTCCGCGCCACCGGATCGGTGGTGAAGTTCGACGGCTTCCTGAAACTCTACCAGGAAGGGCTCGACGATGAAGAGGACGAGGATGCCCGGCGCCTGCCTACTCTGGCGCGCGGCGATGGCGTTGGCGTCCGCTCGATCACGCCTGAGCAGCATTTCACCGAACCGCCGCCGCGCTACTCGGAAGCTTCTCTCATCAAGAAGATGGAAGAGCTCGGCATCGGCCGGCCTTCGACCTATACGGCCATCTTCTCGGTGCTGCGCGACCGCGGTTATATGAGGGTCGACAAGAAACGCCTCGTCCCGGAAGACAAGGGCCGCCTGGTAACCGCGTTTCTCGAAGCCTTCTTCAAGCGCTATGTCGAGTATGACTTCACCGCCAATCTGGAGGAGCAACTCGACCGGATCTCCAATGGCGAGATCGACTGGAAGGCGGTATTGCGCGACTTCTGGCTGAACTTCACCGGCGCCGTCGGCGAAATCCAGGAACTGCGCATCACCAATGTGCTCGATGCGCTGAACGAGATTCTGGGTCCCCATGTCTTCCCCGAACGCACCGACGGCCAACCGGCGCGCGCCTGCCCGTCCTGCTCCGACGGCCAGCTGTCGCTCAAGCTCGGCAAGTTCGGCGCTTTTGTTGGCTGCTCGAACTATCCGGAGTGCCGGTTCACACGTCAGATCACCCCGGGCAACGGTTCGGGCGAAGCGGTGCCGGCGGAAGGCATTCTGATCGGCAATGACCCTGAAACCGGCCAGCCCGTCACCCGGCGCGATGGCCGTTTCGGTCCCTATCTGCAACTGGGCGAAGCAGCGGAAGGCGAGAAACCACGTCGCGCGTCCATCCCGAAGAAGACCGACCCCTCGAGCATCGATCTCGAATTGGCGCTCAGACTCCTGTCGCTGCCGCGTGAGGTAGGGCTCCATCCCGAGACCGGTAAGCCGATCGTTGCGAATTTCGGGCGCTTCGGCCCCTTCATCCTGCATGACGGTGTCTACGCCACGCTGAGTGATCCCGAAGACGTCTACACCGTCGGCCTTAATCGCGCCGTCGATCTCCTCGCCGAGAAGAAGGAAAAGAACGCCAACCGCAAGCGGCCGGGTGCGCTCAAGGACCTGGGCGCGCATCCCGACGGCGGCGGCCCGATCCATGTGATGACGGGACGCTACGGGCCCTATGTGAAATGGGGCAAGGTCAACGCCACGCTGCCGGGCGACAAGCCCCCGGAAGAGACGACGATCGAGGAAGCGGTCGCGCTTCTTGCGGCGCGTGCCGGCAAGGGCAAGGCGAAGAAGGCCGGCAAGCCAAAGGGCGAAGCCAAGGCCCCCGCCAAGAAGGCTGCCGCGAAGAAGGCACCGGCCAAGAAGGCGGCCCCGAAGCGCGCCAAGAAAGCCGCCACACCCGACGAAGTGAGTGCCTGAGGTCGTGGCGCGCAAAGCGAAGCCAGCGCAAAACGATCTGCCGTCAGCCGAACAGCTCATCGACTTCATCAAGACCAGCTCAGGCAAGGTCGGGAAGCGCGAGATCGCGCGCGCCTTCAATGTCAAAGGCAATGACCGGATCGCGCTGAAGCGGCTTCTCAAGGAACTGGAAAAGGACGGCAAGCTCAAGCGCGCCGGCCGCGCCATGGCCAAGGCTGGCGAACTGCCGCCGGTCACTGTTCTGGAAGTCACCGGTCGCGATGATGATGGCGAATTGATCGCCGTGCCGGCCGAATGGGACGATGCGGCGGGCAAGCCTCCCCGTATACTGATCATCGCGCAAGCGGCCAAGGGCACGCGCGCGGAATCCCAGCCTGCCGCGGTTGGCGATCGGGTGCTTGCCCGGATCGAGCCCGTGAAGGATCCCAAGCTCCCCTATCACGGCCGCATCATTCGCAAGATCGCCGGCCGCAGCAGCCGAATCCTCGGCATATTCCGCCATGCCAGGGGCATGGGCGCCCGCGTCGTGCCGGTCGACAAGAAGGCGCGTCATGATTTGCAGGTCCAGCCCGGTCACGAGAATGGCGCCGAGCCTGGCGAGCTCGTCTCCGTCGAGGTCATGCGCGGGCGCGGCCAGGGCCTTGCGACCGCCCGCGTGAAGGAGCGGCTTGGCGACATTTCCAGCCAGCGCAACATTTCACTGATCGCCATCGAGCATCACGGCATCCCATCGGAGTTTCCCGCACGCACGCTCGCCGAAGCAGCGGCCCTGAAACCCTTCTCACACGCCAAGCGCACCGATCTGCGCGATGTTCCCCTCGTCACCATCGACCCCCCCGATGCGCGCGATCATGACGATGCGGTCTGGGCCGAACCCGACGATGACCCCAAGAATGAAGGCGGGGTGAAAGTGATCGTCGCCATCGCCGATGTCGCGACCTATGTGCATCCGGGCTCGGCGCTCGACCGCGAGGCACGGATAAGGGGCAATTCCGTCTACTTCCCCGACCGCGTCGTGCCGATGCTGCCGGAGCGAATTTCCAACGATCTGTGCTCCTTGCGCGAAGGCGAGGAACGGCCTTGCCTCGCCTGCTTCATGACCTTCGATCGCACCGGCGCCAAGCGCAAGCACCATTTCGCGCGCGCCGTCATGCGCTCGGTGGCGAAGCTTTCCTATCAGCAGGCGCAGGCCGCGATAGATGGGCGGCCCGACGACAAGACTGAGGCCCTGCTCGCCCCCGTGCTGAGGCCGCTCTGGGCCGCCTACAAGGTGCTGCTCAAGGGCCGCAACAAGCGTGAACCGCTCGAGCTCGATCTTCCCGAGCGCAAGCTTATCCTCGACGCGCATGGCCTCATCGAGCGGGTTGTGACGCCCGAGCGTCTCGATGCCCACAAGCTCATCGAGGAATTCATGATCCAGGCCAATGTTGCGGCCGCCGAGACGCTCGGCGAGCGTAAGGTGCCGCTCCTCTATCGCGTCCATGGCGAGCCCGCCGAGGAGAAGATCCGCAGCCTGGCCGAGTTCCTGAAGACCGTCGGCATCAATCTGGCCAAGGGCCAGCACATGATGCCCCGGCACTTCAACCAGATCCTGAAGGAGGTCGAGGGCAAGGACTATCAGCATGTGGTCAACGAGGTGGTCCTGCGCAGCCAGGCTCAGGCCGTCTACGACACGGAGAATGCCGGTCATTTCGGCCTGCACTTGCGGCACTATGCGCATTTCACCTCGCCCATCCGGCGATATGCTGACCTGATTGTGCATCGCGCTCTCATCACTGCATTCGGCTTCGGCGACGACGGCCTTTCGCCGGAAGACACGGCACAGCTCAATGATACGGCCGAGCTCGTCTCGGGCGCCGAAAGGCGGGCCATGGCGGCGGAACGCGAGACCGTCGATCGGCTGATCGCCAGCCATCTTTCCTCGCAGATCGGCGCGCGCTTTGCGGGACGCATCGGCGGCGTTGTGGCCGCCGGTCTCTTCATTACCCTCAATGATACGGGCGCCGATGGCTTTATTCCGGCAGGCACGCTCGGTTCAGACTATTTCGTCTATGACGAGACGCGCCGTGCGCTTATCGGGGAGCGTTCGGGCGAGACCTTCCAGCTCGGCGATCCGGTCGAGGTGCGCCTTGTCGAGGCGGCACCCGTCTCGGGCGGACTGCGTTTCGAGATGATGAGCGACGGGCGTAAAGGCAAGCCGGTACCGCGTCGCTCGCTGCGCCAGCGCGGCATGGGCCGGGCCAAGAGACGCTGATGCCCGTCATCATCGAAAACACGCAAGGTCCGGCACCGATGCCGTCGCGCTCGTGGCTTGGCGCCATGCTGCGCGGATTCGTGCGGCGATGCCCGGCTTGTGGTTCGGGCCCCATCTTCTCCGGCTTCATCGCCGTCAGGGACAAGTGCCCGCGCTGCGGCGAGGAGCTTCATCATCAGCGTGCTGACGACGCGCCGCCCTATTTCACGATCTTCATCGTCGGACACATCATCATTCCGCTGCTGCTCGTGGTCGAGAGATTGTGGCAGCCCGACTATCTCATCCATGCCGCGATCTGGATCCCAGCCACGCTGGTCCTCACCTTGCTGCTGATGCCCGCGGTCAAAGGCTCCATCATCGGCCTGCAATGGGCATTGCGCATGCATGGATTTGGGGGAAAGATCGAGGAATGACCCAGCGCGATCCCGAACTCGCCGGCTCGCGCCACTTCCCGCAGGCGCAAAAGCCGCGCGATTCCGCCACGCTGATCGTCGTGCGCCATGACGACAATGCGCCGCGCGTGCTTTTGGGCAAACGCCATGGCGGCCACGCCTTCATGCCCAATATGTTCGTCTTTCCGGGTGGCCGGCTCGACCCTGGCGATATGCGCGTCAAGGTCACGAGCGATCTCCATCCCCTCGTCCATGAGAAACTCTTGCAACGCATGCGCGGACATACCAGCGTGTCGAAAGCCCGCGGCCTCGCCGTGGCCGCGATCCGTGAGACTTACGAGGAGACCGGTCTTTTCCTCGGCAGCCTTCCCGACGACGCCAAACTCGCCAATGAGGAATGGGACGGCATCCTCGCCGCGACCGGCCTCGATCTGTCCCACCTGCGCTACTTCGCGCGCGCCATCACGCCGCCCGGGCGCACGCGGCGCTTCGATTCACGTTTCTTCGTCGCCAATGCGCGCCATGTCGGCAATCTCGACAACCCGCGACATCCGGGATCGGGCGAATTGCTGACACCGCACTGGTTCAGCTTCGCCGAAGCACAGGAACTCGAGCTGCCGATGATCACGCGCGATGTCCTGAAGCGGCTGCAGCCTCTGATGGAAGCGCAACAGGATCTACCGGCGGATCAGCCGGTCTGCTTCCAATACTACAGAGGCAAGAGCTGGCGCGAGGACATGCTTTAGTCCGCAGAGCATTATGACCCTGAGGTGCCCGCTGAAGGCGGGCCTCGAAGGGTGGCAAGCGGCAAGGCCTATGTACCTGGATCATGCTTCGAGGCTCCCCCGGCTCAAGGCCGGGGTCGCGCCTCAGCATGAGGGTGTGTCGTCGTCCGAATAATAATCGCGCATTGGCGCGGGATGCGAAGAGTGGGGACCGGTTCTTCGCAGCAAGCTCGCGCTGAGCTCTAAATCGATCCCGATGCACCGACTACTCGACCACGACCGTGGCGCCGACATCGACGCGATTATAGAGGTCGATGACCTCTTCGTTCATAAGCCGGATGCAACCGGAAGACACGGACTGGCCGATGCTCCAGGGCTGGTTGGTGCCGTGGATACGATACAAGGTCGTGCCGATATAGAGGGCGCGTGCGCCCAATGGATTATCAGGTCCGCCAAGCATGCGCACTGGGAGGTAATTGCCGCGATCGGCCTCACGCTCGATCATTTCCTTCGGCGGAACCCAGTCGGGCCACTCCGCCTTGCGGCTGACCTTGTCGGTGCCCGACCAGGTGAAACCTTCACGGCCGACACCGATGCCGTAACTGATCGCCCGACCCTCCGGCAGAATATAATAAAGCTTGCGCTCCTTGGTGCGGATGAGGATCGTCCCCGGCGCGAGCTGGGTCTGGAAATCGACGATCTCCTTGCCGCGGTAGTTGCTCCGCCGCACCGGCGTCGTTGCTTCGCTGCTGATTCCGCCGATAATCTGGAATGTATCGCTCGAGAATGTGATCGGCTCGGCATGCACCGGATAAGCCAGCATCGCCGCCGCGGCCATTCCAGCGGGAGCTATAAGGAAACGCATCGTCACAACCATTCTCACCAGAACGCGCAAGCCTCGAACATGGCGGGGACTCGTTAAGACTCCCTTTCGGGCACCTCTTGCAGCACCATACCACCCTGCGAGAGGCCCGACAAAACACTGCGCATCTGCTGGGCGGTCCGCCGTGTCACCGGATGGCGCCACCGGGGCACCAGCTCCGTCAACGGGGTCAACCAGAAATCCCGTTCGGGGATGCCCGGATGCGGCAGCTTGAGCCGGCCGCGACGCACCAGCCCGTGATAGTCGAGAAGATCGAGATCGAGTGTGCGCGGGCCCCAGCGCAGCCGCCGCCGCCGCCCGGCCCGTCGCTCGATATCATGCAGATGGTGCATTAAAGTCTCGGGCGGCATCACGGTGGATATCCGCGCGACCGCATTCACGAAGCTCGGCTGGTTCACCTTGCCGAAGGGCGTCGTCTCGACCAGACGGGAAGCCGCGACAAGCTCGGTGCCATTGGCGTCGAGTTCACGCAAGGCGCGCAGCATAGTCTCGCGCGGGTTTCCCCAAGGACCTTCCACATTGCTGCCAAGACCGATCAGGATCATAATTGACCTTGAGCCTCGCCCACGAAGCGACTATCAAAACACTGTTTCAAATAGGAGATTTCAATCATGAATTTTTACCAGGACGAACGCGTAGCGCTTTTTATCGACGGCGCCAATCTTTACGCAACCGCAAAATCGCTGGGCTTCGATATCGACTATCGCCGCCTCCTCGGCTTTTTCCGCAAGCGCTCGCGGCTGATCCGCGCCATCTACTACACCGCGCTGATGGAGGACGCCGAATACTCGCCGATCCGCCCACTGATCGACTGGCTCGACTATAATGGCTACCGGGTCGTCACCAAGCCGGCGAAGGAATTCACGGATTCGCTCGGCCGCCGCAAGGTCAAGGGCAACATGGATATCGAGCTCGCCATCGATGTCATGCAGCTCGCCGACAATCTCGACCACATCGTGCTGTTCTCCGGCGACGGCGATTTTCGCTCCCTCATCCAGGCCGTGCAGGCCAAGGGCCGGCGCACCAGCGTCGTCTCGACCCTCGCCACGAGGCCGCCCATGGTGGCGGACGAATTGCGCCGTCAAGCCGATCAGTTCATCGATCTCGCTGACCTGCGCGAGGAGATCGGGCGCGAACCGAGCGAACGCCCTGAACGGGTGCGCGAGCGGCCGGCGCCGGCGCAGTCTGCCTCTTCCTTCGAGGACTTCGCCGATATCTGAGCCGTGCACGTGGTGACGCCATCCGCCAACTGCCCGCTCTGCCCGCGGCTCGTCTCGTTCCGCGAGACGCAGCGGCGCGACCATGCAGACTGGTTCAATTCTCCAGTCCCTACCTTCGGCGGTACCGACGCCCGGCTTCTGATCGTCGGGCTGGCGCCCGGGCTGCGCGGCGCCAACCGCACCGGGCGGCCCTTCACCGGCGACTATGCCGGCGACCTCCTCTACGCGACGCTCAAGCATTTCGGCTTCGCCAAGGGCGACTATCGGGCCGACCCTCAGGACGGATATACGTTGATCGACTGCATGATCGTCAATGCGGTGCGCTGCGTGCCGCCCGAGAACAAGCCGCTGCCGGCCGAGATCAAGACCTGCAACAGTTTCCTGAGGGACCAGATCGCGGCATTGCCGAGGCTTTCCACCATCGTGGCGCTCGGCCGTATCGCCCATGACGCGACGCTGACGGCCCTGGGCGAGAGGAAATCACGCCACCCCTTCGGCCATGGGGCGCAGCATAAGATCGGCGCTCTCACGCTCTTCGACAGCTACCACTGCTCGCGCTACAACACGAACACCGGCGTTCTCACGACGGAGATGTTCGAGAGCGTGTTCGCGCAGGTGCGCGCCTCCCTCCCAATCGCGCCCTGAGGTCCGGCCCCGACCTTTGCGCAAGCCCCCTTTGCAATGATGTGCACGATCGCGTCATGAAATTATACGATCGGCGGGCCCTGGCTTCTGGTGTGCTTTCGAAGAGGCCGAAGAAGGGAGATTGGTGATGAGCCTGACAAAACTCTATCACAAGGCGAAGGCGGAGCTTGGCTTCCGCTTCAACCAGCTCTGCGACAAGCTGGGCATGCTTGCCCATGTCCATGCGCGCCGCTGCGGCACTGCGGAAGCGCCGGCCGAGGTGCAGGACGCGGCGGGAACGGAGCGCGTGAGCGGTGACAAGGGCAATGACTGCGGCACGCCGCGGGGCGGGATCAGCAGCCCCGTGCTTGCCAATCTCCAATTGAACCGCTTCGTGAAGCATTGGCGCGGCACCGGAAAGGGTGAGACGTTCCGGGCCCGCATCGCCAGCCCCAGGACCACACCGCTCCCGGCGGAATGGCCAAAGGTATCTGGGCGCAAGTCCGTCACGCAAAAGCGTGCAGCGGATCAAGGACAAGGTGGCAGCCGTCCTGGCTGCCGGCAACGAGGGCACGTGTCCCCACGTAAACTAGCGGCGTCGGATCCCCCTGGCGCTCAGCCGCGCTCGCGCAGGAGCCGCGCCTTCTCGCGATTCCATGACCGATCCTTGATCGCGTCGCGCTTGTCATGCAGCTTCTTGCCGCGCGCCAAAGCAATGCCGACCTTGGCGCGTCCGCGGGCATTCATATAGACGCGCAGCGGCACGATGGTGAGGCCCTCGCGCAGCACGCCGCCCGACAATTTGTCGATCTCGCGCGCATGCAGCAACAGTTTGCGCGGCCGCTTGGTCTCGTGATTGAAACGGTTGGCTTCGCGATATTCCGGGATATAGGCGTTGACGAGGAACAGCTCGCCGTTATTCACCGCGGCATAGGACTCGGCGATATTGGCCTTGCCGTCGCGCAGCGACTTCACCTCCGAGCCCTTCAGCTCGATGCCGGCCTCGTAGGTATCGAGGATCTCGTAATCAAAGCGGGCGCGGCGGTTGTCAGCGACAACCTTTATCCCCTCCTCTTTGCGCGAGGCTTTTGTTCCACCACTTTTCGACGACATGGCGTCCTCAGTTCAGGAGACCGGCATGGATCATGGCGGCGTGCACCTGCTTCTTGCAGGCTTCCGACGGCTCGACCAGCGGCAGGCGGATATCGGGACGGCAATGGCCGAGAAGGCTCACCGCGTATTTGATCGGCGACGGCGAGGTCTCGACGAACAAAGCAGTGTGAAGCGGCATCAGCCGGTCCTGCAGCTTGAGCGCGGCGCGATAGTCACCGGCGAGTGTCGCGCTCTGGAATTCGGCACAGAGACGCGGCGCCACATTCGCCGTCACCGAGATGCAGCCGACGCCGCCATGGGCGTTGAAGCCGAGCGCGGTGCCGTCCTCACCCGACAGCTGGATGAAATCCTCGCCCGATACTTCGCGCTGGCGCGACGGGCGGGTCAGATCGGCGCTCGCATCCTTGGTGCCAATGATGTTGGAGTGATCCTTGGCGAGGCGCGCAAGCGTCTCCACCGAGATGTTCGCTACCGTGCGGCCGGGAACATTGTAAACCAGGATGGGTATGTCCACCGCCTTGGCGATGGCGCTGAAATGCGCATAGATCCCGTCCTGGGTAGGCTTGTTGTAATAAGGGACGACGATCAGCGCCACGTCCGCCTTCGCCTTCTTGGCATGCACCGTGTATTCGATCGCCTCGTCGGTATTGTTCGAGCCGGTGCCGGCAATGACCGGCACGCGGCCCGCCGCGACCTCGACGGTGATCTCGATCAAGCGCTTGTGTTCGTCCGGCGTGACGGTCGGGGATTCGCCGGTGGTGCCGACCGGAACCAGCCCGTGGCTGCCCTCCTTGATCTGCCATTCCACGAATTTTCGGAACCCGTCCTCATCGACGCGGCCGTTCTTCATGGGGGTAATCAAGGCAGGAAAAGAACCCTTGAGCTTCACGTGTCAGTCTCCGGTAATAACTTGGCAACCATGCGCTGGCTAGAGTCGGGAGGTTCCGCGCAGCGTGGGAATGCGGGGCACATTAGACGCTCGCCTGAAGACCGGCAAGCGCGCGAAATAGCTGATTTGACAGGCCACAGGACGGTCGCAATTGGCTTATAGGGATTTTTCTGGCCGACAGGGGCCGACTGGCAGGGACGTATTGATGATTCGGGGATTTTCCGCTGGCTTGCTCATTGTGGCCTTGCTCGGGTCGACGGCTATTACCGTTGCCCCGCCTCTGAGCACGTCCGCCATTGCCGCGCCGCAGGTAAGCCGATCGGCGGTTAATGCAGCCGATGCCGCCTTCAATGGCAAATACAGCGATGCCGGAAGCTACGCCCAGCAGTCGGGCGATCCGGCCGCGGCCAAGCTGGTCGAGCTCATCTATCTGCGGAACAACTGGAAGGAAGCGGGCTATAGCCGGATCATGGCGTTCCTCAGCGCCGCACCGCAATGGCCGCTGACCGAGACCCTGCTCAAGCGCGCCGAGCAAAGCCTCTATGCGAGCAACGCCTCGGCCCAGACCGTCTTCGCTCATTTCGAGAAGCGCACGCCCCTTACGCCTGAGGGCTCGCTCGCCATAGCGCGGGCGCAGCTCGCAACGGGCAACAGCGACGCGGCCCGCCGGACGCTGCGGCGCGTGTGGCTCAATGAGACGCTCGACGCGGCAATGGAAAAGCAGATCACGAGCGAGTTCGGCTCGCTGATCACCAGCGACGACCGCAGGGGGCGCATGTGGCGTCTCGTCTACAAGCAGGAGACCAACGCGGCGATCCGCGTGTCCAAATCGCTTTCCGGCGATTACCAGTCGGCCGCCAAGGTGGCCCAGGCCCTCATTCGCGGCACCGCCGGTGCGGAGAAGCAGTATCAGTCTCTGCCCAGCGCCATGAGGCAGCAGCTCGGTATGCGCTATGCGATGGCCCGCTACTACCGGAAGGCTAACAAGCAATCCAAAGCGGCGCAGATGCTGCTCGATATACCGGCCGATAACGCCGCCATCGGCGATGGCGAGGCCTGGTGGGTGGAACGCCGCCTTGTGGCGCGCATGCTGCTCGACCCGCGCCGGCCCGGTTCGGCCAAGACCGCCTATCAGCTCGCCCGCGCCCATGGCTTTTCGAGTGGCGAGTTCTTCGGCGAAGGCGAATTCCTCGCCGGCTGGATCGCGCTGCGCTTCATGAAGGATGAGAACACCGCGCTCAAGCACTTCGCCAAATTGCAGGCGGGCGTCACCACCAGAACCGACAAAGCGCGCGCCGCCTATTGGATGGGCCGCTCTTATGCGGCACTCGGCGACAAGGACAAGGCAAAGGCCGCCTATCGCGAAGCGGCCACGGTGCCGACCGTCTATTATGGACAGCTCGCGCGCGAGCAACTGGGAATCGCCACGCAACCGATCCAGATCACCGGCGGACAGCCCTCGGCCGCAGCGCAGGCGCGCGTCGACAATGACGAGGTGATGCGCGCTTTCCAGATGGTGGCGCAGACCGGGCGCTCGCGCGAGCTCAACATGTTCCTGTGGTCGCTGTCGGGCCGCTTCAAGACAACCGACGAGATGAGCGCGGTCGCGCGTAACGTTTCGAGCGGCGGCGGCCCCGCCGCCGCGGTTCGGCTGGCCAAGCTCGCGGGTCAGAAGGGTGTCGACATCGACTATTGGGGCTATCCGACCAAGGCCCTGCCCGACTGGCGCCAGATCGGCCCGCCGGTCGAACGCGCCATGGTCTTCGGCCTGTCGCGCCAGGAAAGCGAGTTCGATCCCAAGGCCGGCAGCCGCGTCGGTGCGCAAGGCCTGATGCAGCTCATGCCGGGAACAGCGAAGCTCGTCGCCAAGCAGTATCGCCTCAGCTATGCCCCTGAAAAGCTGACCGGCGATCCGGCCTACAACGTCAAGCTCGGCGCGGCGCATCTCGGCGACCTCATCGAGGAGTTCGGCGGCTCCTACATCCTGACGCTCGCCGCCTACAATGCCGGCCCGCGCCGCTCGCGCGAATGGGTCGAGGCGCATGGCGATCCGCGTTCCGGCACTGTCGATCCGATCGACTGGGTCGAGATGATCCCCTTCACCGAAACACGCAACTATGTGCAGAAAGTGATGCAGAATGTGCATGTCTATCGCTCGCGGCTCGCGCCCAAGACGATGCATGCGATGACAGCGGATCTCAGGCGCGGAGCACCCGGCGCGATCAAGCTCGCCAACTCCTCGGAAGCAGGCTCGGCCAATTGCTCGGGCGGCAGCATTGCCGAACTGATCACCGGCTGCGACTGAGCGATGGGAGCTCCCGTCTCCCCTCGCGACATCCATTTCACATCGGCGGACGGTCTTGCTCTCTATGGGCGAGACTATCCGGCGGCGGGCAACGAGACGCCCCTCCTCTGTCTCGCCGGCCTGACCCGCAATGTCCGCGACTTCGAACCACTGGCCCGATGGCTTGGCGGAACACGCCGCATCGTGACCATGGATTATCGTGGCCGCGGCCGCTCCGCCTATGCGCCCGATCCTTCGACCTATAGGCCCGATGTCGAGCTTGCCGATGCGATGCGTCTGCTCGATGCCCTAGAGATCGAGCGCGCGAATGTCATCGGCACGTCGCGGGGGGCATCATCGCCATGATCATGGCGGCGCAATATCCGCAACGGCTCAACGGCGTGCTCCTGAACGATGTCGGGCCGGTCATCGAGAAGGCGTCGCTGCTCCGTATACGAAGCTATCTCGGCAAGGCCGTCTCGTTCGCGAGCTGGGAAGAGGCTGCAGCGGCCCTGAAGCAGAACCATCCGGGTTTTGCGAGCCTGAATTCGGAAGAATGGCTTTCTTTTGCCAGGCGCGTCTTCATCGAGAAGTCCGGGAAGATCGTCAACGACTACGATCTGCGCCTCGGCGAGGCGTTTCCCACCGATGCGGAGATAGAAAAGGCTGATACTCCCGATCTATGGCCTGTGTTCGATGCCCTGCAAGCACTCCCTGTGGCGGTGCTGAGGGCCGAGCATTCCGATCTGCTGAGCGAGGCGACCGTGCGGGAGATGGAAAGGCGCCATCCGCGCCTGAGCGCCCATATGATCAAGGATCGCGGCCATGTGCCGTTTCTCGACGAGGCTGATGCGCAAGCCGCAATCAGAGCCTGGCTCGCGCTGGTTTAATCCTTGCGCGTGTGCGTCCCCGATTCCGTCTCGCCTTCGTTGTTGCGCAATCCGCCCGTTCCGTAGAGCCGGCGGAATTCCTCTTCCTTGCCTTCGGCCAGGAGCCTTGCCTGGTTGATCCATTCCTCGCGCTCGATACGGCCGCCGAATTTAAGGTGGTCGTCTACCCAGGCAACCTCCTCGCGCGTCCACGCGGCGAGCTGATCGAAATGATAAAATCCCAGGCTGTGCAGGGTCTTCTCGTTCTTGGGGCCGACGCCGCTGATGCGCTGGAGATTATCCGGCGTGCCGTTCCTTGCCATGGCGATGCCCGTCGGTCTCGTGGCGATCAAGGGTTGGGCCGTCGAGGCAACCGCAGCCGCGGGCGCAGCGGCTTCCTGAGATGCCGGGGTGGTGACGCGCGGGACATCGCCTGTAGCGGAAGGACCCTGTGGGGCCACCGACGACGTGTCCCGAGCGACAAGACTGCGCAGCAGGCAGCCCAGGATGCAGCCGATGAAGAAAGCGAGAAGGATCCAGAGCGCCAGTTCGAGAGCGAGATGTGACATGATCAGATTCTCTCTTCGATCGAGCAGCTGATCCAACCTACGATCAGTCCCAGCCCCAGCGCCACCAGGAGCCACACCCAGTTTTCCCTGGCCAGGAACATCGTATCGTTAAAATTCCAGAAATCGACCATTGGCGGCCCTTTCTATTTCACGATCTTGATTTCGATGCGCCGGTTGAGTGCTCGTCCAGCTTGGGTGTTGTTGTCGGCAACGGGATTCTTCTCGCCATAGCCGATCGCCGTCAGACGCTCGCGGGCGATGCCGAAACCGGCAAGTGCATTAGCGACGGCGACGGCGCGGCGCTCGCTCAGCGCCTGGTTGTATTCGCGCGATCCGCGATTGTCGGTGTAACCTCCGACTTCGAGCCGATCCTCGGGACAGGTCGCGGCGATCACCGCGAGATCCTTGATGATGGCGGCGGCGGTCGGCGTCACCGCCGACTTGTCTCTGTCGAATTGGAGCGGCCGGGCCAAAAGTGTCTTGGCGAAATCGTCCACGCAATTCACTTCAGGCGGAGGTGGCGGAGTCGGCGGCGGCTCCTTAACCAGGATCTCGAAGCGGGTCTGGTCGGACGATGTGCGGCCATGCTTGTCGGTCACCACGACACCGACATCGTAACTGCCGGGCTTGAGCACCTCCGGTACCGCGAGCGTCCAGTTGCCCTTGTCGGCGGTGAGGCCCGCATCCTTGCCGAGCGTCCAGCTCTTTCCGTTGAACGTCACGACGAGGCTTGTCGCGTCTTCCACCGGCCAGCTACCGGAAATACTGCGCGGGCTTTCGAGCATGGCGTAGAGGTTGACGGTCGGCGAGACAGGACCAGCCGCGTCGACCACGAGCTCGTCCTTCGTGGTGTCAGTCACGATCTTGCCGTCGGCATTCGTCACCTCGACCACGACGTCATAGGTGCCGTCCTTCAGGGGTTCCGGCAGCTTCAGACTCCACTGGCCGGCGGAGGCCGTCAGCTCCTCATTGCTGCCGAGGACGAAGCTCTGGCCTGACAGCGAAACCTTGAGCGATCTCGTGGCGCCCGGCACCCAGGTGCCGGCGAGCGTCGGACGCGCCATCAGCGCGACGAGCGGCGTCACCGTCGGCACCGCATCCGTCGCGGGCGGCGGAGGTGGCGGCGGTGGCGGCTCGGTGGTTTTGCCGGCTTCGATTACAAGAGCGCCCGTGCCGGCAGCGGAGGAGACGTTGCCGAAGGCATCAACCGCTTCCACGATCGCGTCGTAAACGCCAGGCGCCAACTTCTGGTCCGGCGCCAGGGTCCAGGTCTCCGCCTTGGCGGTCAGCGCCGCGTCAGTACCGAGCGTGTAGCTGTGACCGGCGACCGTCACCCGCAGAAGCTTGGTGTCGCCGGGGGCGTAAGTCCCGGTCAGCGGGAAGCCGGTCGACTTGTTGACGGTGGGGGCCGCGGGCGCCGTGGCATCGATCTCGATCTCGCCCACCGTCTCGTCCTTGACGCTCCTGCCCTTCGCATCCGTCACGGTGACGGCGACGTCATAAATGCCGTCCTTCAGGGGTGTGGTCGGCTTCAATTTCCAGTTGCCGCTTCCGTCCGAGGTGAGTTCGGCATCACGGCCCAGCTCATAGGTCTTGCCGGCGAGTCCCACCTGCAGCTTGTTCCTCGGCGCTTCGGCCCATACGCCGGAAACGAGCGGGGTGACGATGTTGCCTGAGTATCGCGCAACCGTCGGCGGCGGTACGTCGCTGGCGATCGTTATCGCCGCCGGCATGTTCAGGCGGGTGCTGTTGCGGGCAGCATCGAGGGCTTCGACCGCCAGATCATACACCCCGTCAGCCAGTGGCTCCGGCAAGGTCAGGGTCCATGTGCCGCCGGAGGACGTCAGGGACGGATCGCTTCCCAGGACGTGAGTCTTGCCGGCAAGCTCGACCTTGAGCGCCGTGGCGTCACCCTCGGCCCATGTGCCGGAAAGACTGTTGGGAGAGACCGCTCCGCTGAATGGAACAAAGGCCGACATGGGCGGCGGCACCGTGTCGATGACGACCTTCGCCGGCGACGCGATCTTGGAGCTGTTGCCCGCTCCGTCGTCGACTTCGACCGAGACATCATGGGCCCCGTCTTTCAAAGGCGCGCCCGGAACGAGGCTCCAATTTCCCGCACCGTCCGATTTGAGGTCCGGATCGGTGCCGAGGACGTAGGTCCGCTCGGGCAAAATAATCTTCAGGGTTTTGGCGAAGATTTCCGGCCAAGTCCCTTTGATCTCAGGACGATTATTGTTGGCTATGAGCGGATCGAGGGTCGGCGGAGCGAGCACCACCTTGGCCGCGGAGGACTCGACCCGGCGCACGCCTTCGGTGCCGGCGACCGCCTTGACGGCATCCTCGACAGCGCGCACCCCTGGTGCCGAGCCTTCGAGCCGCGCGTCACGACCATCGAAGCTCAGTTTCGCCCAGTCGGCCTTGATGCCGGAAAGACTGGCGCCGGCGGCTTCCGTCAGCTTGCGTTCGATCGGCGCGGAGTTCAGCCAGAGAGCGCCGAGAAAAGGCAATACCGCCAGAGGCGCCCAATAGAGCCATTTGCGCGGATTGCATTTCATATTCCCTACCCCTTGCCCAACGCGGCCGCCGTCAGCCGAACTCTTCTTGGCCTGTTGAAGCCACAGGCTTGGGCGTGCCTCGCGCCGTCCGCTCAGGAATTTATGGCACTGGCAGGTATGTAAAACAACGAGATTTCCCATTCGGAAGGTTGAACCTGTTGCGAGACGAGCGGGTCTCGCTGCCCAAACGTCAGAGCACTGTTGCATGTTTGCCGCAGTTGCGGCTTCTTCCGCTCCCCGCCTTGTTCCCGACGCAAGGCGCTGTTAGATGGCTCGAAAGGGCTGGAATTCCGTCGAGGCGAGACCTTCTTTTGTCCACTAAGTTTCCAAAACTGGCCGTAACGCTGCCGTTACTGGCCCTTCTCGCGGCCTGCAGTGGTCAGCAGAACGCCCTTGAAGACAGGGTGATCAGTGTCGAGATCGGACGCGATTCCTACAGCGGCCACACCGACCCCCGACATGTCGGGCCTGTTGAAACAGACCAGCCCCAGCTACGTGACCCTGACCGTGTCGCAGGCTCGACGTAAGGGCAAGCCTGGCGATGGCGATGCCGGCCAAGCTGTAACTTCCGGTAGCGGCTTCATCGTGGACAATGCAGGCCATGTCCTCACCGCAGGTCATGTTGCCGTGCAGTCCGGATATACCGTCACGGCACGCGGCGCCGATGGTCGCCTCTATGCCGGCAAAGTCGTCGCCATCAAGCCGAGCAACGACATGGCCCTCATCTCTCTCAAGGGTCTCAACGGCAAGCCGGTCGAGCCGGCATCCACTCCCTGCATGCCGCGCGGCGCCCCGGTCTTCTCGCTCGGCAAGCCGCATGCGCAGGGCGACACGGCGCGTCTGGGCCAGGTCGAGTCCATGAGTTTCGGCAGGGCCGTCAGCTACAATGGCTTTGGCTACCCCGACGCGATGGTGCTCAGGATGAACACCAAGAAGGGTGAATCCGGCGGCCCCGTCTTCAACGGCTCGGGCCAACTCACGGGCATGGTGGTCAGCACATTGTCGGACGGCAATGGCCGGCCGCTGAACCTGGCTCACGCCGTGCCGAGTTCCAGCCTCGCCGACTTCCTCTGCTCGCAGACGTCCTGCTCGCCGCGTTGGAAGTCTCTGTCCACCCAGTCGGTCCAGAGCTGCCGGCCCTCCTCGAGCTAGTCAGGGCAGCAGGATCGTTGTTCCCGTGGTGGCACGCGATTCCAGATCACGATGCGCCTTCGCCACGTCCGACAGGCTGTAGCGCTGGTTGATCGGGATGCGGACCTTGCCGCTCCTCACGACCTCGATCAGATCGCGCGAAGCTTCCGCCAATTCCGTATCGTCGGCCATGTAGTTCATCACCGTCGGGCGCGTCACATAGAGCGAGCCCTTGGCCGCCAGAAGTCCCAGCTCGAAGGACTTCACCGGCCCCGACGCATTGCCGAAAGACACCAGAAGGCCGCGCGGCTTCAGGCAGTCCAGCGAGGTCATGAAGGTCGCCTGACCTACGCCGTCATAGACAACGGGTACCCCTGCCCCTTTGGTGATTTCCTTGACCCGCGCCACGACATCGTCAGTACGGTAGTTGATCACATGGGCACAGCCATACGCCTTGGCGACCGCGACTTTGTCGTCCGAACCCACTGTGCCGATCACCTTGACGCCGAGCGCCTTGGCCCATTGGGTGAAGATCACGCCGACCCCACCAGCCGCCGCGTGAAACAGGATGGTTTCGCCACGCTTGACCTTATAGACGGAGCGCAGCAAGGCCCGCACCGTCAGCCCCTTCAGCATCATGCCGGCAGCGGTCTCATTGCTGATGGCTTTGGGAAGCTTGGCTACGCGCACAGCCGGCACATTGCGAAATTCGGCATAGGCCCCGCGCGGCCCCAAGCCATAGGCAACCCGATCGCCCACCTTAATGCCCTTCACGCCTTCGCCGACTGCCTCGACGACCCCTGCCGCTTCCATGCCCAGGCTAGCCGGCAGCGGCAGCTGATAGAGCCCCGAGCGGTGATAGGTATCGATGTAATTGAGACCGATGGCGGTCTGGCGCAACGTGATCTCGCCCTTGCCGGGAGACGGAACGTCAGTCTCCACCAGGCGCATAACCTCCGGGCCGCCGTTCTCCGCGATTTGTATGGTTTTCGTGCGCACCGTATCACCTCATCGGCAGTTGAATCAGCAAAATTTCCAGTTCGACTTTTCCGCACACTGCCCTTAAAGGCAAGCTGCAGCCGCCGTTGTCTTTACGCCATTCCACCCTATCGGTCTGAAATGTCAAACCGTCCAGTAGCTTGCAATTCCCGGAAAGACGGCCAACGCCGGATTTGAAGACCAATCATCGAAGATTCCGCTAAAATCAAAGTCTCATGAAATCTCTCGCCAGCAAGACCATCAGAGGCATCGAAGCTCCCCCTATCGCCGAAGCGATGAGCTGGATCAGCTCGACCCCCAGCAACCGCGCGCTCATCAATCTCTGCCAGGCCGTTCCGAGCTACCCGCCGGCGGAAAGCCTGGCCGACGAAGTCGGGCGTCTCGCCAAGCTGCCGGAGACCAGCCTCTATTCCGAGATACTGGGCATCCCGGCCTTGCGCGAAGCGCTCGCGTCGAGCCTGTCGGCGGACTACCAGGCACGGATCCTGCCGGAGAACATCGCGATCACCGCCGGCTGCAACCAGGCCTTCGCGGCGACGATGATGGCGCTCGCCGAAGCCGGCGACAATGTCGTCCTGCCCGTCCCCTATTATTTCAACCACCATATGTGGCTGGAGATGCTCGGCATCAGGCCGCGTTATCTGCAGGCGATCAAGGGCGGGGGCACCACGCCAGTGGCAGCCGATGCGGCTCCGCTGATCGATGAGCGGACGAGGGCGATCGTGCTGTGCAGCCCCAACAACCCGACCGGCGCCATCTATCCGGCCGGGACGATCGAGGAATTTCATGCGCTTGCCAGGAAACACGGCATCGCCCTCGTCGTCGATGAAACCTACAAGGACTTCCGCGCCGATCCGGCCTCGCCGCACGGCCTTTTCAATCAAAAGGACTGGGGCGACAACTTCATCCACCTTTACAGCTTCTCGAAGGTCTTCGCGTTGACCGGCTATCGCGTCGGCTCGGTCACGGCGAGCCCGGTCTTTCTCGCCGAACTCGAGAAAATCCTCGACTGCGTCGCCATTTGCGCGCCCACCATTTCGCAAGGTGCTGCCCTGTATGGGCTGCGCGCACTCGAGGACTGGAAAAACCAGAAGCTCGCGATGGCGAAGGAGAAAGCGGTTGCGCTACGCAACGCCTTCATGCAACCGGGCCTCGACTACAAGCTTCTGAGCGCCGGTGCGTTCTTTGCCTATATCCAGCACCCGTTCTCGGAAGACGCCAAGAGCGTGGCCATGCGGCTGGCGCAGAAGCATGATCTTCTCGCCTTGCCGGGCAGCATGTTCGGTCCGGGCCAGGAACAATATCTGCGCCTCGCCTTCGCCAATGTCGAAGCGGGCTTGATGCCGGATGTCGTGGCCCGACTGATCGAAAGTCAGGGCTAGCCAAGCGAAACGGATAGAGGAGACTGACCAGCATGAAAATCGGTTTCAATCTCCTCCTCTGGACCGGACATGTCGGCGATGAGCATCGCTCGTTGCTGCGCGACATCAAAAAAGCCGGCTATGACGGCGTCGAGGTCCCCGTATTCCAGGGAGATCCGGTTTACTATGCCAGGCTCGGCCAGATGCTCGACGAAATCGGCCTCGAACGCACCGTCGTCACCATTATGCCGTCGCTCGACAAGGATCCGCTGAGCGGCGATGCGCAAATACGCAAGGCAGCGTTCGATCACGCCAAATGGTTCATCGACTGCAGTGCGGCGCTTGGCGCACCGACCATCGGCGGCCCCATTCACTCCGTCCACGGGCATTTTACCGGAAAAGGCCCGACAGCGGACGAACGCAAGCGCGCATTGGCCTTCCACCGCAAGGCCGGCGATTATGCCGCAAAGAAGAATATCCGGCTGGCGGTCGAGGCGCTCAACCGTTTCGAATGCTATTTCCTGACCACCATGCAGGGGCTCGCAGACTATCTCGACGAGGTCGATCATCCGGCGGTCAGCGGCATGTACGACACTTTCCACGCCAATATCGAGGAAGCCGATCCGATCAAGGCGATCCGCACGATCCGTCGCCATATGAGCCATGTGCATATTTCGGAGAATGACCGCGGCACTCCGGGTAAGGGCCATATCGACTGGACCTCGACCTACAAGGCGCTCAAGGCTGCCAAATATGACGGATGGCTCACCATCGAGGCGTTCGGACGCTCGCTTCCGGCGCTCGCCGCAGCGACAAGAGTCTGGCGCGATTTCTTCCCCAACCCCGAAAGCGTCTATCGCGACGGCATCAGGAACATCCGGAAGGGCTGGGCCGGCGCGTGATCGGCACACCTTCACTTTTCAAAGGGGTAGATCCGCTTCCAGTCGCGCTTCATGTCGGCGACCGTCCAGCCTTTGGCATTCGCCTCGTCGAGGGCCTTGTCGAGCTTGCCGATATGAGACTGCCGGTCATAGGCCCATTCGCGCTCGGCATCAGTATGATGAACCAGCCCCATGAAGCTCGCGCCCTGCCTCGCCGCGGTCCATTCCAGCATCTGCTGGTCGCCGTCCGAATTGCCGAAGGCGAAGATCGGGCGTCGTCCGATGAAGCGGTTGATGCCGACCGGCTTGCCCGGACCGTCATCGATGAACTCGATCTTGGGCTCCTTCATGAGCACCGGCTTGCCGTCGGCATCCATCTCGAACTTCACGACCCCTGAAGAGCCGACCACCTGCTCAGGCGGAATGCCGTATACCTTCTCCGTCCAGGGCCGCATGAACTCGATGCCGCCACCGGACACGATGAAGGTCTTGAAACCCTGGCCGCGCAAAAATGCGGTGAGCTCCAGCATCGGCTGGTAAACGAGATCGGTATAGGGGCGATCGAAGCGCGGATGACGCGCAGTGGCGAGCCAATCCGTGACGGTCTTCGTGAAGGCCTCGATGGTCATGCCGCTGTGGGTTGCTCCCACGATCTCGAGCAGCCCCTTCTCGCCCAAAGCGACAAGTCCCTTGAGATCGCCGGCGAGGACGCTCTTGAAAGGTTCGGTCGTTTTCCACTCCGGATGCTCGGGCGCCAGCGCCTTTACCCGGTCGAGCGCGAAGGCGAACTGGAAATAGACCGGCTGCTCGGACCACAAAGTTCCGTCATTGTCGAAGACGGCGATGCGCTCCGGGACCGGCACGAAATCCGCCGTCCCCTCCTGACTGACGCGCTTCACGAAGTCGAGGATCGACTGCTTCACCGGGCCGTCGCTCCAGGACGGCAAGACGTCGGCTTGCGCGCGCGCAGCTCGTCCCGCAATGCCGCTCAGGGCGCCCGCCGCCATGGCGACCAGAAGGTGTCGCCTGTTGAAATCGGGCATCATGCCCCCCTCGCCGTTACCTATGACTTGTCGGCGCGGAGATGCTTCTTGAGCCGGAAGGCGAAGCCGACCAGCAAGCCGCCAAAGATGATCGCATAGGCGCCGATGAGCCAGACAAGCGCCAGAGCGCCGGCGCCCGGCCTGACCAGAATGATGAGACCGAAGAGGACGGAGATGGCCCCCGACAGAATGAGCCACCACTCATTGTCGATTTCCTTGCGGATCTTGATGGCGCCGACGATTTCGAAGATGCCGTGGATGAGCGCCCAGGCGCCGATGAATATCGTGAGCACCAGCGCCGTGATGGCCGGCCAGAAGAAGGTGAGCAATCCGGCGCCGACGCCGAGCAAGCCGATCAGGATCAGCCACCATCTCGATTCCGCACCGCCTCCCTTTATGCCGGCGAGGATGGCGAAGAACCCGTCGATCAGGGCATAGGCGCCATAGAGGATAACCAGGGAGAGAAGAGTTATTCCCGGCCAGGCGAAGGCCAGGACACCGAACAAAATGCCCGCGATGCCGCGCAGCAGGACGATCCACCAGTTCTTCGCCAGCGCATGCAGTCCCGCAACCGGTAATCTCAGGGAGGCTTCCTCTTGCTTTGTCATGTCGCGCTTCTCCTCGATTGAGCGATCATTTCAGCATTACAAGGCCGTCACGCCGGGCTCGGCTTGCGCAGAATGCAGCGAAAACCCAAATGGCAGGTCGAGGTGTCGATGGGCTGCGCCATGCGCGCCGCCGGCCGGTAGCGGCGGCAATAATTGGGCGCGCACAGATAGGAGCCGCCCTTCATCACCTTGCGCGGAATTTTGATCTCAGGCTGGTCGGTCGCGATGCTGGCCTCGCGCGTGCCGCCGCGCGGATTTTCCAGCGTGCAGCACGGGCTGTCGATGCTGCCATGGGTCTGGTACCAGTCCGACGTCCACTCCCACACATTCCCGGCCATATCGTGAAGGCCGTAGCCATTGGCCGGGAAGGAGCCGACGGGTGCAGTCCATTCATAGCCATCCTCGAGCTTGTTCTGCCATGGGAATTCGCCCTGCCAGGTGTTGGCCAGATGCTGCCCGTCCGGCGTGAAGTCGTTTCCCCAGCAATATTCCGCTCCCTCGAGGCCGCCTCGCGCGGCGAACTCCCATTCGGCCTCGGTCGGGATGTCCTTGCCCGCCCATTTCGCATAGGCTTCCACATCCTCATAAGCGACATGAACCACCGGGTGATCGCCAAGACCCTTGATACTGCTGGCCGGTCCGCGCGGATGGCGCCAATCGGCGCCGCGCACATAGATCCACCAATTGTAGCGATTGGTGAGATCGACGCGCTGCGCGGCCTTCTTGAACACCACCGAGGACGGCGCCAGGAGCTCGGGCTTGGCACCGGGATAATCGCGAGGGTCCGCAGGCTTTTCGGCCGATGTAATATAGCCGGTCGCCTCGACAAAGCGGCTGAACTCATCATTGGTGACAGCGCGGGCATCCATCCAGAAGCCGCCCACGCTCACCTTGTGGCTGGGGGCCTCCTCGGGATAGTGATGGTCCGAACCCATGAGGAAGGTGCCGCCCGGAATCCAGAGCATGCCCGCCAGTGGCGCTGTCTCTTGACCTGCCATGTCCTTATGGTCCGCCGCGCCAGCCGTGTCGTCAAGCGCGCTCATGTCCAAGCATCCTTTCAGTCGTCGACCTCGTCCCAGGTCTTGTCGGGGTTGAAGCGCGTGATCTGTTCGGCAAGCTTGGCGGTCTCCGGCCCCAGATCCTTTTCATAGATCGTGCCTTGGTGATTGACGACGAAAGTCTTGATGCCCGTCTCGCCATAACGCGCCGGCCAGGCGATGAGCGCGTAGCCGGCGATCATATTGCCGTTGATCACATAGTCATACTGACCGCCGGCGATGTTCTTGCCCTGGCTCTTCAGGATGCGATAGCGATAGCCGAAATAGCCCTGGTCGGGCGCCCCCTTCAGCTTCGCCTCGACGACGAAGGGGCCGGCCGGGCTTTCTTCGCCATTCTCGCTCGGCCAATAGAGCCCGTCATGCGTGCCCTCGGTGCTGATGAGCTTCTGGGCGAACTCCAGCACATTGTCGCCGTCGCGGTCGTCGCTCGCATATTCCTGCTGGGCTTCTATGTAATTGCGGACATTGGCGATCGCCTCGAGCTCATTCTCGCCGATGCGGCGGGCGAGGATTTCTTCCAGACCCGCGGGAGTGTCGAACTGCCAGCCCTTGTCGGTCTTCACCAGCGGGAAAGGGAACGGCCAGAGCAGATTGCCAAGCACGATCACCCGGCGGTCCGGCGCCGGTTCCTCGATGCCGACACGTTCCTTGGTTGCGGCCTGCAGCTGCGTCAGGCGGGCATCGAAATCATCGCTCTTGCCGATTTCCTTTTCGTTGAGACCGATGAGATGGGCTAATCCCGGCACGTCCTTGGCGATCATCTTCGCCTTGAAGGCGTCTATCGCCTCGGAGGCTTCCTTGAAGCTTTCAGGCTCGGCACCCAAGAAGCGCTCGATCGCCTTGGTGGCTGCCCAAACGGTGGAAACGCTCGCGGTTCCTACGAGAAGCGCCGCGGTGAGGAGCGAGAGGAGAGATTTGCGATACATATGTATCCTCCTGGAATAACTGGGCGTCTATTGCCGGGACATTCAGCGCCGCCGCACGCGATGGCCGCCACCACCACCACCGCCTCTTCCACCGCCGCCGCGACTGAAATTGCCGCGCTGCGAGAAGGAACGTGCGTCGCTGCCACGGCCATAGTCGCCGAAGCCTGACATCTCCCGCGGGCGATTGTCGACCTTGGCCGCCGGCCGCTTTGTCGGACGGTTGGCGTTGGCCGCCTTGTTGCGCTGCTGTGGCCGGTTCGCCTTGGAGGTCTGGCCGCCGAGATTCTTGGCACCTTGGGCGGGACGATTCTTCCCAGCGATGTTGTTCTTGCCAGCGATGTTGTTCTTGGTCTGGCCGGAGAGGTTTTTGCCGGGGCCCTGACCACCCCTGTCCTTCAGGCCTTGCTGGACATCGCGGCGGACATCACGCCCGGAGATATTCCCGCCGCCCGGCAGATTGGAGATTTTCGAGCGGTCGAGATTGGGCTTGCGGTCGAGACGGTCCAGGTTGTTCTGCCTCAGGTTATTGTTGATCGAGTCGCGATCGAAATTGAATTTCTTATTGTCCCAATTGATGTTGTTGATGTTGTTCCTGTCCCATTTGAAGTCATTTCTGTTGATGTTGTTGATATCGATATCGATATTGGTATCGCCCCCCCAGGAATGCCAGTTATCCCAGTCGATCGCCGCGCCGAACACCGCGCCCGTGACGAATCCAGCCCAATAGGGCGCATAGGGATAATAGTAGGAAGGATAGGGATCGCCGTAATAAATCGGCTGCGAGGCGACATAGGTCGGGCTGGTCAGGATCTCCGGGTCATATTGCGGGACATAGACCACTTCCTTCTTCGCCGGCCTGATGACGACGTTATCGTTCTGCTCCTCGACGATTACCTTGTCGTCGCTCTTGATTATGCCATCGGCGACCGCCTTGTCGCGCAATTGCTGGATGGCGACGAGCACGTCTTTCTGCTGGTTGACGACTGCCTCTCCGATTTCCTGCGTCCACTTCAGGTCGTCATTCATCATCTTGACGATCTGCGGGTAATTGAGCAGCGACACGATGCTGCCGTCCCATGACGCATCGGGCTTGAGGTTCGGCTTCGACTTGACGTCGTTCAGATAGCGATCCGCCTGAACGATCTGCAGCGGATAGAGAGAGCCCGCAAGCACCAGAGCCACGAGATCATCGGGATAGAGCGCGATGCGCGCCACCAAGGTTTCGAGCTCATCCGCCTGCAGAAGCTCCGGCTGAGCGGCAGCCTGCGGGGCGGCGGCCGTCTGGTCGGTCGAGGTCTGCGCCTGGCCGCGATCTATGGGCTGCGCCGCCATAAGGGCAGAGAGCGCGACGACGGCTCCCAAAGGCTTTATCCAACTGGACAAGGGCATAACCGGAGCCTCCTGAAAAGACACCACTTCTTATACCTGCGGCAACGAGTGCCGGGCGAACGAATTCTGTCCTAAAAACAGGTGGGGCGGATAGTTGGACCAAGGCCCTATATGCGGCCGGACATCGTGCCTAACGTGGTGTCCAAACTTCCTTGGCCACGGCCAAGACGGTCGGTCGCACTTGATCGATTCCCCTTGTCCGACCAACGGCTTATGTCCTGCTTAAACCTGGCAAGCCTGCCAGCGACTGGAGTTCTATCCCCTTGAAACAGGATGGCTGGGTCTACGACGACTTCGCCAGGACCACAGCAGCGAGATAGTGTTCATGTTCTTGATGACTTGCAGCCACGCGTGAAGCGAAGCGAGAGAAGAGCTCTTCAACCAGTTCCTCGCCATTCCGGTCAGGACTTATGGCGCGCAAGGCGGTCGGCTTGAACACGGCTTTCATCGTATCTGCCCAGGATTGGCCAAGTTTATTGGCGTCTCCAGTCGCCTCGAAATCACCCCAGAAAGGATCGCTCCCCTTCATCAACTCGAGACGCTCAATCCTCAACCCGGCGAATTGTCCGTCGTTCAGGAAGGGTGCCTCAATTTCCTCCAAGGATCGCGCGTTTGTGGGAAATGTCAGGGACAGCCGTTCGCGCTCTGACAAAAGTCCGGAATCGCCCATATCGGCGATTGCTCCCCAGAATTCCCCTCCGATCCATCGCCAGCTTCGATGACCGGGATCATCAGCGACAAACAGGCTCAAGAGCTTCCCGCCCGGCCGCAGCTCGAAAGCCCGGGCTCGCAGAAATCGTTGCCAATCGTCCGCCTGCTGTTTTGCCACAGCATCAACCACAGCAGGAGAGTTGCTGAACCTCGCGAAGACATGATCGGGAGCTTCTATCGTTCGGCTCATCCATTGCAATGTCCATGAATTCCATCCGAGCGTAACCCGGCCTGCCGGGATAATGGGATCAAAGTACGAGCGTCCAATCGCCGATGGAAAGATATGCGAGTTTCTCGCCATGTAGCTGTCCGCGTCTTCCTCGAGTGCCTTGAACAATGAGGCAAAGTCGTTGGAAGGCAGATCGGTATGGATGACCTGCACCGGAATGTTGTTTCCAACCTTGGCGCGCAACGCGTCGATCGCCATTCGTATCGGCAACATTGAGTTTCGGCCCTGCGAGGAACCATAATCGGCAATGACCAGGTCGCCGCCCCCGGGATCCGCGGATTGGATTGCAGCCTCCCACAGGGGCAATACCGCGGCAATTCCCGCCGCCTGCAGAGAGGAGTTCCGATTATAAAATCCACTGCCTTCCATGGCAGCGACTACGGGTGCGCGGCTCATCGGTGTTGACCACCTTGCCTCCGCCCCCTGTCAGGTACCACGCCAAAGCGTAACCAGACGTTGGGTAACACTAGCTGCAATTCAACATGGTGTCACCAGCAAATGGCATGTGCATGTCGATGATCTTCCAGACTTGACCGTAAACCGAATTCAAACGTTGTCCGCCTTCGTCGAACGGACTTCTGCGCCAGTTGATGTAAGCCGGTGTCGCCTACACTCGAATCCAATCAGCAAGAGTTGCCTTGTCGTTTAAAAATCGGATTCACCTGGTGCTCAACAAGAGATTCAAGCTCATAGCCGGAAGCGCTTTGTCAGTGCGATTATGGCGCTCCATGTGTGACCGGGTGAAATGCCCGCGAATAGAACACATCCCGCGTGTCATCGCTCGTTATGCTGATGAGGGCAGAGTTTGCCAGTTCGTTCTCGAACACCGAGAGCACCATCTTGCGGGAATGCTCGTTGAGCCGAGCGATTGACTCATCGGTAATAATCCACCAAGGCTTCCGAAGAATAAGTTGCGCTAATGACAGATGCAGACGCTCATCGAGGTTCAACATCTTATCCCACCGTGTCACTCGCTCGAGTGCCGGGACCAGATGTCCCAGATTTGTCCGCTCGAGGGCATATATCACGTCGGTTGCCCGAAACTTCTCTGGATGGTCTGGATAGGCTAGAACCTCTCGCAGAGAACCCGTCGGGACGTAGGGTTGCGCAAGGAGGAAAGTCATACTGGTCCTCGGCGGTAGTGCAATCTTACCTCTTCCCCACGGCCACAATCCCGCGATCGCTCGGAAAAACACCTTGTTCCACATACCGGTCTTCGCGAATATAACGACATGCTCGCCCGACTGTATTTCTAAAGCAGGCACATCAAGACCGATCTCGGAATCGGTCATGCGCGCGATGACCCCGTTCAATATGAGGCTTTTCGCGTTTTCAGAAACTTCGATTTGGTCTTTGGACTTCTCCACTTCGTCAATCGAGAGAAGCGCCTGGCGGAAGTCCATGACCCGGGCAAGCGCGGCCCGCCAGTCCGCAATTGCGCTCGAATTGTCGACAAACCAGCGCAGGGATTGTTGAACCTGATTGAACGCGCCGACCGTCACCATGAGCTCACCGAATGTGAGCTGCCCCGAAAAATAGGCGGGAGCGGCGACGACAATTGGGACAACAAGAGCGGCCCAACCATAACCAGCGGTCACCGACGTCAGGCCGGCTATCCACCCCGCGAAGCGGCGCATGACGTTGATGACCTTAGCGAGCTCGTGTTCGAGGCGCTGCTGTTCCTCCGAGTTGCCACCAGCAAGGGTAATTCCATCCACTCCTTCACTTGCACGAACGAGCGCAAAGCGAAGATCACCTTCTCGAGCGGCGCGTGTCTTGCCGATTTCAATCAATGGCCGGCCGATGAACCGGCTCAACAATGATCCGGATGCGGCGTAGATCAATGCGCACCACAGAATAAATCCGGGTATGACGACACTTCGTCCACCGACGGTGAGGACAAAGCCCTGCGACAGCGACCAGAGCACGCCGACAAAGCTCGCGAGTAGCAATGTCGACTGAAAACATCCGATAGCAAGTGAGCCGGTCATTTCAGTCAAACGCCGGGTATCATCATGAATTCGCTGATCGGGATTGGCAGCGACATCTGCTCCAGGAGAGATCAATCCAGCGGCAGCCAGAAGAAAGGCGCGTTTTGGCGCCATCCACTGAGCCAACAGGTCTCGCGTGAGCCAATCACGCATTTCCAACTTTGCGGTTTGATCGAGCCATGCCTGGGAAACATTCAAGATTAGGAGGCTGCCGGCGATCGCTCCGAAGACGATCAGTTGCGAGATAAAGGCGTCACCACCCTTTCCTGGATTGCGTTGTAAAATGGCTTGTTCCAGGCGTTTAATCTGAGTTGGGCTGCGGCTGTCGCGCTGATCACGATCGCGATGCCGATCGCCAGGAGTAGCAGCCGTGTCCGCCCGGGTGAGTGGGCGAGTACGTTGAACAGTGCTTGGGCCTGCTGCCTGACGCCCGCGGAAACTCGACCTTGCAAGCCTGCTTTGTCACTGGTTGATGTTGGCGAGACCATGGGAATGCCTCCCTGGCAACCATTTTACCACTGCACTCCATCAATCGGCACGCAAAAGGAGTTCCCACAGCCATTTCTCAGGCATGGACGTTGCTCTGACAATCACAGAAACTATCATCGGCAAGATCTTTACAAGGCATTGAATCTGTCGCATCGTTCGCATCGGCCTGAATAAGGGAACGCGGCAATTGTAGTCTCGCCCTGCGGTGATGTGATGACCGAAGGCCTACCATCGATCTATCTGGCCAGACACGGGGAGACCGCTTGGAGTCTCTCAGGCCAGCATATCGGGGTTACGGACCCGCCGCTCACCGAGCGTGGCGAGCGTGATGTCGTCCGTCTTCCGGAGCTTTTGCGTGGGCTGACATTCCAGCAAGTCTTCACGAGTCCGTTGCAACCAGTGGCCCGGACCAGCGATTTGGCTGGCCATGGCGCCGTGGCCGAACTGGATCAAAGACATGATCCACCCGCCGCGGCTCCCATGACATAATCTTAAGGATCTCGCGATGAATGCGACAGAAAAGCTTCAGGATATCGGTCAAAGTCTTTGGCTCGACAACATCACGCGCAGCCTGCTCGATGGCGGTACACTCAATCACTACATCGATGAATTATCGATCACCGGGCTGACGTCCAATCCGACGATCTTCGACCACGCCATCAAGAATAGCACCGATTACGATGCCGACATTCGCCGAAAGCTGGCTGAGGGCAGGTCAGGAGAGCGACTGTTTTTTGGACTAGCTCTCCAGGATATCACCCGCGCCGCCGACATGTTCCGCCCCATCTATGAACGGACCAGCGGCGTCGATGGCTGGGTCTCTCTGGAAGTCTCCCCACTGCTCGCGCACGATACCACGACGACGCTGGCAGAGGCCAAGGAGCTGCACGCTCGGGCCGAACGACCAAATCTTTTCATCAAAATCCCCGGAACCAAGGAGGGCCTCCCCGCAATTGAAGAGGCGATCTTCGCGGGCGTTCCTGTGAATGTGACACTGCTCTTCTCCCGCGAGCACTATCTCGCCGCTGCTGAGGCCTACTTGCGAGGAATCGAGCGACGTATCGCGGCCAGACTCCGACCAGATGTGAGCTCGGTCGCGTCTGTTTTCATCAGCCGATGGGATGCCGCGGTGATGGGCAAGGTTCCCGCGGCGCTCAGGAATCGGCTCGGGATCGCTATCGGTCAACGCTGCTATAAGGCTTATTGCCAGTTGATCGGCTCATCACGCTATCTGCGTGTGCTGAATGCGGGCGCCCGCCCGCAGCGGCTGCTGCTGGCGAGTACGGGGACGAAAGACCCCGAGGCATCCGACGTTCTGTATATCAGGGCGCTCGCCGCCCCATATACCGTAAACACGATGCCGGAGAGCACGTTGAAGGCGTTTGCCGATCATGGCGAGGTTGGCGCAGCCATGTCTGGCGATGGCGGCGATAGCGAGATCGTGCTGGGTCAGTTTGCCAAGGCCGGTATCGACATCGATGCCCTTTCCGCCAGACTCCAGGATGAAGGGGCGGCCGCTTTCGTCACCTCCTGGAACGAGCTCATGGGCGTCATCGCTTCAAAGAGCGCTACCCTCGAGAAGGTCGGAGGTGCGGCATGAACGTGATGGTCATCGATGTGGGAGGCAGCGACGTCAAGATTCTCGCCACCGGAGAGGATGAGCCCCGAAAGTTTCCCTCCGGCCCAACGCTGACAGCGGCGAAGATGGTTGCCGGTGTAAAGGAAATCGCCGGGGGCTGGAAATATGATACGGTGACGATCGGCTATCCCGGGCCGGTTCTCCACAACCGGCCCGTACACGAGCCACACAATCTCGCACCGGGGTGGGTGGGATTCGACTTTCAACAGTCATTCGGACGACCGGTCAAAGTCGTCAACGATGCCGCCATGCAAGCCCTGGGAAGCTACAAGGGCGGCAAGATGTTGTTTCTTGGTCTGGGAACCGGCCTCGGCACCACTCTCATTGTAGACGGCATCATCGAACCGATGGAGCTGGGCCATCTCCCTTACAAGGATGCAACCTATGAGGACTATGCGGGCAACTGCGGATTCGACAAGCTGGGCAAAAAGAAGTGGCGAAAGAATGTGGCCGAGGTGATCGAACTCCTGGTCGCCGCCCTTCAACCGGATGACGTTGTGATCGGCGGTGGCAATGTCAAGAAGCTTGGGAAGCTGCCCACCGGTTGCCGGGCGGGAGACAATGCCAACGCGTTTGCCGGTGGGTTTCGTCTTTGGGAGAAAGCTGCACCAGGCAAACCCAGTGCATGCGAAATCAATTCCTCTCGGCCAGCGAACCCCGGTAGGGTACGAGCATGACGGCCGGTTCCTCGTCACTCACAGCCCGACCAGCATGGAAGGCTCTCAAATCCCACCATAAGAAGATGCGCGGGCTGCATCTGCGGAAGCTCTTCGCCGATGATCCCACACGCGGCGAACGCATGGCAATCGAGGCGGCGGGCATCTATCTCGACTATTCGAAGAACCCGCATCGTGGACGAGACACTTGCGCTGCTGCTGCAATTGACGGAGGAGTGCGGTCTGCGCGCGCGCATCGATGCGATGTTCAGTGGTGAGAAGATTAACATCACAGAAGGTCGCGCGGTGCTGCACGTCGCGCTTCGCGCACCGAAGGACGCATCGATTGTCGTCGACGGCCAGAACGTGGTTCCGAAAGTCCATGCCGTTCTCGATAAGATGATGGATTTTTCCCACCGTGTACGGAGCGGTGCCTGGAAAGGTCACACCGGCAAGCGCATGCGGAATGTCATCAACATCGGAATCGGAGGCTCTGACCTGGGGCCGGTGATGGCCTATGAGGCTCTCAAGGCCTATAGCGACCGGGCGATGACATTCCGTTTTGTCTCGAACATCGATGGGACCGACCTCGTTGAAGCCACCCGCGACCTTGATCCGGCGGAAACCCTTTTCATTGTCTCATCGAAGACCTTCACAACACTCGAAACGATGACGAACGCCGAGAGCGCGCGCAAGTGGTCGCTCGCGAGGCTCGGAGGCGATGCCGGCGCCGTGGCCAAACACTTTGTGGCGGTTTCGACCAATGATCAGAAGGTCTCCGAATTTGGAATCGACGTCGCCAATATGTTCGGTTTCTGGGACTGGGTCGGGGGCCGCTATTCCATGGACGCGGCCATAGGCCTTTCGACGATGCTCGCCATTGGGCCGGACAATTTCCACGCCATGCTGGACGGCTTCCGCGAGATAGACGAACACTTCCGCGCGACGCCGTTCGAGCGCAACCTGCCCGTCCTGATGGGCCTCATAGCACTCTGGCACAACGACTTCTTCGGTGCCGAAACGGTCGCCGTATTGCCCTACGAACAATATCTGAAGCGGTTTCCGGCCTATTTGCAGCAGTTGACGATGGAGAGCAACGGCAAACACGTCCATCTCGACGGGAGACAGGTCACCTACCCGACCGGCCCCATCTATTGGGGCGAGCCGGGAACAAATGGTCAGCACTCCTTCTACCAATTGATTCATCAGGGAACCCGGTTCATTCCCTGTGACTTCATTGCCTTTGCCAAGACTCTTAATCCTCTGGGCCGGCATCACGACATGCTACTTGCGAATGTCTTTGCCCAGACGGAGGCGCTCGCATTCGGTAAGTCATCGGAACAGGTCAAAGCGGAGGGTATGCCGGATTGGCTCGTGCCACACCGGGTGTTCGAGGGAAATCGCCCGTCGAACACAATCCTGCTGGACCGGCTGACGCCGAATGCGTTGGGCAAACTCGTGGCCCTCTACGAGCACAGCGTGTTCACGCAGGGAGTGATCTGGAACATCGATTCATTCGATCAGTGGGGCGTCGAACTTGGCAAGGTATTAGCCCAGCGCATCATACCGGAGCTTGAGTCCAAGACCGCGTCCAAGCTGCAACACGACAGTTCAACCACCACGCTGATCACGCGCTATCGGAACCTGAGAGACCGGGAGACGTGAAGCGGCCTTGAACACATAGTCGCCCGACGAATAGTTTCACCGACCTGAACCTGGCGAGGAATCTCATCATGCAACTCGGAATGATCGGACTAGGCCGGATGGGCGCCAATATGGTGCGGCGACTCCTCGAGAACGGCCATCAGTGTGTTGTATACGATAGGTCCTCGAAAGCGGTGGAGGCGCTGGTACAGGAAAAGGCGGCAGGTGCGACATCGTTAGCCGATCTGGTGAAGAAACTCTCCAAGCCGCGCGCCGTCTGGCTTATGGTGCCGGCAGCAGCAGTAGACAAGACGATTGCCGATCTGATGCCAAATCTGGAGCCTGGCGATACTCTGATCGACGGCGGCAATTCCTATTACATAGACGATATTCGGCGAGCGAGCGAGCTCACGGTCAAGCGCATAGATTATGTGGACGTGGGCACCAGCGGCGGCATATGGGGTGTTGAACGGGGCTACTGCATGATGATCGGCGGCCCCAAAGAGCCGGTGCAGCGCCTCGATCCCATTTTTAAAGCGCTGGCGCCAGGCACGGGCCAGATTGACCGCACACCGGGACGGGACAAGCTCACTGGCACGGCCGAGCTGGGTTACCTGCATTGCGGAGCCAGCGGCGCCGGCCATTTCGTCAAGATGGTCCACAATGGCATCGAATACGGACTCATGGCATCTTATGCCGAAGGGCTGAGCATCCTGCGCGCCGCGAATGTCGGTGCAAAACAGGGCGACGTTGACGCCGAGACGACACCGCTGCGAAACCCCGAGCACTATCAGTATGATCTCAACCTCACCGATATCGCCGAGCTCTGGCGGCGCGGAAGCGTGATCGCCTCGTGGCTTCTGGATCTGACGGCTGCCGCTCTTGTCGAGGATCCAGCACTTGAAAAGTTCGCGGGCCGGGTCTCGGATTCGGGCGAAGGGCGTTGGACCATCAAGGCGGCGATAGACGAAGCCATGCCGGTGCCCGTCCTCTCCACCGCTCTCTATGAACGCTTCAGCTCGCGCGGCGACGCGGAATTCCAGAACAAGGTAATGTCGGCGATGCGCTATGAATTTGGCGGTCATCTGGAAAAGGCGTCCGGCAAATGATCGACCGCGAGAGGTCAACATGATGAGCGACGGACGCTCCGACGCGCTGGTCTTTTTCGGCGCCACCGGAGATCTGGCATACAAGAAGATTTTCCCGTCGCTGCAGGCGATGCTGAAGCGCGGCCACCTCGATGTGCCAGTGATCGGCGTAGCGAAGTCCGGCTGGGACCTCGACCAGTTTCGTGCTCGGGCGCAGGACAGCCTGGAGAAACATGGCGGTCTCGACCCCGCGGCTTTCAAGAAGCTCGTCACGCTCCTGCGATACGTCGACGGAGACTACGCCGATCCCGGGACTTTCCTCGCGCTGCGCAAGGAACTCGCCAATGCGCAACGGCCGGCGTTTTACCTGGCGATCCCGCCCGCTTTGTTCGGCATGGTCGTCGAGCAGCTGACGAAGGCAGGATGTACCGACAATGCGCGTGTGATCATCGAGAAGCCCTTTGGGCATGATCGGGAGTCAGCTCGCAAACTCAACGCAATCCTGCTCGAGACATTCGATGAGAGGCGGATATTCCGCATCGACCACTATCTTGGAAAAGGGCCGGTGCACGCCATGCTCTTTTTCCGCTTCGCAAATGCCCTCCTCGAACCATTCTGGAACCGCAACTACATCGAGAGTGTCCAGATCACGATGGCGGAGGATTTTGGCGTCCAGGGTCGCGGTGCGTTCTACGACGCGACGGGCGCCATTCGTGACGTGATCCAGAACCACCTGTTCCAGGTGCTGGCCAACCTGACCATGGAGCCCCCGGTAAGGACCGACAGCGAGTCGATCCGCGACGAAAAGGTAAAGGTTCTGAAAGCAATTCCCACTCTCGATGAAAAGAGTATTCTGCGGGGGCAGTTTCACGGCTACCGGAATGAACCTGGTGTTGCGGCAAACTCGACGGTTGAAACCTTCGCGGCTGTGCGGCTGAACGTCGATTCCTGGCGCTGGCAAGGTGTGCCATTCTACATCCGTGCCGGAAAGTGTCTGCCGCTGACTTGCACCCAAGTACTCGTTCGCTTGCGGCGACCTCCCACGGTCTACAAGGCGACGAATGTAGTGCCGAACCACGTACGCTTTCGGATCAGCCCGGACGTCACGATTGCGATCGGCATGATGACGCTGTCTCCGGACAAGGACGATGTCGGCCTTCCGATCGAGATGGTTGCGAGCCAACATCCCCGCGCCGGCGAGATGGATGCCTATGAGCGGGTGCTGGGAGATGCGATGCACGGCGACGCTACGCTTTTCGCCCGCGAAGACTATGTGGAGGAGGCGTGGCGAATCGTCGATCCGGTGATCGCCGCAAACACGCCGATCCATGAGTACGAGCCTGGTAACTGGGGGCCCAGTGAAGCCGACACCGTGTCGCCGCCTGGGGGATGGAATAATCCAATGCTGGCGGGCGCGACGCCGGAAGAGGTGAAACGCCAATGAGGATCGAAGTGCTCGCGGACGCCGACCGAAGAGTGCCTGCGGAACCGCGATTTCCTGACACTTTCCAGGGGAAATCGAAATGACCACCGAGCAATTGGATCAACTATCGATCAACACCATTCGCACCCTGTCGATCGACGCGGTGCAGGCCGCCAATTCCGGCCATCCGGGCACGCCAATGGCGCTTGCTCCGCTTGTCTACACACTCTGGAACCGGGTGATGCGCTTCGATCCGAAGGATCCGATCTGGCCCAACCGCGACAGATTCATCCTTTCCAACGGTCACGCGTCGATGCTTCTTTGGTCAGTACTGCATCTCGCTCAGGTTCAGGCCGTCAATGCTGACTATGAGAAACTGGGACGGCCGGCGGTGACACTCGAAGATATTCGCCGCTTCCGGCAATTGGGCAGCAAGGCGCCTGGTCACCCTGAGTACCACTTGGTCTCGGGCGTCGAGGCGACGACCGGTCCCTTGGGACAAGGAATCGCAACGAGCGTCGGCATGGCGATCGCCCGCCGCTGGCTCGCCAGCCGCTACAATCAAACGGGCTTTGAGATATTTGACTACGACATCTATGGCGTATGCGGCGACGGTTGCTTGATGGAAGGAGTCGGGTCGGAAGCCGCGTCGCTAGCCGGCCATCTCGGTCTGGACAACCTGTGCTGGATCTATGACAACAACCACATCACCATCGAAGGAAACACGAGTATCGCCTTCACCGAAGACATCGCGGCACGATTCCTCGGTTATCACTGGAACGTCCTGCGCGTCGGCGACGCCAACGATATTGATGGTATCGAGAATGCGTTGCGGGTATTCTGACAGACAAAAGGCCGCCCCACCCTTATCATCCTCGACAGCCATATCGGCTATGGCTCCCCACACCGCCAGGATACTGCCGCAGCGCACGGAGAGCCGCTGGGCGAAGACGAGATCCGCCTCACCAAGCGTGCCTATGGTTGGCCAGAAGATGCGAAATTTCTAGTTCCTGACGGTGTTGTCGAGCACTTTGCGGAGGGTGTGGGAGCGCGCGGAGGTCAGCGACACCGCCAGTGGGATGAGGTCTTTTCCGCCTATAAATCGAAGTACCCTGGGCTCGCGGCCGAGATCGACCAGATGCAGCGACGCGAACTCCCCGCCGGCTGGGATCGTAATCTTCCGCACTTCGACGTCGATCCGAAGGGTATTGCTGGCCGCGACGCCTCGGGCCAGGTGCTCAATGTTCTTGCCCAGAATATCCCGTGGTTTCTAGGCGGTTCAGCAGATCTAGGCCCTTCGAACAAAACCACGCTAAAGTATGACGGTGCCGGTGATTTCCAGGCGAACAGTCCGGGCGGAAAAAACCTACATTTCGGGATTCGAGAACACGCAATGGGTGCCATGCTGAATGGACTTTCCCTCTCCAAGCTGCGGCCGTTCGGCGCCACATTCTTCATTTTCAGCGACTACGCGCGGCCGGCGATCCGGCTCTCCGCTTTGATGGAGCTGCCTACGATTTTCGTCTTGACGCATGACGCGATGGGTGACGGCGAGGATGGGCCCACGCACCAGCCGATCGAACAGCTCGCATCGTTGCGCGCAGTTCCCGGCCTTACCTTGATCAGGCCTGGTGACGCCAACGAAGTTGTCGAAGCCTATCGCTGCATCATGCAGCTCAAACACAGACCAGCTGTGCTCGCCTTGTCGCGCCAACCACTTCCGACCCTCGATAGAGGGGAAGCCTCACAATCGGATCGTGTCGCGCTCGGCGCTTATGTTCTCGCTGATGCTGCCGGGGGCAAGCCCGAAGTCATCCTCATCGCCAGCGGCAGTGAGTTGAGTCTTGCCGTGCAGGCGCACACCGCCCTCGTCGCCGAAGGCATTCACTCGCGTGTCGTATCGATGCCATCGTGGGATCTGTATGAACGGCAATCGGAGGCCTATCGCCATAGCGTGCTGCCCCCTCATGTGCGGAGCCGCGTAGCAATCGAGCAGGCATCCACCTTTGGCTGGGAGCGCTATGTCGGCCGCCAAGGCCACACGATCGGAATGCACACATTTGGTGCCTCCGCGCCACTCAAGGCGTTGCAGCAGGAATTCGGGTTCACGGTTGAGAACGTCGTTGCTGCTGCCAAAGATCAGCTCTCGAAGCAAGAGGACGTCACCTAACACAGGTCGAACAATGACTCGCGTCTTGCACCCGCTCGTTGCCATCCAGCGGAACTATCGCTTCATCGTCGACAAGGGCGGGCAAGTCATGAAGATCGTCGTCATTTTGCACCAGGACGGCCATGAAGCAGTCAAGTCCTCCCCAGCATCCCTTAGAGCGCCGGACGCTCACATAGAATCGGTCCGACGCTCTAACTCTTCGAATTGCGCATCGGATTATCCGAAAACCGCTTCGCACTTTTCGGTCCGATGCTCTAGACCATCGTCCGCTCGACTCAGTTTTTGAAATTCGTCAGCGCTATCGCGGCCTGTACCAGCCCATCCAGCGGACGACCTTGCTGCCCTCGTTGCCGATGCTGACCACCTTGCCTCCTTCCATGTCAGGTACCACCCGCGAATGGTTTGATATGTCGATCATCGGTCAGTCCTGACCGCGAACCGAATTCAGACGTTGTCGGCCTCCGTCGAACGGACATCTGCGCCCGTTGCCTCCTGCCCCCACTTCCAACCGGTAATCTCGGGCATGTCGTCACCGTGGCGCGTGATGAACTCCCGGTGGTCGAGGAGCTTGTCGCGGATCGCCTGCTTCGCATAGGCGGCACGCTCGCCGAGCTTCGGCACCCGGTCAATCACATCGTTGACAAGATGGAAGCGATCGAGATCATTCAGCACGCACATGTCGAACGGTGTCGTTGTGGTACCCTCTTCCTTATAACCGCGCACATGGATGTTTTCGTGATTGGTTCGCCGATATGTCAGCCGATGAATCAGCCATGGATAGCCGTGGAAGGCGAAGATGACCGGCTTGTCGGTCGTGAACAGCGTGTCGAAATCCTTATCTGAAAGGCCATGAGGGTGTTCCCTCGGCGGCTGCAGTTTCATCAGATTGACGACATTGATGACGCGGACTTTCAGCTCAGGCGCGTATTTGCGAAGAAGGTCCACCGCGGCTAGGGTCTCGAGCGTCGGCACATCGCCACAACACGCCATCACCACATCGGGTTCAGCGCCGCGGTCATTGCTGGCCCACTCCCAGATTCCGAGCCCGGCGGTGCAGTGCTTGACCGCCTGATCCATCGTCAGCCATTGAGGCGCCGGCTGCTTGCCGGCCACGACGACATTGACGTAATTCCGGCTGCGCAGGCAGTGATCTGTCACCGAAAGCAGGCAATTGGCGTCGGGAGGCAGATAGACGCGAATGACTTCGGCTTTCTTATTGACGACATGATCTATGAACCCGGGATCCTGATGACTGAAGCCATTGTGATCCTGGCGCCAGACGTGGCTCGACAAGAGATAGTTCAGCGAAGCGATAGGACGACGCCACGGTATATGATTGCACACCTTAAGCCACTTGGCGTGCTGGTTGAACATCGAGTCGATGATATGAATGAACGCCTCGTAGCATGAGAAGAAGCCGTGCCGGCCGGTGAGAAGATAACCCTCCAGCCATCCTTGGCACTGATGTTCGCTCAACATCTCCATGACCCGCCCGTCGGGTGCGAGGTGATCGTCCCAGGGATGGGTTTCCGCGACCCAGGCACGATTGGTGACCTCGAGCACATCCTGCCAGCGGTTCGAATTATTCTCGTCTGGACTGAACAGGCGGAAATTTCGCTCCTCCATGTTGAGTTTCATCACGTCGCGCAGAAACCGGCCCATGACCCGCGTGGATTCGGCCGTAACCGCCCCAGGTGCCGTCACCTCGACGGCGTAGTCACGGAAATCCGGGAGGCGGAGGTCACGGAGCAGCAGGCCGCCATTGCCATGCGGGTTGGCGCTCATGCGGCGGTCGCCTCGAGGCGCGAGGTCCGCCAAATCGGGCCGCAGACGCCCACTCTCGTCGAAGAGCTTCTCGGGCTGGTAGCTCTTCATCCAGTCCTCGAGAATACGAACATGAGCGTCATTCTCGTGCATCGCACCCATCGGCACCTGGTGAGAGCGCCAATAGCCCTCGGTGCGTTTGCCGTCGATTTCCTTTGGACAAGTCCACCCTTTCGGCGTGCGCAGCACGATCATCGGCCAGCGGGGACGCTTCGTAAAACCGTTGCGGCTCGCATCGGCCTTGATCCGCCGGATCGCGCCGAAGACTTTGTCCAGCGTGCTCGCCATAAGCTCGTGCATCTTCTTCGGATCGTCCCCTTCGACGAAATACGGCGTATAGCCGTAGCCACGGAACAGCTGATCCAGCTCTTCGTGACTGATGCGCGCGAGAACGCAAGGATTGGCGATCTTGTAGCCGTTGAGATGCAGGATCGGCAAAACCACACCGTCGGTCACCGGGTTGAGGAACTTGTTGGAGTGCCAGCTTGTCGCCAGCGGCCCGGTCTCCGCCTCACCATCGCCGACGACACAGGTGACGACCAGATCGGGATTGTCGAAGGCTGCCCCATAGGCGTGGGAGAGCGCGTAGCCGAGTTCGCCTCCCTCATGAATTGAACCGGGCGTCTCAGGTGCCACGTGACTTGGAATGCCGCCTGGAAACGAGAACTGCGTGAAGAGGCGCTTCATGCCCGCTTCGTCCTGGCTGATATTCGGATAAACTTCGCTGTAGGTTCCCTCTAAATATGCATTCGCCACCAGCCCGGGGCCGCCATGCCCAGGACCGGTGATATAGATCATGTCCAGGTCGTTCTGCCTTATCACCCTGTTCAGGTGGACATAGATGAAGTTTAAACCCGGCGTAGTTCCCCAGTGTCCCAGGAGACGCGGCTTGATGTGCTCCTTCGTCAGCGGCTTCTTCATGAGCGGGTTGTCATAGAGATAGATCTGGCCGACAGACAGATAATTGGCGGCCCGCCAGTACGCGTCCAAGAGCTTCTCTTCGTTGCCAGACAGCGTATTTGCCATTGCTTTCTCCTTCGATGCCGCGTCACCGGGATAGGTCCATGCCATTCCGTCGACGTCTCAAATCACAGGAAGAGCAAAAATGCTGCTCACTCGATAAGCATATCACACTCAGCGAGTTGGAAATGAGAGCGAAACGCATTGACGATCAACACGATTACTATTCAGGCGCCGACTTGGCGCCCGGAACGAAGTGTCGACCAGACGGATCAAGTACGAAGTGCAAGGTCGATCAGGCGGCTGGCCGCCGCATTTGTACGGGCGTAGTCATCGGCGAATGGTGGACATTGGCGAGCTTTCTCATTGCCCTGATGTTGGACAAAATGACTGTCTGACGGAGATCCCCGGGTGATGTCGCTCCACTATAGCCCGCGCCTCCAAATCGAGATAAGGTTGTGAAAGTGGATGGCACAAATCGAAAATAGTACGAGGGCCTTTCATGAAACTGAAATCACGCCATGCATTGCTCGTTGTTTCACTGACCACCCTGCTCGTCGCTGCGCCTTCATTGTTCAATGCCGGCAAACTGGTTTCCTATGACCAGGCCTATGCCGCCAAGGGCGGTAATGGTGGCGGCAAGGGCAACGGCGGGGGCAAGGGGAATGGCGGCGCCGGTAATGGCAATGGCGGCAATGGCGGCAATGGCAGTCAGGGCAAGTCCGCGGGCGCTCAAGGGAAGGCAGTCGGCCATAGCAAGAGCGCCTCACTGCAAAGCGGTTCGACGAACAAAGCAAAGACCAAGGGTAAGGGCAATATCTCAAGCCAGCTTGGCGCGCTGAATGCGGCCCATGCATCTCCCACGGCCCTGGCCAACGCATCCCCCCAATTCGCGAGTCGGCAAGATCGCGGCCTACAAGGCGGCGGCTGAGGCGGCGACGCAAGCAGAGAAAGCTGCAGCGGCGGCCGTCGCTGCCGCGATAGCGGCAAGTCCGGGCGCGCAGGCAGCTATCGCCGCGTCGGACCAGGCCGACGCGAACCTGGCAGCTGCGCAGCAGACGCTCGCCGATCTCAAGGCTGACCCAGCCGCAACGCCGGCGGCCATCGCCGCTGCGGAGCAGGCCGTAGAAGACGCGACGAATATCGCTGCGGACGCGCAATCTGCCGAAGAACAAGCCAAAGCCGATGCGGTGGCGGCCGATCCTGCCGCGCAGGCAGCATTGGCGGCGGCCCAAGAGGCCAGTCAAGCCGAGACGGATGCTCTCAATGCGGCCGCCAACAAGACGCCCGTCAGTGCGGAAACCAAGGCCGCGCTCGACGCGCTTCTTGCGGGCAAATAGTTCCGAGCCGACGCGATCGTGGCTGAAGCAGCTCCACGATCGCGAGCTGGCGCTCCCCGGCGTGCGAACAGACGTCGCGTCCGCGGAGCAGTCGACTAGTTGGATCTGAACATTGCGATGCGGCTTTGCCTTCCCAAGACGTTTTGCTATTCAAACAAACTGAAGAGCACTTCTTGTGAGACAGCATTAGGCCTGCTCAGCCCGCGACGAGCTGGAACGGCAGCGGCATCCCAGCCGGGATGAGCTTGGACCAATGTGACCTCAAGGCGACAACTTACCTTTTGACTTGATTCATAAGCACCTGGTCGGGAAATAAGACAGCGGGAAGAACCACATTGCGGTGTCGGTCTTCCTGGCTGGATACAGCCAAAAACTTCCGCGGCTCGGCTTGCCTGCGATCAAGCATCTGATTTATTTCCGCTTTTTCCAACGGAACGACTAAATCGTTCGATATATTGATAGCTCAATGCATTTGCCCCAGATTATGAGGCAATTCTTCGTAAAAATAGCGAAGTAAGAGGGCAAATATGAGTACCTCCCGCAGAGATGAAGACCACGCGCCCCCGCAGCAAGAGTCCGGTGATGGCCACGAAGTGGCACGCCGCGCCGTACTGAAAAAGATCGGGCGCTTCGCATACGCAGCACCAGCGTTAGCCTTGCTAGCCCAGCCCAAGCGGGCGCAGGCCGGTTATGGCGGTGGCGGTGGCGGTGGAGGCGGCGGCGGCGGCGGCACGAAGCCGGGGAATGGCTTTGGCGACAAGAACCACACGCATACTGGTCCGCCCGGTCAGAACAAGAAGCCCTGACACGAGGCGTTCTCGCGAGATATGCACGGCTTTGTCGATCAGCCCGACCGGATCGCTACTGCACCGTACTGTGACGGGGCTGTGATCTACGAGGCACTGACGGGCAGATTGTTTCACTTGAACCATACTGCCGCGCGCGCGTGGGTATTGCTGCGAGAGGGCGGTCGCGAGGCGGCGATCGTTTCTGATCTCGCGCGGGAGCATGGAAGCGATGCGGCTGCGGTTCAGCGCGACCTTGAGGCGTTTATTGCCGCGGTGCACGAAGCGGGACTTCTCAGACCACGCGCGACAACTGATCTGGACGTCGTCGTGGCCGACCCGCCACAAGAATCGCCGGCACTTGATGCTGCGTACCGGGTCGGCGAGGTCGTGGTCAGAGTGGTCTGCCATTCTGCCAACGTTGCCGCCGCATTCGCCCCCCTTGCCGCTCCCGCAATCGTCACTGATGGAACTGCCCCCGAGGTTTGCCTGACCCTATACCGCGATCGCGGCGCGTTTGTACTTGCGCGCGACGGCCGCGTCATTGACCGTTTGGCCACGGCACCCGTGGCGCGATGGGCTGTGGTCCGGCAGCTCGTTTCGGCTGGAAGCCGGCGCTCCTGGCTTGCTTTGCTGCACGCCGGTGCTGTGGCGACTCCGACGGGATGTCTGCTGGTCTGCGGCGACAGCGGTGCCGGCAAGAGCACTCTGCTGGCAAGTCTGCTCCACGCGGGCTTCGGGTTCGTCGCCGACGATATCGTGCCGCTTGAGAAGGGTACCAGGCTCATTCGGCCTGTGCCGCTGGCGATCAGCATCAAGCAGGGCAGCTGGCCCGTCATCGGGGCTATGTTTCCGGAACTCGCCGAGGCGCCGGCCGTCCGCCTCGGCGCTCGGAGGATGCGCTTCCTTTGGCCCAGGAACGGTACCGCTTCAGCTGATGCGGCCGGTCGTCCGGCAGCCGCAGTCCTATTTCCGCGCTATGTGAAGGGTACGCCGGTCAAGCTGACCCGGCTTGATCACCTTCGCTCCCTCACCTTGCTGGGAGAGGGAGGCAGCATACTGCCCTCCACCGACGCTGGGCTTGCCGAATTCCTCGCCTGGTGGCGCGGGCTTGCGGCCTACGAGATTTCCTACGGCCGCTTGGACGACGCGGTTCGCGTAGTACGCTCCCTCTGGGATACGATTCACCAGTCCCACGACGAACTGGCGGCTGCTGTCCCACCGCCTGTGTTCGGGCCTGAGCATTGAGCCCGGGCCGCGGCTTGGCGCCCCATCGCGATCTCCGGCCGCTGGACCTCCTTTGTGCGTGTCTCTCGGCCGGGCAGCGCGGGCGACGCCTGGATACCGCTACAGCAGCGGCTCTGATCAACCCAGCAACCGATCTCGTCAGCTTCGCGCAACTGGCCGGGCGCCATCTCGTCACGCCGATGCTTGCAGCCTGTATCGCGGACCCGGAGATCGGGCCGTTGTTGCCCGAGGACTTCAGGACATATCTGGAGTTCATGCACGCCCAGAACAGTAGTCGCAACGAAACGCTACGCCTGCAGCTCGCTGAAGCCGCGGCCCGCCTCAACGAAGTCGGCATCCAACCTGTTCTCCTGAAGGGCGCCATTCGGCTGGTCGACGGCCTCTACCCGGATCCCGGTTGGCGCTTCATGCGCGATCTCGATCTGCTCATTCCTCGCGACCGCCTGCCCGAAGCGGTGGCTTGCCTGAGCTCTCTGGGCTACGGCTTTCAGGAGAACGTCGCCGAATGGTCGACACAGTATAAGCATCTACCCCCGCTCAGACGAGACGGTGATGCCGCGGTGATCGAGATCCATTCCGAACCCCTGTCAAGCCGGCATGGGTTGTGTGGCGCGGAAGGTGTGCAGGCGAGATCGACGCTTGTCGACCTTGATGGCACACAGGTAAGGATACCGGACATCGTTGATCAGCTCGCGCAATTGATCGGACATGACCGTTTCGACCGCTATCTGTCCCGATCCAGGATGTTTCTCCTGCGCAGTATCTTCGAGACGGCCCTTCTTTGCCGCAACCAGGACCATACGCGACAGTTGCTCGATCGCTTCGCCAGCGAGGGTGTCAGGAGATGGGCGTGGACGCAGCTTGGTCTCGCTGCCCGTCTCTTTCCCGACTATGTCGCTCGCCCGCGAGACGGCGGCTTGATCGATAACCTGGAAACGCGCGCGCTCTTAGGGCTGGAACAGCTGGATGAGAATGGCCGGCTACGCCGGCTTGTCTGGTTCGGATGGACCAGGATCGACAAGCTCTTCAGGCTGCGCGAGGAGCGCGAGCATCTCGCGGCGAACATTTGGTCTACCGGATATCACCGTCGTGGCGTTCGTCGGCTACGCCGGCTCTGGAAGCATGATTGATCTAGTGTTGGCGGCCGCCTGACAGGCCAATGGCCGGAGACTGTTTTCCGCCCGATGGCTGACGAATAGACGAAACCCGCCACCTTCCGCCATCTTTACGGTTTGCCAGCAGGTTTTCATCTTGCGAATTCGGACGTCTGCAAGCATTGCATGCCTTTCCTTCAAAGCACCCGGTCAAGGCGCTTCTGACCCCCGGGCATAAGTCGAAAAGGCGCGAGAATAAGCGGAAGGCAGCCGCACCAGAAATGCAGTAAATTCAGGGGTTTTCGGTGATGTGTGGCCAACGGCGAAAGGTTGGTTGGCGGAGACGGAGGGAGATTCCGCCGCTCATATATAAGGCGCTGATTTTTATACAAGTTATTCTTTTTGCTTTCTTATTTCCACTTCTCTGCTACAAAATCTGCTACAAAATTAAAATGTCTGACGGTGGCAGGAATGGCGGCAAAGGTTCGATATCTACTTGTTCGCGATGGGCGGCATTTTGCGAGGCTGGGGGTTCCGGAAGCCCTTAGGCCGATTGTCGGTAAGCGTGAGCTTCTAGAGCCCCTGGGCGGCGATAGGCGGACTGCACTCCGGAGATTGCCGGCTGCTGTCGCCGGCATGCAGGCGCGCCTGGATGAGGCGCGTGCTTGGGTGAAAAGGCCCGCGCCAGCGGGGAGGCCCCTCACCCCGCGCCAGATGGCTCGGGCTCACTTTGACGAACAGACCGGCCTTGATGAGGCCTTCCGAAACTCAAACAGCGCATATGCGTCGGTCGGCATAGATGACAGCTACGTTGCGGCGCTCCGTAGAGCTATCGCCGGCACCGCTTCCAATGCCGAACTTGGTGAGACTGTCGGCTGGATCGTGCAAACCTTTCAAGCCAAGGCCCATACAGGCGTAGTCGAAAATACGCCCGAATGGCGAGAACTTGCCCGGACACTCGCCATTGCTGAACTAGAGCATGTGCGGATCACGGCCGCCCGCGACGACGGCGACTTTTCAGCTAAGCCGGAGCACCCCTTGCTCATAGACGAGCCTGATCATGCGTCCGCCGCGATCCGCGCAAGGAAAATCGGCCCGAACAGCACGAAGCCCCTTAGCGATATTGTCGACCTTGTCACCCAGGAGAAAGGCGCAAAGTCCGCGACCAACTATGAGTATGAGACGGCCGTCCGCATGTTCGAGGAGCACCTGGGAGAGGCGAAGCCCATCTATAAAATTACACGGCTGGACGTTCTCGGCTTCAAGGATGCCCTGCTAAAGACTCCATCCAACTACACAAAGCGCTTCCCTGGTACAAAATTGCCCGACGCGATCGCTCAGAATGAGGCGCGAACAGTCCCCTTCCCAACTCTGAACGTCACCACGATCAATGAGAAATGGCTCCCGCGCGTTCATACCGTCCTTAAATGGTCCGTCGACAACGCGGTGATCCCAGACAACCCGGCGAGCGGCGTTAAAGTCGCTAGAAAGAAAGGCGAGAACCGGCCTAGTCGCGTTCCGTTCACGCCCGGCGATCTCAGCCGGATCTTCGCCCCTCCCGAGTTTAGGAAGGACAGGCTCACTACGGAACGCCAATGGGCGTTGTTGATTGCGCTGTTTTCCGGCATGCGGGCAAGTGAGATTGCCCAGATCAAACTCGATAGCGTTCGGCATGAACGCCAGATCCTGGCATTTGCGATCGAGGAGGAGACAAAGAACGGCCAGTCTCTCCGGATTGTGCCGGTTCATAGCATTTTGGTCCGCTTGGGGCTCGCAAAGCGGATAGCTCAGCTGAGGAAAGCCGGCGAGACGCACCTGTTTCCTGGGTGGTATGGGCAAGGCCAGGATCAACTGGCCCGCGCCAAGGCTGCGGGGAAGATCGAAAAACAACCCTACTCTCAGTTTATTCCCCGGTGGTTCCTCCGGACCTACAAGAAAACAGTCGGGGTCGATGATGCCCGGAAAAAATTTCATAGCTTCCGGCATACCCTCAAGACCGCGCTTTCCAGGGCCGGCGTTCCCCGCTCCATCAGCGATGATATCACCGGTCATGATGATTCATCGTCGGGCGCAACCTATATTCACGATTCAGCAATTGAGGCTATGAAGGACGCCTTGGAGAAGGTTCACTTCGACGGCTTCCCCCTGTGAGTCCTGCTAGCGACTAACATACTAATAGAGCCACTTTCTGAAACGTCTAATAGTAGGCTGAGAAGCTAGACTAAGTTCTTTGCCTCACTTGCTACTTTTGGTCGACGAAATGATAACCCATGCCAAAAAAACGTATCAATATGGGCAAGACGCATGTAGGGGACAATGGCTCACGTAGCCAGATCGAGAAAGGCTTCAACCATGTCATACATCACTCATGGGAGCGTCTGGAACGCACTCTATGATGATCCCATCGAAGCAATGGCGATGGAGCGTCGGTCGCTTCTTCTGATGAAGGTGCAGGAGGAGCTCAATAGAAAAGGCTGGACCCAGAACGAGGCTGCCAAGAAACTTGGCGTCGATCAGTCGCGCATGTCCGACCTCAAATCCGGCAAGATCAGCAAGTTCACGGTTGATTCGCTGCTCGGCTATCTCGATCACCTTGGGCAGTCGACCTGATCCGGCCAGACGCGCTATTTTAGAGCGTGCACCTCTATCACCGCCATCTTTGGTTGGCGCTGGCAGCAAATCGCAAAGATTGGCGGAAAACCCGAAAGCTTTTCTGATCCTACATGCCTAATTTCGTGGGCCGTTTCGCTACGCAAGGGGGTGAAACGCATGCAAACGAGACGCCGGACGATTGACGCTGCACTTAGCGCAAGCATCATTCTTTTGCACGTTGCTCTTCCTTTCGACCTTGGCTTGGCGCTACAAATTCCGCATTGGCACAAAGAATGCAATTTCAGACGAAACCGAAGCATAGGGCTTTCGCGGTAACGAACCCGAGTTCTGGCGGAGTTTCGGGAATTGCCTGCGGCATGGCCTGGGGTTATCCGTCCAAAGCGGAAGCAGAGGCGTCTGCAATAAGCCAATGCCAAAAAAAGCTCTGGCCCTTGCTCGATCAAGAAGTCGGATTGAAGATAAGGCCACGCCTGACACATAGCGACAGAGAAAGACGACCGCGAGGCCGAGCTCGAGGCGGCGCTCGAAGCGATCCGCAAAGATTTAGAAGCCGGGGCAGACGTTCCCAAAGCTGCGACATGCAATTACGCAGACCTGCAAGCGCTCAAGCGGTAGATGGCAAAAGCTCTCGGCCCAAACAACTTTTAATTGGTGGCGCGATAGGTGATCGCGAGAATTCTAAAGACGCGAAGAAAGCGGTCGAGCGAAGGCGGCACTGGATCATTCCCCGGGTAACCGGTTATGGCGAGGTTATTGCCTAGCAGGTAGTGCGCGACGAAGCAGTGATCGAGCAAATGTTGAGGTGCCCAGCGGCGAACATGAGCGAAGCCAAGCACCCGATCAAGCAACTGCTCGACGGTCGCGCTGCCCTTCGTCACGATGTCCATGAATTTGGGTTGGTCAACATCATCGAGCACCTTTTGATAGGATTTAAGGCTGTACTCAAACGGGGTGGTATCGGCCATGGAACTTAACCTCTGAAATGGGCAAGGGACCGCAAATAGAAAAGCCCCGCCGCCAAGGGAGGCATCGACGGGGCTTCGATGTGAAGCTTGCCGGAGAATGGGGCAAATTCCTCGCCGGCAATTCAACAGTAACCAAATTCCCGCGATTCGGACAGCCAACCTTTCGCCGCCACTCTCGGTCGCGATTGGCGGCGACGGTGAAGGTGCGGATCTTCCGCCAAGGCTAGTGCAGCCAGGGCGGGGTTGTCGGCCCCTCCGCGGGCATTGGCGAGGCAGACACCACCACCCTAGCGGGAATCCGCACGCCGCGTTAAGTGCGCGCAAATTCCTTGCTTAACGTTCTGTCTTGAGTGACATTTTCGCATCACTCACATCAGTCTGAGTTGGCTCGGATGCGAAGTGCCACCGCACGGATGCAGGATGTGGGGACCACCGGCCCCCCGCGCGCCCTCGCGGCTCAGGCGGCCTTGCCCTTATTGTGCTGCTTCATGAATTCATCGGCACGTCGCTGCATTTCCGGCAGCGCCACATCTTCTTTGTGCGTCGCGATCATCCAGCTGTTGCCGGATGAATCCTTCACGCCGCCATAGCGGTCGCCATAAAACATATCGGTGGGTTCCATTACCGATTTACCGCCGGCCTTGACCGCTTGCTGATAGACCCGATCCACATCGGGCACATAGAGGTAGAGCGTGGAAGTAGTCGCCTTCGCCTCTTCGCTTTCTTCCCCGAGCATGACGCAGGAGTCTCCGATCTTGACCTGAGCATGCATGATCTTACCGTCCGGGCGCTTGATCGGCTCATGCGAGACTTCCGCGTTGAAGGCCTGACGGATAAAGTCCATGACCTTATCAACGCCACGAATGGTCAGATAAGGGGTTACGGTATGAAATCCTTCAGGAACCGGCTTCACAGGCACCTCCATTATTCGGGATCGAGACACGCGCAACATTGACGCGCGCAAACAACCGCTGCGCGGTATCTCGAAACCAACCTTCACATGAGGCAATGGTTCCGGCTTGTGCGGCTCGGCCGAGTTATCGCGAGATTTAGGATCGGCCAATCATGCGAATATTTCGCTGGGGCACCGGCGCTGGGGCTCTCGCCATGGCGGCCTTGGGGCGCGCCACGGTGAGCGCCGCCACCGCGAGGATCACCGCGCACATAGCCAAGAAATCATCGTGAGATCGCCCTGATGACGCGCTCGAACTCGTCCTTGCTTCCCGGACACCCCGGCAATCCCGGGAAGCCCGTCGGGCTAGCCACATTCAACGTCTGTGCGATCGTGTCGAGCAAACTCTCGGCTGAGACCTCCGCCGGCGCGGTCGTCGCGAAGAACTCCTGCAGTAAGGCATGGAGATGGTGCATGTCGCCGGCCTCGGGATAAGCCATCAGAGGATCGCCAAGATATTCCTGCAGCAAAAGTGGCCGCCCGAAATACCTTTCAATGTTCCGCTGAAGCCGGTTCCAGCCTCGATGCACCATGACAGGGCGTCCCGCCTGTAGCGCGAAGGCGATTTCGGCCAGCGTACCCGCGCCGCCCCCGAAAGCGACGACGAGGTCCGGCGTACGCGCGTTGATGACGTTGCGGATATTGTGGAGCAGCCCGGTCCTCAGGAAGAAATGCCGACCCTCGGCCATCCAAGGCAGCGGCGGAGGTTGCCCGTCTGGAATGATCCCCACGAGACGCGCCGGCCGACGCGGTACGCCTTCCTCCGCGGCTCCAAGCATTGAAGACTCCTTCAGCGCCCCTCCCCGCGCCACGTCTCTCTCATCGCGAAGCTCTCCGCCCGTCAGCAGGATCCATTGCCGGCGGGTGACCTCGCGCCCGAATTCCTTTCCTTCCTCGAAGTTCTTGCTACCGCCAACGGCGGCTATGATCGGTCGTCGAGCCACGTCTTTTTCACAGCTCCCATGGTGAACCGCTCGACGCCATGTGCATTGTGGGATGGTACCCTTTTTCCCAACTTTACCAATTGGCGAGGCTCCCGAATGGATTATTGCAAGATCAGAATGGCGAGCACTTGCCTGTGCTGAGTGTTGGCGTTGTATTTTCCTGATCGAAATCATCCACAAAGTTTTGGATGTTCGAGTAGATGAATGCCCGCGTCGTTGTGTTCATCTCCATCTCCGAGATGCCGGTGCAGCTGATAAGGGGGCCCCGCACCCGCTTTTTTTTGGATGAGTCGAGATAGCTGTCATCACAATCAGCCAACGCAAGAGGGAATCCGAGCCTTGTGAGAACCCAATACGACTTTTCGGGCATGCCCCCCATGTACTGGAGGACAAACGTCGATTGCTTCCATTCATTCTGCGGTTTCCAGACGCCGTTCTTGTATGAAAAGCCCGTCGTTTGGTCCGTCTTGCAGATGTATGTTGTGGGCTCGTCCTCAGCGAGCGCCAAAGGCGACCATGTGCTGCACAGAAGGGCGGCGACTAGCAAAACTCTCATTGGTTGCCTCCATCCCTGTTGAGCCTAGATGCCGGAACAGAATTGTGAAGGCTCATAATTGCACGGGGCGGCGACCGGGTTAGGCCCGATTTTTCGCCGAAACGCCGCCAGTAACTCGCGCTGCGAATCCTGCTCCTGGCTAAAGGAAAACTTACGGCCTCGATACGGCAGCCAGACGCGGATCTCTTTCGCCGCCCGCCTGGTGATACCGTGCCGTTGGCCATCATGCTCGCCGCCCTATCCCGCGTGGCGACGTCGGCCATTAGCCGTTGTCAGCTTTTGCTCCGATTTGTTCTAGCTGGTTGAGTACCCAGTAGATCTCCGCAAGATGCTTTTGATCGGCCATCTTCGCAAGCGACAATCGCCGCTCGGCCTCTGTCGAATCGCGCCCGTTGGTGGCCAGCCTAGTGACTGTGTCGCTCTTAAGGATTGTTTCAAGATGGGCCGCCTCCGCTTTTTGGTGGGCCTTAGCAAACTGTTCCAGAAGTAATGACTTGCTCATTCGCCCCTCGCTAGGGCTTGTCGATTTCGTATGGCAGACGCTCCTGTCGCGGAGGAAAGTTCACCAGGGAACAGCTGATCGCGACGCCGCCGAAACGATGCTGAGACGCCACATGGAAGGGCTCTGGCTGGTTAACAACAGACGAAGCGTGGAAGCGTAAGCCTTTAGAGAGAGTTGCCCTCTTACAAGTCCGCGCAACAACGCCCATGATCCCGACGCACAGCACAGGCATAGTGCTCCGTCCGACCGTAGTTGCATCCTAGGCTATGGCGGCTGCCAATCCGATGAGAATTGCGACGCAGATCATCACCATCGCGCCAAGGGCGATATACACGTGCATATTAGATTGCGGTTCCGAGTGCATGTGGTTCACCTATCCGAGACAACGGGCAAGGAGCTAAAAAGACCCATTTTGGGCGAATTTTTCCGCGGCCTTTTCGCCACATGCTAAGAGCCGGCGGGGTCCGGCCTTCGTTTCAATTGCCTGCCGCCAGTGTCCTGAACGTCATCGAGAAGCGAATGCTGGCGACGGGCGGGATGCTATGTTCCCAGACATGTCGGGATTCGTCGCTCATCATATAGAGGGAGCGCGGCTCGACATCGAGATGAAAGCGCTGCCATCCTTTACCCGCGGCGCGGCGAAAGCGGAATGTGCATTCCGACGCGAGTGACAGGCCGAACACGTCGCCATAATGAGCCTTGTCGCGATGCCAGCCTATTCCCACGCCCTCCTCATACTCGGTGCAGAGGACTTGGCGGATCGGCGCTGAGCCCGGTCCCCCGAATTGCTCGACTCTTGCGATGATGCTCAGCGTCCAATCGGGCGGCGGCAGGGCGTCCTTCACGGCGTGCCGCGTATAATCGTAGCGGGAACCAAAGGAAACGACGCGCCTTTTTCCCTCATACGCGCCGAACTGGAAAGGCTGCAACGGAAGCTCGCGGATGTGAGCGATGAGCTGCTGCTCCTCTTCGCGCGAAATGAAGTCTTCCTCATAGCGAAATCCCGGCGGCGCGCCCTCGGCAGGCGGGAAGAGATTCAACGTTTCTGCCAGTTCAAGACTTCTTTCCGGTGTTTCAGCTTTTCAGGACCAGACGGGCGCCGCCAGCGCGGTGGACGGCATTGGCCGCGACCTCCTGACCGGCGCGGCGCAAGGTGAGATCGAGAAGACCACCACCCGCCTGGACGCGACACAAGGTGATCTCGTCGAGGAACTGCGGCAAGATCGGCCGCTCAAGCCTTATTTCGCGCGTTTCGGGATCGATATCGAGCCCGAGCGATGACTGCACGAGGCTGAGGAGAGAGGCGGCCGCCCAGGCCTGCGGCGAACAGGCGACCGGATAGAAGGTCGGACCGCGGGCCGGCCGGCGCGGAAAGCCGCAGAACAATTCCGGCAGGCGGCGCAGATCGATATAGGAGGCGGCGCTGAACAAGCCTTCGAATATGCGCACGACTTGCGATTTGTAGCCGTAGCGCGCGAAACCCAGGGCGATGAGCGCATTGTCATGCGGCCACACCGATCCATTGTGATAGGACATCGGGTTGTAGCGCAGCTCCGTCGTAGCGATCGTGCGGATGCCCCATCCCGACATCGAGCTTGCATCCATCAAGGTCCTCGCCGTCCGCCGCGCCAGCTCGAAATCGGCGAGGCCTGTCAACAGCGCATGCCCGGCATTTGAAGAGCGGACGGCACACCGCCTCTTCTTTCCATCCAGCGCGAGCGCGAAGGTATCAAGCTCCTCGCACCAGAACGCTTCATTGAAGTTGCGTCTGAGCCCGGTCGCCTTTTGTCGATGCGTCGCGGCGGCTTCCGCATGGCCGAGACGCCCCGCCATCGCTGCAGCGGCCAGAAGCGCGCCATAATAATAAGCCTGCACTTCGCACAGCGCGATGGGCGGCTCGGCGATTGCACCGTCCCGATGGAAGATGGAATCGTGACTGTCCTTCCAGCCTTGATTGACAAGTCCGCCTTCACTCTTGCGGCGATACTCGATGAAGCCGTCGCCATCGATATCGCCATAGGTCGCGGCCCAGCTCATGGCCCGCTCCACATTGGTCCAGATCTGGCGGGTGAAGTCCATGTCCGCCGTCGCCTCGCAATAAGCCCCGGCCAGGATGACGAAAAGCAAGGTGGAATCGACGCTGCCGTAATAGCGGCGGAAGGGAACCTCGCCCAGGAGGGCCATCTCGCCATTCCTGATTTCATGAAGAATCTTGCCGGGCTCTGCGTCACTCAAAGGATTCTCATCCACCGCCTGGTGTGCCGCCAGATAGGACAGGACCCCGCGCGCCAGCACCGGATTGCTCCACAAGGTCAGGAGCGCCGTGATGAGCGCGTCACGTCCGAAGACCGTGCTGAACCACGGAATGCCCGCATAGACATAGGGGCCGTGCGGCGTGTGCGAAGTCAGCATCTCGATATCGCACTGAGCCCGCCGGATCGCCTCGTTGAAAATTTCGTTCGACGAGTCGATTGTGGCCGAACGTGGTCTTTCGGCTCTGTTCTGCCGGCGGATGGCGACCAGCGAGCGCAGATAATTCTCACGCGGCGGTGGTGGCGGAATGCCGACGCAGGACATGGTCACGAAGATGATGCGGTGCTCGCGCGGCGCGCAGGGCAGGATAAATATGGCGTGATTGCCCTCGAGCGTGTCTGGAACGGGGTCCAGTATCAGTGTCGTGGTGAGGCGCCGTCCGTCGAGGCCATTATAGGAAAGCACTACGCTGCCGCCGTCCAGGACCGGATCGAGAAAGGCGCCCCGGCGCGGCCGCTCGAGACCGCGCACTTCGAAGATGTCGGCAAAATCCGCCTGGAAGCGAAACTCGATCGGAAGCGCTATCACGACATCGGCGAAATTGCGGACGACGACGCGCTCGTGACAAACTCCGTCCTGCAGGAACTTGGAGCGCCGGATATGAATTGAATCGTGCCGAAGCACGAGCTTCTGCTCGGCGAAGATGTCGGGATTGGCGAGATCCGAGACCAGCATGGAGCTATCGTCCGTAAGAGACGACGACAAGAGGATGGGCCGCACGCCGCCGATCAGCAGTTCGTAATGGGAGAGATATCGCGTGTCGCGGTAGTAGATCCCGTCCGAACTGCCGAAGCCGGAAAGAAGGTCGCCATTGGGATCGATGACGGCGAAAGTATCGTCCCGCTTGAGAATGCGCGGACGCCGTTCCTGCAGCGAAAAAAAGGCGCTGACCTGGAATTGCTCGTCGCCTCCCGCGCGCGGGTATTTGCGATCCTGCAGCATCAGGGTCCCTGGCAATTACAGAGCCAGCTCTGATCGCAGATCCGGGCGGCGGTCGGCCACGGCGAGAGGCGGTCCATAGACATGTCCGTTCACACCTTTGGGCCGGGTCAGCTTAGCATAGAGCTTCAGATAATCCGCGCTCATGCGCGTCGCCGTGAAACGATGATCGAAACACTGCCGGACGACGCGGCGGTCGATCTCATCCAGCCTTTCCACGGCGGCAACCGCGGCCTCCCGGCTGCCTACGATGTAACCGGATCGCCCTTCCTCGACGATCTCCGGTACCGATCCCATCGGATAGGCGATGATCGGCGTTCCGCATGCCATGGCTTCGATCATGACCAGGCCAAAAGGCTCCGGCCAGTCGATGGGAAAGAGAAGAGCTGACGCATTGCCGAGGAACTCTCCCTTCTCGCGTTCCGAAATCTCTCCAACAAACTCAATGCTCGCATTCTTATCGACCAACGGCTTGACAACGTCACGCCAAAAGTCCGCGTCCACCTTGTCGATCTTTGCAGCGATTTTGAGCGGAAGGCCTGCCGCTAGGGCGATGGCGATCGCATCTGCCGGCCCTTTCTCCGGGGAAATGCGGCCGAGGAAAGCGAGGTAGCCACCTTGCCCTTTGCCATAATGAAGTAAATCCTGCGGCAGACCGTGATAAACGAGAGATGCCTGAGCTTCATCTGGGAGGCTACGACGCTGAGACCGGGAGATGGTGACGAGCTGGGCTTCGTTGAATTCGCGATAGAAGGGAGAAATACCCGGTCCGTCGAGGCGACCGTGTAGTGTGGTAACCGATGGGCAGTTCAGACTTCGTAGGAACGGAAATTGCAGAAGATCCATATGAAAATGGATGACGTCGAAATCCTCGTACCGGTCGCGCAATTTCTCGAGCATCAAAAGATGCTGCAATAATGGATCCTGGCGATCCTCGCTGAGGCGCAAGGCCATTCTGCTCCCCGCTACGAGTGTCGCACTTGTTCGCGAATCGCCGGACGCAAACAACGTGACCTCGTGGCCTTGCCGAATCAGTTCCTCGGTGAGGTAGAACACGATACGCTCGGTGCCGCCATAGAGCTTGGGCGGTACGCTTTCCATTAAAGGTGCAACTTGCGCAATCTTCACGGTCAATCTCAGCTATAGCTCAGTACGGATCTCCAACGATTAGATCAGCCCGTTGTTCCTATTAAATCAGCACAGGTCTTTGTAATACCGTGGACTTCCCGATAGGGCTGGGGTCAGCGAAAATGACGACTTTCGTGGCCCCAATCTGCCGCGGACGGAACAACCGAAGCGGCTCCTCGTTGCCTGTTGCCTGCCACGCGGCAGGTAGCCCCTAGGCCCGCCAGGAGATCACTTCGCTATGCCCAGCCCTGGCGGGCCACTGACAAGTGCCCCGCTTCCCGATATGGCGCCTTCCGGCCCGCGGCGGCACGCGCTTCAACTTTGAAATAGTATCTAGAACACCAGCAACCGCAGAACATTGTTTCCACTACCGAATTGATTGTCGCGCGTGGTCTGCTAAGCATCCGCATGCGTCCTTCTCAGTCTCGTCAGCAGATTGGATCTGCGCCGTAGCAGAATTTTCTTAGCAACCGACCACCCTTGCGGTGTCCGCTGCGATATTTTCCGCAATGTTCAAATGGCTGCCAGATGCGAGCACAAGCTGGAGCGACATTCTACCTGGCGCGCTGTTAACCGCCGCCCTGTTTGAAGTTGGTCGATTCCTGATCAGCTTCTACGACAGGGGCCTTGAATCCACGTATGGCGCGGCTGGTTCGATCGTGGCCATCCTCATCTGAGTCTATTATACATTTCAAATCGTTCTTTTTGGCGCTGAGTATGTCCGGGCTTATGCCGACGAATGGGGAGCAAGGGCCGCCTTGAGTACGTAGGCGGCTATTCTCACTAAGCGAGGTCATAGGCAACGCCAGCGCTCCGCTGGATTGCTAATGCGTTGCTCATAGGGCACACGCTAACGTCGACCTGGGGCCGTCCACCCCCCTGAATTTGATGATACTACAGCGCGAATTGGGAACCTTTCAGCTCGTGGGCGATTTTGTTCATGCTCAGCACGGCCCGTCAGGCCAAGGCTTCCTCTCTGGTCCTCGGATGCAAACCTGGCGGGCCACCGCTGAATGCCCATTGTACTCCGTTCTGCCGCCTCTGATTGATGGTGACATGATGCAGTGCTGGACGGCAAGCCAACCTCAATCCGAGGGAGCATTTTTGAAGCAAGTGCGCGCCCCTTTCTAAAGGAGCCGGTTTCCCTCAATTCCGTCGGAAACAGACTGGGCCTCGCATATGCGGGCAACCGTGATAACAGACGCGAAGGGTCTACTTGCGAGAGGTCTTCGTTTTTGAGCGTTTCTTGGGGGCGATCTTCTTGCCTTTCTGGCGCGCTTCCGACAGCCCGATGGCAATGGCCTGCTTTCGGCTCTTCACTGTCTTTCCGCTTCGGCCACTCTTTAGCGTGCCCTCCTTGCGCTTATGCATCGCCCGTTTCACGTCCTTGGAGGCGCTCTTCGAAGTCTTGCGTGCCATGTCTCACCTGATCGGAGGTTGACGGTGATCTGGCAACGCTAATTTGCACAGTTCGGTTCCTGTCTGGAAACACAAGCCCATTGAGCATCGCACTTCGAGCAGCGATGCAGCTCTGGCCGCGCCCCCTCCGATAGTGGTGAGGGCTCGCCCCTTACAATCCAACAATAGAAGCATGTCGGATCGTTGTCTGGGCGGAAAGTGCCGAACCGACGCAGCGCCTGGCGGCAATTTTCCGCGTCCGCTTCCAGTGCTGCGATTTCCTCCACATCCCTATCGGTGAGCGGATAGGCTCGGCGCCGGCCAATTTCGGCGTAGATTTCGACCCTACGCACGGTCTGACTGCTGGCAAGCGTCGCAGCATGCCGTAGCAATACGTGGTGCAGTTTCATCGGGAAATTGCTTCTGTGAATTAAGTGAGCCTGCCGCCGCTGTGGTGCTCTGCGGCAGGCTCTCCGAGAGCCGCCCGAGGGCGGTGAGCGGACCCTCGGTGGGGTTAGCTCCGTAGGTCGCTCTGCCTCACCCACCTTCGATAGGCCGGCGTTCGCTTGAGACCCTGCCGGGCCTGTTCATCCAGCTCTCTGAGCGCGTCCATGATTTCATCGAATGTCACGGTCGTGCCGGCCGGCGCCCTGCGAAGTTCGGGAACAGATTCGACGGCGCTGGCGTCAGAGGCCCAGGAAGCAAGAATTGCCCGCTTCTCGTTGATCGAAAGATCAGGGTCGCACGCAACCTCATTAGGGTGCATGAAGGCGTCCGCAGGTCGCAGGACGCCATCAAGATTGAGCTCGCAAGGGATTTTCCTTGCCATCTTCATTCCTCGCATGGCGCCACCTCACGAAAGGAGCTTGTGTGCGCCGCCCCCTTTTATGGAGATTTTGCGCGGCTTCGCTGCCTCAGGGATCTCCTTATGCAGCTCAATTTCGAGAATACCGTTCTCATAATTGGCATTCGTCACTTCGCCTTTGTCGGCCAGGCTGAACTGACGCTCGAAATCGTTGCTCGTGATACCTTCATGCAGGTAGTGGTGCCCCTGCTCCGGCTCTTTCCGGCCAGCAACGGTCAAGAGGTTTTGCTGAGTAGTGATATTGATGTCGCGCGGGGCGAAGCCCGCGACAGCGAGGCGGATAACATAATTCGTCTCGTCTTTCCGAATGATGTCATAGGGAGGAAAATTTCCCTCTGACTCGAGGCGGTTGTGAGCGCCGCTCAGAAGACTGAAAAAGGGTTCAAAGCCCACGCTCGAACGCGAGAAAGTCGATAGGTCGTAGTTGCGCATAGCCATATCCTCCATTGAGCAACATGGGTACGAGCAGCGCACCAGACGTCCGCCGGTGCCCGCACCGGAACCTAATACCCAATTGATCCGGCGAAATTTGATCTAGTTCGACCACAGGGACCTTCAAGATCTCCTTCGCAAAAATTTTATCGTGAGTTCCTTCCGTGAACGACGGCCAGAGGCCCCATTTAATCTATGACATTGGCGCGCGGCGAACGATGTGCGACATTTTAGGTTCCCGGGTCCGAATCCGGCAGCGCTCCCACCACGTGGCCGTCGGCAAGCTTACCCCCAAACCCTAAGCACCGACGGGCTTCGCACTCAACTGCAGACCCGGAACCATTTAACGACCATCCGCATTACGAAGATGGCCATGATTGCGCTCAATTCATGGCCATCTAGCCCGTCGGGCTACGGATTGCCTCCCAGTCCGGCGGGCGCCCTACATTGTCGAAATAGCCGCCGCATCCAACGAACGGAACATTTTAACATTGCATTTCGTTGCTTGTGGCCTGTCTCCCCGGCAGGCAGCCCAAGGCCCGTCAGGTGATCACTTCGCTGCTACCCAGTCCCTGGCGGGCCACTCTACGTGGGGAGTTGGCGTCGGCGATGAAAGCTAAAATAACCGTCCTACGCCCGCGAGAATGGTGAGACGCCGGTCGCGCGCTAGGTCGAGATCATCGAGGGAAAAGCTGGCCGGATTTCGCTGCCTGGAATGTGACGGATCAGGCCTATGGCCGCATCACCGAGACGGGACGGGGTGACGAGGATCTGCACGGACTGCAAGGGGACGCGGAGGGTGTTCGTTTCGGTCTAGTTATGGCAATTAACCGCACCTAACCTATGACATTGGCGGATGTCCGGGTGCATGCAATCTTCATGCACCGGAAGCCCCCGCAGGCGTCGTTTGCACTGCATGTCAAATGGGCGCCCCCGATGATCGGACGACCGTTGGGCGACATAAAAGCGCGGCTCATTTCTTTCTCTCCCTCCCGATAAATTCATCCAAGTCGAAGCAATCAACCGTGTGCCAGTTGCGAGCCTCGGACTCGAGCCAATGGTCGGGATTTGCCGAGATCCTCATCGTCATGACTATCGGCCCGGCTATCAGCCATCTCCTTGAGGGTCAGCCGGTCTGCTTCTTCGCAGTCTCCTCGACTATCGTCCCGAAGCTTGCGCACTCGGGCCAGTTATCCCAGGTTTTAGTGACGTAGAAGCGGGGCATGTTCTGTCCCCAAATGCAAAACGCTCGGTATGTTTCGAATATAGTGAGCGCTCAGCGGTATGCTCTCTTGGCAATTGCGGCTTGCGCTGCTTGGACGTAGCGGCAAGTAGCTGGAACTTGTTTCAGTTTTGACGCGGCGTTATTCTGCAAGTTCCAACGAATGATACAACCTGTCGTATTTTCGCTGCATTGTTTCGCACACTTGCGGTTGTGGGACGGCTCACTGAGTCAGAAAATCATCTGACAGAGGAGAAGCTATGAAGAAGACTATTCTCGCCGGTGCAGCGGTATTGGCATTGTTCGCAGCGATTCAGCCCGCTCTCGCCGATGGCCGTGGACCTGGCGGTGACAGCGGCATCAACAGTGGCGGAGCCCCTGATGGCCGTGGCAGCAACGGCGGCGCGCCCGACGGCCGTGGCTCTGGCGGTGACAGCGGCATCGGGGGTGGCGGTGAGGGCGGCGGTGGAACGCCAACTCCAACACCCGGCGAGGGCAGCGGTGGCGGCCAGGATTCGGGCAGCGGCGGCGGCAACTAAGCGCCGTACTACCAAGGCCTCCCTTAGGGGAGGCCTTTCTAGCTTCAGTTAGGCCTCGCCAGCCGACATGATCAAGATCGTGGCCAGGGGGGACGAGTAAGCAGGATTAGCCGAGAGAATCGAGTGTTCGCGTTCGCGGCGAGGAAGATCACGAAATGACTAGTGTTTGTCTGGGAGCAATGGAAAGCAGTATACCCTGATGTCACTAGCTGCTCGGTCTTTCTCCTCCAGAACAAGCAGCCACTGCGCACAGGCGGTTTGGGTGGTCTCAACCATCGTGACTTGGCAGTGCGGGGAGTTTAAGTTTCCGCAAATCATGCTGGAGCGAACATCATGATGGGCCGGCATGACGAGATGCGGCAATATCGGCTGCTCGTCCTCTGCCGCATGGTTCAAGGTGCGCCATTCATCGATGATGCGGTCCGGTCCCCAAACGGCAAGAAGATCGACCTGGGCGCTACGCGACCGTTCGGCGCGCTGGTCGGTAAGGTTGATGATCTCACCCTGCGCGGGACCATCGATCGCGGTGTGTGGTTGATCGACGAAGCTCACCAGACCCTGCGAGTGCCAATGATAGCGGCGGGCTTGGCGCTTGTCGCCGTTCATTCCTTGTTGAACGACGGTCCACAGCCCCTCATCCGTCACAAAGAAGCCGTGCAGGTAAAGATCGAAGCCGTCCTGGACGGCCGCGCTGTCCACTTTCGCCACGAGCCGGCTTGCACGCGTGAGCGCCGCGGCGTCGAGACCTAGTTGGTCGCCCAGCATCGTCAGTTCCTCCGGCGTCTTTCGGGAATGCCGACCGCGGCCACCGCAGACGTGAATGCCGAGTTCCCGTCCGAGCGGGGCAAGGCCGCGCTTTAGAGCGCCGATAACACTGGTCGTGATGCCCGAGGAATGCCAGTCCATCCCCATGAGGGCGCCGAAGGATTGAAACCAGAATGGGTGCGAAAGCCGCCTGAGAAACTCGTCGCGGCCATAATGGTGGACAATCGCCTGGCAAATTACGCTGCCCAAGACCGCCATGCGATCAGCCAGCCATGACGGCACGTGCCCGCCATGGAGCGGTAAATCGGCACTACCGCTACGCCTCACCATAGGAACTCGCGATCGGAGATCATCATACGCATAAATAGACACGCCGAAGCTGCGCCGCAATATTTGTCCGACGAAAGTTCCCGCTTCGGCGCACTTCAGTGGCGTTGGCTCCCTGAATGTTCTGGTTCGCACTCATTGCCACGCATTTCGGACCTTGACATAAGCCTCGGGCAAATTGGCGGACCGTCAGTCAGTCGTCATGTAAACTTTCCTCCTGTTCACTGTACTTTCGACGCCGAGCAGCCGCCGACCTGCTCTGCGGAATGGGGTACGAGCGTTTTCTCAGGATTTCAGCGCGAAGAGCGCGCGGAGCTCGACCTGATATTCCGGCCAGTTCTGCGATTTAATCACGCGTGAAAAAAATTCTCCGAATGCAAGGGGGGCGCGGGTCCGCTTAAAAGGCCTTCCAGACTTTTGACGGCCCCCCGGGCCATTCAGCGTTCGCCGGGTGTCGCGCCGTCCGCTGGGCCATCCATCAGTGCGTACCTCAGTCAAATAGCCTCGTACCTCGATCTGTTGAGCCTGGCCGTCGTGGCAGCACTTGCACAGGCTGGTGCATGGACCAGCGAAGAAAGTCTCTTGCTTATGCTTCAGTGATGGATCGTTGTGATGGCAAACCGTGGCAGCTACTGTCCGGCCCTTCTTCAGGCACCACTCATACAGAGGGTGCCCGCGACCGATGTGCGCGGGAAGCGGTAGAGATCTACTGTTGATTTGGCGGACTAAAGCCGGCGCTAGCTCAATGCTCGATATCGAAAGATATATTGCCGCATAGGTGGTTTGCTGGTCGAATGTCGCCACCAGTTGGGAGACAGCGATGGCAATGCGCGTTCAACTATCTGGCGATGGTCCGCTCGTGATACCTGCTGTTGTAGGCTATCTAGGCTTAGCCCTTCCAGCAGGCGGACGACCAACGCAAATCCGTTTTGTCTTAGAGGATGGATTAGAGCTCCATCTGCCGATTCCGGTGGCTGCTTACAACAAACTCCTCGCTCAGTTCGCGATGCCTGTACGCCGAGCGTTCTGAGCTGAACTCGATCGGAATAGGGCCAAGGTAGGCAATGCATTCGAACTCTCAGCATGACGCGGAGGACACGCCGGATGCTTTCGACTGGCAAAGAGTGCTCTTTCTGTTTCTCTTGGCCATTTGGCTGCTCGTGACTTTGTGGCTGATCAGTCAACTTCTGAATTTGATGTATCCCCCACTCGCCGGCATAGGAATGATGGTACTCTCGCTCGGAGAGCTATCCTACGTAGATAGGTTCGACGCGGGGCCGCCGCGTGACGGGACGGGTCAGTGAACGCTCACTGAGGGTTACACCCCAAGTAGACGCGTTTGCGTCGATGCTCCTTCGGTGGAACTCTGTCGCACGGGGACATCTCAATGTCGTGGGTTAGGACAGTCGCCGCTTTTGGGGTGCTCGTGTGTCTGACGCTGGCACCACCCGCTGCAGCAAAAAGCATGTGGAACAGCAACAAGCTTTATACCGAGTGCAGTCGGTCAGGCCCTCGCTGTGCGTCCTATCTTGCCGCAGTTGTTGATACAGCAAATGAGGCAGCGCTCATTGCCACACAAAAATTGGCGATCTGCCTCCCTCCAAAAGCAAAGGTGGAGAAGCTCCGAAAAGTTGTCTTGAAGGAGTTGGAGGTACAACCACAAGCTCGCGCAAGCTCAGCTGCTTCCGTTGCTTTGAGGGCGCTCAAGAGAAAGTGGCCGTGCCCCACCCACTTCGGGACGGACTGATAGGGGCACGCGGGGTCGCGCCGCGCTCGTCCCCTGGTGAGAAGCAGCAAAAGGTCGCATCCCGCGGCAGCTCACGTGGCTTCACTGTCGCTTCCTTCCTCCCCCCTGCGCGCCTCTGGACGGGCTTAGGCTAGCTTGGCGAGTCCGAGGACGGCCAGGGCTGGCTCGCGAACCTGAAGATAAAGGACATCTTCATGTTCAGCGTGTGCCTACTCATCGTTATCGGCGCCATTTTCTACAGTTGAGGAGTTCTGGCGGTTAGACCTTGCCTTCGCTGGGTGGAAGCTTGTCGAGCACATCCAGCAGTTTTTCAATCTCTGCCAGGTGGAGGTCATGGGATCGCTCGTAAGCATCGAGGACGATCAGAGCTTCTTTAGTATCGGTTCTCGCGGCTGTGAGCGTGGCAACAATCCGCTTTTGAGCCTCGATCAACATCTCTTCGTGGTCAGCTCGATGTCTGGCCTCTTCGAGACAGCGTAAAAAGGCGTCCTTGTCCATAACCCTTGCAGGTTAGCACGAAATGGAACTTGGGAGCAGATCCCGAAGGTTGCGGCCTGAGGCCCTGGTACTTACCTTTGGAACAAATTTGGCCCGTTTTCATTGATTTCTGGCTTACCAAACTCCACCAAGCAGAGGGTAATCCAATGGATTCTTTCATAACCGGTGCCGTGAGCCTAGAGCTCACCGAAAATGGCACCTTGATTGTGATCAAAGCCACCACCACAGACGGGCTAATCACAATCAATATGCCAAGAGAGGTGGCTCGGCTGGTGGGTGACCTCCAATGGATCCGGATGCCCGATGCAGTGCCTTCAGGTGCTCAGCTGAAGTTTGTAGGCCAGCTCGAGAACGTCTCTACGGCGTTGGTCGGACGGGAGACCGGAGAAGATCCTACGCGCCTCTTCATCTGCTTCGCAGTCGGGAGTGGCCAGACTTTCCGTTCCTTCCTTTTGGACCCTGAGGCAAGCGATCAGCTCATATTGGGCCTGACCAAGGTCACCAAGAAAGGCGAGAGGACGACCCACTAGAGAGCCCAGCGGCCGGGGATGGAATGATCCACCTCATTTTCTGTCATTACCGACCTAGTTGGACCAAACGCTGGCTCGAAATTGATTGTCCCATTGGGAACTGATGTCGTCGAACGACTTCAAACCGGGTGATACTCACCAAACACAGGCAAAGGGAATTGGAGCATGATGGAACTAGAGCTTGTGATGACTCCGCTTTCGCCCCCACTTTTTAGAGCACTTAAACGCTACGCCGCTGAGGTCCCTCCTCCTGGCGCACTAGTTCTCAGGCACTTCGCGATGCCATTACGGAATGGTGCATAGACCGCGGCTATATAGAGCCCAGTGAGATCGAGCAGACTTGAAATTCGGACATAGCCCTGCCATTGAGCCGAGGCCCGAGGGGTGCTAGCGGCGCGGCGCAGCCCGCGTGATGCGCGCGCGAGGCCAAAGCGCTTCGCAAAGCCTGGTCATGTAAAGTTCGTCATCGACGATGTGAACCACGAGCGGCGGCCGACGCAGTTCGGCATCCGGCGCATGATTGTTATCGGCATGATCGCCCATACTTGCATAGATGCGACCGGACGCTTCGCGATGGAGCTCGGCTACGATGTCACCTTGGTCAAAGATGCCATAGCCGACTTCAATGCTGAAGCGATGCGCGCTGCGCACGCGATCAACGGACCTACTTACGCCCCCGCTATCACTACAACCGATGAGCTTATCACCGCACTCGGCGTCCGAAGTGTGAGCAAGGCGAACCGTCAGCGGAGTGATCTGAGTCAACTCGAGTAAGGAGATTCACATGAAAGCGATAGGTATAAATGCAACCGGAAACATCCCGATAGCCGTGCTCGTCGTCGCGAGCGGCTGGGCAATGCACTCGGCATCAGCGCAGGATGAGGGAGTCAACCGCACTGGCCCCCAACGACACGATCTCAGCGTTCCCGGACGCGAGATGATCCAAGTGCGCGTCGATCTTGACCCAGCAGTGACGTTCCCACTGCACTCACATCCCGGGAAGAGATCATCTATGCACTCGAAGGGGAATGGGAGTATCATGTCGAGGGCAAAGGTGCGACGATCCTCAAGGCCGGCGACGTCTTGTTCATTCCGGCGGGAGTGAAGCACGGGGCGAAGAACGTCGGCAGTGCCAATGGTTCGGAGCTCGCTACGTATATCGTCGATAAAAAGCAAGCCGCTTGTAGTCCTGACCAAGTGAATCCCGCTGGAATAGCCACTGATTAGCGGGTTGCTATGCTCCCTGGGACGATCGGGCCAATGACGAAGCTGCTGGCCAAGTTGTTTCCGCAGGCGTATTGCTCGTTCTTTTCCAGCATTCGAGGGTTGCCATGGTCACGATTTTGATCGAGGAAGCTGGTTGCATGGAAGGGTTGTTGACGATTGGCAGACTGGTTGTCGTTCAGTCTGACCAAGTCGTTTATCCGAGTGCATCGCATGAACTTCAGGTCGATCTCCTCCCGGTCGAGCGGTTGGGTGCCAGTACTGGGTTAAAATTCGTAGAACCTACGATCGAAATAGAAATCTCTCCAACAAAGGCTGGGAGCATCGAACGCTGGCTAGTTCCGATGTCCAGCTCGAGTCAGCCTAACGGAGTGCATTTGGAGTACTATGACGGCACCAACTGGCAGCCATTTTTAGATACCACTCCCGGTGTCCCACGTACTGCGGCGAGCGCTCGGCTACGGCGAGATGAAACATCAATCGACTGGCACGGGGTGGCTAGCGCCCCAAATGGCTTAAGCTTTGTATTCGGGCTATTGATGAATGATACGGCAGATGCGGCTGCGCAGGTCGATTCCGTGTCGTTCCTCGTCAGGGGATTTGCCAGCCAGGTGAAGGCCACAAGTGCATCATGCCTGAGACGCGTATCCGACCTCTCGCTAGGCGCTCCTGTTCCGGGTTTTGTCCCTCAAACATAGGCGATGACAGCTTTTTGAGGACGCTGTGTCCGCCAATCACCGATGCCCCGCCATAAGCGGCCAACTACGGATTCTAACTTACGCACTTTCAACCATCATTGGTTTCTATTTCGGTGCCAAAGTTCAGAATAGCGACTCAGAGAAGAATCACTCAAGTGCTGGTCGCACTAATCCGTCAGGTCCTGGTGGCACTCCAAAGCCCAAGTCCAAAGGCTAGTCCCCGTCCTATCTTCAGTGGCAGGATGAGTGGACGGATGATCTCGTCTGGGAACTGGAGAGAAGCGGAAACTCGCCGGGGCGATTTCTTGGATGTCATCGCCACTTTTGGTCGGTGCAATGATGACCCATGCCCAAACGGCGCCACAAAAAAGTATCAATGCTGGCAAGGCCCATTACAAGGGACAATAGTTCACGCAGCCAAATTGAGAAAGGCTTAAGCCATGGCACATATCACTCGTGGGAGTGTCTGGTATGCGATTGAGAAGGACCCAATCGCCGCCGCGGCGATGGAGTGCAAGTCGAAGGTCCTAATAATGGTGCAGAAAAAGCTCAAGGAGAAGGGCTGGACCCAGGCCGAGGCTGCCAAGCACCTCAAGACCGATCAGCCCCGCATCTCCGACTTGATGAATGGCAATATCAGCAACTTCTCGATTGATATGCTGCTTGGCTTTCTCGATCGCCTAGGACGTCCAGCGTGATCCTGCCAGCGCCGGGGAAAATCGAGAAACAACCCTACCCTCAGTATATTTCGCGTTGGTTTCTTCTCACTAGCAAGAAAAGAGTCGCTATCGACAATACTCGAACCTTCCGGCTCTGGAATTCACGACCCATCGTTCGGAGCAATTTACATCCACGATTCGGCTACAGAGGCAATGAAGGAAGCCATTGAGAACGTGCACTTCGACGGCTTCTCATTGTGAAGTTGAGCGAACGGACGGTCTATTTCCGATGGTCTCTCCGGGAAGGCCAGACCTCCCCTCACGAGAGGTAACAACGCTCGCCACCTTAGCATCAGCGTGCCAGGCGGCCAGTGTATCTTCAGCTCCCCGCGGTGCTGCATCGGCACCAGCGCTGTTCGCGCCGAGAATGAAGCATTGGTCGAGTCAATTGATCATCGCGTGGTCGAACCGGGAAACGCCTAGCATTGGATCAGACTTCGCAAGCTGTCTCAAGCACATGAACTAGGGTATTGGAAACGACCGCTGGGTCTGAGTTACGATCGATGGTCACAGACCGATAACCGCTGGAGACCGCAAGATGCAATGCACGCCGTCAATATTGGTCAAGGTCAGGCATTTCTGCGTTATGGACACCCGAGCCATCCCGTTCGCTTGCGACGGTTTTTTCTAGGACTTCCATCCATACATTCCGCGGGTCCCGAGATACTGAGCCGTGTCTAATCGCGGTTACCACGGCATATGCGGTTCTGGAGAACAACAGAATATAGTATCACCGGTACGAATTCATCATCAGGCGGCTATGACAATCCTATGGCGATTTAGCGAAATCGCTATTTAGCTATTTCGGCTTTATATCAATAACTTGCGCGCAACTTCGAGTTGCAGTATTATGACGAGTCTCAGCCATTACGAACATCGTGAGGCCCGAGATGAAGTCGACTGATAATCAAAGAAGGAGAACACCGCAGATGAAAGGCCGTCTCCGACGTACCGTCGTCTATGACGCCGGCAAACCAAGAAAAGATTGCAATATGAAAATCTTGCCTGCCGAGAAGCGTGCGATTGATTTAGCTGCGGCGTACCGGGGCATAACGAGGAAGCAGCTCTTGCTCGAGGGTTTCAGACTGTGGGTATCCATATTCGGCAGGCACCCGCCACATAAGTCGTCTCCGAGACCCGTTAGATATTGCCGCAAACGCAAAGTTTCAAAGCGATAAGTCGTGACCATTCTAGGCGTCGAAACTAGGCTAACACGCAGGACGGCCTAAATTGCTGGCTGCTCAAACGGCGCCTATGGGAAGTAGACCAGTACCGGCTTCGATCGAATAGCGAACTTTAAATCCATACATCTCCCAAATCTGTCCCATACTTTGACAGCTATAAAATTGTCACTTGAGACATTTCATCTAGAGGTGACTAGTGACAACTGCGACATCGAAGCTAATCAAGCGTGCGATCGAATCTCTTGCGAGTGAGATCACGCAGAGCGAAATAGCAAGAAAAGCCGGATTCGACCGTCCGAACATGCTGTCAATGATCAAACACGGTAAGGCGCGGCTTCCCTTGGACAGGGTTCCTGCACTCGCGGAGACTCTCCGGATCGACCCTGGCTTGCTTTTCAGAACCGCTCTGGCTGACTATTGGCCCGAGCATGAACGAACCGTTCGTGCGATTTTCCGCGATGTGCTGACCACGAACGAATGGGCATTCCTGGACGTTGTGCGCTCCTTAACGCACGGGGAAGTTCCCACGATGACTCCGACACTTAAGGCGGCATTGACGAAGCTCTTGAAAATGACTTCTCCTATTCGCCCTTAGAGCGATTGAAGATGCGAGGTTGGACATAGCGCACGCGCATTCAAAACACACGCATTACGCTGTGTCAACTTGGCAACTTTTTTCCACCTAAGAGAAGGCGCTGGCCACTTAGGAATGGCTGTTATCAAAGGAAAATCGCGTCTTTTGCTTGTATCGATCTAATAACTAGTCAATGCACCTTCAACCCGCCCTAGCACTTGAAGTGAGAGTTCCCCGGTTCTCACCAATCCAAAAGAATGGAGCACCTCATCTGCTCTTCCATGTTCGCTTTGACTCATCAGCAACTCGTGGGCGAAGAAGTTCCAAGCTTCACCTGCCGTCTTACTCTCTCCGAAAGGTGGCGCAGGGCAGTATCTACGGCCTTGTTCAAATCCTTATATGACACAAAAGTGCCTTTACCACCCTTCCCTACTCTCACTCGATCGCGAGTCGGAATCTTAGCCTTCACAAGGGCCGATCGTGCTCTCTCCCTCTCCTTGCGCTTAGCCTCGTCCATCGCGAGCAACCCCGGCACGCCAGTCAATGCAAACTTTTCCCACCGCCGCTTCGAGGCCCATGCTCGGGGCTCGCTAGGCTTTGGAGGAGCACTTTCCTCGAAGGTGGTCAATTCAAATCGGAAGAATCGGCTCAAACGTTCGAATCGAAATGTCCTCAGTTTTGAAAATTCGTCAAAGCTAAACTCATCCATCGACTCGCCACTAAGCTGGACCTCGATCCTGGCGCGTCGCTCCTCGGGTGGGAGGACTATGGCCGTCCCCTTTCCCCGGTTCTGTCGGTCTATGACCTTGTCCATTATTCTCCACATAACCGGACCGCTTTGGGCTCCGAGGTAAAGGGTGGCGTCCGCAAAAGGCGCCTGATCGCCTGCTATGGAGAGTGGTAAAACATCCCGATTGATCCTCTCTTGGTCTGTTCCGAAGGATACCGTATCGAACTTCTTATCTCCCCAAGAGAACCGCTCCCTGTCGGCTTTGCAACTGATAACGTCGTGCGCGGTTGGCAGCAGGTGCCGGCCCAAGACCAACACCATGGCCAACCTGTCCCGGTCACATGGCGTCTTCGGAGTGAAATCAATACTGACTTCAATCGCAGGGATCCGAGGATCAGCGCTCAACTGATACCTTCTGGCGATCGCAATCAGGGCCGCTGCGATCTGGGCAAAGTCCGGCTCCTGGACACGCAGGACAAACAAATGAGACTTCCTGCGGAACCGCTCTAGGCGAGGCAGGGTTGTATCGGAGTCTTGCATCGGGACACAATACGGCTTTCTACCTCCAAAAACAGGCGCCATAAGCCTCCTAAGCTCCAAAATGCGTGTAGGCAAAACGGTCTCAAAATTGATCTCCACCCAATCAATGACAGCGCGGCAAGTGAACTTGGATAGATCAATGTCCGGTTGCAAAAGCCAGCGACCATCGAGCCTTCGCTGGCACCCGGCGAGATATTTCGCACGATAGGTGAGTGGCTCAAGGTCAGTCAGCGATTTTCGGGTGATTATGGGGATAGTCAGTGCCATGTCACCTATATAGCGCTCGACGTTAGTCAATATTGACTTAATCGTAAACGTGTCTACGGTAATTGCCATTCTTCGTAGACGTGTCTACGATGCGCGTCATGTCGAATGTCAAACAGAAGCGAGACAGCGCCTACCGAAAAAAGAGGCTCTCCAAGGAGGCGCCCAAGATCTATGACGACCTCCTGGCGGGGAAATATCCATCGGTGCGGGCAGCTGCGATCGCTGCCGGGATAGTGAAAGAGCAGTCCCGGCTCGCAAGACTCAAGAGCGACTTTCTTAGGGCAACGCCCGCTGAGAAGAAGCAGTTTCTCAACTGGCTTCTCTCGGTGATCTCGAAGAGACCCTTGCCAACTCCGCGGACCGGCATTCACCCGCTGGTCGGAACCGACGGTCTCCTGTTAAAGTCGGTTCGTTCAGACATCCAAGACATTATGGATAGGCGGCGTCTGAAGCCGGCAGACGTTTGCGAGGAACTGGGTTTCAGCCGGCTCGATCCTACCTGGTTGGGCGCCTACACGCGTCGCCAGCCACCGAAACAAGCGTTCTTGGACAAGCTACCGGCTTGGTTGGCCAAGCACTCGAAATAGTGGCCGGGCGACGCACCGCACACCTATGCCACTTCCTATCTATCGGAAATGGTGAAACTGCATGGCTTCGAGCAGGATGCCACAGACGGGTTGAGGTGACCGCAAGCACGGGTGTTCGCCCGCCAAAATGCTGATAGGACCAGGGCGCTGTAAACGTTTTTGCTGACAGCAAGGGGCTCGTCTCGGGGCTGGCCTTGGCGCTGTTGTGCCTCCCTACCGCCGAGGCATTTCAGGCTTAGCTCACCACCAAGCCCTTCACGAAGGGGCGAGCGAGTAGCACGCGCGGTCGAATGTTGTCAGGCGGTGGCTGAGCCAAAACTTGGACCTCTAGAAGCGCCTAGTCTGCATCCGCTCGTCATTTCGCTATATCTCATGCAGTTCAACATAACCCCAGCAAAGGTCAAGCCTCATGCACATCTCCGACGATTGGACATACACCTACTGTTCTAAAATTACCTTAGAACAGCTTCCCGATTTCTATCAGAGCATAAGGTTTTTGAGCTGTCGGGTCGACAAGACCATGCCAAACACTATTGAGGTTGTTGGACATCACGATCACTTAGGCCTCGTGGTTGTCTCTCAATACGCTGAAGGTGCAACGTTGCTGTCACCGCAGGAACTTCCTGGATTCGAAGTGCATTCAGTATGGTCGGAGGATGAGGACGACTTACTGGAGGCACAGAGGGCATTTGAAGAGGGTGATTTTGAGGACGGGGCAGAGCTCGTTCTCATGGACGATCCAACTGTTCCATGGATGTCAGAGGAGAAATTTGCATGCCTGAGAGCACTGTCGAACATCGCTTTTCGCGCTGCGCTTGAAAAGGCCAAGGTGGCCAACCTGATTCGAAATGCTGACGACAGCTGACCAAATCGTCACCCGCAGAGATCCGCTGCCTGCCTAAGACTATTTGCAGTGGTGGCTTGCTCTTGGGCTTTCGATAAGCTGGTGAGCTTGGCCAAGAAGGTCGGCCTCGACCTGCGCCAGAGCTATACGCGGGTGGGCAAGCTGGCGCTGGTCAAGTATCAGCGCTACGCCCACGCCAAGCAGTTCAAGCGGGCCGGCAAGGCGCTGCGCACGCTCAAGACCTATCTCGGCCGCACCATCCGCGACATCGGCCAGCAGATTGCCGGCGAGGACGAGCTTCAGGGCATCTTCCGGCGGCTCCTCTACCTGGCCAACCGGGTTATCGAGCAGAGGCAGAACCAGCGCGGCAGGAAGGTCTGCAGCCTGCATGCGCCGGAAGTGGAATGCATCGGCAAGGGCAAGGCGCATCGGCCCCTACGAGTTCGGTGTCAAGGTGTCGATCGCCACCACGCTCAAGCGCTCAAAGGGCGGCCAGTTCGCGCTGCATGCCAAGGCGCTGCCCGGCAATCCCTATGACGGCCATACCTTGGCCGAGATCATACCGAACATGGAGAAGACCATAGGCAACGGCATCGAGCGCCTTCTCGCCGATGCCGGATACCCGGGCCACAATGCGCCGCTCTCGCACAGGTTCAGGGTCTTCACGTCAGGCCAGAAGCGCCGGATGACGCCCTCTATCAAGCGCGAGATGAAGCGGCGTGCCGCCGTCGAGCCGGTTATCGGCCACATCAAGAACGAACACCGCATGGGTCGCAACTATCTCGCCGGAACACGAGGCGACGCCATCAACGCCATCCTCGCCGCCGCCGGCTACAACTTCAGCCTCCTGCTCAACTGGCTGAGGATGATTGTGCGCCTGCTCGGGATCTTGCTTATCGGCGCAAACAGGCCGTTCCCAGCCTAAAAGGCAGATTGTTCACGGTCGACCGTTTACAATTGGCGAGTGTCTGCCAAGAAACTTAGCCTTAGTAGATATGACTACCGATGGAGAAGAGCATGCGAGAGGCTTGACCCAGTGCCGGCTGTTTTCTTGGTCGAGTTCCCCCGGTGGCTGGCAAAGAATAGAATTTAGTGAGTAGACACGTCTATCACGGGCCGGAGATAGCTCCTCTGAAGTATCCGGGTCACACGCCCGGAGAGTCTAAGTGTAATGGCTTCCAATAATATATATAATACTTACAAGTTGAGAGATCTTGGAAACCATTACACCCTCCGGATAACCGGCGAGAGCCGCTCAGACCGACATACTAACGCTGGATCCCCTCTTCTTCGCCCGGTAACGGGCTACCCGCTCACGGTTTAGCTGTCTCTCCCTGGCCGTTACTGGATCCAGGCTCCCATGGCGAGAGGCGATATGTTTGTCGGTCGCTCGGGCAGCGGCCTTGCACCTCTGCTTAATCTGGCAGTCAGCACACATAGAACTGGACTCGTCAAAGGCATACGGGACCATATAGCAGGCTGGGCGGAACTGGGCGGTTGATAGCTTGACCACCGGCTCGGTCGTTCGACAAAAGTCCCGTTTAGCCTCCTCGACAATGTCATACCCGAAAGACGAAATTGCCAAGTCATGCGACAATACCCGTTCGCCAAACACCATCCGGCCGATGAGCTCGACGGGCCTGACCCGATCGTTAATCTGCTGGATGACATGTTCTCGATGAGCGAGCTGTGCTGGGAGACCCACGAAATTCTCCTCCCGGTATTGCGGTAAGCGTGAGTATCGGAAACTTTCTCCCGATGCGGCCCAGGAAGCGCGGACATGTTCGACAACCGACTGGCCCTTGACCTCGCAAACAAGCTGATTTGGTCGAGGAAGGCGTTTCCATTGAGATCTAAGGTGCCAAGTCATCGCCGCTCGAACAAAGGAGTCATACTGAACTCCGATCAGGTCTGCTATCTGGCGAACTCGCCAGAAGCTGGACAATTCTCTGCGGTTATTCGTAATGCCTCCCGCAACGATCGCCCGCTTTCTTTTAGCTTCATCACGATCAAACGACTCCGCCCATTTGTCCTTGTAGACTAGAGCGTAAGCTTCCGCGAACTTCACTGTGGCGTCCAGCGGTGTGTCGAAACGGTAATCAAACCACTTCAGTGGGACGAGTTCTTTTTCATTTTCGAGCAGTTCCCGCCTTATGTGCGAAGCGCACCGCAACGACTGTCTCAGGCGATCGGCTTCAAGCATGTGGTCTCCTTATGTGTAACGGTGCGAGGGATGGCTCCCTCGTTCCTTCTGGCCGATATAGCGTCGATCGAGCGGCCTCTGCAGGTGCTATCCGCCTTCGCCTCTATGAATATTGCCTGGGGTCAGTAATTGAGACCTCGCCTCGCAGGGAAACGCCCCGGCTCGCGAGAATGTAGAAAGCAAGGGAATTGCTACTTGCGATCGGATCCGATCAGAGGCGACCTGACGCAATTTGGGGCGCTATCGGCTGCGCATCGCGCTTATGAGCGAAAGCTGCTCTTTCGGTCCACTTGCAAAGGCATGGTTCTCGGACCGACACGTGCAGGCAGCCCAAAAGCAGCGCCAGGTTGTATCGGTCTCTCCTCTTATGTATCTCTCCAGAGATGAGACGCAGCCTGACCTCTCGACGTTTTCGAGTGAATTGAGATTGACTTTGAGGTGACTTTCAAGGGTTGAACCAATTGGACGAGCCGATTGAATAACCGGCTCCGCATTCTCTGCGAATGTTGTTTTGCCCAACGTTTCTCTATGGATAGACCGAGTTGAACCGCCGCGTCGTCCACCGGATCAAGATAGTTGCGTCTGCTATTCGGCTGAAGTCAACGCGGTCGCCGCGGAAGTAATCCTTGTCGGACTCTATGCCTGCGAACGAGAGAAAAGACCGGCTGATCCGTAACAAGATTTTTTCTGAGGGAGTTTTTGTCAACCTTATGTAAACATAATGACAACATCCGCCGTCGCTTCCATCTCGCTTTTGTCTCTCGGAAGACCAGAAGTGTTTAACATTGCCGGTTCGGAATATTGACAGACGTTTACATCGGTAGGGGGAAATGTGGGCAAAAGTTGACTCCTAAAGTCCCATGTAAACTTCGGAGGCACAGAACTCGGCACTCAACGTGTTCGAGGCCAAGGCGCGATACATGCGCCAGAGCGAACGATTATATGTGCGTTTTGGAGAGTTGGTCGGACGTCTGTATCTCGAGCTCCGCAACGACACACGGCAAGCTGTAGATATCGATGCCAACGCCGGCGGGTTGTCGATAATCCGCCGGTGCGTTTTCGTGGTGCTTCCGAATGCAGGTGTTGTCGGCGCCGGCTCGGGGCAGATCGGCCGATATGCTGCGACGGTTCCCCAATGTTCGTTCTGATGCTGATTTCGTCCTGGTCATCGCCTGGGCGGTGGCGTGCCTGCGGGACCGCGGACCCTATCCGGTGCTAGTGCTGTCGGGGGAGCAGGCTCGACCAAGGCCACTTTCTTGAAGATTTTGCAGTCGCTGCTCGATCCGAACACTGCGCCGTCGCAGACTTTGCCATGCAACGATCACAACCTGTTCATCGAGGCGAGTAACGGCCATGTTCTAGCTTTCGACAACGTATCCCGTCGCCGAATTTTGAAGCGCGGCCAGTAGCCGGCGGCCGATGAAGGTATCATTAGTGCATGACGAAATAATTGTCGGACAGCGGAAGCACGTGGACTTTGTCCGACGGGTTTTAGGTTTGGCCATGCCGCCTTTATGGAGCCGCCTTATAATGTGAGATCCGTGGTCGCGGTTGCCAAAAGTCGCCACCGCGAGTTTGCCAGGGTCACTGGCGCAATGTCGGGGCAGAGTTCCAGGCATTCCTGAAAGCTACTCTCGGCAATGCGGGCCAAGTCTCAAGGGACTGCGCGGTGCATTTCGTTTACATGGGCTGGCACCATACTGCTGAAATGATCGCTGCCGGCGAAGCGGTCTATAAGGAGTTAAAGAACCTCCTTGCCTCGGTCAAGCGCAATGGCGGCATGGGGACGTTCTACCGCTCGCGCCATGAGCTGATCTTCGCCGTTAAGAGGGGCACAGGTCAGCATGGCCGCTATAGAACCAATGTGTGGACCTACAAGCGGTTGAACACCCTCAAGGCGGGACGCCTGGACGAACCCGACTTCACCCGAGCGTCAAGCCGGCTCAAATGATTGCGGACGCGATCAAGGAGGTATCCGGCCGCAACGGCATGGTCCTCGATCTCTCCGGCAGCAGCGGTTCGCCCCTCATCGCAGCCCCTAAGACGGGGAAGCGCGCCTATCTCTGCGAATACGCTCCCCTCTATTGCGATCGCATAATTTGGCGATGGGAACCCTATGCGAAGAACGTGGCCGTCCAGCTGGCCTGCGGTCTGGGCGAAGGTATCATGTCGTCGAGGCCGCAAAATGACCATCGAACACGACAAGCACGAAATGCACTCGCCATCAGGCCCGCTGCATATGACGTGGGCCATGCCAGGTCGCTTGCCCAGCATCGCTTCAGGAAGGGCCAATCCGGCAATCCTCGCGGTCGGCCCAAGGGAGCGAAGAACAAGTTGCCGGCTCCTGGCGAGGAACGACTCAAGCAAATCCTACTGGAGGAAACCTACCGCCCAGATTAGGGCCAAGGACGGTGAAAGGAGCATCTCCGTGCCCATGGCGACTGCTGTTTGTTCGTTCCCTTGCCGTGTCAGCCGGCAAGGGTAACAGCCGCGCAGCCCAGTTCTTCCCCCAGATGATCAAAATCATCCAGGAGGAGAACAAAGCACTTCACGCGAGCTTCCTGTCCTCAGCACTCGACTTTAGGATTGCCTGGAACTGGGCCGGCATACCAGCCCGATGCGCCATTCGGGCGAATTGCTCGACGGCAGCTGGTTCACGGCCCTAACGGGCGATCTCGTAATGCGCTGGAACACCTCCAGTCGATTCGATGAAAAAACGCAGGCCTATGAACAGGCAGCCGATATTCAATTATTGTGGCGTCTTCGGCGGACGCTCATGCCAGGTAGAGCGTAAGCGACATAATGCATCGGAAATGCATCGGAGGATAAGAGGCTAATCTTGATCGCGGCGGCCCAGCGTGATGCTCGCTTACTGCTGCCGCTGGCAAAAGCCCATCACGGCATCCTCTGCATACTCATCAAACAAGCGGCTTAGCTCATCGATGGTAGCCCACGGGTCAGCGTATATGAGCGCTGTTGCGCGCTTTCTGTAAATCAACCCACCTTAATCTTCCGAGCTTTTGCTGTGTCGGCTTTGGGCAGAACGAGCGTCATCACGCCATCTTTCAGCTCTGCGCTGATTCCGTCTTGTTTGATCTTGCTCGAGATCTCGAAGCTGCGAGCATAATTGCCAATGTTGTATTCGGTATAGACTGGTTGCAACTCCTGGTATTTTGAAAAGTCAATCCGCCCCTCGATTGTCAAAACATCATTCTCGACCATGACGTCCACGTTCTGCTTGTCAACGCCGGGCATCTCCAGAACCACTGTCAGGGCTTCGTCGGTCTCGAAGATATCGGTCACCGGCAAGAATACGCGTGCAGGTATCGTGCGTTCTTGCTTCTTCTCAACTTCACGTTTCTGTTGAACGCTCAGTTCTTGTTCAACCATGGTAGCGTCTCCCATTAATCGTCATGAGACCTTAATCGCTCGCGGCTTCTGGCTTTCCGCCCGCGGTATGAATAGAGCGAGCACACCGTCGCCGTACTCCGCTCTGATGCTGTTCGGATCAATCTGAGTTGGGATCGAGATCGTCCTATCGAAAGCACCCCAAGTGCGTTCCCGCCTGTGCATGCTGGCCGCTGCGTCGTAATTGATCGTCTTCTTGCCGGATATTCGGATCGTGCTCTCCTTTGCCTCTATTTGAATGTCGTTCTTATCAATACCTGGTAGCTCAATGACCGCAACGAAATCGTCTCCATGCTGGAAAATGTTGATCGGTGGGTAGCTGCCCCTACCAGCAGTCCCGGCACTCATCCAATTGCTTTCCAAGCGCGAATCTAAAGCTCTTTGTAGAGCAAACAGCGCCGCAAACGGATCGCTAAAGCTGGAAGCCATCGCACATACCTCCTGTAACGCCAAATTCCACGTCAGAAGCAAGAGACATCTATTTAGCGGAATAATGACGCAATGCATCCATCTAGCCCTATGAACGCCCAGCGCTTTGATCTGCGTCAAATTCCGGAGCACTCTCGCGTGTTTCTTCAAAGAGGATCGCGCAATGCATGTTCCTAATATGACACTCGTCCTGGTGATGAAGCGCGGAAGTTCTGTTGACTAAGGTCTATGATTCAAGAGCCGGATTGCTCGACATGGGAGCATATGACCATTCATGGTTGCGCGCAATTTGTTCTCGGCGATGGTCAGTGTTGGACAAGATGAGATGCCCATTAATATTCTCGCATTGAGCTATCACGAACGCGTGTCACGCTAGCCTTTAAGTGGCCCGACAAACGAGTGGCAAATGCAGCTTATCGTGCTTCGTCGCGCAAGAGTCGACGCGAATAGTCTAGGGCTCCGGACCAGTGGGTGTCATTTGCGGTGCGCGGAAAGCTCCACACGATAGGAGAGATTTCATGAGAATCCTATTTGCCTTTGGAACATCTGAGGGTCAGACTCGGAAAATAGCGGAGGCAGTTGCAGCTCGCGTGCATGACCTAGGTCGTGACGTTCACGTTGTTTGAGACGGCTGGCAGCCCTGGAGGCGCGCGCAGTTTCGACAACTAAAACCAACGCAGTAGCGCTCATTGATTTGCGTCAATGCCAGCGGCCGAAAGTGCCCCTATGCTGCCACTGCACAGGTTAACTCAGCAAAAGGATTATGCCATGTCTAAATGGAACGTCTTAGTGTCTTGCGTGATCGCTGTGGCTTTGGCTGCGGCATCGTCTATTCCTGCCCTCGCAAATGCCGTCGTTAAAGTCTCTTTGCTGGACAAAGGTGGCGTAATGGATTTGAGCAAGCCCATGGGCATGGGCATGGGCATGAAAGGCGACATGAAATTGGCCATCATGAGCATCAAGATTGACCCGAAGAGTGTACCTGCCGGTAAAGTTACCTTCGAAGTAACAAATGCATCGAAGGAAACCATACACGAGATGGTCGTTGCACCTCTAGCAAATGAAAACGTCGTGTTGCCTTTTGTTGAGAATGAAAACCGTGTGGACGAAGAAAAAGCCGGTCACCTTGGCGAAGTTTCCGAACTCGAGCCCGGAAAGTCGGGTGCTCTGACAGTAGAAATGAAGCCCGGGCTCTATATTCTGTATTGCAATATTCCCGGCCACTACATGGCGGGCATGTGGACCACACTGAAAGTTAGATAACGCGGTTCAATCAAGAAGAGTGAGGGACCAGCAGACATGCTTGTACAACTTTCGCTCGCGCTGATGCTCATTAATGTTTGAATCGCCTCAATGTGGCAACGTCGCGGGCCAGAGATCTGTCTACTGTCGCCTCGCCACGACGATGCCCCGGGTCTCAGTTGCCTGCTCATCTGGACGTTGCACTTCTGCGGCCCTCTTCCTGGGATCGTTGTCAAAAAAAGCAACGTTTGGCACGCCCCTTCTATGACCGAACAAAGGAGTCGACGACCCGGGACAAGGCGGCCCAGTCCGTGAATTCAAGGTCCCCCTTTGGTCCTTCAACCTTACGGCCCTTCAATACAATATGTTCAATGACCTGTTCCTGGAAGTAGTCGTATTCTGTGTACTGTAACGCCCCGGCGACCAGATGGGACTGTGTAGGATTCCAACCGGAACTGGCGAGAAACGCGTGAACATAGCTCTGTGCTTCCGTCATACCCTCGGGGAACGCAGCCGAGAGACTGACAGATAGGAAAAGCGTTGGCCTCTTTCGGAGTTCGGCCAAATTCGCCGTAACAAAATCTTCGACAGACTCTTGATGCCGTTTATGATGCACTGATCCTGTGACGACGATCTTGTCATATAAATCCACATGCACGTCAGCGGGGCTGTCAGCGGTGTTAAACAGGTGAGCGTCATGACCAAGGTTACGCACACGATCTGCAACAGCCTCCGCTATTTTCCGCGTCTGCCCCTCCAATGTTCCGAAGGCAACCAGGATTCTCATGATATCCATCCCATGTGAGCCTCGTGCAGACTACCAGCTTTGCACGAACATCAGAACAACTGCCAGTAGATTTGTTCCAGCCTGTCGGACAGCTATATCATTTTGGGAAGGGTACCCGCATGATGAGTGTTCATAACGACGTCGTCCGGCTCGCGGCGCGGCGAGTAATTTCGCGCTTAGTCATTCTTCAAGCTGAGGATGTATTGAATAACGTCCCGCGTCTGTGCATCTGTCATGACAATATTTGGCATCGTTGGATGTGATGTCTGAAACCATGCCGCGAGTGAAATCGCGGTCATTCCGGGGGTGTTGGCGACATCCTCAAACCGCGGGGCCTCCGGCAGGGTGATCGCGGCTGCGCAGGGCGCACCGCGTGACACTGTGTGCAGAACTTTAAGGCGTACTGCCGACCTTTCTCAGCATCGCCAATTTGTTGGCTTAGCGCGGGTGCCGGAATTAAGGAGCTTAGCATCAGGCCTAGCCATCCGATCAAGACAGTCTGGGTTTTCAAGTTATCTATTGACTTAGTAAACAGAGCAAACTCAGCGGGACACCTTCCCGGAATGTATTTCATAGTGCTAACCTCTCAATGCGAAAGTAGAACCGGACACCTCATCTTCTGCATCACTGTTCGAGTGACGCCGCCGAGGACGAACTCACTCAAGCGCGAGCGGCCATAGGCGCCGATGACCAACATCCCGGCCCGCAAATCCGCGGCCTTTTTCAAGAGAGCATCCCCCGTGCTGTCTGCGCCGCTGTTGACCGGATCGACAACGACCTTGATGCCCTGCGATTCTAACGATCGAGCGATTCTTTCTCCCGGAATAGCTTCCGACTTTTGCCGCTCGGCAGGCGGGTCGATCCAAACAATATGGATTTTCGTCGCCCGTTTCAAAATAGGCAGGCTGTCGAACACGGCGCGAGCGGCCTCACGAGAACCGTTCCATCCGATGATCACCGTTTCCGGGATGGATTCCAGAGGCGCGTTGAACGGGATGACCATTACTGGCCGGCCGACCGCCACCGCAACTCGCGGCACGAAGTCCAATTCGACGCCTAATTTGGAGGCTGTCTCGGTCTGGCTCACCAAGATCAGATCGAAGCTGCGCCCCTGCTCTATGACGCAATCGCCAATCAGCGGACTGGGCGAATTCTCGATCCGCAGCTGATGGCGAAGCGTGTTATTGAGAAACGTGGCCTTGAAGGCCGCCCTGACCGAATGAGACTGGCGATTGAAATGTTTCCGGTGAGCCTCAAACAGTTCCGGTATGGGCTCATAATGAGCCGATGGATAAATGGGGGCGGCTGGAATCACATAGAGGCCGGTCAAATGTGCTTCGAATTCGCACGCAAGGGTGCTCGCCGTGGCAGCGACCGCCAGGTTGTTGGCTGTCTCATTGAGACAGGCAAGAATCGTTCTGAAACACATGGTACGGCCCTGAAAAATCAGCCGGCATTCTGGCACAGGGGCTCGACCGGCCTTTGACTTGCGTCAAACGCCTATATACCGCTCGGCAACTTTAGCCAGAGACGCGATATCAGGCACTTCGAACGCACGCGTGTCGATTAAACTGATGATCCCTGCCGCCTTGACCCGGGTCAGCTGCCGGCTGACGGTTAGTAGTCTCCCTGCATGGGTCCGAGTTTGCTACTGACCATTGCGTAGGCAACCGACGTATTGGAGATGGCGCGGTAAAAATTAACTAATTCGTCCCATGGATCCGCGATCCGTTGTAGACCGGAAATGAATACGACGAGCGTTCCAACCTCGGTTTTGCCAGTGATGACGAGATAGCCCCCAACGGTTACCACTATCAACGGCCCAAGGTTTGCAAGAAAATTCCCAAGCTCTGAGAGGAAATATTTTCGCAAGTAAATCCAGACGCGCACTTGATAGAGTCGGTCGATGAGCGCGCTTCCAGCATTTCGAAGAATCCGCTCATGCCGCTCGTCACCATGCTCAGCAATATGACCAAGGAAGCGCGTAAGTCTGATCCGCAAGCGAGCCAATCGGTTAATCTTATGCTGTATGCTTGGTACTAGCACCATCTGGGGGAGATAAACGACTATCGCGAGCATGGCGATCTCAGGCTGCACCCATAGGAGATAGCCGACCACGTAGAGTATGGTACCACCGCTGAGCATCGGAACCGCGAAGGCATCGCCAGCAAAGCCGCTCATATCTTCTGTTTCCGCGGACAATATCGAGACTAGGGTTGCGCCAGTCACCTGGCTTCGCGACTTTTCTATCCCTCCGGACATCTCGCCCGCCTTTACCATCACACGGCAGCGGATATCGCGCGCGATTGTTTCGATTGCGATACCCTTTGTCATGTTGAGAGTATACTTGAACGCACATTTCACGCAGATTACAGCAAGATAGGCAGTGCCGAGTATCGTTAACAAGCGCAAGTTTCGCTGCGTAACTGCCTCATCGACCATGCGCCGCTGCAGTTCGAGGTACGCCATCGGAAGCGGCGCCAGTACCATCGTCAGTATACAGATAAGTATTTGCGAGGATTGGCTCGTGTGCCAAACATAGCGGTATAGCGCGCCGACCGCTATCCCCGAACTCATCCCATGACTGTGCGCAAGCACCATCGTAACCTCTGAGAACTGGATCTTCGGCAGATATGCCTATTTGGGGATAATGGCAAGTGGCGCTATGATTAGGACGACAAACAGCGGGAGAAATCTTGTAATATTGAAGATAGGAGAATTCGCGTGCGTCGCTGGGCAATTGCGCTGTTTATGGTGGTGACATTTGGCGCCGCGCCGCGGGCAGGCTTCGCCGGTTGCTCCGACTATCCCGCTCCCGGGGTGAATTGGTCGGGCTGTTCGAAAGTAAACCGCATGATGGCGGGCTATGACTTTCGAGGCGCCAACTTGGAAAACGCCGATCTCAGCCGGAGCGACCTCACGGGCGCCAATTTCATCAACGCTAATCTGAGGAAGGCAAATTTCGCCCGCGCCCAGCTCAAGGGGGCCATGTTGACTGGCGCCCTCCTTGAAAAGGCGACGCTTGATCGAGCATTGCTCGCTGGCGCTGATCTTCGGGACGCCAGGCTTGAAGGAGCGAGTCTCGATCGCGCCAACTTAACGGAAGCGATACTTACAGGAGCCAACGTGCAGAAGGCGGCTCTGGGGCGAACCATTCTCATTGGAGCTGACTTGACCCGCGCGGATCTCAGTGGAGCATTTCTGGGTCGTGCCGATTTGCGGCGCGCAACGCTTACTCAAGCCAATATGAAAAATGCAACACTGCTATTTGCCGACTTGCGCGACACGGACTTGTCGGGAGTGATCAATCTGGCTGAGGCGCAACTCAACGAGGCCTGCGGCAACGCAATGACCAAATTGCCAGCAAGTATGGTTGCCCCAGGCACTTGGCAGTGCGCCGGCCGCGAATAGGGACACACGAACCAGAACCATCGCCTGTGCCATGGCCATCCTGTCATCGCTGGCCGAATGGAACGAAGCCCGCCTTGCAGCGGGTCACTACTGTGCCATCAGTCGCGACGATTCGAATGTGGTCGACGAGGCTCATTGGGTAATCAACGTACCCGTCACGTGAGGATGGCGGAGCGCCGGGTACCGGACGTGGCGAAGCTCACGGCGGCGTGGCGCTTGGCCGACATCGAGTGCGTCGACGAGCCTGCGGGCGACGTGAAAGGACAATACATAGACAATCAGTACCCAGCTCAAGCTCACGAAGCTTGCAAGAACGACAAGCGAGAACAGAAGCTTATGCTCCGACATTAATTCCTCCCTCAATTCCATTAGGCTAGAGTGCCCTCACTGCGTCGACTGCGGTTGTCGGAGTTGTGCTTGTTTGTGTCATTGTGTGTCCATCGGCGTCTTATTGTCTCATCGTTGATGACCACATAGACGGTCATCCCGGCCTATGCCGATAGCGCTGAACCGCAGGGTCTAAAGCGCTTTGAAAAGGAAGAAACACCTTAATCACGGCCACTTATCGCTCTATCGCAGGATCTTTTGTCTGGAATGGGCACCTTGTATGATCGCTTAGGGTGCGCTGCAAAATCCCCAACCATAGCAATCGCGGCGGGCCGTCAGGCCCGGGAACATGCCGCATGAACGTCCTGCTTTTCGCCTCAACCGTGATGACGACAACGTCAGTGGCCGCGACGGCAGCGGCAGGAGGGTTCGCCGTTCGCACGCAATCCGCGTACGGAGAGGGCTCGAGCTTTGCTGGCATTGCCGCCCCCGAGTACGTCAACGGGTCAACGAGACGTTCACGGTCATGGCTGGCATGGAGTGGACGAATTGGAGCCGCATGCAGATTGTTCCGCTTAAGGGCTCGCCCGCTGGTTCTAGCCTTACTTTCAACTACGAGGATGGTTGGATCTTCTCGCTCGGGGCCGACTACAACATTAACAATGATCTGACGTTCAGGGCCGGTCTCAGCTATGAAATCACACCAACAATTGACCAAGCACGGTCGATGAGATTGCCGGATGCCGACCGTATTTGGACTAGCGTTGGTGCAAGCTACAAATATGACGAACGGCTTTCAATTGACGTTGGCTATACGCATCTTTTCGTCGAGGACGCCCCAGTCGACTAGACAACTTTCGGCATCCGCTATGCCGGCACCTCCAAAGGCAGCGTCGACACTATCTCAGTTGGCCTACGTTACCGTTCGCCCTAAGGCGTTGGCGGCACGTAAGGAGCCATCACGATATGGGCGCCAAAAACCCTAGAACACGCGATAGGACCTCTATTGCGAATTCCTTCCCTGCCAACTTATCAGGAAAGACTGAGAAGCGGCCTGTTTCTTGGGGTCGGACGCCCGGCGACGCTGACATAGAAGCATGCGGCGGAAACGCCATGTCTTTCAGAATTATCTTTCCTCATCTAGATTAGCCGGCCAACCACCCGGCAGGACAGCCACGGCGAATTTAACCGGCCTCTATGGCCCATCCCCGAGAGATCTGTGGCGCAGGGACTCGAACTGCCCCTGACTTGGGTCAGACGCCTATATCCTGTCCGGCACTTCAGCCAGGCCCGCGCTAGGAACCGAGAACGTGCGTATTTCGCCTATATCGACGACCAGATCGTGAGTTGATTTCGATGCCTTTTAGCGGCGATGGAGACGCGGCGAGGTCACCGTGAAAATTGACCCAAATCAAAGCGCTTTTCTTCCAACACTCTCAAAGTTATTCAAGAAAGGAGGCTCGTCATGCGCGTACCAAGGACACTCTACATAATCGCGGATGGCGGTCGTGTTCGCTATATCGAGCGCATTGGCCCCAACCATTTCAAGACGTTCCGGAAATTCGTCTCGGCCCACATACATGAGAAATCATCCGAGCTCGCCCGCGACAGGCCGGGACGTGTCTGTGAGAGCGGATCGCCTAGCCGGCATGCCGTAGAAATGCGCAGCGACCCGCGCGACAAGGTCGAAGCGGACTTCATACAGGCCCTTGCCGCCGATCTTCGCGAAGACGAGACGGTCGCTAGCAGCCGCTGATGATGCGCGAGCGCCCGATGCCCATTCCGCGACGTGGCGAGGTTCGTGTCAGAGTGAGTGCCTGCGGTGTTTGCCGGACCGATCTTCATGTTGTCGACGGTGAATTGCCCAGGGCACCGCTCCCTCTCGTAACCGGCCACGAGATCGTGGGCTATGTAGAAGAACTAGGCCCCAACGTCCGCAGCTTCGAGCTGCATCAGCGGGTCGGCGCTTCTTGGCTCGGCTTCACGTGCGGCAAATGCGCTTATTGCGTGGCCGGGCACGAGAATCTCTGCGACCATCCGCTGTTCACCGGTTACACGCGGGATGGCGGATATGCAACGCACGCCCTCGCAGACGCCCGCTACGTCTTTGCCCCGCCAGAGGGCCGGCGATGCTAAGCGCCTGGGACTGTACGGCGGCGCTGCCGCCCATATCATCGCGCAAGTCGCAAACTCGGAAGGAAGACGAATTTTCGCCTTCACACGCACCGGCGATGTGGAAAGCCAGTCATTCGCGCGCCAACTTGGAGCCGTCTGGGCCGGCGCGTCCGATGAGACGCCCCCTGAGCTCCTCGATGCGGCCATAATCTTTGCGCCGATCGGTGCCCTCGTACCATGCGCGCTCAAGGCGGTGCGCAAGGGTGGCCGCGTCGTATGTGCAGGCATTCACATGAGTGATATTCCAAGCTTTCCCTACAGACTATTGTGGGAAGAGCGCCAAATCGTCTCCGTCGCCAATTTGACGCGTGTGGACGGCGATAGCTTCTTCCGACTGGTTCCGCAGATCGGGATTGAGACGCAGGTTTCCACATACCCACTTGCTGAAGCTAACCAGGCCCTGGCGGACTTGCGCGTGGGCCGGTTGATCGGGGCTGCGGTCCTGACGATGTAACGGGGGATAAGTGACGTGAAGAAGCGAACACCCAGAGCACAACGGAAATGCGCAATCAGCGGTCTCGCCTATCCCACCTCGGAGCTGTTCCGCAGGAACTGCTGAGGCATGCCATCGTCGAGAGGATCAGAAAGGAGCATCCCACACTGACATCGGATGCAGTGATCAGCCGTCAAGAGGCCAGTCGCTATCGTACCGCCTACGTTGAGGAGCTGCTGCGTGCCGAGCGCGGCGAACTCTCCCACCTAGAGCAGCAGGTGGCCCAAGGTGATTTGATCTCGGCAAATATCGAAAAGGACTATGGCGCCCGACGCACGCTCGCGGAGAGGGTTTCGGATGATTTGGCCAATTTCGGTGGAAGCTGGCGCTTCCTGATTTTCTTCGCTCTCGGATCCTGATAAATATCGCAAGTACCAATAGCTTCGATCCTTACCCCTTCATTCTGCTCAACCTCATCTTGTTGTGCATCGCCGCAATACAGGCACCCATCATCATGATGAGCCAGCGAAGGCAGAGGCCAAGGATCGGATGCGGTCGCTCAACGATTATCGCGTCAACCTGAAGGCGGAGCTTGAGGTCCGTCACTTGCAGGAGAAGGTCGACCACCTCCTGTTCAACCAGTGGCAAAGGCTGTCGGAGATCCAGGAGCTGCAGATCGAGAACATGCAGAACCAAGCCGCATCGGCCAGCCCGCAGGTGCGCCGTATGTTTGATCGGAGGTGATGCTTTCACCCAACTGAGCAAAAAGGTGTCAGGCGCCTTCTGTGTTGCGGACTTTCGAAAGGAGCGGCTTATGCGCCAAATTTACAATATCGAGAACATTCTCATCGGCCTGTCGGTAGAGAACAAGTATGAGCCGACCGCCGCGATCAGCTATGGCCTTTCACTCGCAAAGCTAGCAGGTGCGCAAATTACGGTATATGCACCGTCGGTGAAGCTTACTTTGCCTCATTCATTTGTCAGCGGTATCGTGGCTGGCGCTCGTGGCCTCCGAAAATCGTCATGTTGCGGAGTTGTCGCGTACGGTGACCGAACGCATTAGCGAGCAGGCCCGCGCGATCGGCGTTGCGGCTTCCGTCAGTTCGCCTCAGCTCAAGCGTTTAAAGCTTGTCGAAGGGTTTACCAGAGAAACCCGCTTGCATGATTTGTGCATTCTCGACAGCGAATCCGACGCAATCGACATCGACCGGGATCTGATAGAGGCAGCACTGTTGGATAGTGGACGTCCTGTCATCGTTGTGCCTCCTGGCTTCACCTCATTCAGTGCACCGCGTGTTGTTGTTGCCTGGGACGGTAGCAGCAAAGCAGCGCGCGCGCTTTTTTACGCGTTGCCGATCCTGCACATTGCGGAAATGGTCGAGGTGATCCAAATAGAGGGTGAAAAAGACCTATCTGGTTCGATCCCTAGCGCAAGGCTGGTCGAACACCTTCTTTCCCACAAGGTGAAGATTATTGCCAAGACCATTCATGCGGATAACGGCGAACGTGGCCCAAGCGTTCAGACAGTATGCCGAGCACTCGGCTGTCGACCTGATCGTGATGGGTGGTTTTGCGCATTCGCGGATACGGGAGCTCATTCTGGGGGGCGTGACGCAGGCTCTTCTGCGGCACTGCAATGTGCCGTTATTCCTGTCCCATTAGCGGCTGTTGAGTTCCCCTACCGCATGGGGCCAATCCAATGCTACGCTGGTCTATAGAGCTCAAATTCAGCCTGGATCATGCAACAGAAACTGCCGAACGGCGGGCCAAAAGCCTCGAAGCTCGAGGCCATTCTGAACTCGGCTGTCGCGGCCATAATCACGATAGATACCAGTGGCTTGATCGACTCGATCAACCCGGCGACGGAGCGGATTTTCGGCTATCACGCAGACGAGTTGATTGGGCAGAATGTTCGCATTCTGATGCCTGAACCGTTCCACAACGAGCATGACAGCTATATTTCGAACTATCTTTCCACCGGAAGACGAAAGATTATTGGCGTCGGCCGGGAAGTGATGGGCAAGCGCAAGGATGGGACCACCTTCCCGCTCGATTTGTCGGTCAGCGAGTTTGTTGCGGGGGGCAAGCGTTATTTCGCCGGCATCATCACCAATCTCAGCGACCGTAGACGAGTCGAAGAAGCTCTTTTGGAAAGCGAACGCAAGCTGGCCCAGGCGCAACGACTGGAGGCAATAGGCCAGCTGACGGGCGGCATTGCCCACGATTTCAACAATCTCCTGACCGTGATCACGGGAAATCTGGAGCTCATCGAGATGAGCGTACAGGGAGAGCACTTGCACAAAATGCTAAGAGATGCGCAGGAGGCCGCTGACCTTGCAGCGAAGCTTACGTCCCGCCTTCTCGCATTTGCCAGACGCAGTCATCTTGAACCGGAAATTCTTGAAACTAACGACTTGGTACTGAATGTCACCAGTATGCTTCGCCGCACGCTGGGTGAGCATATCTCACTGTCAACCGTCCTTTCGCCGGACCTGTGGCAGGTAAAGGTGGATCCCACTCAGGCTGAAAGCTCTCTGGTCAATTTAGCTATCAATGCACGCGACGCCATGTCAAAGGGCGGGAAGCTTGTCGTCGAAACACGAAATATCCGCATGGACGAAGTCAAGAGCGGAGACGCAATTGAACTGCCGCATGGCGACTACGTGCAAATTTCTATCTCCGACACTGGCACCGGCATGCCGGCGGAAGTCAGGGATCGCGCCTTCGAACCGTTCTTCACGACGAAGACAAGGGGGCACGGGACCGGCCTTGGCCTTAGCATGGTCTATGGCTTTGCCAAACAGTCTGGCGGCCATGTGACGATCTATAGCGAGCTTGGTTACGGAGCGACTATAAACATCTATTTGCCTCGGGCGAACGGAACGATGGATGCCGCAGTTGCAGCTGATGCCGAACCGTCGCCAAGGCGCGGCGAAACCGTCCTTGTTGTCGAAGACGACGACGGTGTCCGTGATTTGACGGTTACACGCCTTGCGACGCTCGGATTCAAGATCTATGAATCGTCAGATGGGGCGAGCGCTATCAGATTCCTTGAAAGCGGGCTCAAGGTGGATTTGCTGTTCAGCGATCTCATGCTGCCAGGAGGGCTTACCGGATATGACATTGCCAGAAAAGCAAGGGAAATATATCCCGGAATTCGGATATTGCTGACTTCAGGTTATGCCGAGGATCTCCTCCGGACGGAGAATCTCGGCGGTATAAAATTGCTTCGTAAGCCATATCGGCTCGCTGATCTACGCAGCGCTTTGGACGCCGTGCTCAACGGACCGCCGTGAAGCGGGTTTGATTTGCATCAAATCATTCTAGCGACACTCTGGTTACGTAGGCATTAGAGTTTAACAAGGTGCAGTCATGAAATCGATATTGGTCGCTGTCAGCGGGACGAAAACCGACGATGCAGTGCTCGGCGCTGCGTATGCTATTGCTAAGCCGTTGAATGCCCATATCGATTTCCTTCACAGTCCCATTAATGCGATAAATCCTGCGGACTATAATCCTCATGTCGAGTTTGCACGCGGCGACGCCGTAGAACTCGCACTCCGAACGACCCTGCTCAATGCCAAGGACGCAATAGCGAATGCCCGCTCGCACGTGAGCCGTTTCTGTAAGATGAATAATATACCGAAGGCGTCTTACGCAGCAGCCATGGACAGAGTGACCGCAAACTGGAGCTCCAATCCAATAACCGCAGGCATTGAGGGTTTGATCAAGGCAGCTCGCACCCACGATCTGACTATTGTCGGCCGCTCGAGTGCTGAACGCACCTGGTCAAGAAACCTTCTTGAAGCCCTGGCGACAGAAACGGGGCGCCCGGTTCTAATCGTCCCACATGACTGCCGAGATATGACACTCGACACAATAGCGGTATGGTGGAAGGATCAGGCAGCTGCTGCGCGCGCGCTCACCGCCGCCCTGCCATTGCTTAAGGCCGCGGACAGGGTTGTTCTTCTCAATGTTCCAGAGGACGCCGACAAAGCATCAGACACACTCTCTGAGCTGAGCGATCAGCTCGGATGGCATGGAATTAACCCGGTGCTTGAGATCCACGACCGTGGTCATCGGCCAACGGTAAGGGTGCTTTGGTCGGCAAGCCTGCGTAGGCAGGCGGATATCGTGGTGATGGGCGGATTCAGCCGCTCAAGAATCAGGGAGATCCTGTTCGGAGGATGCACCCAGTCCGTACTTGAGGACGGCGCGCGGCCGGTATTCATGTTGCATTAGGTCGAGGTCCTTGTCACTTTGGTGGAGAAGCTATAGCCAACTCCCCTTACGGTTTTGATCAAACTTTCGGAGTCCTCGCCAAGCTTCTTGCGCAGCCGCGATATTTGACTATCTATGGCGCGATCATTGGCGGCCCAATCATGGCCTTTGAGCTGGTCCATGATCGCCTCCCGAGATAGAACATGCCCCGGACGCTTGATGAGCACGGCCAGTAGGTCGAGTTCCGCTGTGGTCAAAGGGCATAGAGTTCCGTCGGGTTCACGCAATTCACGTTTTGCCAGGTTGAGTTCCCACTCGTCGAAGCGGTACTTAACCTCACTCTCCAAAAGAGGCTCGGTCAAAGCCCTGTCAGCCCGTCGCAAGACAGTACGGACCCGTGCGAGTATTTCACGCAGATGGAACGGCTTGGCTATGTAGTCATCGGCACCGAGTTCAAGACCTACGACGCGATCGATAAGGTCACCCTTGCCTGTCACCATGATTATTGGAATTTCTGAAATGGTGCGCAAGTTTCGCGCGATTTGCAGACCGCTTTCAGCCCCGAGCGTCAGATCGAGTGTTATGAGATCGACACCACCGCTCCTCACGAGATTGAAGAGTTCTTCGCTTGTTGCCGCTTCGCTGACTCTATAGCCCTCCGCTTCAAAACAGTTCCGCAGGAGCGTCCGAATAGGCGGCTCGTCATCGACGACGACAATATGTATGGAAGGGGTGTTCAAGGGAGCTCGCACTCATGCCGGGTCTGTGAGTATCACAGAGCCGGAATCTCCGCAAATGGTTGGGAAATTTCCAAATGGTTGGATCCCAGTAGAGGCTGGAGACAGAACCTCCAAATCAGGAAAACCTTCCCGACGGCGGCCTCTCCATCTAACACCCACCTTGACATTGGACCCCGTTTGACCGCCTCTCCGGCGACATGGAGCACGGCTTCCTCCCGCCTCCGCATGGACGGTAAAAGCAAGACAGCCTTCGCCAGTTCATGATTCGAGGCATATAGCACCGTTGTCGCGTCCGGTTACTGGGCGAGGACGAGTCTATCTCGACCAGATTGGAGCGAGCGCGCAAAACGTAGAATCCGAAGGCGTCAGGTGGGACGGCATCAGCCAACCTGATTTCGCGCCATTCCGGCCACTTGGCACAATTTGCCACAAACCGGCACAATCGGGGCAAGCGCGGGCGAAGCAGGGAGAGCTTACTGAGGTCCGAACAGATGCTCAGGAGTGAACCATGTTAACCCTTGCAGCAGATTCAGAACGTGACTACCGCCCCCCGCTCCAGATCGCGAGCGTAAGTGAGCCCTCAAAAGGCCTGAAAACATTCGACCAATTGCTATCTTGCCAATCTTTATGCAGCCTAGATCCTCATCAGCATCTGTATCATCAGGGAGACGAAAATCATAAAATTTACCGGATTGAATCGGGAATCGTGCGCATCTATCACGTGCTGAGCGACGGGCGGCGTCAGATTATCTCCCTGCGCTTTGCCGGCGATATCGTGGGCTTTGAAGCTACCTCGGAACGGCATTGCAGTGCCGAAGCGATCACTCATGTGAGATACCGTTGCTTAGAGCAGAATAGTGCTTATCGGCACATGCGCGACGAGCCAACGCTGGCACCGCAACTCGTAAGCCTTCTATCGAAAGAACTCGAGGATGCGCGAGGCCAGATCGCCGTCCTCAACCGTCGCTCCGCGATGGAGAAGCTGTCTGCCTTTATTCTTGAGTTGCACCGCCGCCAGGACAATTCGCCCGCAATCAACCTTGAGCTGAGCAGGTCCGACATCGCCGATTTTCTGGGGCTGACGATAGAGACCGTGAGTCGGAATCTCGCCAAGCTGAAGGTCAAGCGGATCATTCGGCTGCCGGAAGTCCACAAGCTCATCATCCTCGATATTGAACGTCTGGAAGCGCTGGCGGCAGGCGATTGCGTTGAGTGACGCCATGAAAGAGGCGGCACATAGGCGCTTCGCGCTCGCGGTCGTGGCCAATCTCGACGACGCCTTGCGTGCCCTGCGGCAACTGGTCCACAATGAGCTTGAGCCACAAGCGATCTCTATCGTCGGGCGCGAAGCGAGCTTTACTCACGGCCGGGAGAGATCCGCTGAACTCAGCGCCATCGTGAATGGGAAGTCGCGCTCCCTCGACTTCCAGACAGGGCAGGACCGAATTGTTGCACTCGCATGCGGACCTGTCTTGCCGAAGAGCATATCACAGGATGCCTCGGCATTCGAAGGATTGTTGGGACGCTGGCTCTTTCCCACGCATGCCAAACGTTTGGCGCAAGCCGTTGCCGGTGGTGAATTTCTACTGCTCGTCCAGCTTGATGGCCTGGTCGAGGAACGCCTTGCAACCAGGACATTGCTACGCAGCTGCCGAGGATCGGTGGAAGTGCATGATTTTGATCTGGCCGACAGCATCGAGCAGTTTTGCCTATGCTCGCAAAAGACCTGATCAGCGTCACGCCGGAGGTTCTTCGCGCGCAGCCGACCGCCGCTCAGGCTTCGAAAGTCTGGTTCTGCGCCGACGCGTCCATATCCGCGGCCGAAATGTACTACACGGTGATGGCGATCTCGGGCTGCACAGACGCATAGGCGATGATCTGGTCTCCTGATCAATTGACCTCAGTCAATGCCACGGCATCGGCCTTGTGTATCCTCGCGAACCCAGTGTCCGATCCAAAGGAGAATGTTGTGACATACAAGACGATTCTGGTGAACCTGAACGATCTCGAGCGCAACGAGGCTCTTCTCATATGCGCGGCGGAGCTCGCCCGTAATTTTGATTCCCATCTCCAGGGCCTATACGTCATCCCTGCTGTCGAGATCTATGCTGGGGCAGACTTTGGCATGCCGGTCGTCTTCGAAGGCAATCGAGAGACATACCAAAAGGCCGAGAAATCCGTGCGAGACTTGTTCGAATAGCTCGCGCAAGTGGCAGGTGTCCGCAGCGACTTCGTTTTGGTGGATTCGATAGCTCCCAGCATTACGGATCATGTAATTGACTATGCGCGCCGATCTGATATCGCGATCATCAACCAGCCCCCGGAGGATGGGGGATTGTCCGTCACGGGTCGCGCTTTCGTCGAGCAGATGCTGTTGTCTACTGGCAGACCGACCCTTGTCTTGCCGAGGAAAGGTGGGACGAGCGCGGTGGCCGAACTCGTCATCGTCGGCTGGAGTGGAAAGCGTGAATCGGCGCGAGCCGCTTTCGACAGCGTGCCGCTATTGACAGGTGCGAATGAAGTCCGCGTAGTCTGGGTCGATCCGGAAATGGAACATCCCCGTCCTGGCAGCCTGCTCGGCGCCGATCTTGCCACGGCTTTGTCGCGCCATGGCGTCAAGGCGGTGATCGAACCCCTCTCTACGGGGGGAAGGGGAGGCCGGCGAGGCCCTACTGACCAAGATATCGGATAGCGGAGCCGGCCTGCTTGTGATGGGAGCTTATGGTCATTCGCGTCTGAGTGAGCTGATTCTCGGCGGAGCGACCCGGTCTGTTCTCAGTGGCATGAATTGTCCGGTATTATTCTCGCACTGAGCCGCGAAAGCATTCGGCACGCGCCGGCCCCGCAGGTGAACTGAGATGGAGCAGCCGACATCAAAGCTACCCGATGAACCGCGTCGACGGCGGACCAGCTTCCTGCGAACATTGGGACCCGGGCTGATCACAGGCGCCGCGGACGATGACCCGAGCGGCATCGCAACCTATAGCCAAGTGGGCGCGCAATTTGGCTATACCCTCGGCTGGACAATTCCGTTCAGCTACCCGCTGTTGGTCGCGATCCAGGGGATCAGCGCAGGCATCGGCGCCGTGACCGGCCAAGGCATCGCCCAGAACCTGAGGCGACACTATCCGCCATGGGTGATGCGTTTTGCCGTTCTCCTGCTCCTCGTCGCCAACTTCATCAACATTGGTGCCGATCTGGCGGCAATGGGAGCCGCCTTGCGGCTGCTCGTCGGTGGGTCTCAGCTCTTCTATGCCATCGTCTTCGGACTGATCTGTGCGAGCCTCGAGATCCTCATCAGTTACAGGCACTATGTGATGGCCCTGAAGTGGTTGACCCTCTCGCTGTTTGCCTATGTCGCCGTGGTGCTGGCGGTGGACGTACCGTGGACAACCGCCCTGCGCGGTGCAGTCATTCCGCAATTTGCCTTCGACAGCGACCACGCCATGGCCCTTGTGGCTGTTCTGGGCACGACGATCAGCCCGTATCTTTTCTTCTGGCAAGCCGGCGAGGAAGTGGAGGAACTGCATCGTCGTCATCTTGCACGACTGGCCACTCATACGCGTGCGGCAGGTGCCGAGCTTGCCCGCATTCGAACAGATACGCTTTTCGGCATGGGCTTTTCCCATCTCATCGCCCTCTTCATCATTTTCGCCACCGCAGCCACACTCCACGCCAACGGCATCACACAGATCGAGACTTCCGCGCAGGCGGCCGAGGCGCTCCGGCCGATCGCCGGCGAGTTCACCTTCGCGATTTTCGCGGTCGGCATCATCGGCACCGGCATGCTGGCCGTCCCGGTGCTCGCCGGCTCGGCTGCCTACGCCGTCGCGGAGATGTTCCGCTGGCCAGAGGGACTGGATCGGCGACCGCGCGAGGCCAAGGCGTTTTATGCCACGATTGCCGTGGCGACGCTCGGCAGCGTCGTCGTCAGCTTCACCGCGTTCGATCCGATCCGCGCACTCTATTGGGCTGCAGTTATCAATGGCATACTTGCGGTTCCGCTGATGGCAATCATGGTGATGATGGTCAGCAGCCCGCGCGTCATGGGGAGGCTGACGGCCCCACGATGGATGGTGCTGATGGGAGGACTGACCGTGCTGGTCATGGCGCTGGCGACTATCGGGTTCCTGGTGCTTTGAGTGAACAATGCCCGGGAAAGAGAGTGCGCTGGCTCGACTGGACGTGCTCCGCGACGGATGGAGCTTTCTTGATTTCTTGAATCAGGCGGCAGGCAATTCTCGGAAAGCGGAAACGGAGCCATGGCCCGATACAGGGGAATTGTCGGTCATCGAGGCGCTGTTTGCTTCCCGGTGTATGGAGGATGCTGACATGATCGTCGCCGGCGCCTATAGCCATTCTCGTTTTCGTGAAACCTTGTTCGGCGGTGTGACCCGGGATTTGCTGCGCCAATTTTCGCTGCCGGTCTTCGTATCGCATTAGAAGAACCCGATCGTCGCGCCATCTCCGTCATTGCGAGCGAGGTCGGCGCCATGCGACAGTCCGTCGACTATGGCCGATCAAGGATGCAAATGGCGCCTGTCGGATGGACGCTGATGTGCGGTGAGGCGGAGTCTGGCTAGCCATTCAACTTCAGTCCAAGGTCAGGGATATCATTTGCCGAAATAGCCACGACGTAGGTGCTGTGCTGGCCCTCCTCAGACGCTCCGACTAAGCATCGATTCGACGGGCTCCGCGGGGGCTGGACTTACCAAGATCTGGCATCTAGGGCGGCTGAATCTTCAGGACCCGCGCCACCGGTCCATCGCCCTTTCCATTAGCGCTTCAGGGGGAGAGATCGCGGCGATGAACCACGATCCGCACGCTACCCTCCGGTTCGAACTCGCCGCGCTCGTATTTGGATCGTGCGGCATCGTGGATGGCGACGATGAGCCTCTCAAACGCCTCGAAAAATGCTTCCGACGGAATGAGACCATGACGCTGCATGTGAGGGTCGCATTCCTTGAGCGCCGCGGTCGTCACCCCGCAAGTCACCTCGTCCTTGCCGTCGATCCCCATAAAGCGGATGCACTGCCCGTCAAACCGCCTGTCTTCATCCAGGAAAGCGAGCTGACCCATATCCCTTCCCTTCTTCCATGTTCATGTCGGAGGCAGTAAGCCTCATGCAACCTGGTGGGCGACCAGGGCCAGGCCGGTAGTTGCCGGCGCGTTTGAGCTTGGTTGTCAGCAGTGGATCAGCCATCGACAGAACCTTTTCAAGTTTCTTAGGCATTGTACTACCACATATGAGCGGATCGGCAGCGTTCGGCGCTGTCGCCGGGGCTACTTTTGTCTAATACTGTGCAGAAAATTTCACAAGTTGCCACGGTATCTTCACCGCTCCTAGGACATGATCCCTGGCAACCAAAACTGGTCGCGCGCGGGGGTTGGCTCTACATATTGATGTCAGCTAGCTATACGGGCGGGTATGAGGTGAACAAGCAATTCGACGCCCAGTACCGTTACCTTTCGAAGCGATTTCAGATATATCCCCCGCGGATAGAACGCTATCGACAGCAAATTGCAAGCTCCGGTATGCAACAGACGTCGCTCATGAAAACCGTTCTGAAGCGTCTCGCTATGGTGGGGCTTTCCGGCTTCGTCCTGGGTTGGCCGCTCGCCGCTCGCGCCGACATGGACGATGACGGGGACCATGATCGGGCGCGGGATCTTTACGAACGAGGCGAGATCAAGGGCCTGTCCAATATCCTGGGCATGGTCCGCGCCCAGGCCCCAGGCGACATCGTGGCCGTCGATTTCATCCGGATGGGTAACCGGTGGGTCTACCGGTTCCAGGTCGTTGCCGCCGACGGGCGCCGCAGGGTCGTCGATGTGGACGCCGGCGCCGGGGTAGTCATTCCCCGCGAAGAGGGCGACTGATGAAGATCCTGCTTGCCGAGGACGAATCCCGTATCGCCGACGACATCGTGGCGGTCCTGCAGGGTGCCGGAATGGCTGTCGACACCGTGCGGGACGGCCAAGCTGCCTGGTTCGCGGGCGACGTCGAGAACTACGATGCAGCAATACTGGATCTCGGCTTGCCGAAGCTCGACGGCCTGACGGTGCTGAAGCACTGGCGCGCCAACAGGCGCCGTTTTCCCGTCCTGATCCTGACGGCAAGGGGTCTTTGGACCGAACGCGTCGAAGGCATCAATGCCGGGGCTGACGACTACCTGCCCAAACCATTCGAGATGGAGGAGCTGCTGGCCCGGCTGCGTGCTATCCTTCGGCGCTCGACTGGCCAGGCGGCACCCGTGCTGAAATCCGGCCCCCTGCGGCTCGATACGCGCCAGATGCGCCTTTCGCTACGCGGCGTCCCCGTCGCGCTGTCGCCGCTGGAATACCGGTTGATAGCGTTCCTGATGCATCACGCCGGGCGCGTGGTGGCGCCGACCGAACTCGCGGAGCATCTGTACGAGTCCGGCAATGATCGCGATCCCAACGCGATCGAGGTCATCGTCGCGCGCCTGCGCCGCAAACTCGGCAACGATGTGATCGAGACCCGCCGTGGGTTCGGATATCTCGTACCGGACGGACCGCCCTGATGGGCAACTCGATCCGCTTCAGGCTCTGGTTGGCGGCAACCATTTCGATCCTCGTCGCCCTTGCCATCGCCGGGATCGGACTGCGTTATCTCTTCGAACTAAATGTCGAGCGGCGTATTGTCCGCGAACTGACCGTCGATCTCAATGAACTGATCGGCGCGACCAGCTTCGCCGCCGACGGCCGCCTGTCGGTCGCAGCGGAGCTGACCGATCCGCGCTTCGCCAATCCCCTGTCAGGCCGTTACTGGCAAGTGGAAGACCTGGTCCGCCATAGAATCGTGCGCTCGCGCTCGCTGTGGGACGCATCGCTTGCCCTGCCGGCCCAGACAGAGAGTGGCGAAGTGAGAGAGATCGAGGAGCTACCGGGGCCCGGCGGCGAGCTTACCATTGCCGTCCAGCGCACTATCACCGATGCCGACGGCCGGTCCTTTCGCGCCATCGTGGCGGAGGACCATCGCAGCGTCGAGGTTTCGGTGCGCGAATATGTCCAAGACCTCGCGCCGGCACTCGTTGTGCTGGCCGCGGCACTCATTGCGGCCTTCTTCGTCCAGATCACCGTCGGCCTTGCGCCGCTGGAAAACCTGAGGGTCGCCGTTCGCAACGTCATCGCGCAGAAAACAGCGCGGCTTGATGTGGTGGCCCCCCGCGAGGTGCAGCCGCTCGCCAACGAAATCAACCGCCTGCTGGATGCACAAGAGAAGGCCCTTGCTCGTGCCCGGGCGCGCGCCACCGACCTGGCGCACGGGCTCAAGACGCCGCTGCAGGTGCTTTCGGCCGACATACGCGCCTTACGCAGCAAGGGCGAGACCGAACTCGCTGACGAGATCGAGAAGAGCGCCGGTGCGATCCGCCGCCATGTCGAGCGAGAGCTGGCGCGGGCGCGGCTGGCACCCGGCGTTTCGGGCAAGGCATCGTGCCGGGGCCGCGAAACCGCCGCCGGCGTGATCGCGGTCGTCAAGCGCACGCCAGGCGGCAAACAGCTTTCATTCGAGCTCGACATTGCAGAGGATTTCACAGCACCGGTCGATGAAGGCGATCTGTCGGAGATCCTGGGCAATCTGGTGGAGAATGCGGCGCGCTTCGCAAGATCCTCGGTTCGCGTTAGCGCATCCGCGACCGCCAGCGAAGTGACCATCGCCGTCGCCGACGACGGTGCAGGGATTCCCCCTGCGGACCGAGAAGCCGCCTTATCGCGGGGCGTCCAGCTGGACAGCAAGGGTGGCAGCAGCGGATTGGGCCTCGCCATCGTCGCCGACATTGTCGAGGCCTATGGCGGCCGGCTAGCCATGGCCAATGCCGATCCGGGTCTGGTTGTGACCGTCGCCTTGCCGAGACACGGTTGACCAGCTCTCAGGCAAAGCCCGGGAAATAGTCGACCCTTATCTTGGAGCGGCGAACACCCATGGCCAGGAGTTTTTTGCGCAGCGCCTTGACCATGGCCTGCGGGCCGGAAATGTAGAAGGTCCGCTCCAGATAATCGGGAATGGCCAGGCGGACCAGACGCGCGTCGATATAGCCAGGGTACTGGCCTTGCACCGCGCCCCGAGCCACGGCAAGCACCGTCCTTATGCCCAGCTCCCGCCTGGCCGCGGCAAGCACATCGAGATAAGCGGCTTCATGCTGGGTCTCGACTCCATAGAGGAGGACGATCGGGCGACTTTCACGACTGTCGATGAGAAACTGAAGCATGGAGCGGAATGGCGTGATGCCGATGCCGCCCGCCAGGAAGGCGATCTTGGTTTCGGAATCGGACGGCAGGGTGAAGTCGCCGGCGAGTTGCGAAGCGTGGATCGTGCTGCCTGGCGTCATCATGCCGAGCGCCTGCTTGAACGCGCTCGCCCGCGCATAGAACTTGACCCCAAGCCGAACCCGATCCTCCGTTGGCGCCGATGCGATCGTGAAGTAGCGGCGGTTGCCACGAACGTCCGGGCGGTCGAGACCTAGCGTCCATTCGAGGTACTGGCCGGCCTGGAAGGCGAGGCTTCGAGGCGACCTGAAGATAAAATCGTAGCTGTTGACGGAAGATTGCTCGATGCGCTCCAGCGTCAGTACGAGACGTCCCTTGGGGCTGACCGCATAGGCAAAAAGGTTTCCCGACAAGAGCGCCAGCTCCGGCGTGAAGTAGAACGAGCCGATATGGACGCTGGGTGCAAATAGGAAGCCGACAATGGCGGCGAAGGCGATGCGCGGCCACCGCCTCGTCGGTGACGTCAGCGGCTCGGTCAGCATGACGAATGCAAAGAACAGCAGCGGCGACGAGGTGAGCGTCTCCTTCAGCGCAGTGAGACATTGAGATGGCTCGGCGGTTGCAAGGATCGTCGCAAGCGCGACAGCGACGAAAGTGGCGACGAGATCGAGCCGGCGCAGCTTGCGCACGATGAGGAGGCCGCCGACGAGCACGACAGGAAGCAATGGCAGATTGCCTCCGACCCACCATGTGGCAGGCTGGTTCAGAAGCGCCGCGGTCAGCGCTACACCCAGCGCCGCGGGGTTGAACAGGTGCTTCCTGCTGATGGCAAGGATGAACTTGGATGAAATCGCCCAGACGCAGGCGAGCATCACCGCGCCGATCCGCTTGAGGTCGATGGCGGCCACCGGATCAAGGATGAGCGCCAGGATAAGGGCCGTGATGTAGACGGACTCGCTGTTGGCCGGAACCTGGAAGACAACGGCAAAAAGCCGGTTGGTGATCCAGCACGCGATCAGCATGACGACCGTCGTCAAGGCGAGCGCGACCGGATCCTGCGGCAAAAGTCTGAATAAGCCGAGCACCAGGGCCGAGCCCAGCAGGGCGACCAGAAAGTAGAGGACCAGCCGGTACATAGTCTGATGGTCGAGAAACCGGTCGATCGCCTTGATCATTATTGGCAAAAGGCTCCGAAGTAGCTTGTCTGCGTGGCGCGGCCGTTGCTGTCGACCATGTAGCCCTCAAGGCCCGTCGCCTGCTCGAGAAAGAGAATTCCATCCCGGCCCATGGCGAAGGCGGCAGTGGCGAAACGGTCGGCTTCGCACACATCCTCGCCGATAACGGTCAGGCTGACGATCTCGGTGATCGGGTCGCCAATGCCCAGCGGATTGTAGATGTGCTGCCCGCGCACATAGGTGCCGGAGGTCGCAATGCCGCGTCCACGCGGATAGACGATCTTGATGATCTCGGCGGCATTGAAAGGATTGCGTATGCCGACGCTCCAGTCGAGGCCCGATGCATTCCTGCCGCAAGATTGTATGTCGCCGCCGGCGTCGATGAAGAAGTCGCCGACACAAGCCCGGTTAAGGATTCCAGCGGCGTTGCGTATGGCCCAGCCCTTGACGATACCGGACGGATCGAGCGAGCCATCGGGCTTGCGGATGTCGAAATATCCGCCTGTCTCGTTCTTCGTGCGTTCGGCGAGCGCCAGCACTTCCCTCATTTCACCGCTCCAGTCCTGGCGTGAAACATCGCCCCGGTTGATGGCCGAAATCTCGCTGTCGCTCCGGTAAGTGCTGAACCGCCGGTCGACACCCTGGAAATATTCGAAGACGGTATCGACAAGCGTCACGTCCCCGGCACCGCGGATATCGAGGGTGATGGGCATACCCATCAGAAGCCGGGTCTCGCGCATGGATCAGGACGACGCTTCCTTCAATGCGCCGCCAAGCGACTGGATGAAGGCCCTGCTGGTCAGCGTCGCACCCGAAATGATGTCTACATTGGCGCTTTGCGCGCTGATCGCTTCGTCTCGCAGCATGGGCAGTGCCTGACGGTTGATTCTGATCGAAGTTCCGCGGTGCGACGGGTATCTCAACACGCTGAGCGCCATGAGGCGGCCGCCCTGGACGAAGGCCTGAATCTGGATGAGGCCATAATAGGCATCAGTGACCGGACCGGTGTAAATGCCGTCGGCAAAAGCGTGTGCGGCCGGCTTTGCGCCGGAATGGACGGATGATTTCGTGGCGGCCTTGATGACACGAGCGGATGCTTGAAGATGGGCCGGCCTCGGCTTCGGAATGGGGATGTATGCAACTGGCCTTATGGCGACGGACGCTTCCTGCGATGCGGCATCGGCGAGGAGCCGGGCGGGCGCCCATTCCGTCGGGGCGGCGGGTGCCTGGGAAACTTGCGGCTGCTTGACGATAATTGTCCTTTCTGCAGCCTCAGGCTTTGCGGCGGCCGGCTGATCCGGCACGGGTGCGGCGATCGCGGCCATAGGTTCGCTGCCAAACGTGGCCGGTGGAGTGGCCGGTGTCCCGGTCAGCATGCTCTGCTGTTCGATCCCGGGCGGGGCCAGGGCAGGCGCCACAACGTCAGCAGCGGGAGCAGGCACATGACCTAGAGGCTGCACCATATTGTCCTCGGCGGCACTGGCGGGACCTGCCGTATCGATCATGTCGCCAGCGGGACCCCTGCCCGCCTGATCCCACACGTAAGCGCCGGAGGCCGCGATCACGAAAAACGACAGGGCAATCTGTTTCATGTGAGGCTGGATTTCCAAGTCGAGGGTCCCGGGACATGCCGCGGACCGTTTCCAGCACAATATCTCATGAGCCAGCTGACAATTGGCTGTCAGGGCGGCCCTGACTTGGACAGGATTACCGGCTCCTGCCTTAGCCAGAGCGATACGAGCGATCCCCGGCTTGACCTGGGGCAAGGCCTGCAAAAATCCGTCCTGCTACCCGCCATTCGGCACCGAGGCCCGCAGCTTGCGCGACTTCTCAAACGTTGCAGGTATTCTGCTTCGGCCATTGTCGGCGCGCAGGCCAACACCGGATTGATATTCTCGGTATCATGCGCTGCCGGCGGTTTGACTAAGGTCAAGGCGCGACGCTCGCCGGCCCTTTATTTTTTGGCCACTTCGCTCAAGCCAAGGTTACAAATATGAAAGCGCCATATTTGACGCTGATAGCCTCTGCCATGCTTCTGGCAAGCAATATTGCCAGAGCCGATGATTGCCCGCCGGGCCAAGCCATGATGGGCCAAGGCATGATAGGCCGAGCCATGGGCATGATGGGACAGAGACAGGGTATGCATCTCATGATGATCTTGATGGACACGGATGGCGACGGCGCTTTGTCACAAAGCTTTCGTCATCCGATGCTGTGGAGACCGCCGCATTGACTCGTGTGGTTTCTGTTAAAATATCGTGTATATAAATGGATAGAGCGTTCCTCGGGTTACCTGTCGGGTGCCCAGTTTGAGTCGCCAGATAGATGCGTAATGTAATTCTGATCGTAGTGGGCGCTGTGGCCGCCACGTTTGTCCTGGTGCCGTTGACAGGTGCGACGTCAGTGGGGAGCGGAGAAGGTTCGACCGCAAAAACGCCGCTGAGCGTCGCGCTAGGCGAAGAGGACTTTGAAACCTATTGCGCATCATGCCACGGCGAAAGTGGCGTGGGAGACGGTCCCGTAGCCGAGTATTTGGCTCTCGAGCCGGCAGACCTGACCAAGCTTGCGCGCAAGAACGGCGGACCTTTCCCGCGTGAACGGATCGCAGCGATCATCGATGGGCGTGAATCCGTCAAGGTTCACGGTCCGCGCGACATGCCCGTTTGGGGCGACTGGTTCAATGCTGAAGCCGAAGCGCCCGGCCTGCGGGCCCAGGAGCGCGAGCTCGTCATTCAGGCGCGAATCGACGCCTTGGTCAGCTATATCGAGACGATCCAAGAAAAATAGCTAAGTTAGCGTTATGAAATTTGCTCTCCAAATCGGTCTCGGTCTTGCTCGTCTTAGTAAGGCAATGAATGCCTTGAAGGCCAGGACTGTCTTGATCGGATGGCTTGGTCTGCTGCTGAGCACCTTGATGCCAGCTCCCGCGATGAGTCAACAAATCGGTGATGCTAGGAAGGGAATGCAATACGCCCTGAAGTCCTGTTCAGAGTGTCATGCGGTGCGTCATTCGCAGCTACGATCACCCCTGCCGAAGGCCCCGCGGTTTGACGATGTTGCCAACATTCCCGGAATGACCGCTATTTCACTCACTGCATGGTTTCAGACATCGCACCCAACGATGCCAAATATTGTCATGACAGATGTGGAGATGCGAAACGTTATTCAATACATCCTCAGCCTTAAGAAGAACGACTAAAGCCGAGCGCCGGTTTTTCGCCAGGTAGTACACGGACTGCGAAAAGATTGGCAAAATAGCCTGGCAGTGGGAGTTGGTGCCGGTAGGCCAATGAACTCGCTGACGCTGAGGTGCCCTGCGGTGATTGAACATGGGGCCGGGATGGAAATGATCGACAGCGTAACATCGGACCATTTCGCGTGGAATTGGAAGGGCAAAGCGGTTGAAGTCGGCTTGGATCGTCTCGGAGCGGGGGCCACGCTCCTGCTGCTGCCTGCCTTAAGCTCAATCTCTACCAGGCGAGAAATGCGCCCTCTCCAAGAAAGGCTCGCGTCCGACTTCGCTACAGTTGCTATTGATTGGCCTGGCTTTGGCGACGAGCCCCGGCCACCCATCCCCTGGCAGCCCGCTGCCTATGTTTCCTTTCTGCAGGACGTCCTTACGCATGTGGTTGTCCATCCCTTCGCCACGATAGCTGCGGGGCATGCTGCAAGCTATGCCCTCGCGATGGCTGCCCGCTCTCCGAACTCAACAGGGCTCCTTTGCCTGATCGCGCCAACGTGGCGCGGACCTCTGCCCACCGTTACGGGTGGGCGTGGGCAAGTGGGAGAATGGATATCCCGGGCAAGCGACATACCCGTCCTCGGCCACCTGCTATACCGGCTTAACGTCAGCCCTCCCGTCATACGGATGATGGCGCGAGGTCATGTCTATGCCGATCCTGACTGGCTCACACGTGAACAGCTTGCTCAAAAGATGGATGTCGTAAACGCACCAGGTGCACGTCACGCCTCGATCCGATTCGTGACTGGTATGCTGGACTTAATGGCGAGCCGCACGTCTTTCGTGGATACGGCGAGAGGTATAAAAGAGCCCATACTTGTCGTCTACGGAGCCGCCACACCGACGAGGTCCAAAGCGGAGATGTTGGCCCTCGTGGACTTGCCCAATGTTCGGTATGTCGAACTGCCGTTCGGCAAGCTGGCCGTGCACGAAGAATTTCCTGACACTGTTGCCGAAGCCGTTAGGTCTTTTCTTGGCGGGCGGGGAGCAAGTTACGCTCCGGTGGCCAGTGGTCCACAATTCCGAGGTCCTTGAAAGAGAAAGCTGGGCGAGTGCTGATGCGATTGCTGCTGAAGACAACTGGTGTGCAAGTGTCAGGCCTAACCCGCGTCGGCGGGCCCAGCCAATTGGTGAAAGTGGAACAACAGTATCCATGTGATTGAATAAAGCGGCTCTACCACAGATTTATATTGGACACCTGGGTACCCGAGCCGCCCATGGCCGCAGGATCTCATCCGCCCCCGAGGCAACGGTGGTGACATTTTTGCCGACCAACATGCTGGAAGTAACGGCCGCGATGCACTGTTGGATATTCAACGGCACTCAGTGTTGGATCGATTCGCCGGATCGAGGACGCAAACGCCGCTGATCGATTAGGTCGTGATCATTTAGAACCACGGAGTCAAACAGAGCTCGCCCCGTGGTTCTTGTTTCGATATTAGGTTGCGTTTGGCGCGCCTGCAAGTGCAGCGGCAAGGTCATGATATTGCTCGCACTCAGTGCCGCAGAGCGCCTCGATCTTAGCGAGTTCGGCCTTAGCGAGACCAAACTTGCCCTTCTCCACATAGGCTTCGCCGAGATACTCGCGTGTATTGACATTGTTGGGATCGATCGCAAGCGCCCTCGCATAGAGAGCCATCCCTTCATCGAAATTGCCTAGCTTGCGTTTCGAATACCCAATCATCGTCAACACCATCGAATCGTTCTGGTTGCTAACGGCCTGAAGCGCCGCGAGCGCCTCCTCATATCGGCCGGCGAGAGCGAGATCACGGCCCTGCGTGTAGAGAGTCCCATCGTCGATTAAGCTCGACCCAGCCTGTACGCAACCGTGCTTTTTCTTATCGTACACCTGGCCTGCCTTACAGACAGGCGTGCCGCTTGCGCCACTGCTGCTGCCACCGCTACTGAATGCGAAAACGGGACTCACGGCGACCGCGCCCGAAAGCGCGACGGCCATGAAGGCTGCCTTGGTGAAGAAAGAGGTCCGTTCTTGTGTCATCAAAATGCTCCTATACAATGTGCTGGATTTGGGGCATGTCAGCACTCTCGAGACGTAAACACCAAGCCCTGAGCACTTATTCATTTGCCCCAGGCCATGAGCGCTCACAACGCTGTGATGACAGGCATCGCCACCTATCTCAATCGGTTGTGGCGGTACGGCCTCGTCCTCTCTGGCAATCGCACCGCTGCTGAGGATCTCGTCCAAGCGACTTGTGTTCGTGCGCTTGAAAAATCGCATCAATTTGAACCCGGCACGCGCCTCGATCGTTGGCTTTTCTCCATCCTTCATTCGATCTGGCTGAACGAAAGACGGGCGGAGCGCTATCGCCGGGGGGAGGGCCTCGTCGACCCCGAATCTGCTCTTATCTTCGATGGGATCAAGGAGATCGAAACGAATATTTTGGCTCGTCGGGTGTTAAGAGAGGTTCAATCCCTACCGGAGGCGCAACGTGAAACCGTGTTCCTGGTCTACGTCGAGGGGCTGACCTATCGCGAGGCGGCAGAAATTCTTGCCGTGCCGATTGGAACAATAATGAGCAGGCTGGCCGGCGCCCGCGCGAAGCTCGCCTGGCTGGCAGCTGATCAGTCAGGCGCCGAGACGAAGAGGGAAAGATGAGCGAAAGTTCCGTAATTGAGACTTCGGCAGACCCGATTCTTGTCGCCTATCTCGACGGCGAGCTCACCGAGGCCGAAGGCACCGAGCTTCAAGCGCGGTTTGGCGCGGAACCAAGCCTGAAGACGCGACTAGACTATTTGGCTCGCGGGGGACGGCCCTTCAGCGAATGCTTCGACGTGTTGCTGCACGATGCGCCGTCCGATCGTCTTGCGGATATTCTCGAGAATGCCCTAGCGACGAAAGCGAAGCGGATAGTTTGGTATGGGCGATTCCACGATCACCGCTTCGGACGGATTGCCGCTGCCTTGGTGCTTTTCCTTGCGGGGGGGCGCTCGGCGTCGGCTTGCCGCGGTTCCTTCCTGAGATGCAAATCCAGGCTAACACCGAAAAGACATCCGATGGATGGCGTGCGGTCGTCGCGGAATACCTCACCCTCTACACCGATGACACGCTTGCAAACATTCCTGACGACGCGGCGATGCGGGCGCGTGAGCTAGAGGCAGTCAGCGTCAAGCTTGCGCTCGATCTCTCATTGGAAAAAGTGCTGCTTCCCCAGCTCAGCCTCAAGCGTTCTCAACTATTCAACCTCGATGGTAAGCCGCTCGCTCAAATCGCCTATTTATCGCCATACGATGGACCGGTGGCGTTCTGCATCATTGCCGACGGCGGGGCCGACCAAGCGATACGCTTCGAGCAGCGCAGCGGCGAAAACATTGCGTATTGGTCGACGGCCGGTCATGCCTTCATGCTAATCGGGAAGATACCCCGCTCCGACCTTGAGCCGCTTGCCGCGAGCCTCGCCAAACGGGTGACCTGATCCTGCGCAGGCGGCAGAGAGACCCAATACCAATCGACGCCGGCCCGCCGCGCCGATGGCGCAACCCACATGCTGATCAGATGGGCGACTGGGTCCGGTCCCGGCTGAATCCAGCAGCCTGCAATACCGATAGGTGACTGGGAGTCATCGAAGGCGGCAAAATACGCTCCGTCTCGGGGCCAGGCGCGCCACTCCGCCTCTGAGCGGTCGAGTTCCCGGTCAAGACTGCTGGCGAATGCCGCTGAGCTCTCCTTAAGCGCGGCCAGGCGAAGGTCACGCTTAGCTGCCACTCATCGGCTTCGAGACGTCTGATGTTCATAAGTCGAAAAACACCCATACCCACTGAAATATCGCTCGATAACCGGGTTGGCCAGGCGAAGCCGCCTGCGGAAGATGTCCTGGAGCTCGTGCTCGCCGGCGATCTTTTAGCGCGGACAGCGCCCTCCCTTGATGTGATTGGGCGAAAGCGCACCCTTAACAGCGCTCCACGGGTGGTCCGAGAGGAGCCGATTACGACCCAATTTCGCACTATTTTCCACGATTCTTGATGTGGATCAATCCGCCGACGCCCGGCTTGGCTTTCATTCACCTTAGTTTTTTTGGAGGAGCCTTTCATGAGCTACAGAGATATCCTCGTCTTTCTCGACGGCTCGCGCGATAACGATGCCCGTTTGGACATCGCGATCTCGCTCGCGAAAGCGCACGATGCAAAGCTCACGGGCGTGGATGTCAGCTCAGCGGCTGCCTTTGAGGGCGAGTGGTCTGAGCGGGCAAGGAGGGTGGGAGAATCGTTTGAATCCAAGGCTGGGGCGGCGGGCTTAAGCAGTCGGTTCAAGATTGTTGAGCGGGAATCGGCTGGCTGGAAGGACTTCTACGTGCACTATGCAGACCTGCTCATTGCGACACAGCCCAACAGGCAGGCTGCGGGCAAGATCCTCTCGGCAATTCCCGAAGATGTCTTGATTTCGTCGGGCGTGCCAATGATTGTGCTACCGCATCGATGGACATCGAAACCAATAATGCAGAATGTCGTCATTGCCTGGTCTCCGAGCAGCCAGGCCACGCGGGCCGTACACGATGCGATGCCGATCCTTGCGCAGGCACAAAGGGTGTCGGTTTTCGCGTTTGACCCACCCTCGGACAGGAATGATGCAGATATCAAGATGCTTTGTGACCATCTCCTAACCCACGGCATTACGGCGGAAACGGAGCCATGGCCCGATACAGGGGAATTGTCGGTCATCGAGGCGCTGTTTGCTTCCCGGTGTATGGAGGATGCTGACATGATCGTCGCCGGCGCCTATAGCCATTCTCGTTTTCGTGAAACCTTGTTCGGCGGTGTGACCCGGGATTTGCTGCGCCAATTTTCGCTGCCGGTCTTCGTATCGCATTAGAAGAACCCGATCGTCGCGCCATCTCCGTCATTGCGAGCGAGGTCGGCGCCATGCGACAGTCCGTCGACTATGGCCGATCAAGGATGCAAATGGCGCCTGTCGGATGGACGCTGATGTGCGGTGAGGCGGAGTCTGGCTAGCCATTCAACTTCAGTCCAAGGTCAGGGATATCATTTGCCGAAATAGCCACGACGTAGGTGCTGTGCTGGCCCTCCTCAGACGCTCCGACTAAGCATCGATTCGACGGGCTCCGCGGGGGCTGGACTTACCAAGATCTGGCATCTAGGGCGGCTGAATCTTCAGGACCCGCGCCACCGGTCCATCGCCCTTTCCATTAGCGCTTCAGGGGGAGAGATCGCGGCGATGAACCACGATCCGCACGCTACCCTCCGGTTCGAACTCGCCGCGCTCGTATTTGGATCGCGCGGCATCGTGGATGGCGACGATGAGCCTCTCAAAATGCTTCCGACGGAATGAGACCGTGACGCTGCATGAGAGGGTCGCATTCCTTGAGCGCCGCGGTCGTCACCCCACAAATCACCTCTTCCTTGCCGTCGATCCCCATAAAGCGGATGCACTGCCCGTCAAACCGCCTGTCTTCATCCAGGAAAGCGAGCTGACCCATGTCCCTTCCCTTCTTCCATGTTCATATTGGACGCAGTAAGCCCAACCATCCGTCGACTTTCCTTGATCACGATCAATCCCCAGTGCGGAAAGTCTGTCCGGATGTGATGCATCAGAAATGCTCGCCCAGACGAAATGGCCCCGCGCGGGTCGACGCCACGACCAGATAGGCCATTACCTCAGCGCCGCAGCCCTAGCTGCAACCAAAATCGCCATTATTGTTCTGGACGGCGGAGCACATCAAGCGCAGGCTGCTAATGAGAGGGCAATTGAAGCCAAAAACTTGACTTCGCTTACGGAAGTGAGACCGTTCTATAGTGCGTCAAAGCTAGTTGGAGCATCTGGTGTACAAACATATTCTCATCCCAACTGATGGTTCTGAGCTTTCACAAAAAGCTATTGAACATGGCATGGCGCTCGCCGCGGTCCTTAGTGCCAATGTGACCGTCCTTACGGTTGCGATCCCATTTCATTCCATGGAGTCCGACCCCACACCCGTTGTGGATATTCCCGGCGCGGCCGACTTTGTTCATGAATTTCTTCATGGACACTCAAAGAGATACCTGGAGGCCGCCGGGGGCGTTGCAAGAGCGAAGGGTGTGGTCTGCGAGACTGTCCAAATCGAGCACCAACATCCCTATGCGGCAATCATCGAAGCGGCTGAAGGCAGGGGTTGTGATCTCATCGTCATGGCCTCACATGGGCGGCGAGGGATCTCAGCGATTGTCTTGGGAAGCGAGACGGTGAAGGTCCTGACACACAGCAACATTCCCGTGCTCGTCCACCGTTCCTGAACACGCCATCTGGGGTGTCGAAGGCAGAGGCTCTGGCAATGGGCATTCTCAAATCGGCGCTTAGAAAGAGTGCGGGCGTCATAGGACTAGACCCGGAAGTGCAGCGAGCTTTTTCAATCCAGTTTGACTGGCCCTGGCCGCGACGGGCCAACAGCGGTCATGCGAGATCCAGAAGTTGCGCGGTGCCTCGACCGGACTGCCGTCCGGAAGCCGGGTCGAATCGCTCTCATTGGGCCCTTGATCCAACTTGCAGCGTCGGTTCTTCAGGCAGATAATCGCTGCATGCCCCGATAGGGACGGAGGACTGCGTTCCCCGATAGGAGGGAGAGCCATGTCCATTACACTAAACGGACTAGTGACGCTGGGCCTAGCTGTCCTTGCAATGACTGCTAGCCCAATCGCGATTTCGCAGGCCCAGTCAAGTCGTTATGACGCGCTCGCAGATGCACCCTTCTCGGAAAATCGCCCAACCGCCGAGACCGCCAAGCTGCTGAAGGACGAACTGCTCTTCCAGCGCGCCACACAGACCTACCTGTGGGCAATGCCACTCATCAACACGCTCGGCATGAAGGTCGGCTCGAAGAAGGTCTTCGGCGCCGGCTACAATGTGCTGCCTGTCTGGAAGAAGCGCCTCGACCCCAAGACGCTCGTGACCACACCTAACAGCGACGTCATCTACGCGATGGGTTACCTCGACCTGGGCAAGGATGGACCGATCGTGTTCGAGGCCCCACCCGAACTGCAGGGAATTTTGCTCGACTTCTGGCAAAGGCCGATTCCCGGCCCGACCATCGACGGCCGCGCGTTCTTCGGAGATGTCGGTTTGCCGGGACCGGACGGCGGTAAGGGTGGCAAGTTCCTCATCCTGCCACCAGGCTACGACGGACCGATACCGGACGGCTATTTCGTGTATCGGTCAGGCACCAATAACGTCCTCGTGTTCCTCCGCTCGTTCTATCAGGACCCTGCCAACCTGAAACCCGCTGTGGACCGGATGGAGCAAGCGAAGATCTACCCGCTCGGCGGCGAGGCGAACGCTAAGCCGATGCAATATCCGGATGCCTCCGGCGTGGCGGCCAACATGCTGCCGGCCAGCGACGGCGGTGTCTTCGATCAACTCAAGGCTCTGGTCGACAGTGAAGGTCCGTGGCTAGCCGACAAGGACTGGTTGGGAATGCTTGCTTCCATCGGCATAGTCAAGGGTAAGCCGTTCACGCCGGACGAGCACACCCGCACCATTCTCGATAGGGCCGCAAAGACAGCCTACAAAACAAGCCGCGTGATCGGAATCCAGAGTGAGGTCGGTGGACGGTCCTTCCGCATGTATCCAGATCGGCAATGGGTGAACCCCGTCGCCGACGGCACCCCGGACAATCCCGGCGGAGCACTGGATCTTGAGTGGAACCGCAGTGCCGAAGGCTATCGCGACCTTGATGCGCGTACTTGGTTCTTCACCGACTATTATGCGTGGAGCCCAGGCATGATCTCGCAGATTCCTGGCAAGGGCGCGAAATACATGGTCGGCTTCACCGACGCCAGCGGGATACCTCTCTCGGGTGGGGCGAGTTACACACTGAAACTCCCACCCAATGTTCCAGCGGCTAATTTCTGGTCGGTCACGCTCTACGAGGCGGAGAACGCTTCGGGCCTTGCCAACGGCCAACCATTTCCGTCTAAGGGCTCGCGCGACAAGCCAGTCCAGGAACCTGATGGCTCCACCGTGATCTACCTGGGTCCAACCCCACCCGCCGGTAAGCCGGAATCCAACTGGCTCGCGACCGTTCCGGGCAAGGGTTATTTCGCGATCCTGCGGCTCTACAGCCCGACTGAGGCCGCAATCGACAAGAGCTGGAAGCCCGGCGACATCGAAAAGGTGAACTGAGGGGGCGCGTGCGGCGCTGTTCACGGCGCATGCACCTCCAAAACTCAACGATGGAGCATAGCCATGAGAACGGGATTGATAGTTGCGGCGCTTGCGGCCGCGTTGGCGGGTCAGGTGTCGTCGGTCGTCTGGGCGGCGCCGGTCGAGACAGTCAAGACACCAATCGGCGACGTCAAGCTGCAATTCGGCCTGCCTGCCAATGCCGACGAGGAGCGTCGCCTTTATGACCAGATGGACTTCCAGCGCGCGACGCAGTGCTACATCTGGGCGATCCCCTTCGTCGCCATGGCGGAATGGAAGTACGCCCATCTGAACGAAATAGGCGCTGCCGAAAACGAGACCGTTCTCTACGCCGAGTTCAAGGACAAGATGGGCATCCTCACGCCCAATATGACAACGCCCTATCTGATCACTTTCGGAAATCTGGCGAAGGGGCCAGTCGTTGTTGAGCTTCCTGCTGCGAACATGGGCGGGATGGTGATGGATTTTTGGCAGCGGCCGATGACCGACCTTGGTCAGGTCGGACCCGACAAAGGCAAGGGTGGCAAGTTCCTGCTGATCGGTCCCGGGCAAGCCCCGCCGGCAGACACGGCCGGGTATTTTGTGGTGCCGGTGACAACCAACAATTTCTTCGCCGGCGTTCGCGTACTCGATCCCGGGCCTGAGAATGTCGCCGTCGCCCAAAAGGGCTTCCGCATTTACCCTTATGCCCAGCGCGACAATCCGCCAAAGCAGCTGAGCCGCAGCGCTGGGGGCAAGAAGTGGTCACAGGTGCAGCCGCGGGGAATGGCCTACTGGGAGCGCTTCGACGAATACATGCAGCAGGAGCCGATCGATGCGCGCGACCGTATGATGATGGCAATGCTGGCGCCGCTCGGCATCGAGAAGGGCAAGTCGTTCAAGCCGGACGAGCGTTCGACGAAGCTGCTTACCGACGGCGCCGTGATGGGCGAATTGATGTCGATGAACATCTCCTTCGCCAAGCGTTTCCCTGATTCCTACTATCGCGACGATGCCAAGTGGGCTTACGTCTTAATGTTCGACCCGAGCCAGGAGCGTCCGAACTACACCGAGCTCGACGAGCGCACGGACTATTTCTACGAGGCGGTGACGGCCTCGGGGGGCATGGTCAGCACCACGCCCGGAGTCGGTTCGGCCTATCTCGGCGCCTACAAGGACAAGGACAACAACTGGTTCGACGGCAGCAAGACATACCGTCTGCGCGTGCCGTCGGGCCCGCCGGCAAAGAACTTCTGGTCGCTGACCATCTACGACACCTATGACCGCATCCCACTCGACAACCGCACGCAGGTCTCCGACATCTCCTCGCGCAAGGAAACCCTGAAGAAGAATGCCGATGGCACAGTCGATCTCTATGTGGGTCCCAAAGCCCCTGCGGGGTTCGAGAATAACTGGATCGAGACGCTTCCGGACAAGGCTTGGTTTGCCTATTTCAGGTTTTATGGCCCGGAACAGGCCTATTTTGACCGCAGCTGGAAGCTGCCAGATTTCGAGCTGGTTGAGTAGCTTGCCGCTAACAAATCCCAAGCAGCCAATGTCCCCTTTGGGTCAAAAGCAGACGTTTCACGCCATCGCCTCCGATGTCCGCTTAGGGCCAGAAGCAGACCTGAGTACACCTGCCATCAGGAACATCGGAGTTAGGTGTTGCTGAAGCGGCCCGACCGCCCGCCCCTACCAGGCGGCAAGTGTTGCCTCTATTCTCCGATTGGCCAAGCGTAGTCCCGCATCCGATGCAGTGCGCTGGAGACGCAGCAGCTGGTTTCTGATTTCTTCATCACGTTGCCCTTGCCCGTAACGAGACAGGGCCCGACCGCTCGCAATGAAGAAATCGCACCAAGGCAAAGGCTCCGGCCGCGTGAAACTCTCAAGCGCGCCAGCATAACGATTGACTTCGTCCCATTCGCCGCTTTGAAGACATGCCTCCATGGCCGTGGTGTAGAAGTGGAAATGACAATGGCTGACTGCGCCAGCTGCAAGCGTGCGCTCGCCCTCTGCCAGAGCCTCACTTCGGGCTTTGGGATCTCCAATATTCGCCGCAAATTCTGCCATTGCCCAAGGCCCAACAAACGCGAGGCCAGTATCGCGAGCAATCTGTATTGCACGGGTACATGCCCCTATCGCCTCATTACGACGCCCCTCGGAGCGCAATACTATTGAACGAAAGATAAGTAGCTGAGCCTCGAACCTTCTTGGCCCTAAACGCTCGAGGAGGATCTCAGCCTCCGTGATTTCCTTTTGAGCGGAGCCGAACTCCGCCATTTCGACGAGAATTGTAAAAGCCAGGAATCTTCCACCCAGTTCGGCACGGCGGTTTCCAACGGTAGTTGCGGCGTCGATCGTCTCAAGGGCGATTTTCAGAGCTTCTTGCAAGCGGTTTGCATATCGGGCGGTGTAACCGATCATATAGAGATTGGCCAAGGCGATACGGCCATATCCATTCTCCCGACTCAAATCGACACACTTACGGAAGTGTTGGTTTGCAGTAATCATATAGCCGCGCTGATAGTGCGCGTCGCCTAAGCCCCCTAACGCTCGGGCTTCTGCTTTGGCTGATCCAGCATCCTGGGCAAATTTTAGCGCCAACTCATGCTGTTCCAGACAGCCATCGATATTGGCCATTGGAAAATAGATATTGCCACGGAGGAAATGGATTTGTGCAAGTTGGCCGGCTTGGCAATCTGCAGAGGCTACGGATTCCGCCCTGCGCAACACCGAAAGGGCCTCGTCGTACCGATCAGCGATACGCATGCCTTCAACTTGGCCGATCCAGGCCGTCAAACGTTGTGAATCGCTCCCCGCTGTCTCAAGTGCATTTTCGAATGCCTCGATTGATTTCTCGGCCTCACCCAATTCACGGAGGATATTTCCATGAAGGCAAGTAAGGTCATAACGCATTGACAAATCTCTGACAATCTCCAATCCGCGCTTTACCAGCCCCGCCGCTCGCTCAAAATGGAATTGATGGAGTTCCGCCTTTGCCGCGTGCAGATAGGCCTCAGCGGCCGCGGCATCCTCTGCTCTGTCGAGATGTTCAGCCCGCAGTATGGGATCGGATTTGCGAAACCAATCTGCGGCGAGCCGATGCAGCACATTTCGCCGTGCGGTGAGCAGCGATGAATAGACACCGTCACGTATCAGCGCATGCGCAAAAAGGAACGCATCACCTTCCGGACGTATCAGTGAATTGCGCAGCAGTGGTTCAAAGTCGTAAAGCGGGTCGTCGATCAGATGCGCTACCGCATCAGGCGTGAACCGCTGTCCGACTACAGAAGCGGCTTGTAATGCCAATCGGTCTGCTTGTCCTAGTCGATCGACGCGAGCCTGGACCAGGCTTTGAACTGAAGCAGGTAACTCGGCGGCATCGGCCTCCTGTGCGTTGCGCAACAGTTGATCAAGGAAGAGAGGGTTGCCCTCGGCGCGCTCGACGCAGTCTAAGGCGAGGCGATTGCCGGCATCAAAAAACCCTGCTGCCAGTTCCAATGCCTCGGCCTGTCGCAGAGGTCCGAGATCAATCGTTGTAAGAGTCCCGTTCCCGGCAGCTGCGCGCCAAGATTGATTGATCGGGTCACCATCGAATCTGGATGTCATGACGAGGAGTGCCGGGATGTCATTTACTGCACGAGCCAACGCGGCAAGATGGCGCAACTCCATTGTGCTGGCCCAGTGCAAATCCTCGACGACAATTACGACCGGACGCTTCGCGGCCGCTGCTCGCACCAGACCTACTACCGTCCGACGTTTCCCATCATTCCTGCTCGTATTGTCCATTGCATCGTAAATGCCAGCCAAATCCGGTGGCTGGGGAAGCCCAAGCAGGTCATTCAGAAAGATGCGAGCCTCGGCGCCGACCAGTCCTTCGGCAACGGCTCTGGCTGCGGCAGCATCATGGGCTTTTAAGTCACTGGATGGAGCAAAATCTAACAGGCTCCGGACGATCAACCGGATTGCGTCCTGACCTCTGGCCACGCCGAAGTCGAGAAGAAACCCGATGTGACATGCAAATTCCTGCTCCTCAGCGAGACGCTTCAGTTCGGCTATCAGCCTCGTCTTCCCGATGCCGGCATCGCCCCTAACATAGATCGTCTGTCCGTTGCCCGTATCCCGGCAATTCGTCAGGATGCTTATAAATTGTGCCATTTCGCTGCGACGGCCGACAAACGGAATGGAATCGCTTTCATCCAACTCGCTCCGCAACCCCACCAGTCGTCCGGCTCTGACCGGTTGCGCGAAGCCCTTGACCTCAATTTCGACCATTCGTTCGCAGATTGCCATTCTACCGATTGCACGCTGGAGAGATTCAGACACCCAGGTTTCGCCTGCTTGCGCCACATCCTGCAGACGCGAGGCCAGGTTTACTGAATCTCCGGTGATCGTATATTCCCGGTGGGCGTCGCTGCCGGTGCCGCTCGCCACCACTTGGCCACTGGCAATTCCGATATGGACACGCAGCGCCTCCAGGGCGCCATTTCCTGATCTGGAAACAGCTTCGTGGATCTCGCATGCCGCCCTCACTGCACGCTCGGGGTCGTCACTATGAGCTTTCGGTGCCCCGAAGACCGCCATGACGTTGTCGCCAATGTGCTTGTCGATGGTGCCGCCATAGCCTTCGACGATTCCGTCAACGACGCCAAAATAGCGGTTCAAAAGATCGTGGGTCGCTTCCGCGCCGAGTTCGCGAGAGAGTCGGGTAAAACCCGAAATGTCGGCGAACAGCACGGTAACCTGACGACGGGCGCCGTCCAAAATACCTGCGGCAACGGCAGGACCCCCCTCCGAACTGGATCTGCCCAACTCCGCAATGGCCAAAACGAGCTTCTTGCGATGGCCGAGTGCCGACACTCCCAACTCCTTCAAATCCTCGTCGTCGAGGGCCCGCAGGGTGGTCTCATCGATTTCGTTTGCCGCGAAGTGCTCGGCGTATCGCTCCAAACCAAGATCGGTGAGCCATGCGACAATATCCATCCACGTATTCCCCAATCTATGAGTGACCATAGCGCGAATTGTGGGGATAGACCAAATCGGCCCACAAGATCCGCCAGTTCGCGCGTTCTTTCATCGATCGTGCTACTCGGCCGAAATTGATCGGGTTTGGAAAGCGAGAAAGGTTCTCGGGAACGGAGCGTCCTGGCCGTTGAAGCACGCCGCTCAATCCGAAGAGCAATGAAGAGCGTTTTCGCAATCGGCGTTTGAATGGCTTTAATTGACGGCATATCCCCAAGATGTCCGCATTGGGTCATAAGCGGAACTCCTCGGCCTGAGTGAAGGTGTCGGCTCTGCGCCCGGAAGCGGACATTCGGAGCTGCGGTTAGGTGCTCAATTTAGCGAACGAGGTGACGAACACACGAACACTCCTAAAGGAGTGTGTTCGTGTTCGTTCGCCCCGCACACCTGCGAAATTCGGCGAACAATGTTCGCTATGTTCGCCCTCACTCGTGGAGAGAATTACCTCACTGAGTTTTCGGGGAAATCCCGCCCGATCTCCTGCCACACCATCGCGCATCCTTGCACACCCTTACTCCCGGTCAGGGAAGAGATGCTTACCCATCATCACTTTCATGGCCCTATCCGCAAAGAGATGACCAGGTTCACGAACACCCCGAACACCCGCGAATATTGCGCGCTTGGGTTCGCCATGCTCGCCCTTCGCCTCACGACTTTATTCTTCGCCGACGGCTCCTCCTCCTTCGATCGTTTGGCCGCGGAGCATGACGGGCTGGTACGGAGCTCCATGCAGGGGATGATAGCCAGGCCTGTGGCACTTCGCGGCACCGCAATATGACGCGAGAGAGCGTTGACTCATCTACGCGCCACCATTGCCTCATTGACGCATGCTGGACGAAGGTTGAATAGTTGGCTGCAAGTTTGTCTCCGCGTCGCGATCCGACGACATTGCGTGATCTGATTGAAGATCGCTCAACCCGGTTGCAGGCGCGCTAGAGATGAGGGCTGAGACCGATCGGGATTCCGGCCTTGGCACTGGCGCTATTGGGATAAAGCGAACATCATCAGTCGGACGCTCAACGACCTGTTTCGGAACTCACGACCGGCTACTTTTACAGTCTGAATTTGAGAGCTATAATGCCTCGTCTTGAGCCTCAGGAAGGCTAATGAGACGACACCTCGATACCGGCAGTAAAAGAAGCTAACCTGCAAGAGCGGGAAGCTGGAACGTGCGCAATGACGCCGAACTTCAGGAAAGCGACACGAGCTCAAGCGCTCGAGAATTTCAGCTAGGTGTTTTGCTCGTTCACGGAATCGGCACGCCGCGAGCCGGAGATACGTTGGTCCATTGGGGCGACTTGCTATTAAAGACTATTGAGCGCGCAAGTCGCTTACCGGAAGGCGAGAGACGAAAACGTTTAACGTCGTCTCCATCCATCCCCGCAGAAAGCCAAGGCACGGCTCCTGAAGGGGTCTTGGTATCCATAGAGCGTGCGGTTCTTGGTGGTTCACCTGAGACTGGTCACTTCGAAGTGGCGCTGCGGCTAAGCGCTGGTGATCACACCGAACGATGGCTACTCCGCGAAGGTTTGTGGGCCGGGGCGTTTCCTGCCCCGAGCTACCGAGAACTCCTGTCATGGGGCGTAAGAGCATTGCCATGGTCTATCGTGGTCCATTTCGGGGAACGTTATTGGCAGTCTGCTGGCCTCGCGACAAGGAGCTGGCAAGCGCTCAAGCCACTGTCAAGCAGCCTACTCAAGCGCCCTTTGGATCGGACGAAGATAGTCGCACTCGCCAGGGCAATTCGCCACCTCATCGTCGCGATAGCACCCCTCGTTAAGGCGGTTTTCCAGCTTATCGGCATATTAGCGCTAACGCCCGCGCTAATCGCCGTCCTCGGGCTGACACTGCTGTTGGGGCTAATCCCCATCCCGCAGATTCGCACGCTGGCGCTCGCTGTTCAGTCGAAGCTTACGGCAACGGCCGGCGATAGCTTCGCCTTCGTCGAGAGTCCAATTCGGGCCGCACTGATCCGAGAATGCATTCTCAAGGGTCTAAAGCGGCTCAAGCCGCTCTGCGTGCACACCGTCGTAGTCGCACACTCCCAAGGAGCGGCTGTTGTGCTAGAGGCTCTGGGTGCCCTCGAGCCGTCTAACGATAAGCGTGAGGTAGCGGCAGTTTGGCGCCTCGTCCCGGACGCGCTGATTACCTTTGGTGCGGGTACAAACCAACTCGCAAGCCAGAAAGTCCTGGCTGACAGAATGCCAGAGTTGAAGATAAGCCCGGTCCTTCTCGCGGTCGGGGCCATTCTTTTGGGGGCTGGGCTATCCGTCTGGTTGTACTTGAACGCAACGGTGCGGCAAATTCTACTCGGCGGCGCGTTGGTGCTTTTCTTATTGATGATCCAACGCGTGGTCTTGTTGGGTTTGGCCCGGTGGGGGAAGAAGCAGCGAAAGGAACCGGACAATAACGGAGAGGACATTGATGACCCATGGATGATGTGGGGCAGCGCCCGGTGGTGGAAGAAGCAGAGCACGCAATCGGGCCATAAGCGAAAAGACGATGATGACCCTTGGAAGAATGTTGAGCCATGGACGAAAAAAATATATCGTAGGCATCTTGTGCGTTCTCTTAGCCGTTTTTTGGGGGGTGTATCAATTCTCGGATCTTTATTTGGAGCCCATTGTTTGGCTGATCTCTGCGCTGGCTATCTTGTATGGGTCGATTGGTTTCATTCTCTCACCTGAGGGCAGGAAAATCGTACAAGCGCCAGTGAGTAGGCCGTTGGGCCTTCGTCGTTGGGTCGATCTTTACGCGTCTGCCGACCCAGTGCCAAACGGTCGCACGAGAACAACCGAAGGCGGACATGAGTCCAAACAGATCTGGAATCTGGGCTCCCTGTTGCGCGACCACACCGCCTATTGGGACAATCGGGACGGATTCGTGCTTCGGGTCGTAAGGGTGTGCGCCGAGACGGCAGAGAGCCCCTGGACGCATGAGCTTCCTGAAGAATCGGACTTCGTAGACATACGTGCGGCTTGGCGGGTCGGCTTCCTGCGGGCGGCACGATGGATCAGCGGCTTAACCTGGATAGTTCTGGGCTTTTTGCTTTGGAATCGGGATCTGGCGGACGTACCCGTACCGTTCAATTTGCCAAGTTGGGTACCTGCTTGGGTACCTGCTCCGCCGGTTCAGCATGCTCTGTTCTTGGCGCTGATCCCGTTGGCTATGTGGGTGACGTCCAGTGTGCTGTGCTGGATCTGGAGGTGGTGGGTCTTGGCAGAGCAGGAGGTGGTGCTGGGTCACGAACAGCCCGGGCGGGAAGAGTCAACCGTAGGCCAATTGGTCATCTTTTTCATGGCGCTGGTCGTCTCTACGTTGATTGCGTCGGCCGTCTGTGTGCTATTTGTGGCCGATCTGGGCAACCTTACCAACCTCGAGTCGGTCGTTTCGATTATGGGGCCTTGTTTGTTATTTGCCTGGTTGTGTACTTATTTGCCCAGAGTTCTGAGATGTTGTCCGCCAGATGCCTCGCTTGGAAAGCGTTCCGATGACATCCCTAAGCTTGACCGGGACTTCATTGCGCCGAGCCGCAAGGCGGCGAGCATGCTGGCCTTCGCCGCTGGCCTCATGCTACTTTTCGGCGTCTGTTCTTTCCTCTTTCAGGTGGCGCGCTTCCAGCCTTTTTTCTTGGATATCTCGCCGTCCCCGCTGGCTGCCGAAGACGAGCAGGCCTTGAAGCCCGGCGACAAGTTCAGGGAATGTACGAACTGTCCCGATATGGTCGTCATCCCGGGCGGTAAATTCAAAATGGGGTCACCGGCAGACCAGTTCGGGCATAAGAACAGCGAGGGCCCGCCGCATGAGGTAACCATCGGCCAACGGTTCGCTGTGGGCAAATTCGAGTTAACTGTAAACGAGTGGAACGCGTGCGCGGCGCATGGTGGATGCCGCCCGCTGGACTACTTATCCCTCGACTTCATATTATCCAGCTTGAGGGGTGGCCTGAGCGGTCGCGAGCCGGCGAGCTCATTGTCCTGGGACAACGCCCAGCAGTATGTGGCCTGGATCGTCAAGGTGACTGGCAAGCCCTATCGACTATTAACCGAGGCGGAATGGGAGTATGCCGCGCGCGGTGGCAAAACAACAGCCTATTTCTGGGGCGATGAGATCGGCAAGGAGAATGCCAATTGCACCGGCTGTCGCGGCGAGTTGTCCCGTATAGGGGTCGAGGAGGTCGGCCGCTTCAAAGCCAATGCATTCGGCCTCCACGACATGCACGGCAACGTCGCCGAGTGGGTCGAGGATTGCTCGCACGAAAGATATGTGGGAAATCCACCCATCGACGGCTCGGCGTGGACAGCAGAAGGTAACTGCGACCTGCGTGTCATCCGCGGCGGTTCCTGGTACGACAATCCTCCCGACCTCCGCTCGGCCGCACGCATCTCGCAAGACAAATCAAGGTTCGCCAACACCACCATCGGCTTCCGGATCAGCCGGACGCTTACCCCTTAAATCCTTACTGTTCATCCTTAAGGTCTGGGCGGCGGACAGTAGTTGTCGGCAGCACCGTCCGAGGCGGCGATCCGATGCGACACGCTTGCAAGCGCGATCTTGCCCTCGCGGCTCTTGTGCCTCCTCGCTTCGAGGTTGAGCATGAAGATAATTGTCTGCCCATCCACGATGCGAATCAGCGCTTCAGCGCCAGCGGTCGAGCATGGTGTGATGATAGCTTGGAGAGACGCCATGAGTCTCCGGCATTCTTGTGCAGCAATGTCCGGAGTTGGCTCATCGCGTCATCTCGCTGCGCTGCAGAATTTAGACTAGTCGCTGTCGGGGCAAAGCTGACATGGCCGGACTTGATACGGGCGCGATCCGGTAGCGAATGACCCAATACCGACATCACGGACTATTGATTCAGCGCAGAGACGCCCTATGCCGGCAGCCCGGGCTCACGCCAAGCCTCGAATCGACAGTTCGAGATCGAGTATGATAATGCGGGCGTCGAAGCTTTCGCGTTCACATTCGGCTGATCCGTTGGAGTGCATCGGTGATTGTCAAGACCTTTCCAAGGACAGTGCGGGCCATCGAGCACACGCTGATACCGTTGAAGGACGGCACGATGCTGGCGGCTCGCATCTGGTTGCCGGACGATGCCGAGCTGAACCCGGTCCCGGCAATCCTCGAATATCTCCCCTACCGCAAGCGCGACGGGACATATGAGCGAGACGCGCTCACTCATCCTTATCTTGCCGGTCACGGCTATGCGGGCGTTCGGGTCGACATTCGTGGCAGCGGCGAATCGGACGGCTTGCTGTTCGACGAATACGCAAAGCAAGAGCAGGACGATGGCCTGGAGGTCATAGAGTGGTTGGCGGCACAGTCCTGGTGCAGCGGTGTGGTCGGGATGATGGGGATTTCCTGGGGCGGGTTCAATGGACTTCAGATTGCGGCGCGCCGCCCGCCGGCACTCAAGGCGATCGTAACCATTTGCTCGACCGATGATCGTTACGCCGATGATGCACACTACATGGGCGGCGCGCTTCTGACCGCCGGACTTGAATGGGCCTCCTTCTTCTTCGGCTCAATGTGCCTGCCGCCCGACCCATCACTTGTCGGTGATCGCTGGCGGGCAATGTGGGTGGAGCGCTTAGAGAACGTGCCGCTGTTCTTTGAAACCTGGCTGCGGCACCAACGGCGCGATGACTATTGGAAGCATGGATCGGTATGCGAGGATTATGCGGCAATCCAATGTCCGGTATACGCCGTCGGCGGCTGGACCGATGGCTATAAGAATGCAATTCCCCGGCTGCTCGAGCAGCTGTCGGTGCCGCGCAGGGGCCTCATCGGGCCGTGGGCCTGCGGCTATCCGCATTTTGCCCTTCCCGGCCCGCAGATCGGCTTTCTGCAAGTAATGCTGCGGTGGTGGGACTATTGGCTGAAAGGCATCGATACGGACGTGATGGATGACCCCATGCTGCGCGCCTGGATGACAGAGAGCGTGAAACCGGCTCGGCATCATGGCGAGCTGCCGGGCCGCTGGGTTGCCGAATCCTCTTGGCCGTCACCGGGAGTGATATCCCGACGCCTATTCCTGACTGATGAGGGGCTGCGGACCGAAGCAGCCGCTTTGACGCCTCGCCCGATATGTTCGCCCCAGACTGTTGGCAAATGCTCGGGCGACTGGGTTCCTTTCGGCCATGGGAGCGATCAGGCAGGCGACCAGCAGGAAGATGACATGCGCTCGCTCGTTTTCGAGACACCGCAACTCCATGCGCCGATTGAGATCCTCGGCGCCGCGACTGTGACACTCGATATCGCATCTGACCGGCCGATTGCGAACTTGGCGGTTCGGCTATGCGATGTCCACCCCTCCGGCAAATCGATGCGCGTTAGCTATGGTCTGCTCAATCTCACTCATCGTGACGGACATGAAGCACCCGCACCGCTGGTGACAGGCGAACGCTACACAGTGTGTGTTAAACTCAACGATGCGGGTTCTGTGTTCCCCGTCGGCCACAGGATAAGGCTCGCTCTTTCAACCGCTTACTGGCCGATCATGTGGCCAAGCCCTGAGAAGGCGACGCTCTCGATTTTGGGCGGCACCATCGACCTGCCGGAACGCCCGCCTCAGGCAGCGGACGCGCGGCTGTCGCCGCTGCCCGGCCCCGAGTCGGCGCTGCCGGAGAAACCAACAATCATCCATCGAAACGGCATGCGCATCGAGCGCATCGACCGCATCGGCCTGGAGTTAGGCGTTGGAGGCAAATCTCTGTTTCACGTCGCGGACGACGATCCCCTCAGTGCGCTGGTCGACCTGCAGCGGACCCAGACGATGTCGCGGGGAACTTGGCAAATCCGCACAGAAACTCAGATGCGGCTGTCTTGCACGCGCAATGCATTCCATTTGCGTGGGAGTTTGCGCGCCTTCGAAGGTGTGAATAAAATCTGCAGCAGGGAATGGGATCGCGCCATTCCGCGAGATTTCCTATAGCGATGCGAAAAGACGAGCTATCCGCTCTTAGGTCCCACCGATATCATCGCATAGTTGATCGGACTGTGCGCCTCTGGTCAGATCTGTAAAATACTCAAATCTAAGGAGTTCTCCGGTGTCCAACACAACAGCTACTACGGTCCCAATATCGCGGACGGTCGATTTGAAGCTCGAGGTTGTCGTCATCCCGGTTTCGGACGTCGATCGCGCCAAGAGTTTTTACAATAAGCTGGGTTGGCGGCTCGATGGCGAATTCGCCGTCGGCGACGATTTTCGGGTCATACAGTTCACGCCTCCGGGCTCGCCGTGCTCAATCCACTTTGGCCGCGGAGTCACATCGGCCAAGCCTGGCTCGGCCCAGGGACTTTACCTCGTCGTGTCCGACATCGTGGCGGCGCGCGCCGAACTCGTCGATCGCGGTGCCGATGTGAGCGAAGTATTCCATCGCGCCGGTCCAGGGCAACCGGCTGTAAGCGGCCCCGATCCTGAGCGGCGCAGCTACTTCTCATACGCGACGTTCAACGATCCGGACGGCAATGGTTGGCTGCTCCAGGAGGTCACTACACGGTTCCCCGGACGCGTGGACGCCGACCACACGACCTTTACCTCCACGAGGGAACTCGCGGGCGCGCTTCGCCGCGCCGAGGCCGCGCATGGCGAGCATGAGAAGCGGACCGGTGAGCGAGATCCGGACTGGCCCAGCTGGTATGCCGAGTACATGGTTCAAAAGCAGGCCGGCGGGCCGTTGCCGTCATGAAGACAGCCAAGGGGGCCAATCGGGAACTTGGCAACATCGCGCGCCGTCGCGACGACGCGATCGCCAGCGTTCAAGCGTGGCCTCCGCGATGCTGCGTCCCAGTCCGTGCCCCGCCCCGGTAATCAGCCAGATCTGCGCCATATCGAACCTCGTTTCATCAAGGCTGCTGAACCTGCACGATTGCGCCAGGCGCGTCGGTTGCGCCCTCACGAATGCCAAGGTAACGGCGGGCAGCCGATACGTCACCCTGGACGATCTGCCGGATCGGTCCAGTTGCGTTAACCACGGCCGAACCCGCCGGGTTGGTCATGAAGCTGGCAAGCGGCTCCACAGTGCCACTCCCGTCGGGGTTCACCGATAGCACCAACTGGTAGGGATGCTTCGGCAGAAGCCCGGTCACTCCCGCTTGCAAGATCTGCGTAAGTCCCTGGTCAAACAACGTGACGGTCGTGAGTGCCTTTCCTCCCGTGCCCAAAATAAGCTTCGTAGCTCCTTCCGCGACCGCCAGCGGCTGCAGATTCGCGAGTCCATCTCCTTCGGGCACCGTGCAACAGGATCACGACGGGACCGTTCGCCACCCCCGCTTCCGCTTAGCCGACGTTGAGCAGCCCAGCCCGCGCCTGCTTGATAGGCCCAAAAGTCGCGGCGGATATCGGCTGAACCCGTTGTGGGATTTGAGCGGCCGCTCGGCGCGAGGCGTTCATGATACTGAGAGGCATAGCGGCAATAGCCACGGCGGCGCCGCCGCAAAACATCCGGCGACCACAATCGATATCTTCCATCTGAAGTCCTCCTCCAGTCTCGGCAAGTACGTCGAGGCCCAAGTCTTCCAGCCATTTGCCAATATCGCGCGCCACAATCGCCTCATTTGGCATGGAAGGCCTCATAGCATAAGGCCTTCGAGTCGCTCGATCTATCGCCGTGGCGTTGCAGGACCAATGTCTGCTTAGGGTCAGATTCGGACTTCATGACCATGTCCGCTGCACGGCAGCTTTCCCCTCAAAACCGGGGATCGCATTTGGTAGCTGGGATGTCGCCTTAGGGCCATGTGTGGACGGCTCCGGGCTGTCAAGGTTCTTTTGCATGTCGCAGCGCTGGTCGTAGCAGCCATGTGTTCGGCCTTTGAGCGCGGCTCATAGGGCCGCTGGCCATAATGCCTTCCGCGGATCAGGTCCCGGTCAAAAGCTCGCATTCGACAATGCTGTGGCCCATGTGGGTTGTCCTGATCGCCGGATCGACCGGTTCTGCGTTACCTGCTGTCAGTCCTTTCCAGCCTTCACATCACGCCGTTGCCGGCGCGATCTCGTCCAAAGTCGCCGTGCCCTAGCGAGCCAGCGCGACGGGTTCCCTGTAACGCTCGCCCTTGGCCATCATCGCCCAGGCCATGCGGGCAATCTTGTTGGCGAACGCGATCGCGGCCACCTTTGTCGGCCGCCGCTCCAGCAGCTTGGCAAGCCATGGCCGATGCTTGGTGCCGTGGATTTTCGCGTATCGGATCACCGCCAACGCGCCAGCACAGAACAGCGAGCGCAGGTATCGATCGCCCTGTTTGGTGATATTGCCAAGCCTCTCCCTGCCTCCACTGGAGTTCTGCTTCGGCACCAGCCCAATCCAGGCTGAGAAGTCGCGTCCCGAGCGAAACGCCCTCGGATCGGGAATACTGGCGACCAGCGCGGTTGCCAGCGCCGGACCGACCCCGGGGAGTTCGTCGAGCCGACGGCTGGTCTCGTTTGAGCGATGCCAGGCGTTGATATGCTGGTCGAACGTCAGGATCTGCCGCTTCAGCTGCCATAGTTGACGGCCCAGTGCCTCCAGGCACTCGCGCGCAATCTCGGGCACGCGTCCATCGTCGGGATCGGCAACCACATCGAGCAGCTTCTCGACGCCATTGCGGCCGACTGGTGCGACAATGCCAAACTCGGCAAGGTGGGCGCGGATCGCATTGATCAGCGCAGTCTGCTGGCGAATGAACAGATGCCGCGTACGGTGGAGCATCAGACAGGCTTGCTGGTCGGGTGTCTTGGTCGGCACGAACCGCATGCTTGGCCGCTGCACCGCCTCGCAAATGGCCTCGGCATCGGCCGCATCGTTCTTCTGGCGTTTCACATACGGCTTCACATAGGCCGGCGGCATCAATCGAACCGTGTGCCCGAGTGCCTGCAACTCGCGCGACCAGTGGTGCGAGGACGCGCATGCCTCGATACCAACCACACAAGGCGAAAGCTTCCTGAAGAAACCGAGAACCCGTGACCGCTTGAGACGCTGGCGAATAACCCCCTGGCCGTCTGCGTCAATGCCGTGAACCTGGAAAACAGACTTCGCAATGTCGAAACCGATTGTCGTCACCGCTTGCATATCGAGCTCCTCCGAATCGTGGTCACCTTTTGGCCACCAATCCTATGGCACTTGCGCACCAGGTGGAGGAGCCGTCCACAGCATCAAAAGCGGCCATAAGTGGGTTCGGTAACTCGCCGCTGTAGGGGCTTGGGTCAGCCCTACTCATCCGTCGCCACTTCGCTTAAAATGCGGCCCTGTCCATTACAGGATCCGGCATGGCTGGGGGTAGAATTCAGCGCAGAATGGCCGCTATCCTTGCAGCCGATGTGGCCGGCTACAGCATGCTAATGGGCAAGGATGAGGAAGGTACTCTTGCCACTCTTAGGGTGTATCGCGAAGCCATCGACGCCTTGATTGCGCAGCACGAAGGCCGCGTCTTTGGCAGCGCCGGCGATAGTGTAATTGCGGAGTTCGCAAGCCCCGTCGAGGCGGTCAGATGCGCCACCAAAATTCAAATCGAGGTCGACAAACGAAATGCCAGCCTACCTGAGCCGAACAGGATGCGCTTTCGAATCGGGATCAATCTCGGCGACATCGTTGTCGACGGCGGCAATCTCATGGGCGATGGCGTTAACGTTGCCGCGCGCCTCCAGGGTCTTGCAGAGCCGGACGGCATTTGTATCTCGAGCAAAGTATTCGAGGAGGTGCGCGGCAAGAATGCCTCGGTGTTCGAGGATATGGGTGAGCAAACGGTCAAAAATATCGAGCACCCGGTCCGCGTCTACCGGTGGCAACGCGAAGACTTACGCGGCGTTCCCGCTGCTCGGCGCTTGACTCTCAACCTGCCTGACAGGCCCTCGATCGCTGTCCTGCCATTTCAGAACATGAGCGGCGATCCTGAGCAGGAATACTTCGCCGACGGCATGGTGGAAGAGATCATCACCGCTCTGTCGCGAATGCGCTGGCTGTTTGTGATCGCCCGGAATTCGAGCTTCGTCTACAAAGGCCGTGCTGTCGACGTGAAGCAGATCGGGCGCGAGCTTGGCGTGCGCTATGTGCTCGAAGGGAGCGTGCGGAAGGCGGGAAACAAGGTCCGCATCACGGGACAGCTCATCGACAGTACGACAGGCGCTCATCTCTGGGCGGATCGCTTCGATGGCACCGTCGAGGATGTCTTCGACCTCCAGGATCAAGTGACCCAGAACGTGGTTGCCGCAATCGCGCCGAAGCTTGAACAGCCAGAAATCGAGAGATCGCGGCGCAAGCCGACCGGAAGCCTCGATGCCTATGACTACTACCTTCGCGGATTGTCGGCCCTTCATCAGTGGACGAAGGTTGCCTGTGCGGAGGCATTGGTGCATTTTCACAGGGCGATCGAGCTCGATCCCGGCTTTGCTTCAGCCTATGGCATGGCGGCACGATGCTATTCGATGCGCAAGGTGTGCGGATGGGTCGAAGACGCAGCGAAGGAGGCCGTCGAAGCCGACCGACTGGCAAGGCGAGCGAGCGAACTCGGCAAGGACGACGCGGTGGCGCTCGCCGCAGCGGGAATCGCCCTGGGCTTCGTGGTCGAAGATCTCGATCGCGCCCGGGAGCTGGTCGATCGCGCAACCGCGCTCGATCCTAACATGGCCTGGGCCTGGCTTTGGAGTGCCTGGATAAGAGCCTGGCTTGGGGAGCCAGAAACTGCCAAGGAGTACGCCGCACGGGCACTGAGGCTGAGCCCGCTCGACTCGCATCGGGCCAGCATGTTTGCGGCGATGGCTGCCGGCCATTTCCTCGCCGGGAGCCATGATGAAGCATTGGCCTGGGCGGAGCGTGCGCAATTGGAGATGAAAGGAGTCTTATTTTCGATGGCGCTCATGGCAGCAAGTGCTGCGCTGGCAGGGAAGCTGGATCGGGCAAAGGACGCCCTTGACCAAATCATTAGCTACCATCCCCATTTCTCGATCTCTATGCAACGCCAAGTCTTTCCGTTTCGTCGGCCGCAGGACATAGCAAAGCTAGCCGAAGGCTTGCGCAAAGCGGGATTACCAGAATGATGTTTGGCATAATTTCCGATCGGCTTTGTAAGTGTCCGCTATGGGTCAGATTCGGACTTCATGACCATGTCCGCTGCACGACAGCGGCAATACGTCTTCCCGGACTGGGGATTCATTGCCCGCTAGTTTGCTCGAGCGTTTTGAAACAGTGCTGAAACTCAAATCTAATTATGATAGATGGTGCTAGTTGCTTGAGGCATCAGCATGATCGCAACACGGCTACCTTGGTGGACATGGGGCTGGCCTGCCTTGGCCTGCGTAATATTGTTGATGGCTGCTATACTCGGTGATGTGCGACTCATTGCCTTGCTCGCCGGAGTCGTCCTGCTCGGCACCGTGTTCGCTGCAGTCTATCACGCGGAGGTGATTGCGTCCCGCGTCGGCGAGCCATTTGGCACGCTTGTCCTCGCACTTGCGGTAACGGTGATTGAGACGGCATTAATTGTCTCGGTTATGATCGCCGCTCCCGCCGAAAAGGCAGGATTAGCGCGCGACACAGTTTACGCTGCCGTTATGATTGTTTGTAATGGCATTGTCGGTTCCTGTTTGCTATTGGGCGGTACCCGTCACCATGAACAGGGATTTCAGGTCCAGGGAGCAAGCGCCGCCCTGGCAGTGCTGACCCCACTCACGATCCTCACCTTAATTCTTCCAAATTTTGCGGCTAGCGAACTCGGGCCGCAGTACAGCCCGCCACAGCTCGTTTTTGCCGGGCTTGTATCGCTGGTGCTCTACGGCTCTTTCGTTTTCGTCCAGACCGTGCGGCACCGTGACTACTTCCTCCCGGTCCAAACTGACGATGAAGAGGTGCATCCCCCTCCGTCCGACACAATTGTTATTCTGAGCAGCGGACTTCTACTCGTCTCACTCTTCGCGGTCGTAGGTCTTGCCAAGATTCTCACTCCCACTCTGGAATTTGGAATAGACTTCCTTGGCGTCCCAAAGGCGGTGGTGGGGATTGTCATCGCTGCGCTTGTGTTACTTCCCGAATGTCTGGCAGCTCTCAGGGCGGCTCGGAATAATCGATTACAAACCAGTTTGAATTTGGCACTGGGATCTGCCCTCGCAACCATTGGTCTGACGATTCCAGCGGTTGGCGCTGTTTCGATCGCGCTTCGACAGCCCCTCGAACTCGGCCTGGGGACGATAGATCAAGTTCTGCTGGCGCTCACGCTGCTCCTCAGCGCAATCACCCTTAGCACCGGCCGTACAACGGTGCTCCAGGGCACCGTGCACCTCGTCATTTTTGCAGTGTTCTTGTTCTTCGCTGTGGTGCCTTGAGTGCGGCTAGGCGATACAGTCCCGCTCTCGGAATTCACCCACGCCCATCACGAAACCGATCACTACAACAAAAGGGCAGACTGATCGGTTTTCTTTTCCTTGGCGCTGGTGAGGAAGTTATCCCTGTTCGCATTGCCTTCGGCGACTGGCACGACCCCCGCGCCGGGTCTGGGACCTGTGGTGTTTAATATCCACGGTTGGGATCAAGACATTCCGGACCACAACCAGAAAGCCGGTCAGCACGTCGTTGTTATTCGTCTGACAAACTCGTGGCGATGCGCTTGGCTCTAAGTACAATAGGCCGTCGCCTAGCATATGTAGCCGCGTTCCTCCTCGTTGCCGCTGGACGCGATCGCTAAGACAACTCCGCGCGTACCAGCAGTAAACAAATAATTTGAACTATTGGACCGCGTGGCTTGCTTTCGCGGTTCGCTGGGCTCAATCAGCTGGGCGACGGCTACCCGATTGACCGTTCTGTTGCGTCCGCTTCGGGTCATTCGCTACCGGGTCGAGCCAGCTGGAAGTCCGGCCATGTCCGCTATGCCCCGATAGCGGCCAAATTCCACAGAGCCGCGAAATCACGCGATGGGCCACTAGCTGACCTCTTGATCAGCGCCGGTTCGGTTAGGAAGGGCCATATGCAGGCATTTGCAGGCTCGACCGGCGTCATTCGGCTCAGGTTAAACCGGCCCTCCTCATCCGCGCCTTTTTCGCTTAAGATCGCGCAAGAGGCACCGCGGAGCTAGCATGGCGGTGGATCGCGTTCAGCGCAAAATGGCTGCCATCCTTGCAGCCGATGTGGCCGGCTACAGCCGGCTGATGGGCAGGGATGAGGAGAGTACTTTTGCCGTCCTCAAGGCCTACAGGGAAGTCATCGACCATCTGATTGCGCGTCACGACGGACGCATCTTCGGGAGCGCCGGGGACAGTGTCATTGCGGAGTTCGCAAGCCCCGTCGAGGCGGTCAGGTGTGCGACCGAAATCCAGCTCGAAATCGACAAGCGGAACGCCGATTTGCCCGAGGCGAGCCGCCTCAGATTCCGCATCGGCATCAATCTCGGCGATGTCGTGGTGGATGGCGATAATCTCATGGGCGACGGCGTCAACGTTGCCGCGCGTTTGGAGGCCATGTCCCCTCCGGGGGGTATCTGTGTCTCCGAGGCGATCTACACGCAGGTTCGCGATCGATTATCGCTCGATTTCCTGGACCTTGGCGAGCACAAGGTGAAGAACATTGCCCGGCCGGTGCATGTCTATCGCGTACCCCTGGCTTCCGAGGAACAGGTCGGATCGCCTTTCCGCGGCCTCGACGTCTTCGACTTTGATCACGCTCCTCTCTTCTTCGGCCGTGCGCGCGCTATTGCGACCTGTACCGAGAGGTTGGAGCAGCTCGCCGCCAGCGGCAAGGCGTTCCTGCTGATCTATGGGATGAGCGGCTCGGGGAAGTCTTCTCTTCTACGGGCCGGGCTGCTCCCCTCGATCACCCGACCCGGTGCGGTGGCGGGCATCACCTTGTGGCGGCGCTGCCTGACCCGGCCGTCCGAAGGGCATGATGCGGTTGCATCACTGGCCGCAGGGCTGTTGCGCGGGGAAGCGCTCCCTGAGCTCGCGCAGGTAATGACGGCTGAGGAGTTGGCAACCCTGTTTCGCAGCGCCCCCGATCGGTCGCTTGCGCTGATCCGTCAAGCGCTTGGCAAAGCGGCGACGGCTAAGGGCCTGGCTCTCTCGCAAGCGCGATTGGTACTGACGGTGGACCAAATGGAGGAACTGTTCACGACGGAGAGGGATCCGGCATCGCGCGAGGCGTTTGTTCGGTTGCTGGCGGCGCTCGCCGGCAGCGGGCTCGTATGGGTGATCGGGACAATCCGGGCGGACTTCTTCCACCGATGCGGCGAAGTTCCAGGCTTCACGCCATTGAAAGATGGCCTCAGCAGTTATGAGCTGTTGCCGCCGACCGGTCCGGAGATCGGCCAGATCATCCGAGAGCCGGCCCGCGCCACAGGCCTCCGGTTCGAGGAAACCGCCAGTCAAGGCCGGCTCGAGGACGTGCTGCAGGAGGCGGCTGCCGCCGATCCCGGATCGCTGCCACTCCTCGAGTTTGTTCTCGATGAGCTGTATCAAGCCGGTTCGGAGCGCCGGCTCCTCACCTTTGCCGCCTATCGGGCACTGGGCGGCCTCGAAGGTGCAATTGCGCGCCGCGCCGATGAAGTTGTCGATGCGCTGCCCGCCGAAATTCAGGATGCACTGCCGCCCGTGTTGCGGGCCCTCACCACCGTGCGACCGAGCGATGAGGCTGTTACTGTGCGCCCCGCCTTGCTCAGCGAAGTCGCCGCAACACCGGCAAGATCGGCCCTTGTTGATGCACTTATCGCGGCCCGACTTCTCGTCAGCGATGAAGATGTCGGAGGCCGTGCGGTTGTGCGCGTGGCGCATGAAGCACTAGTAAGCCGCTGGCCGCGCGCCCGTGACATTATCAACGCGAACCGAAGTTTTCTTGAGACGCGCGCCCGACTTCAGACCGAGGCACGCCGATGGTCGTCAGACAATAAGAACCCGGAGCTTCTGCTCCCGCCTGGAAAGCGGCTGGCCGAGGGCGAAGAAATGCTGCTGTCGAGACGAGAGGAGATCGACGATCATATCGTCGAGTATGTCGAGGCATCTACTTTCGTACAAAAAGAGAAAGAGGAAAGGGATCGGGAAGCCGAGCGGAATCTGATCGAGGCGGCGGAAGCGGCAAAACGCGAGCGTCTCGAACGCGAGGCGGAACGCCGGAGTCTTGCGGCCACGGCGGCAACACGCCTCGCGCGACGCACACGCTACGCGGCCATCATCGCGCTTTTCCTCGCTGCCATTGCTGGTGTTGGCGCATTAGTTGGATTCAGGGGACAACGGGAAGCGGAGCGGCAGGCCATGCTGGCCGAAACAAGCGCGGATCAGGCGAGAGCAGCGGAGAAGCAGGCAAAAGCTGCGGAGCGACAAGCAAAGGCCGCTGAGGAGAAGGCTCTAGCGGCGCGCGACCAGGCCCTCCGCAATCAGTCTCTTTCCCTTGCCTTTTTGTCTGAGCAGACCGCGGCGGGCGGCGACACGGAGGCAGCTATCTTGCTCGCGCTCGAAGCGCTGCCGAAGGACGTGTCTGCACCCGACCGCCCGTACCTGTCGGAAGCAGAAGGAGCTCTCTACAAGGCAATATTCGCGCACCGTCAAACCAGGGTCTTCCGCCATGATGCCGGTGTAGCACACGCAGCTTTCAATCCAAGCGGCGACAGTATTGTCACCTCGTCTTTCGACAAGACAGCGCGTATTTGGAACGTCCGGGGTGGGTCCGAGACCGCGATCTTGAGAGGGCATCAGGACGCTGTCGAGAGGGCTATGTTCAGCCCGGACGGAAGCCGCGTCGTTACAGTTGCCAGAGATGATACCGCGCGCATATGGAACGCTGCTTCAGGCAAACAGCTCTTTGTACTTTCGCAGGCCGGTGACTTTCCAACGGCGATCTTCAGCCCAGATGGAACCCGCCTTCTAACAGCGGGGGTGGGCAATTATCCAGCACTCTGGGACGTTCAAACCGGAAAGAAAATTCTGAATGTAAATAGCCGGCTAGACGGTTTGGCTAGCTTTAGTCCCGATGGCCAGAGCTTCGCAAGCGCATCAGTTTCAGGCGGTCTTCACATCTGGAACGCGGAAGACGGCAAGCTGACTCGAATCCTGCCGGTTCGGCAATGGGTGTATAGGATCTTATTCAGTCCGGACGGAAGCCGAATTCTCTTGGGCTCGTGGAGCTCAGGTTTCGATGCCTTTTCGAGCCTTTGGGATCTCTCCAAAGGAACAGAAATTGCGAAGTTGGCCGGTCACAAGAGCGACACGCAATTACAAGGCGTAATATTCAGTCACGACGGCCGGCTTGTTGCGACCGTGTCCATTGATGGCACCGCACGGCTCTGGGACGGTGTCACGGGAAAATTGCGCGATGTGCTCGGTCAGGAGAAATCGGGGCTAAGACTGAGTGACATCGCCTCCGAAGAGCGCGATAAGGAGATGAACAGCGCTTTCAGCCGGGATGATCGTTTCCTGGCCACCCCTTCCATCGACGGCACGGTTCGCATTTGGGACGTGCAGCACGCATCGCTGCTTACGACCCTGAGCGGCCATCGGGCCTTAATCGAGCACGTAGAATTCAGCCCGGCTGACAGCAGTGTCCTGCTCACGGCATCGCACGATGGCACTGCTCGGCTCTGGGATATTGACGGGGTTATAACGTCTGCGTTGTTTCACAAATATCCGCCGACCTTTGCAGTATTCAGCCCCGACAATGTGCACCTATTGACTGGAGGCGGCGATAGTGTGGCGCACCTTTGGGACGTCGTCAGCGGGCGTGAGGTTGCCGAGCTTGACACACACGAAATTATGCATAGCGCGACGTTCAGTAATGACGGAAATCGCCTCGCAACCGCATCGCTTACGGGTCGGATTCTCATTTGGGATGTTCAAAGCAGGCGCGAAGTCGCGCAGCTCGAGACTCGCAACGGACTTTTCAATGTTCAGTTTAGCCCCGATGGTAGCTTACTGGCGTCGGCGACAATTCAGGGCGAAGTGCGGCTATGGGACACAGCAAGCGGTACAGAACGAACCGTTCTGAGGACAAGTGGGAGCCTGCCCCAGGCTGTTTTCAACCCCGACGGTAATCTCATTATCACAGCAACGAACGACAACATTGCGCGGCTCTTGAAGACCGACGGGAGTGAATTCAAGGTTCTTGTCGGTCACCAGAACCGGATCAGCGCGGCGGCGTTCAGCCCGGACGGCCAACTGGTTGCGACAGGGTCGTTCGACCGCACCGCGCGCATCTGGTCCATCAAGGACGGAAGCACCATCGCCACTATTACGGGCCACAGTGACGCGCTGACCGAAGTCGCGTTCAGCCAGGATGGTCGTTCGCTCCTTACTGCCTCACGCGATGGATCCGTTCGTATTTGGAACGTACCGGATGGAAGAGAAAAGGCCGTTCTCAGGGGTCACCGCGGCGTGACAAGCGCCCAATTCAGTCCCAACGGTTTGTATGTCGTGACGGTATCGTCTCAGAATCGCACAGTGAGGCTCTGGGCAGCGAATTCGGGGCACGAGATCGCCGTCCTTGCGAGTGACTCCGGCGGGCCGAACCGACTGGCGCCCATGCGCGCGATATTCAATTCGGAGGGAACCCGGATCGCCATCGTTTCCGGCGAAGAAGACGTTCAGATAGTCCGCGTATTCCAAACACCAAAAGACCTCATCAATTTTGCCAAGAGCATTGTGCCACGCGAACTGACCCTCTGCGAGCGCCGCCGCTTCTTCCTGCCTGTCAAGGGCGACGTCGGGGACTGTCCGGGCTAATATTGCTTCCTCGTCTGTTGACGTCAGTGGCAGGATCCCGCGCGCATTAGCCAGTTCAGCTTGTCACAGAATCGGCTCGGAATTCGTCCGCTAGCTCGAAATGCTCGACCGTTGCCGAATCGTAGATGCCTCGGACCTCTTCGGGAATGGACTTCATTGGTTGGTCCCAATCGTCACCGCGGGCGGCCTTAAGTGCTGAAAGGCTTTCCCAAATCTGAACCATGCATCTTGTTCGATCATCGCTGCCCGGGAGGGGCTTACCCGCATAGAACGCGATCAAGCCGGGCTCCTTACTCAACGCAGGATGGCTTTTCTTAAACGCAAATGCCCTGTGTTCTGCTTCCCTGCCTGCAACGACAGTGCAGCGGTAGACTCGGATAATCATCACCCGTGCTCCGATCTTGCAAACTCATCCTGAGAAATTGATGTGTATCACAGGTATTGCAAACGGACCGAATGTCCGTTTTGGGTCATTTTCGACCGATCTAGCGGGGATTGTCGGCCAGTTGATGTCCGCTTTACTCTAATAAGCAACTGGCGGCGATCAACGGATGATTATTGCTTTTTGGCGGCCTTTCGTGTGGGCGTGGGTATAATTGCGGGGATTGAGCTGGAGTTTACCAAGACTGCACAAGGCAATCAGTCACGTAGCAAGAAAGCTAGGCTCCTAGCCCGTCCGCTCTGGCGGATCGCGTTTTCTGGATCGTGATACGGTGCGAACGCCGAGGTGAGTACTAAACTCGCGCCACGGTCATCCTTACTTCTCTTCAATCAGGATCCAACGGATCCATGCGAGACGGTGTAGATAATAGCCCAATAGTGGCAGCATGCAGCAACGAGCACGAAGCTATGCCAGATCGCGTTTTGAAATCGGAGGCTCTCCCATTGATGAAAGATGACACCTATCGTGTAAATGATACCCCCTACTGCGAGGAGCCAGAGGCTTACACTTGGAAGAGCCGTTGCGATTGAGCCAAACACGAGCCCCCCGGACCAACCCAGGAGAAGGTAGAGAAGCAGAGACAATCGATCGAAACGGCCAGGCAAAAGTAGCTTAAGTGCGACACCAATGGCCGCAGTGATCCAAATTGCGATGAGTAGTCCGACTGGAGCAGCATTATTCATCTGCGCCAACACAGCCGTATAGGTTCCAGCGATCATCAGATAGATTGCCGAGTGATCAAGGCAACGGAGCGCCCATCTCACGTTGGTACAAGGCCATATGTTGTAGGCTGCAGAAAAGCCAAGCATCGAGAGTAGGCCAAATAGGTATGCCATCAGAGAGATCAACTCAGCTTCGGTCGCAGAATTGAAAGCGACGATCAAAAGCGCGGCCGCGCCGGCCAATCCGAGACAGCACCCGGCTACATGAACGAGCGCGTCGGCAGCAAATTCGGCCCGATCATGGTCCCGGTGATTGTCCGATATTTTGATTTTGACGAGGGCGGTCATTGAGCCTTAACGCAGGAAACTGCTGAAATCGACAGCCCGTCGTCGAAGCAGATGAGGAGCCATAATTAATCTCATTCTAAGGAATCACCTAACGATTCTGCTGGTACAAGGTTCGCGAGTAATCGGGGTACGGAGTAAAGCATAAAATCGTGCTACCTGTACATTCCGACAAGCTGACCGATTAACCGATGGTTTGACGACTCTTGCAATTGATCGTCTCCTGACGTTATGGGTTGCATCAGATAAGGATTACGCCCATAAAAGGTACTTCGATTTCGGCCGTATTGATTATCGGTCGTGCGCACGAGGCCCAAGCCTGGCGCCAACTGACAACCTCTCTCCTGAACATCGATCGTTTGAGCGGACGCGTGATGCGTTCCCGCGGCGCCTGTTTATTTGAAAGGGATATCATGCAGGTCGGAACTGTTAAGTTCTTCAACACCCAAAAGGGATTCGGCTTCATTCAGCCGGAAGACGGAAGCAAGGATGTTTTCGTTCATATCAGCGCGGTTGAACGCGCCAATATGGGCGCACTCAGAGAAGGCCAGAAGGTCCGGTTCGAAGCGGTTGTTGACCGCCGGACGGGTAAGACGTCAGCCGAGAATCTGGCGTAGACAGCGTGGGGATTGAGCAAGCGAAGCAGATCGCGGATGTACCGACTGCTCCGCCGTTCAATCCACACGGCTGATCCCCGCATCGGCCCGTTGGGCCGCAAGTATGGGGAACAACGCGGTTCGAGATGGGAGTTTTCGCTACATTGTAACCCTTGACTGAAGTCCCAGCGCTCGCGGGGCGAAGCGCTGCCCAGCGCCGCGTTCACGCATGATGAAAATGCCTGTTTGAACACGTTACGAGAAAGGCCGGCTGCGCCATCGACACAAATGTGAGCAGCGACTTAGCAAGGAACGACATATGGCATTTCCGCCCAACTATCGACAGGGCCGTCAGGATCGGAGACGCGCCAAGGACCGAAAGAACCGAGAGAAAGAGGAGCGCCGCGAGGAAAGACGCCAGCGAAAATCAGCTGAAGCCGTGGACGATCGACCTGTCGGCGAACAACAGGCACCTATGGACAAAGAATGAGCGCATTAGAGCAAGGAACGACGTGCCAATGGATACTGCCCGCTTCAATGTCGCCCAGACTGCACTCGTCCTGCAAAGCGTAATCAATCGCAATAAATCAAGTCGCTGCGAAATTCTGCAGATCATGCCGTTCGACGGTAAATGCTTCCAGTATCGAGTTAGATGCGAGCATGAACGTTTCGACCGCATCGCCCAGGAACATGAACTCGCCGAAATCACGCCGTTGCAGACCAAGGCCGCGCAGTTGGATGAGCGCAGGTCGGAGACTAAGCGTGACCGAACTAAGAATGAACGGTTCAAGTGAAGCAATGTTCGACCACCTACTATGACTGAAGGAACTCAGATCACCAATCTTATGGTTTTATATTGCCGATGGCGGATGACAGAGGAGCTATACTTTGCCACTAAGCGTTTGAACTGACATGACCTCAGGTATTTTTCGCCCCAGGAATCCCAGCATTTATCCCAACTTGCCTTAGATGTCCGAGGAAACGATTTTATGAAACCCCGATAGCAAATCTATTGCGCCCCACGTCTGCCTCGGGTCATTCGCTACGGGGTCAGCCAACTGCAAGTCCGGCCATGTGAGCAATGCCCCGATAACAGCGACCCCAACTGCTGTGCCGAATGCAGAATACGTCGGACCATATCGGAAAGACGCTCCATAGAAAACCTACAAACCGGTGCAATTGGCTCAGCCATCTTCTTCCGGACTCTTCCGCAATTGCGGATCGCCAATGGATGAAAGGTCGTCCCAGGCGCATCCGTAGATCAGCGCGACCAAACGACATCCTTCTTGTTCATACCCGAATGGCGTACGACCGTTCTGAGAAGTTCGTCGCTGGACAAGCAGGTCGATCTCACCCTTTTGCGGGCCGCCAGTAAGACGACTTCCTGTTGCGGACGTTTGTGACAGCCGGGGCGCGTCTGGGATATACGGCGGTTTCGGGTAACCCACCATCGCGACCTCTATTGGCCGCCGCCGTTGGTGCGGATCATACAAGCGCGCCTTCGATGTTTCTCTTTAGGCTGCGTGTTCTTTGATCGAACTTGGCGATTGCTCTCCTAATTGCAATCACGTTCCGCCCATTTCTCCTTCGGTTGTGGGCGGTCGCCTTCCCAAAATCACAAATACATCACCACAAAGCTGCTACAAAAACGCGCTTTGACTACCTGTAACCTCTTGATTTTGTTTGCAAAAATAAACTGGCGGAGACGGAGGGATTCGAACCCTCGATACGTCTTTACAACGTATAACGGTTTAGCAAACCGCCGCCTTCAGCCGCTCGGCCACGTCTCCTGCGAGGCCACCTATTGCCCTTATTTGGCGCGGCTGTGAAGGGAAATCTTCCGAGGAACTTAATCATATGCTCACTGTCCGGTCGTCATGTTGATTGCCTGGCGCGGGGAACCGTGCGAGATTATCAGAGTTAAGTGAATCTTATCGGGCCGCGTGGCAATCGCGTTCCCGTCAGACAGCGTAGTCAGGAGAAGAGCATGCGCCGGACCATTTTGAGTATTGCTTTCGCCGGTGCGATTTTCGGTCCCGCTCTCGCGGTCGAGAATTTCATCCCCGGCGGCCACACTTACTCGCCTGAGAATATCCCCCTGCCCCGGCTCAATTCTGAACGGGACGACGTCAACAAGCAGGCCGATATCATCCAGTCGGACATCTACACGAAACAGCGCGAGCAGAAGCTGATCGACAGCCAGTTCCGGCGCTTCATGAGCGAGCAGGAACTGCATGGCGATGACTTCACGCTCGACTACTGAGCCGCGAAGCCTGCGCTAAATTCCGTCGCGGAATTTGAGGGCGGCGTGGCTGCCGTCGCAGAACGGCTTGTTTTTCGATTCGCCACACCGGCACAAAGTGACCCGATTGCGGATCTCATATTCATGGCCATCGGCCGCAATCAAGGCAATACCGCCACGCAGCCACAGCGGGCCGCTGCATCCCTGCTCCGGGTCCTCCACCAGGCCGATCGACACCGGTAATTCAGGCTCGACCGGCTTACCGGTCTTCCTGTCCCACGCCACGAGCCGTCCGGCCGGACAATTGCCTACCTGACGGATGAAATTGGCGCGGATCTCGGGTTTTCCGGGGTCGCCGACCTGGGTCCAGACCTGACCGTTGGGATCGCAGAAGCGGCCAAAAGCACACAGGCCCTCGGCATCGCTCAGCGTCATTTCGGGCCCTTCGAAGAATTGTGCCTGATCGGCATAGGAAGCCCGGCTCGCGGTCTCCTCGCCCTCGAATCCCACGCGCGCATGCGACCCGTCGCAAAACGGCTTGTTCTGCGACTGACCGCAGCGGCAGAGCTCATAACTCTCGGGCACGGTGAACACCACGCCTTCGCGCCAGCTCTCCGAACCGCCCTCTTCATCGGCAGCGATGATCTGCTGGGCGAGCGGCACGGTGCCGCTGACCACGTAAGGGCCGTCCTCGATGACGACCACCTGCGCCCTGGCTTTCGGCTGGGTCATTTCCGCCAGAGGCTACGAGTGCCGGCGCCGGCGATCAAGTGACATCTCGAGGCCAGTCTAGTGCAGGCTGATCCAGTCGCGTGCCTGGCGCTGCGCCTCGGCGATCTCGGGCGCGGTCATTTCGCGCGAGATCTCGCAGCGGCAACGGCGCGCCTCGTGGCTGCCCTTGAGCGCGGCGATGTTGAACCATTTATGCGCGGTCACGTAATTCCGTTCGACCTCGCGGCCGAGGCGATACATCATGCCGAGATGGAAAAGCATCTCGGCGGACGTGCCTTTCTCCACCGCCGGTCGCGGCAGCGTCGCAGAGCGTATCATGCTCCTGTCCCTCTGTTTGACTGTCCCTGCCGGTCCTCTTTGTGACCGTGCGAAGGACAAGATGACTCCGCGCCCGCCAAAGCCGCGTTAAGGGACAGGCTTAACATGGGCTGAAGGGGAAGCCGCTCGTTGTCAAAATAACAAAGAGATTACAATAATTTAGCCGAAATTCCGGAAGGCCTTTGTTTACAGGCTGCTAACCAGTCCGGCACATTCACTTACGGAGTCACAGGAACGGCGACACGCACCACGAGGGGGAAGTGATCGGAGCCCGCATTGTTGCCGATCCGCACCTTCTCCACGCTCTTCACGTCGGGACTGGCGAATATGTGGTCTATGGCGAGCTGCGGCATCTGGAAATTGGCCGGCCAGGTCGGGAGCCAGCTGTCGAGCCTGCGCAAGCTGCTTCTCTGCTCGAAAGTACCGAGCAGGCGCGACGACGGCGTGGCGTTGAAATCGCCCATGACGATACGCGGTCCTTCCAGCCTGCGGACCAAATCCGCCAGCTCGTTCAGCTGGGTGAACTGGGCGCGCGAATAAGGAAAGCGGATGGTGTGGATGCCGATGACCGTCAGGCCGCCGAGCTCCTTACCGAAACGGGCGCGCACCATCGGCGGCCCCACCCAGGCGGCATGACTCTCGAAATCCTCGATCGGGAATTTCGACAGCACGGCCATGTAACAGTGATCAAGATGCCGGCAATCGTCCTGGTACGGCATCCGCGCCTTGAGCCGATCCAGCAGCGCGCGCTTCTCGGTCCCGAATTCCTGGAGCACAAGAATATCCGGATCATTACGCTCTATCTCGGCGGCCATCGCATCCACATCGGCGTTCAGGAGCCAGGTGTTGAACGACATGACGCGCAGGACGCGATGATCGGCGGGCGCCTTGATCTCGGGTGCAGGATAGGAGGCCGCAGTCAGATGCGGCAAGGCGCTGATCACCAGGAGGCCAATCATGACGATGGCGATCCCCGTCAGAACGCGCGCGAAAGGCATGAAGAAGGTGACGGCGAAAGCCAGAACGACCAGCCAGAACTGATAGGAGAACTGCGAAAAGACGTCAAAGGCGATCCACAGATTGCCGAGCCAGCCCGCGGCCACGCCGGCAAGGCCGAGCATGAGCCCGACGAAACAGGCGAAGCCTCCGCGACGGCGGCGCCTGGGGGAGCCTCGGAGGATCCTTGCGAATCCTCGTCAATCTCCAATTCCGGCGCAACGCGGCCGGTTTCCGGCTCTAAAGTCAAATCCTGAGGCCCCAGATTCCTATAGCAGCCGGCTTTCCAGCGGCAAAAGCTGCTCGGGTGTAGCAAACCCCGGAAGCGCTTCAAAGCGCTTCTTCCACTCGGCGAGCCTGGGATAGGCCTGGACATCAAGGCCGGCTTCCGCCGCGTAGCGGATCACGCCGTAGGCATCGATGTCGGCAATGGTGGGCTTGCGGCCGGTGAGCCATTCCGACTTGGAGAACTCCTGCTCGAGCACCATCAGGGCCGAGCGGGCCTCACCGTCATACATGACTTTCACTTCATCGCCGAACTGGCGCAGGCCGCGGGCGCGCTGGCGCAGGCGATAGATGGGCGCCGCCAGCTTATCCCAGATCCAGAACATCCACTCGCGCACGCGCTGCTGCTCGAACTCGGTCTTGCCGTCGAACCTGCCAAGCTTGCCGGCGAGATATTCAAGGATGGCAGCCGACTGGCTGAGAAAGATCTGGCCATCGCGCAGACACGGAACCTGCCCGTAGCGGTTCTTGACCAGATAATCGGGCTGCTTGTGCGCGCCTTCGCGCAGATTCACATGGATATAAGAGAATGGATGCCGGCAGAGCGACAGCATCAGCGCCACCGTGTAGGTCGGCCCCGACAGCGCAAAACCGTGCAGGGTGAAACGCTCCTTATTGGCCGATATCGGTGCCTCCGGCTTTTGCCGGGCTGATGGCTTCACCGGCCGCCGCGCCGACGGCTTGGATACAGCTTTCCTTGCGGCCGCTTTCTTCGCGACCTTCTTCGCTACCTTGGCCATTCAGTCCTCCGATGGCGCGGGCCGAAGCACCGCGCCCCCCATTTTCAATCCGGGTACGGACTATAGCGCCAATTCGAACGAATCGGAACTCTCTGATAAGCTATTGGTAAATCAATGAATTTTTCCGAAGCTGTGGTTAAATCCCGAGTTTCTGGCGCAGGATTTCGTTAACGGCCTGGGGATTCGCCTTACCGCCTGTGGTCTTCATGACCTGGCCGACGAACCAGCCCAGCATGGTCGGCTTGGCCTTAACCTGCTCGACCTTGTCCGGATTGGCCGCTATGATCTGGTCCACCGCCTTCTCGATAGCGCCGGTGTCGGTGACCTGCTTGAGGCCGCGCTTCTCGACGATCTCGGCCGGCTCTCCACCCTCGGACCAGACAATCTCGAAAATGTCCTTGGCGATCTTGCCGGAAATCGTGCCGGCCGCGATCAGGTCGACAATACCACCCAGCTGTACGGCAGAAACCGGAGTGTTTTCAATATCTTTGCCTTCCTTATTCAAGCGGCCAAAGAGCTCGTTGATAACCCAGTTCGCAGCCATCTTGCCGTCGCGTCCCTTGGCGACATCTTCGAAATAGGCGGCCGAGGCGGCCTCTGCGATAAGAACGTCGGCGTCATAGGCCGACAGCCCGTAGTCCTTGACGAAGCGCGCGCGCTTCTCGTCCGGAAGTTCCGGCAGATCCTGCCGGATCCGCTCGACCCACTTTTCCTCGAGTTCGAGCGGCAGGAGATCGGGATCGGGGAAGTAACGATAGTCATGCGCCTCTTCCTTCGACCGCATGGAGCGGGTCTCGCCTTTCCTGGCGTCAAATAGACGAGTCTCCTGGTCGATTTTGCCACCATCCTCGAGGATGCCGATCTGGCGCTTTGCCTCATAGACGATCGCCTGGCCCATGAAGCGGATGGAATTGACGTTCTTGATTTCGCAGCGCGTGCCGAACGCCTCGCCCGGCCGGCGCACCGACACGTTGATGTCGGCCCTGAGGCTGCCCTCCTCCATATTGCCGTCACATGTGCCGAGATAGCGCATGATCTGGCGCAGCTTGGTCACATAGGCCTTGGCCTCGTCGGGCGAGCGCATGTCGGGCTTCGACACGATCTCCATCAGCGCCACGCCGGAACGGTTCAGGTCGACGAAGCTCATGCTCGGATGCTGGTCATGAAGACTCTTGCCGGCGTCCTGCTCGAGATGCAGGCGCTCGATGCCGACATCGACGGAGCGGCCTTCGTCGAGATCGATCCGCACCACGCCCTCGCCCACCACCGGCTGCTTGTACTGCGAGATCTGATAGCCCTGCGGCAGATCGGGATAGAAGTAATTCTTGCGGTCGAAGACCGAGCGGCGGTTGATCTGGGCCTTGAGGCCGAGCCCCGTCTTCACCGCCTGCTCGACGCAGAATTCATTGATCACCGGCAGCATGCCGGGCATCGCAGCATCGACGAGGGAGACATGGTCATTGGGATCACCGCCATATTCGGCCGAGGCGCCGGAGAACAGCTTCGACTTGGACAGAACCTGGGCATGAACCTCCATGCCGATGATGATCTCCCAGTCCCCGGTGGCGCCCTTCAGCCAGTCCTTCTTGTCGGCGACCCGCAATTCTGAATTCATAGATCTCACTCCGTTTCGGAGAGCTTGGTACTGGGTTGAGGGGCCGGGTTCAAGGCCTACAGTTCTCTGCGGGAATGGCGGCAGCCGCGGCCTCGAAAGGCGAGTGACTTCGCCCGAACCGTCGCCCTGCCCCACCCTCACCATGTCGAAAAATCATTTATAGTAATAAAAATTTTTATTAGATAAAAATATCCGTTGCGGATGGCGCCGGCCGCTCCTAGACACCGGCGCAGCACCTATACCTAGAAGCGGGGATAAGCATGATCGCATACAAGACGACCGGTGAGCGCGTGGAGCTCACCCCTCTCGCCGCCAAGCCTCAGATCCTCGAAGGCAATCCGGTCGAATCGAGCCGGCGCGTCATGGACGCTCCCAGCGGCGGCCCGGTACGCAGCGGCATCTATGAGGTGACCCGTGGCAAGTTCGTCATTGAATTCGGTTTCCATGAGCTGGCAACCGTGCTCGAAGGCACCGTCGAGCTCACCGACCAGGATGGCAACAGTGTGACCTACGGACCGGGCGATTCCTGGTTCTGTCTGAAGGGCGAGAAGGTCATCTGGAACGTGACGAGCGATCGCCTGCGCAAGTGTTTCATGGCGGTAGACCCTGACCATCTCAGCCGCGACGGCGGCGTCATGGAGCCCCTCGCCTATAAGGGACCGCAAGGCACAGGCGCGACGCCGGTGATCGGCTGATATCAGGGGTTGCCGGGGACCGGAAAATGAGCGCCAGCTTTCAGAACAGCCTGATCGAGAAATCGCTTTGGGTCGCCACGGCCGGCGATGCGCCGGACCTTCCGATCCTCGAAGGCGAAACTTCCTGCGACGTGGCGATCATCGGGGCCGGCATTCTCGGGCTGTCGACGGCGCTGCACGCGGCCGCGCAGGGCGGCTCCGTCATCGCGCTCGACGCGGCGACGCCGGGCTGGGGTGGCGGGGGACGCAATGGCGGGCAGGTCAATCCGGGTCTCAAAGTTGACCCGGAAGGACTCCTCAGCCGGTTCGGCCCCTCCACCGGCGGCGAGCTCGCGCAATTCGGTGCTGCCACCGCGGATGAGACATTCGAGACCCTGCGCAAATTTGGCGTCGAGTGCGACAGCACGCAGAAGGGCTGGCTGCAGCTCGCCCATTCGCCTGCGGCGCTGAGCGGCCTCGAAATACGCGCCAGGGAATGGCGGGCGCTCGGCGTCGCCATGGAAGTTCTGTCCGCCGCCGACGCGCACAGGCTCACCGGAAGCGCCGCCTATGCCGGCGGTATCCTCAATCCCAAAGGCGGCAGCCTGCATCCGCTGAAGCTGGTGCGCGGGCTGGCGCAGGCGGCCCTCGCGCAGGGCGCGCGGATATTCCGTCACAGCCGTGTTCTGAAAATTGACCAAGCGCGAGGCCGCTCGGGCCTCGTTACGGCCCAGGGACGTGTTTGGGCGCGTCGCGTACTCATTGCGACCGACGGCTATACGGACGGCCTCTTCCCCGCTCTCGAGAGGAGCGTCCTCCCGGTCAGCACTTTCCAGATCGCCACCGAACCGCTCTCCGGCGATGTCGCGCGCAGCATTCTACCTAACGGACATCATGTCTCCGATACCCATCGCTCGCTCTATTACTTCCGCAAGGATGCGCAGGGGCGCTTCCTGATCGGCGGGCGCGGCTCCTATGGCCCGCAGGGTGCTGAGCGCGCTTATCGGGAACTCGAACGTGTGGCGGCCAAGATTTATCCCGAACTCGGCCACGGCCCGTGGGCCTATCGCTGGGGAGGCATGGTCGCGGTCACGGAAGATCACCTTCTCCATGTCACCGAACCCGCCCCCGGCATCCTCGCGGCGATCGGCTGCAACGGCCGTGGCGTGGCCCTCAGCGTGGCGCTCGGTCGGCGCCTTGCCGAGAAGCTCGTCACCGGTGCGGCCAACAGCGTCCTCTTCCCGCTCGAGGCGCTCCGTCCGATCGCGCTGCACGGGCTGAAAAAGACGATGCTGCCATTGATCGCCGAGACCTATTCGGTGCTCGACCATCTCGACAAAGGCAGCGTTCTGCGCCGCAATGCCTGACCGGGGAGTGTCTATTGCGAGACTCTCCCAGTCATGGTCTCTTGCGGCCGGTGCATTTCAGATGAGGGGCAACGCGTGACCGGACTTCGCGGCAAACAGAAATCGATGCGGCGCCAGCATATTCTCGATGCCACGCTGAAGCTTCTTTCGAAGAAGATGTTCTCCGACATCAGTCTCCAGGACATCGCGGCCCAGGCCGATGTCACCGTCCCTACCATCTATAACTACTTCGGATCCAAGAGCAGCGTCATTCTGGAGCTCGTGCTGAGCCGCCAGGCGGAACTGGCCGAACGCATGGAAGCCTTCATTTCCAAACGCAGCCATCGCGACGCCCAGCGCGCCATCACCGACTGGATCAAACTGGTCACCGACGGCGCCTTCGACACGCTCGATCGTGACGTGTGGCGCTCGCTCTATCAGGAGCGCGTGAAGGATGACGATCTCGGACCGCTGTTCGGCAAGCTCAGCTCCTTTTATGTCGGCCGATCGGTGCAGTTCCTGGACATGCTGAAGCAGAAGAAGCTCATCCACGCCGAGACGGACAGCAAGGCAGCGGCAAAGCTGCTCGATTCGGTCTGCGAGCATTATTTCCGGTTGTCGATATTCTATAATGCGCAAGCACGGTCGGGATATGGCGACGACATAAGGGCCATCGTGAAAGAACTGTGCCGTGGCTTGGCGCCATAATCACTTTTAATCTGATAAAAAATTTTATTGCACTAAAATATTGGCGTGGTTAAATCCCTGCATCACACGCAGGGAGAATTGCCATGGATTTGAGCATCAGAAACCGGGTCGACTGGGAACAGCCCTTTCCGCCGGAGGAATATGCCGACCGCCGCGCCAAGGTGAAAAAGGCGCTTGAGCTGGCGGGCTATGACGGCATCGTCGTCACGGCGCCGCGCGATTACTACTATCTCACCGGCCACGACCATATCTGGCAGTATCGCCATGCGATCATCGGCCTCTATTTCGACACCGCCAGCGGCAGTTTCGTCTTCTTCGACAATACCAGTCACAAGGTGCTGATCTCCAATACGCCCGGGATCAAGGACATCTGGTATCATTCGCGCAGCATTCCCGCCGCCGACCAGACGAAGGAACTCGCCGCCAAGATCCTGGCGCATGGCTGGGGCCGCGGCAAAATCGCGATCCAGAGCTGGGGCTATGGCGGTCATCCCGACCATGTCCGCGCCATCGGCAAGGGCCTCGCCGATGCCGGTGCCACGATCGTCGAGGATTCCGACATCATCGAGGATGTCCGGCTCTACAAGTCTGCGCGCGAAATCGCGGTGATGCGGGAAGCCGCCGCCGTCACCATTGCCGCGATGGAGAAGGCGCGCGAGTTCATGCGCGTCGGCGTCGCCGAAACCGAGATCGACGCCGTCATCTGCTATGAGCTGATGAAGCGCGGCTGCGGCCATCCCGGCATCCGCAACATGATCGGCAGCGGCCCGCGCTCGGGCTGCCATCATGCGCCTGCCTCACATCGGCGTTTGAAGAGCGGCGATGTCGTGCATCTCGATTTCTGCGCCAGCCTGCATCGCTATCACGTCAATCTGAGCCGCAGCTTCGCCATGGGCGAAATCGACAAGCGCTGGCACGACCTGTTCGACCGCTCGGCCGGCTGCAGCGACGCCATCGTCAAGGGCGTCAAGCCTGGCGACCCCTTCAGCAAGGTCCAGGAGGCGGCGGACACCTTCGTCGCCCAGTCGGGGGTCGACCGGGCCAAGTATGAATGGTTCATCGGCGGCTATACGCTCGGCATCGCCTTCCCGCCGGACTGGGTGCATCGTCACCGTCCGAATCCCTTCGAGCCGGCGAATGATCCGGTCATGAAGCCAGGCATGGTCTTCAATTTCGAAGTCCAATATGACGTCTTCGAAGACTGGCCGGGCGGTTCGGGCGCCGGCTGGATCGACTCCTATCTCATGACCGACAAGGGGTTGGAAATCCTCACCGAAATGCCGCGCAATCTGGTCGTCGTCGACGGCTGACACAAATCGCGACACCGAACTTGCACAGCGCCCGGCGGAACAGCTTCCGCCGGGCAAATCATATGCTCTTTCCTTCGCGCCGCATGGATGGCAGTTTGGCGCCATGTCACACATCATCGTTCTGAATGGCGTGGGCAGCGTCGGCAAAAGCTCGATCGCCCGCGCGCTCCAGGAGATCACCACCCTCCCCTTTCTCCATGTTTCCATGGACAGCTTCCTGGACATGCTGCCCGCCGCCTATTGGGATCACCCCGATGGTTTCACCTTCGAAACCATTCTGCAGGAGGGCTCACCGGTGGTCGTCATCAAGTCCGGCCCCGTCGCAATGAAGGCGCTGCGCGGCATGCGGCACGCCATGGCGGCGATGGCGGTGGAGGGCAACAATCTGATCATCGACGACGTCATGCTCGCGCCATCGGCGGCGGAGTACAGAGTCGTTTTTAAAGGTTTCGACGTGTCCTATGTCGGCATCTTCGCCCCGCTCGCCGTTCTCGAGCAGCGCGAGCGCGACCGTGAGGACCGGATGATCGGGCTGGCCCGCTGGCAATATGACCGCGTCCATCACGGTCTCGATTATGATCTCACGATCGATACCAGCCGCGAGACGCCGGCCCAATGCGCATTCAAGATCAAGGAAGCCTTCGGACTTTAGCTCCTTCGCCTCTATTTGCGCAGTTCCCGCCCCACGGCCCGGGCGAACAGAAGAGCGCCGATGAAGAGCCCGGCCAGGACAGCTAAGAGACCGTAATCCTGGCGCGTGACGCCGGCCGCCGCGGCGGAAAAGCCTTTCTGCCAGACCACGAGGGCGAAAATGGCGGCGAAGGCCCCAGCTGCGAAGCGCAGTCCCCAGCGCATGGCGATGAGGACGAACCTCCCCAGTGGCGACATATCACTCATGGCTTTTCCCTTTGCCGCCCGCCGTGCTAACCGGGAGACCCTACCTCCTCCCACATGAACCGAGCCATGGCGAAATCCAAGACCGATCTCAAGAGCCTGAAACCCGCGACCCGCCTCGTTTCCACCGCGCGCGACTTTTCCGAGCACGGCATCGTCTCGCCGGCCGTCTATCACGCCTCGACCATACTCTACCCGACCTATCAGGCGCTGAAGGAACATAAGCAGACCTATCAATATGGCCGGCGCGGCACGCCGACCTCGCGCTCGGTCGAAACCGCCATCGCGACACTGGAGAACGGCTTTGCCAGCAAGGTCGCGCCCTCCGGCCTCGCCGCCATCACGACCACGCTCCTGTCTTTCCTCAAGCCCGGCGATCACATCCTGATCCCCGACAACATCTATGCGCCGGCGCGCGCCTTCTGCGACAATGTGCTGAAGAACTGGAGCATCGACGTCGAATATTACGACCCGTTGCTGGGTGGCGCCATCTCGGCCTTCATGCGCGCCACCACGCGCATCGTCTATTGCGAGAGCCCGGGTTCGCAGACCATGGAGGTGCAGGACGTCCCGGCGATCGCCGAGGTCGCGCGCAAGGCCGGCGCGCTCGTCGTCGTCGACAATACCTGGTCGGGCGGACATTATTTCAACGTCTTCGCCCATGGCGGCGACATTTCGGTTCAAGCGGCAACGAAATACATCGTCGGCCATTCCGATGTGATGATGGGCTCCGTCACCTGCAGCGAGGAAACCTGGCCGCGCTTCAAGGAAGGCTATGAAACGCTGGGCCAGTTCGCCGGCCCCGACGACATGTATCTCACCCTCAGAGGCCTGCGCACCATCGATGTCCGGCTCGAGCGCCATATGAGAAGTGCGCTCAAGATCGCCGATTGGCTGAAAGGCAGGCCCGAGGTCGAGGAAGTTCTCTATCCGGCGCTGCCCGGCGCCCTGGGGCACGAGATCTGGCGGCGCGACTTCACCGGCGCCAGCGGGCTGTTCTCGGTCGTGCTCAAGCCGCAGAGCGAAGCAGCACTTGGCGCCTTTCTCGACGGTCTCGAGCTCTTCGGCATGGGCTATTCCTGGGGTGGCTTCGAGAGCCTGTGCGTCCCCTTCAAGCCCAACCGCACAGCCAAGCCCTGGACGCGCCAAGGCAGCTGCCTGCGCTTCCATATCGGGCTCGAGGACCCCGACGATCTCAAGGCGGATATTGCCGCGGGCTTCGACCGTCTCAAGTTGGCGTCTTGAATTCGGGCCCGGCGGGGCCATTTCTCCGGGGACCGAAAGGACGACAGACCATGCACCAGCTTGCCAAGCCCGCCGCCCTTGCCCTTGCGGGATTTGCCATGATCGCGCCGCTTGCCGCCCAGGAGGCGGATGATCCCGAGCTCATCTTCAAGAAGACGACGGTGTGGCGGATGCTGTCTCCGGACGCCAAGCTTGCGACCTATGCGCTCGACGATCCGCTGGTCGAAGGCATAGCCTGCCATTTCACCGTGCCCGAAGTCGGTGGCTGGAGCGGCTGGGCGGGATTTGCCGAAGAGCGTTCGGAAACCTCGCTCTCCTGCAAGCAGACGGGCCCCATTTCCTTCAAGGGCAAGTTCGCCCAGGGCGATGACGTCTACCGCATGCGCCGCTCGCTGTTCTTCAAGAAGTTCCATATTTCGCGCGGCTGCGACGCCAAGCGCAATGTGCTCGTCTATCTGAGCTACACCGACAAGCTCATCGAAGGCAGCCCGCAAAACTCGACGACCACCGTCGCGATCACGCCCTGGGGCTCGCTGCCGGCACCCAAATGCGGAGACTTCCTGGAGAAATGAGCGATACGGGCATCGCTCATTCGCGGCCGTTCAGCGTCCAACCTTCAGCTCGAGAGCGCGCTCAAGGCAGCTGACTGTCCGGCAATGAACCCGCCGGCATGCGGCTGGCCGGCAGAGTGCCAACCGGAAGCGTGCCGTCGGGGAGAGTGCTGTCCGGCATCGAATGGCTCGACATACGGCGCTCGTCGATGGCGCACCCATTGTCGCGCAGGCAGGCGCCGAGACAACCGTCTTTCGCCTGCGTTCCAAGTAAGGTGCAGGCGATCGCGCAGGCTTCGAATCGCTGGAAACACAGACTCTCCGAAGCTTGCAAGCGAGCAGGCATGGCGAGAGCGAAAAACAGGCTTGTGACGAGGATCGTCCTGCGCATGGAAGCCTCCTCCATGCTCATTTTCCGGCATAAATCGTCTCCGCCTGCGGATGGCTCCGAAGCGGACCGTTGCCGTGGAGCATGACGTCCATTATAGAGCCCAATGGCTGAAGCCGAGAAGCGGCATGACCCCGTAGCTCAGCTGGATAGAGCAACAGCCTTCTAAGCTGTGGGTCGGGGGTTCGAATCCCTCCGGGGTCGCCAAACCATTTCAATGACTTAGCCGTTTGACGGCAACGGCTGTTTCCGCGGTGACCGGCGACGCCGATCTTGGATATTTGTGGAGAAGCGGGCTTTGACGCACAAGCGAAGACCACGCCTGCCGAGGCGAGATGCAGACCCGCCATGGCCTGATCGGATCGCTTCGGACCGGCTGGCCGGAAGTGATCGCTACCCAATCCGCAATCAGTGGGTCCAGGTCTCCGTGCGACCCCACTTGAAGTTGTCCGCATAGGACTTGCGCTGCGCGCGCGCGGGTGCTTCGGGCTCCACCCAATAGGCGATCCCATTGCGCTCGGCATAAGCAATCGCCTGCTCCTTGCTCTCGAAAGTGAGGCGCAGCTGCTGCTTCATGTCCGCTGACGAAGTCCATCCCATCAAGGGATCCGCCGTCAGGCGCAGCTCCGGCTCGTATTCGAGCAGCCAGAGATCTGTCTTGCCCTTGCCGGACTGCATGGCGTTACGAGCGGGCTTGTAGATCTTCGCGGTCATGCCGTTACCTTCATCCTATCAACGCATTTTGGCGATGGTCGGGGTGGCCAGATTCGAACTGACGACCCCCTGCGCCCAAGGCAGGTGCGCTACCAGACTGCGCTACACCCCGTTACCGCCAAATGCTCAGATTTCTGGGCTTTTCGCCGTTTGCGCCCATTTGGTCAAGGGCGCAAATCGCGCAAATCGGACCGAAGTCCCCATTTCGCCAGAATTACTCAAGAGATCAGCCGCCGGTGTTGAAAATCGGGGTCACCAGGCGATCGCCGGGCTCAATGGCAAGCCGGCCGGTCGTGCCCGCCTTGACCTCAAGGACCGCATAGACCGGCATGCCGGGGCTGATGATGTCCTCGGAAAAAGGAACCGTGTTGCGCGCAATATAGAGAATCGCGCCCTTGTCGTCGGTGAAGATCATATCGAGCGACAGCGGCGTGTTCTTCATCCACATGGACACGCTGCGGGTCTCTTTGAAGTCGAACAGCATACCGCGATTGTCGGCAAGCTCGTTACGGAACATCAGCCCCTTGGCGCGATGCTCGGGCGTTTCGGCAAGTTCGACGGTCAGATCCGCCTTGGTCGCCCCATCCTTGCCCTGGATCGTCAAGGCGATCAGCGGCATGCCGGACGGCGTTTGGGCCAAGCCAGCGGCGGCCGCCGTGATCACCAAGAGGAAAGCAACGACGACGCTACGCATGACCCCTGCCCGCCTCATCTAGTTCGTATGGCGCGGCCCATTGTCGAGAGTAAGGCGAACCTCGGCCGCCATCTGGCCCTTGGGCCCGCTGCCGAAGCGCACATAGATCCATTGGTCGGGATGGAGCTCGGCGATCGCGGTCTTCCGCAATGTCTCCATATGGATGAAGATATCGGGGGCGCCGTCGCCCTCGCTCACAAAGCCGAAGCCCCGTGCCCGGTTGAACCATTTGACGCGGGCCCGCACCCAGCCGCTCGACGGCGACACGTTGACATGGGTGCGGCTCGGCCGCTCGACCGGATGAATGGCCGTGGACGTGTCCACGTTCAGAACGCGGAGGGCCTGATAGCCCTTCTGGCGCTCGACGGCCTCGCAGAAGACGCGCGTCCCCTCGAGCGGGGCATCAAAACCATCGCGCTTCAGGCAGCTCAGGTGCAAAAGCACGTCCGGCATGCCGTTGTCGGGGATGATGAAGCCATAGCCCCGACCGACATCGAACCACTTCACGAAGCCGCTGATCTGGTAAATTCTTACATTGATATCGGGGGCTTGATGCTCAAGCTCCCTATCTGCCTCGAAGGGCCCGCTAACCGCCATGACCGCATACCCGAACTAATGGCAGCCCTCAGTCAACCCCGCTGCCGGAACGCAGATTGATCGACTCTTTTGCAATTGTACAGAGAGCGGGCAACGAAGAGATGTGGAAAACGTAAGATTGCTCTTGAGCGAAGCTTCATTCGCATAGGAGCGCGCAGTTCTGCAATGCGAAAAAGCCCTGATAACAAACGCTGAATCATATCACGGAATGAACCGCGCGACCATCACGCGCGACGATATCCATGCGGGTCCGGGCACCATCGCGATATCGCGAAGTTCGCCGAGGCCTGAGGCGCGAGGAAGAGAATTGCGCAGATTCTGGCAAAACTGATTCGCTCAGCACGCGATCTGCTGTCGCCCGAGACGCTCAGCGGTTGCGCTCAGAACATCACCGAGCTCGCCCGCGATCACCAGATCGGCCAGAGCATCGAGACCGGTCGGCTCGCGATTGATGATGACCAGCCTGGCGCGATTGCTCTTCGCCATCACCGGAAAGCTCGCGGCCGGAAAGACCTGCAGCGAGGATCCCAGAGCGAGAAAGAGATCGGCATCGAAGGTCGCGGCACGGGCCCTCGCCATCTCCGCCTCCGGCATGGCCTGGCCGAAGGAGATCGTCGCCGTCTTCACGATCCCGGCGCAGGTTGAACAATAAGGAGGACGGCGGCCCGCCTCGATCTGGGCGCGGGCCCAGGCGATCTCGTAGCGCTCGCCGCAGCTCAGGCACTTTGCGTAGGAACCATTGCCGTGCAGCTCGATGATCGCCTCTTCAGGCACGCCAGAGGCGCGATGCAGATCGTCGATATTCTGGGTGATGACGTGGCTCACGATGCCGGCATGATAGAGGCCGGCAATCACCTTGTGGCTCGGCCCCGGCACCGCCTGCGCTACGGCATCGTAGATATTGAAATAGCGCCGCCACGCCTCGAGCCGCGTCTCCTCGGAGGCAAGGAAATCGTCGAATTCGATCGGCTTGTATCTGGTCCAGAAGCCGCCCGGCGAGCGGAAGTCGGGGATGCCGCATTCGGTGGAGACACCGGCGCCGGTGAAAACGACGGCGCGGCCGGCCGACTGGATCATTTGGGCAAGCTCGTCTATGTCATCTTCCATCGTCAGTTCCACGCGCAAGAGAGGTTCAAATGAAGTATCTCCACACCATGATCCGCGTGTCCAATCTGGACCAATCGCTCGACTTCTTCATCAACAAACTGGGTTTCGTCGAGCAGCGTCGCTACGAGAACGAGAAAGGCCGTTTCACGCTGGTTTTCGTCGCGGCTCCGGAAAGCCCTGATGCGCCAGTGGAACTGACCTACAATTGGGACCCCGAAGTCTATACGGGCGGGCGTAATTTCGGCCATCTCGCCATCGAGGTCGACGATGTCTACGGCTATTGCGCCAAGCTCCAGAAGCAGGGCATCACCATCAATCGTCCGCCGCGCGATGGCCGGATGGCTTTCATCAAGACGCCGGACGGCATATCGATCGAGATTCTCAACAAGGGTGGCGCCCTGCCGATCGCCGAACCCTGGGCGTCCATGCCGAATACCGGCGCCTGGTGAGGTGTTCAGGTAGCCGCGAGGTGCTTCGGCGAAGTCTTCAACTTTCGCTGGATTTGCTCTACGGCATCAGCAGGCCGCCATTCACCTCGATAACCTGGCCGGTCACATAGCCTGACGCCTTGTCGCTCGCGAGATACACAAAGCTGCCGGCGCAATCCTCGGCCGTTCCGAGACGACCCAGCGGCACCAGCCGGCGGGTCGCCTCGAGCTTCTCGGGCGTCGAATGCCGATCGTGGAAGGCGGTATGGATGGTCCCAGGCGAGACCGCATTGACCCTGATATTGGCAGGCGCCAGCTCCTTCGCCATGGACTTGGTGATCGCCGAGACGAAGCCTTTGGTGCCGGCATAGACGCCGGAACCGGCCGCTCCCCCGGAGCGCGCGGCGATCGACGAGACGTTGATGATGTTCCCGGAACGCTGCGCCTCGAAGAGCGGGATCACGGCACGGCAGCAATCGACCAGCTGGCGCACATTGAGCTCCAATACGCGATCATAGAGCGCATCATCGAACTCGGCGATGAGGCGGCGCTCGACCATACCGCCGGCATTGTTGATCAGCACGTCGATGCCCCCGAGGCGCTTCCTGGCCTCCTCGATCAGCCGCCAGGGCGCCTTCCGATCGGTCAGATCGAGCTTGAAGGTCTCTATCCCCTTCCCCGCCAGGGCCTCGGCTTCGCTCCCGCCGGAGAGATATTGGGCGAACAGCCTGGCTCCCATTTCAGCGAGCGCCAGGGTTGCCGCCCCACCGATGCCGGTCACGCCGCCGGTGATCACGATGCGCTTGTTCTTCAGGTCACTGAACACCGGGAGGCCTCTCTTTCGGGAATGACGGAGATGCCGCTCATATGCGGCCAGGGCCGGCTTGTAAATCGGCCCATTTCTCAACCTATCGGTTGACAGTTCCGTCCGCAATCAACCGTCGCCGGCTGATCGTCGGAAAGCTACATCATCCAGACATGCAGGATCATTCCGCAGGAGACGCCGATGATCGCCCCGATCAGAATGCCGACTGGAGGTGTCAATATGAAGCTGCCCACAAGACCGCCAAAAGCCGCTCCGAGCGTCAGGCCCAGAACAAATCGATTATGCACCCAAGCCTCCCGGACGGCGCGCCGACACACGCCGCAAGATCCAAAATCGTTGGTCAAACTTAGAATTAATTTTTGTGTAATTCTTGGCGTGCCCTCTGGGGCCGAGCGCGCCGCGTTCTAATCCATTTCCCTGCCCGACGCAAAGTCTTTCTTTTGCTACAGGCCAGAACTGGAAATTTCGGCTCCATGAAGCGCTGCTTCAGGATTGAAACAACACTTTTCTTCATCGACGTTGGAGAAGAGTCCTGTACTTTCTTGGGCGTACATTTTTGGCATCATCTCAGGCGGTGTCCGTCGCGACGGTGAGCTTCACGCCGGTGAGGCGCGCAGGCAAAAGCGGCGACATAACCCGTGTGCCAAAATGGCGTCGGCGGCCAAAAGCGAGGCGTATCAGCATGTTGGTGTAGAGGCCGGGACCGCTCGAATAGATGCGCCAGCCGCCATCTACGGCGACATCTCCCGTCCTGACGCGGTTCCATTCGGCGCTTGCCGCATAGCGGTCCGGGAAAGCCGCGTCGCTGCTGCTGAAATAGCAGTTGCGCTGGCGCAGCGCGGCGTGGGCCAGATGCTCGGTCACCGCCACCGGATTGACCTTGATCAACGCCTCCCACAGCGCCTCGGCATCATCGATGACCCCCATTGCCTCGGCAAAGCGCAGCTGCGCGTGTGTATACATGAGGCCGATCTCGCGACCGAAATTGGCCGCCGACTCGGCGCGGCGGAAAATAAACTCCGGTCCACCCCGATAGGTCACCGGCCGGTCCATGAGGCGCGCACCATCCGGATAAAGCAGATGCTCGCGGATGATCTTGAGATGATGCTCGCGCTGTTCCGGCGTGAAGAGTCCCGCGATGATGGCGCGCTTCATCGGCAGCAGCGAGTATTTGAGGCCGGTGCGCGTGTCGTGTGGGTGAATCAGGATTTCGGGCTTATCGTGACCCGGCTCGAAGACCGCATAGCCGACGACGGTTCCATCGACGATCAGATGACGGTTGAAGTCGGTGCGGATATCCTCCGAAAGCGCCTCGAGCTTCTCGGCTTCATCGTCGCGCCCTGCGCGGCGCAGCACTTCCGCATAGCGCCGCAATTGCTGGAACAGCAGCGCCACCGTCCAGCTGCTCACCATCCAGTCGCGCAGCTTGGGGTCAGCGGGCTGAAGCGAGTCGTTCCAGTCGCCTTCGCCATAGCGGATGAGCCGGGTTCCCGGAATGAAGCGCTCGCGCACCGTGGCGATCAGCTTGGCTATGTGCCGGCTGACCGGGTCCTTGCGCGCCGTCCGCGCGAAGGTGTCCTCGTCGCGCCAGGCGACCGGCTCGTCGAGAAAGTCCAGGTCGTTGGTCCATTCCAGGTAATCGCAGAGGGCCTTGAGTGGCCAGACGATGACATCGCCATGGGCGTGCCTGTCCTGGATGTTGGAATAGGGTTCGAGCATGAACCATTGCGGCCAGTCCCCCCGCTTCTCATATTGCTGGGCAAAGACGATCCGCAGGATCTCCTTCACCGGCGCGTCATGCTCGAGGGAAAGCAGGAACTCGATGGGGCCCTGGCAGACATCGCGCGTTCCCCAGGCCGCGCCCGTATATTGCTCCAGCCCATGCGGGACGGTCAGGTGGATCATCGCATTGTGCGCGAGCCACGGGAAAGTGGTGTTCAAGGCCCGGGCATCGGGGTCGTCGCCTTCGATGCGCGCGTTGCGCGTGACATGCTCCCAATAGCGCCGCGCCGGCGCCAGCAAGGCCGCCGCGTCCGGACCTGAGGCATATTTATCCGCCAGACGCGCGGCCTCCTCCGCATCGGTCAGCGAGCCCGTGACAGCGAAGCGGATCTCGCCGGTGGCCGTCGTCCGCAGTGCGACATAGGCGCCGCCGCGCGAGACGGCATCAGAATAGAGCAGTTCGTCGCCGCCCACGGCCTCCACCGCCTCCGGCGTGCTCGTTACCAGGTGGTAGACGCTCTGCGGATAGCGCTGGCCCCAGAGGAACTCCGGATCGGGCCTGAAGCTGAAGCGCTTGCGCTTCGCGTCGATCTCGACCCGGCCGGCATGGGCGAGCTCGCGCTCGCCCAATACCAGATGGCCGAAGACGAGGAACCGGCAGGCCGCGCCCTCGACGACGACGCGCCACTGCATAGCCGGATCGTCGCCCGCCGCGACGGAGTGTACGGTAATGGTGCGCTCGCCCAGCCGGTAGATCCACCGGCAGTCGCTCAAGCCTATCTCGAAGACGGAAGGCACCGCCATGAGCCGCCAGCCGTCGCCCAGGTCGACCAGGATGCGCAGGCCGCTCGCTCGCGTGATGTTGTAGGGGTCGCGCGAGATCGAGAAGAGCTTGTGGAAGGATGTATTGCCGATGGTGAGCTGGGCGCCGAAGACGCCATGCATCCACGAGGTGGCGCAGAGCGTCGTCTCGTCGAGCAGCATGCCCTGCCCGCTGCGCAGCAGCGTCCCATGCCGGCGCGGCACGAGATGCTCCTTGGCGGCGAGCACGACATGGCGGTTATGCGCCCCGTCGGGCACGAAGAACGAGAGGAACTCGCCGCCCTGATGCTCTTCATGCAGCCTGTTTCCGTAGCGCGCAGCGATCTCCGCCGCACTCATACGATCGGCCATGAGGGGGGCCGCATCCTGCACTAAACCGCGCACCGGCTGCGCGACCGTGACATTCATCGGCGTGAACCCGGCATATGCGTTACGCACGTGATCGAGCTTGGCCAGATCGGCCTTGCCCGACGCAGTGGCGTGATCAGGCTCGAAGAGGCCGAAGAAGGTCCATTTGCCGGAACTGCCTGGCTCGATCGAAAGCCGGCGCGACTGGATCGCCGCACAGGCGGCTTCATGCTGCAGCCGACGGCTCGGCAGGTTCCTGCCTTCCGGAAAGTCGAGGCTGCCGCGGTCGCGGAAGGCCGGCCCGAAGATTTGGCGCGCATCGGTGGCGAAGCCCACGGCGCCGTCCAAGCAGCCTTGCATGATCCAGGGGGAATCGCCCGCCCAGCTGGGCGAGATTCTGCCGGCTCATGATCACCGGCCCCAATGCCGGCTCCGGCTCAATATGGTGGTCGATATATTGCGAGACATAGGCTTCGTTGTTGGAGATGAAGCCGCGATCGCCGAGCCCCAGATCCTGGATGAGAAGCGCTTCGCCGGCGAGCCTGCTCTTACCCGTGTTGGTGACCTCGATCTGCCAGAGCCAAACGGGCCTGTCGGGTGCCAGCCACAAGGTTGTGCGATGGCGCAGGCTTTCCGCCTCCCCTTCCCAGACCAGGCGGTCGGCGGCGGCGCCGAAGCGAACCTTCGCGCCAGGTCCGACCAGCTCGATGAGACGGCCGTCTTCAATCCTCACGCAGAGACGTCCGATGCCTCCGGCAATGGGCGAGCCCGGCACCTGGTTCAGCATGATGCGGCCGCGCTCGCTCACATGCTCCAAGGCGAAGAGACAGCCATTGGGAAGAACGCTGACCGTCAGGCCGGCCTTGTTGGCAATCTCGCGGCAGCCGCGATCCCCGTCGCGCGGGAGGGTGAAGCTGCGAACGGCGTCGTTTGTCATGCCATGTCTCCCGAGATGCATCAGTCCGGAGAAGGAAGAGCCCGCGAGGGTGGCTTTGTCAACCGGGACGCGGACGTCGGGAATCTTACGCAAGGACTTTACACTTTGGACAATTTCACCTGGATCACCATGAGTTTGTATTGGGTCAATCCATACTCGTCGTGATCAAACGCATCGGCGCTCAACGCCGGACAATAGAGCCGCATGAAATCTTGCAGGAGTCGGAACCCGATCATGCTGCAAATACAGCGTAGAAAGAGGGAAAAATGCGAGAAAGAGATCGTCAGGGCTGCAGTCTTCGGCAAAATCTATCGCAATTGCGAAGACTTGCACTGCGCAGCCCCGAATCTTCGAGCAGGGAAGATCGAACCTCGCGATAGCGAAAGTGATGCGCGCGAGGCTGCGAAAAGCCGGTCCCCACTCTTTCGCAGTACCTAGAGCAGCTGCAGTTGCCCTTCGTCATCCGGTGCACTTCGCTCACGCTCCGTACCGGGCGGCAAGGATGCATCCATGAGAGCTGCTGGATACGGCATCAGCAATGCCTTCAGATGATCCTCAGATGCCACTTCATCACCAAGCCACTTCGCCCAGCCCTCGCGCGCGATGATAACGGGCATGCGGCTGTGAATCCTGGCGACCAGCTCATTTGGCTCAGTGGTGATGATCGTGAAGCTTCTCAGCATCCCGCCCATCGGGTTTTTCCACTCATCCCAGAGGCCCGCGAGCATCATCAGTTTCGCGTCGCGCAGGAAGAAATAGCGCTTCCGCTCATAGAAGCCCTCGGCCGGGATCAGGCATCGCCGCCCTTTCCGCCACGCCGCGCGATAGGTGGCAGTCTCACTGATCCGCTCGGCGCGCGCATTATAAGTCGAATGATCGAGACGGTCCGATTCGGACCGTGCCGGAATCAGGCCCCAGCGCATGTGCTGGGCGATGCGTTCACCGTTCTCGAATATGACGACCGGCGCCAAGCTTCCCGGCGTCCTGTCTCCGCTCAGAACCTCGCGCGACCAGCGACTCCGAAAGTGATTGAGCTTGATCTCGCTCACCTCCTCGACATTGGGGCTCTGACGCGTCGACACATGGCTACCCGTATCTCCAGATTTGGGTTCTTGTTATGTTCTCACATATTCGAGAGATGGTTTCAAAATGACAAGCGCGCTCAGGCGGAGTGTAAGCCACACGAGCCCCGGGGATAACGCTTGGGACGCCCCCGGTGGATAAGCGATCAAGGGGTGAAGATTTCCAATCGACGTAAAGAACCCATCATGGTCAGAAAGCGACGATCAGATCAGCGCGGCTAGCGATTTTATGCGAATTCCTCACGGGCCAAGCAGAGCTAAATGTCCTCGGCCCTAATTCGGGAGGCCTTGTCGGTTGGAAAACCAGAGACCTGCATCGAAGGAAGCCTCATTCGTTGCTCGGGATTCATAAGCTCCACTTCCTGAAAGACCCGCGGAATTAGGCCGTCGATTTCTTCAAGCAGCCTCTTCATGGTGAACGAAATGAGGTCTTGTAAGGACTGCTGGTGTTCTTGATCCAACGCGATTCTGGCCGACACTTGGAAAGAGAGAATATCGATTACGCGTCCACCATTTCCGAGCACGACCCCAGTCCGCATCTGCGTCATTTCGCTTTCGTTATGGATCAGATGTCTATCTCTAATATCCTTCCAATAGTGGAACACTTCCTTGATATCAGAGCGCTTCGCAAAGATTCTGTCGGGCGCTAGCGTAAATACCGCATTGTTCTTCCCGAAGCAGGAGAAATACGTCGCGACCGTGCCAACCAAAATGCCGTGAGCTAGTTCACTGTCCTCGAATGGATGAGCGCGAAGCCTTGCTATCAACGCGTGAGCGGTCATTAATGCAGACTGGTGCAGTCGCAGGACAGCTAATCTACGCGAGACCTTCGAGTTTAACTTCCCAATCATGACAGCATCGGGATAGCCCTCAACATGCAACTCCTTGGCAATGAGTGCGATGCCCATCGGCCCAGTATACGGGCGCTCATTGCTCATTGTTCTGCAAATCCCTTGTAAAGACGTCCACCAAAACTAATTTGGCGGAACAAATAATCCTGTCGAAGCGGCGACGCCACCAGCAGTGTCAGCGGGGCGGGCTAATCTCATCGCAAGGCCCCGTTTGGCTCAGTGGGGCGCGCTGCCTCCTCCAGCCAGCCTAGGAATCGCTTGAATAATGCTGGCGGGCAGCTCCATCTGGGTTCCACCCACCTTGGAATAGCCGGTATCTTGGGGAGCAAAGATACATGCGGCCGCGTAGGTCAGAATCACGTCTCGCCTGTCATCGCTACCCGCCGCATTCACAAGAGCATTGAATGTTAGCAGAGCGTTTTGGCGGTGCTTGTTCACAATCGCGTTGTGCTTATGCGACAAAAAATTGCGAGCACACAGTAACAGTACATAGGCGAGAACGGCGAATATGAGAAGCTTGCTAAGAGCCAGCTGAGCGGCCTCATAAGTCGACACAGGAGTGAGCCACGATACCTTGTGAAGAAATATCGACGCAACCGCGTAGAGGGCTAGCCCGCCCGCCACGCCTATCGTTCGATTTCGCCAAATAGCGCCGTCAGCCTCGTGGCTTGCGCTTTCGGCTTGAAAATAGCTCGCCTGTTGAGACACGCCCTGTTCAGCAGCGACCTTTCTAACTTCGTCTAGAATGCGCTGGGCGTCCTGCTGGACTCCTTGGAGTTTTTGCATCGACTCGCCGGCCGCGTCCTCGGAACGCTGGATCGACGCTCTAAAATCGCGCTCTATCGCCGAAAAGTCTCGCTGCCTTGACGCCCCATAGGATATCAGCGGATGTAAGCTGACAAAGTATTGTTCATACTGGCCTCTGATGGTCTCTATCAGTTGGTTCCGTTTATTGTACGCATCGGGCTCTTTGAGATTAAACGTCTCAATCTGACTTAGGAGATTGTAAAAACTATCCGCCTGATTTCCGAGCTGTTGCAGATGGTTGGTGGGAAGCTCTGGCAGAAACTCAATAGGAAATTGCCGGAAGAGGTTTGTGACGCGATTGGCCGGTTCAACCGCCTCATTAAAGTTCGCGTCTTGACCAAGCTGCGCCTCTCTGGGCAAGGTTGCCGTATCAAACTTTTGAATGCGCTCTAACGATTTCTTAGCCCTTTCCAGGGCTTCACTCTGGTTTGCCATTTTCCTCTATCCATCTCCTTAGCAACATGAGGATCGAAGCTACTGGGTACACGGGAACGCCTCCGAAAATGCGCTGGCACCTCCGCTATCTGCGCTGTAGTGGCCAAGGGCCGTGCGTGCTCCGAGATACTCTATTGCGACGTCTGCCAGCTGACCCGCCGTAACTTGGCTTGGAATGCAGGCCCTAAAGTCGCCGATGCGTTCACTGGCCAGCACGTCGGCAATGCCTCTTTTATTGCTGAGGCATAATGCTGTATCTTGATGATAGCCCGCGCTATTTTTAGAAGCCGTACTGGTAGTCCATTGGGTATTGCCAGACTCAAACGACGCCGTAGCCGGGGAAGAGAGTGCCCCTAACAGCAGCAGCGCCGCAAACAGCTGCGACGAAGTTTTCGACATTAAGGAGCCGTCCCCCATAAGTTGCCGTGCTACCACGATGGCACGACGTAGTGGAAATGTCACGACCACGAAGGACGGACCAAAAATCGCGGATAAATGTGAAGCGGTAATTGACAGATGGGCAGCGGATACTCACCCCCGTGGTTCCTGGGTGATCGGGCTGTGTCCTCGACTACTCGTCCATGTTCTCACGTCTCGCTCATGCCGAACTGGACATCGCTCCGCCGTCAGGTGACCTATACGCCCTCCCTGGCCTTGAGTGTTACCGCAGTGGGGTGAAGATGGCGATGAACTGCTTTCTCTTCGATCAGTCTGCTGCGCGGCGATCATGGCCGACTGGACTAGGCGTCGGCATGGGCGATGATAACTCTGCAGGGAACGGCGAAGTCCCTGCAGCCGAATACGATGCGCGTCTTCCAGAGGGATGGACGGTGAAGAGGACAAGGGATGCGATCCTCCAGCGCCATCCGGCATTGGCTGCCGCCTTCGGCACAAGTATCGGCTACCGCCTCATGCACCTTGAGAGTGAAGTCCTGCTAGCCGTGCTGGAGGAACTCCGCTCCCGAGGCATTGTCGGGTTGGGCCTTCACGATGGGTTACTCATCCCGGCATCCCGAGCATCAGAAGCGAGGGACGTTATGGGGACCATGTCGCAACGGGTCACGGGCTATCCACTGCGAGTGACGGACAAGTAGATAATCGCACATCCCGGGTGTTAGGCAGCGTACAGACCAATTTCTTCGAACGATGTCCGCTTTACACCCAATAGCGACCGACTAGTGGAAATTGTTTCATGTCGCCTTGGGGCCAGATTCGGACCAGGGCTAGAGGAATGTCATTCTGGCAGCCCTGCCTTCCGGTAGCCATCGACAAGATGCTGGAGCGTCTGTTCATCGCGGAAAGGCTGCGCATCGGCCCATTCGTGAATGGTGAAGTGCGGATTGCTCATCATGAATAGTTGCCCTTCGCGGTGGGCATCGTCCAGGCGCCCATGCTGGGCTAGGCTCGCTGCAAGAATGCGACGCGATGTTGTACGGTACGTTTCCGGTCTGCGTAGTGTCTGGATAGCAGACGCATATTTCCGAAGTGCGTATTGCGCCTGTCCCAGCAACCAATAGTACCAACCAGGTGGGTACGGATTGAGCCGAAGCGCCCGTTGTACATGTTCGATGGCTTCTGCTGCTTGGCCATTATGCGTCAGCAGATCCGATCTGATCGCCCATGCATCTGCGTGGTTCGGATCCAGTTTGAAGGTCGCGTCAAATTCAGCATCCGATTCTGCCCAGCGGTGCTCATTTCCCAAAATGAGCCCAAGTACCCATCTGTTTCCGGCGTCGTTGGGGTCGAGCGCCACCGCCCGCTGCGCTTCCGCCATAGCCCTTACGCGGTTGGGTTCTCGGGACTGGTTCCAGAATGCCCAGCCGAACCATAAGTTAAGCGCCAGCCAGCGATGCGCTTCGGCATATTCTGAGTCGAGCAAGATCGCACGCTCCAGCAGGAGGCTCGCCTCTCTCGCGGCCATTTCCGTCTGAAAATTCAGTGCACGCGCTTGTACGCAGAATTCGTAGGCTTCGATGTTTGCAGGTCGGTTGCGCGGCGGCGTCATCGTCAACCGGCCGACCAAGGCTTCAACGATCTTGCTGGCTACCTCGTCCTGCACCGCGAAGATGTCCTCCAGGCTGCGGTCGAACCGTTCCGCCCAAAGGTGGTCTCCACCGGCTGCATCGATCAATTGAGCATTGATACGCACCCGCCCAGCAGCCCGGCGCACACTGCCTTCCACGAGATATCGCACGCCGAGATCGCGGGCAATGCGGCGCACATCGACGGTCCTGCCCTTGTAGGCAAAGGTTGAGTTCCGGGCGATGACGAACAGCCCCGTCGCCCTCGACAGGTCCGTAATTAGATCTTCGGTCAGGCCATCGACAAAGTTTTCCTGCTCCGGATCGTTGCTCATGTTGATAAACGGAAGGACGGCAATCGAGGTTTTGGAGGGAAGCGGCAGCAGCTCACTATGCGAAAGCCCGCGATATTCATGCACGCCCGATCCCGGTGACCTGACTCGATAGACCGCTACTGGCTCCGCAATATTCTTGATCGTTTGTGGGCCAAGGTCGTCGAACTCTAGATCGAGCTTTCGCTTCACCTGTTCGTAGACACTGCCGGAGACGTAGATGTCCTCCGGCCCGGCCATGGTCTGCAGCCTGGCCGCCACATTAACGCCATCGCCGTAGAGATCGCTTCCCTCGACAATGACGTCGCCTAGATTGATGCCAATGCGCAGAACGATCTGACGTTTCTCCGGCAAGCGATCGTTCGCGCTCCCCATCCGGTTCTGCAACTCGACGGCGCAGGCGACAGCGTTGACGGCGCTCCCGAACTCGAGCAGCTCACCATCGCCCATAAACTTGACAATGCGTCCGTCATGATGTGCGACCAACGGTGTCAGAATATTACTTCGCCGGTCCTTCAACGCTGCAAGCGTGCCAGCTTCGTCCTGCTCCATGAGCCGGCTGTAGCCGACCACATCGGCCGCCAGGATGGCGGCGAGGCGGCGCTGGACGCGTTCTTCAGCCATTCGGCGCGACTGCTTTTTTGGAACCCGGACCTTGGCGATTGTATGAATGCCCTGGTTCAGAGTCTATCGCTACTTCCGATTGGGTCTTAGCGGAAGGCTCAATTTGAGCCCAGGATGTCCGCTTTCCACCCACATAGCGGCAAGGCCGGGCGACTCGCCAGGATGCAAGCAATGTCGTCGGATCGCAACCGCTATGACAAGCTCGCGGCCAACTACTTGGCTTTCACCCAGCTCGCATCAAGCAGACTTTGGCTGCGCGTTATGAGTATACGCCCCCCCAATAGATCGTAGGTGGAGGGGACAGATGTAGGAGGAGGTCAGTAGGTGGACACCACTCCTAACGACACTTCAAGCTGACTTCCCTCCACCTATGGGACCAGTAAGGTTCTAAAGGGTCCATGGTCAGTTCGACTGTCGGTGCCAGTTCATCTGCATCATCACCACCAACGCTAACAGGGAAAGGACCACGAGCGATGACCCTCAAGACCACTCCAGTTGAACTCGAAGTGAACAGCCGTTTCATCTTCTGGTTAGGGTTTACCTTCCTCGTAGACTTCACCGGGGACGTTGGTTCGTCCTTTGAGCGGACACGCCGCGAAGTCTAATCGACAACAACACGGGAGGCGGACCTAACCCCCGTTTCCCGTCCCCTTCGGGCACCCTCACCGGGGTGCCGCTATACCGAGTACGAGAACTGTGTACGAAACCGGAGTTCTACTTCCCGTATCCATTTGATTTTATTGATTATATTGGAGTTGGCGCGCCCTACGGGAATCGAACCCGTCTTTACAACGTGAAAGGCTGTCGTCCTAACCGATAGACGAAGGGCGCGCGAGATGGCGGCTCTATAAGGGGCTTCGCGCGCGAGCGCAAGACGTGAAATTCATCTTTTAAATCAAAGAAATCAGCTTGCGAGCCGAGCGACGTCCTCGACATGGAGGGAAGGCACGCGCTCGCGGCCCCAGTCATCGACCACCAGGCGTCCGGCGACATGCAGCGGATGCTGACGCTCGGTGAGGAGCAATTCGCCAAGATCGGTGCCCAAAGCGCGGAAGGCGATCGCTTTGATGCGGGTCCCGTCCGAGGCGGCGAGCGTCAGGCGGACGTGGTCGCTGCCGGCGCTGTCGGCATAAACGACGCGATGCGCAGGCAGAACGAAGACCGGCGCCGGATTACCCGCTCCATAGGGGCCTGCCTGCTCGACGAGCTCGATGAGGTCGAGCGTGGCGCCCGATGCGGTCAAGGCGCCGTCGACGTCGAGATAGCGCTGGTCGGCGAGTTGCAGGGCGTAGGCCAGATGCGTCTCGAGGAAAGCGCGGAAATCGCCGAGCCTGGATCTTTCGATGGTGAGGCCCGCCGCCATCGCATGGCCGCCGCCCTTGACCAGGATTCCGGCATCGAGCGCCGCCCTCACCGCCTGGCCCAGATCGACGCCCGAGATCGAGCGGCCGGACCCACCCGCGGTAAGGCTATCCCTCTCATAGCCGAGCACGATGCTCGGCCGGTTGAAGCGCTCCTTGAGACGCGCGGCGGCAAGGCCGAGCACACCGGGATGCCACCCCTCGCCCGCCACGACGATGGCGGGACTCGTGCGCTCGGCGCCGAGCGAGGCATCGGCCTCGCGCAGCGCCTGATCGAGCACGCTGAGTTCGATCGCCTGACGCTCGCGGTTCATTCTCTCGAGCTCGCCCGCGATGATGGCGCAGCGTCCGCGCTCAGGACTGATCAGAAGCTCGAAAGCGAGATTGGCATGGCCGATGCGGCCTGCCGCATTGAGGCGCGGCCCCAGAAGGAAGGCCAGCGCGTAGGCGTCGGGCCGGCGCTTGAGGCGGGCAACGTCGGACAAAGCGGCGAGCCCGGGATTTTCGCGGCGCGCCATGATGCGCAGGCCTTGGGTGACATAAGCGCGGTTGAGGCCGATGAGCGGCACGACATCGCAGACCGTCGCCAGCGCCACCAGTTCGAGCCACTGCAGCATGTTGGGCTCGGGACGGTCCGGCCCGTACCAGCCGCGCTGGCGCAGAATGCGGTTGACGACGCTGACGAGGATCATGGCGACGCCGCAGGCGCAGAGATAGCCGAAGCCCGATATGTCGTCCTGGCGGTTGGGGTTGATGACCGCCGTCGCATCGGGCAGCGTGGCGCCCGCCTGATGATGGTCGACAATGACCACATCCATGCCCAGCGCCTTGGCCTTGGCGAGAGGATCATGAGAGAGGACGCCGCAATCGAGGGTGAGCAGCAACTGCGTGCCCTGATCCTTCAGCGAACTCACCGCCGCCTCGCTCGGGCCGTAGCCCTCAGTGAGCCGGTCCGGGATATGCACGATATTGGCGGCGCCGACGCTCGCCAGGAAACGCGTAACGAGAGCGGCGGAGGAGACGCCGTCGACGTCATAGTCGCTGATCGTGCCGATACGTTCGCCGGTCATGATGGCGCGCGCCAAGCGTTCGGCGCCCTTTTCCATGTCCACCAGCGCCGAAGGCTGCGGCATCAGGCGGCGGATCGTCGGGTTAAGGTAACTCTCGACGTCCTCGAGTCCGACCGAGCGCGCCGCCAGAACGCGGCCGAGCAATTCCGGAAGCTCATTCTTCTCGGAAATGGCCTGCGCGTCACGGCTCTGGAAAGGCCGCGGCCGCCACAGGCGGCCAGTGACGGAGCGGCTGACGCCGAGAAAGGGAGGCGATGACTGAGGTGCCGTCCGACTATCCAGCAAGAGTGACATGATCCTTCATTGGACACCGATTCGGACGGGCATTCGACAGGAACACCCCGCATCGGCATAAGGCCGTTCCATACTCACCCCCAGGATGGCCCGCAAGCGCGGAACCTTCTCCATCGGTAGTCATTGATATCAAATGGAAACGGGCAACCGGAGGCAGCGCGTCGGAGGACCGTGCAATGATCCGCAAGCTGAAAACCGGCGAATATCGTCTCTATTCGCGCAAGAAGGACCCGAAGACCGGCAGGCGGCGCAATCTCGGCACATTCAAGAGCCGCGCGGCGGCGGAAAAGCACGAACGCGAGGTTCAATACTTCAAGCACCACTGACAGCGGGCATCAGCCCCTTTAAAGTATCCGTTTTGGTCAAGCAGGCTTAGAGGTCCATTTTCGGTTGGCTTTGAGCAGAGCGTTGGCGAGGACGATGAGTTTCCGCATGGTCGGGTCAAGCCCGACCACAAGCTTTCCGGATCATGCTCTAGATCACGATCACTTCAGGTCGAATCGACCTGAAGTGATATAGGTGATCGGAATCATTAGTTTAGCGCGTGATCGGACGGAAAACCGGTACCCACTTTTCCTGATCACGCGCTAGGGGAACAGCGCCACCTGTTCGAGTCCCTGGTTTTCGGCCAAGCCGAACATCAGATTGAAGTTCTGGATCGCCTGGCCGGCCGAGCCCTTGACCAGATTGTCGAGCGTCGAGATGAGGATGACACGGCCCGGCACGCGGTCGGCATAGACGCCGAGCATGACATTGTTGGAGCCGCGCACGAACTGGGTCGAGGGCATAACGCCCTTGGGCGCCATGAAGATGAACGGCTCGTCCTTGTAATGCTTCTCGAGGGCGGCGACGCAGTCCGCTGCGGTCGCCTTGCCCTTCAGCCTGGCATAGGTGGTGCAGAGCTCGCCGCGGCTCATCGGGATGAGATGCGGGGTGAAATTCACGATCACCTGCTCGCCCGCGGCGCGCGAGATCTCCTGCTCGATTTCGGGCGCGTGGCGGTGGCTCGCCACGCCATAGGGGGAGAGCCCCTCGCCCGCCTCGCAGAACAGCACATTCTGCTTGAGCGAGCGCCCGGCGCCGGAGACGCCCGACTTGGCATCGATGATCAGATCCGACGCGTCGATGAGTCCGGCCTTCACCAACGGCAATAGCATGATGAGGACGGCGGTCGGATAGCAGCCGGGACAGGCGACGAGCCGCGCCTTCCTGACGTCGTCGCGATAGTGTTCGCTCAGTCCGTAGACCGCATCCTTCTGGAGATCGAGCGCCTGATGCGGGCCGCCATACCATTTTTCATAGACGGCGGCATCGCGCAGCCGGAAATCGGCCGACATGTCGATAACCTTCAGATGCTTCGGCAGATCGCGGATCACGACCTGACTCGTCGCGTGCGGCAGGCCGCAGAATACCGCCTCGATATTCGACCAGTCGGCCTCCTCGTTCTTGACGAGGGTGGGCAGTTTCAAATGCGCCAGATGCGGGAAGACTTCGGCCATCGCCTTGCCGGCATGCGAATTGGCGGTGAGCACGGCGATCTCCATGCCGGGATGACAGGCGGCGAGGCGCACCAGATCGGAACCGGTATAACCCGACGCGCCGATGACACCGATCTTGATCCTGGCCATTGAGTCTGGTCTCCTTGCGCTAGTGTCCCGAATCCGAAGTTCGCTACAGCCAGCGGGACCTTCCGAGCTGGAGGCGCTCCTTTAAGGCACGCGCGCATATTGTAAAGATCGCCGCTCGCGCGAGCCGCAGCGAATTCTTATCAATCACCACCAAGCTGATGAAAAATATCGGTTTCTTCGCCTGCGAGCAGCACTTTGGCATCCCAGTCCGGCCCTGCCTCCTCGGCTTCGCGCCGAACCAGGCGAGCGCCCGTGAGGCCGGCGGTCGCGGTCTGGCGCGGCGCGTCGGCGCCGGGCTGCTCCTCGGTGACCGTCATAAGCGATAGCGGATGGTAGAGATTCTCCTCGACTACCGATCCCATCCATAGCGGTACCGTCTTGCCATTGGTCAGATCGAGATCGGCGGCCCAGAGCCTGAGCACCAGGCGCGTATTTCCTTCCGGCCGGATGAGCGTCAGCCCTGGCGGGCGCCCGGCATTGAAGGACGGCATCACCGGCACATGCGCGGCATCGGCCGCGGTCAGCCAGATCAAGGCATTCACCCCCGACCAGGATGTCGGCGCCTCCCAGCCCGATTTGGTGAGCGCCGCTTCGATGCTCGCGAGACTGCCGGCCCATTGCAGCGTCAGCGGCTCCCTCGCCTCGCCGGTAAGATCGGTGCGGTAGGACGGGAGCTCCTCCCAGCCTCCCGACCACCACTCGGCGACGGGCTCGCTCGGCAGAGCGGTCTCGACCGCATAAAGGCCGATATCCTTGCTGTGATCGCGATAGATATGAAGCGCGCCGGCGAGGATCAAAGCAGTGCATCCGACGACGAGCAGTCCCAAGGGCGCCACCCGATCAACGGGCTTGCGCAGATACGCAAGGCCGATGAGCGCCAGCCAGGCTGAACCGAAAGCGAGACCGCCCAGGACATCGGAGAGCCAGTGGGCGCCGAGATAGAGCCGCGAGAAGGCAATGAGGAACACCCCCGTCGCGGCGGCCAGCGCCACCGGCACACGCAGCGCCGGGCGAAGGTTGCGCGCGATGAGGATTGCGAGGAAGCCATAGAGCACCGCATTGACGGTGCTGTGGCCGCTGGGAAAAGAAAAGGCGCTCCAGCCGCTGTAGTGCAGTTCGCTCGGCCGCATCCGATGCAGGGCCACCTTGATGACGGTGTTGAGCGCCGAGGCGCCGGCGACCGCCGCCAGCCAGTAGAGGGCGGTGCGCCAGGCGCGCTGCCAGACGAGCCACAGCAGGACCGCAGCGGTGACGGCGATGACGACGAAGGTGTCGCCCATTTCGGTGATGGCGATCATCAGCGCATCGCCGGGACCCGAGCGCGTGTCCTGCAACAGTCGGAAGATCGCGGTATCCGTCATCACCAGCGGATCGCCGTGCAGCACATCCTCGAGGATACTGAAGAAGAGCCAGGCCGCGGCGATAAGGATCCCGGCGAGCGTCACCAGCGCGCCGAAGCCGGGCCGTGCCGGATTGAGCAGACGCGCCAGTTGGCGGCTGAGCCAGCCTTCATGGGAGCCGCTCCAGTCGCGCAACCGCTCCATGCCCACGAAGAGCATCGGAATCCCGCGGCGCATCAGCCAGCGCACCATGTGCAGGGCGATCCACCCCAGCGCCACGAGGACGACCAGCAGGATCGCCAGCGGCTTAGCGGCCGCCCCCAATATGCCGAAAGTGGCGCCGAGCAGCACGCCCGGAAGGATATGCGACGGCGCCCAGACCAGCGCCGAGGCGACATTCACCGCATAGAAGCGGCCGACCGGCATCTTCAGGATGCCGGCGAAGAGCGGAATGAAGGCGCGCACGCCCGGCGTGAAGCGGGCGAGGAAGACGCTCTTGTCACCATGGCGGGCGAAGAAGGCCTCGCTTTTCTGGATCAGCTCCGGATAGCGGTTCACAGGCCAGAGGCCGAGAACCTCGCGGTGATAGTGATGGCCGAGCCAGAAGGACAGGCCGTCGCCGGCGATGGCGCCCAGCGTCGCGGCGAGCAGCAAGGGCCAGAGCACCAGCACGCCGCTCGGCACCAGGGCGCTCAGCGCCACGATCACCGCCGTGCCCGGAACGACGACGCCGACGATCGGGATAGATTCCGACAGAGCGAGCAGGAACACGACCAGATAGGCCACATAAGGATGGGCCGTCAGGAACGCGATCACCGATGAGAACAAGGCCGTCATGCAGGTCGCCTAAAGAACCCTGGTGATGAAACGGGCATCGATCTCATACATGAGCCCTGCCCTCCCCGCTCAGCCGGCGTCTGACAACGACGAGCCCGGCCAGCGTCAGCAAGGCAAAGCCAGCCCCGGCGAGAAATGTGCCTTGCGGCCCGACACCATCCCATAACGCGCCCGCCAGGATGCTGGCGAGCAACAGAGCGATGCCGGTAACCAGATTGAACATGCCGAAGGCTGTGCCGCGTAATTCGGGCGGCGCCGTGTCGGCGACCAGGGCCGCCAGCAGGCCTTGCGTGAACCCCATATGCAATCCCCACAGCACGACACCCATGGCGAGACCGGCCATGCCTTGTGCAAGGCTCAGCACGATGTCGGCGCCGGCGAGCAGCACGAGGCCGAGCATCAGCAGGGTGATCTTGTTCATGCGGTCGGCCAGGATGCCGACCGGGTAGGCGGAGAGCGCATAAACGAGGCTCATGATCACCATGACGACCGGAATCAGCATCACCGGCAGACCGAGCGACTGAGCCCGCAGCACCAGGAAGGCTTCGCTGAAGCGCGCCAGCGTGAAGATCGCTGCGATCACGACCACCCACCAATAGGTGGCGCCCAGGCGCCCGATCTCGTCGCGATGCAGCGGCATGCGGACGCGGCGCAGATCCTTGGGCCGCTCCGGCTCCTTGACAGCGACTATGATGAGGCCGGCGGAGAGGAAGGCCGGGACAACGGCGATCCAGAACACGGTTCTGAAATCATTGACGCTCGCCCACATCACCGCGATGGCGATGAGCGGCCCGATGAAGGCACCCAGCGTGTCGAGCGACTGGCGCAGGCCGAAGGCGGCGCCGCGCAGCTGCGGCGGCGCCAGATCGGCGACGAGCGCGTCGCGCGGGGCGCCGCGGATCCCCTTGCCGATCCGGTCGATGAAACGCGCCGCGATCAGCCAGCCGACCGACGGCGCCAGGGGAAAGATCGGCTTGGTCAGGGCGGCGAGGCTATAACCCAGAGCCGCCAGCACCTTGCGCTTGCCGAGCCAGTCGCTGAGCGCGCCCGAGAATATCTTTGTGATCGAGGCGGTTGCCTCGGCGATGCCCTCGATGACGCCGACGGTCAGCGCCGAGGTGCCAAGCACCGTCACCATGTAGATGGGCAACAGCGCGTGGATCATCTCGGAAGAGATGTCCATGAGCATCGAGACGAAGCCGAGCACCCATATGCCGACCGGAATGGTCTGCCGGCGCGCCGGGTTCACCTCAGTCATGTCACGATCCGCATCGTCGACGGGAAACGGCAAGATAGCAAAGCCCCCTGCCGCCGCAAAATTGCATAAAGTTAAGGGGCGGGTTGGCCGGAGCCCCGGGACCCGGCCCCTGTTGTGCGACATGGGGCGCGCGTGCAGGACAGGCCATGGGAGGAAGGCGCCATACGCCTCATGTGGCGGTGAGCAAGCGCTTGGTTGCGCGTCCAGCGATCTGGGCGATGATCCTGCTCGCTCTGGCTGCCGTGGCGATCCTCATCCATGGCGGCGCGTTTGCGAAAAAAGCCTATTTCGACCAGGCCGCTTCGCGAGGCCAGGCGGGCGAAGAAGCCACCTGCGAACTCGCCCTGTCTCAGGCGACGTGAATGCAAGCCCGCGTATTCTACGCGTTGTTGTCACGTCTCGATTGTGGCTAACACAATGGCCAGACGGCAGCCCTCTGCATAATCATCCAGCTCGACATATTCCTTGATTGTATGCACTTCCCTTTGCCCAGAGCCAATGGTTACGGTCGGAATACCGTGCTTGTCGAGCCAGTTAGCATCGAGCCCGCCCGGCGAAAAAATCAAATTGACCTTGATGCCGAGTTTTTTCATGCCCGCCGTGGCGTGCCGCACAGCAGGGCTGTCTTCAGCAAGCCGAAATGGCGGATATGATGCGGCATGCTCGAACTTGACCTCGGCAGTCCCGCCGTCGACATCAGTAACCTCGGACTTGGCGCGCGCAAATGAAGATTTGAAGCCCTCGGCAATCTTCGTGGCGAACGCTGCTTCCGGGCTGCGCGCCTCGCCCTTAACGAACGCATAGTCCGTTACGACATTCGTCGCATCGCCGGCGGCCTTGCCGTCCTTGCCGCCGAATATTCCGACATTGCTCGTGCCATGACCGTCTTTCTTGGTGACCTTGCCGAACCAGCCTTCTTTACGGGCATCGGCCAATCCGATAGCGCCAACGAGGGTCGCCGATATTCCCCTTTCGGGCGCGAGACCCGCATGCGCGGCTGTGCCTTTAATTTCAACCTGCCAGTTTTCCTGGCCGATCGCCCCGATGATCAGGTCGGCAGGCTTCTGACTGTCGACATTGATGCACATGATGGGATCTCCGAGGCTCTTGGGCTTGAGCTCGCGCGCTCCGTGCAGACCGCTCTCCTCGCGAACAGTAAAGAGCAAGGTTATGGGCGGGTGTGGAAGCTTATGCTTGATGAGCGTCTCGGCGAGTGTCACCAGCACGCCGCAGCCGGTACGGTTGTCCCCTCCCAACGCGGTCGTTCCGTCGGAGACGATGCGGTTTCCCTCGCGTTTCGCCTTGGCCCCCGCACAAAGCGGAACGGTATCGAGATGAGTCGCAAACATAAGGCGCGGACCGGGTTTTGTTCCCGGAAGATCAACGATCAGGTTGCCGGTCTCCGTCGGCAGCGGAATTCGTTTGTTGGCGTCGTCGAAACTAATGGCCGAGGCGGGCACCCCGACCTTTTTCAACTCGTCCGATACCGCCGCCGCGATGGCGGCCTCTTTGCCCGTAACGCCCTCGACTGAAAGAAAACGCATCAGATGTGCCTCAGCCGAAGCAACATCGAGTGGAACCGCAGCACTGCCCATGATCACTAACCTCTCTGTTCCGTAATTCGGATCTCAAAGTCCCCAAGGCAGTCCAAGCACCTGCCACAGAGCGAAAAGAGCCGTCCACAGGACAAAAATCCACACGACGTAAGGCAGCATCAGCGACACGACCGTGCCCACGCCGGACTTTGGATCGTACTTTTGGGTGAAGCCCACCATCAATGCGAAATAGGCATTCAGCGGAGTGATCGCGTTCATGGGGGAGTCGCCAACTCTATAGGCGGCGAGGACCGATTCCGGCTCGACGCCGAGTTTGAGAAGCAAAGGAACGAAGACAGGAGCGAATATCGCCCATTTCGCAATCGCGCCGGTCAGCAGGAGATCGATAATCGCTACGACCACGATGAAGCCAATCAGAAGTGCGAGAGGCCCGACATTCATCGCCTGCAGCGTGCCCGCCAGCGATAGCGCCATGACCGTGCCTATGTTCGTGAAGGTGAAATAGGCCACGAACTGACTCAACACAAAGAACAGAAAGATCGTACCGCCAAGGCCGGCAACCGCCTTCTCCATCGCCTTGATGACATCGGACAAGGTGCGCAGGGTGCCGGCGCCGATACCGAAGGTCCAGCCTGTGACAAGGAACGCAAGCATGATCAAGGCAATCAAACCATTCATGAAGGGTGAGTTGCCGATGAGTTCGCCAGTGTCGGGATTGCGCAGCGGCGCTCCCGGCGGCAGCGTCAGCAAAGCGAATACCACCAGAAGACCGATCAAGCCGTAGAGGGCAAATTTCAAGCCCCGCTGTTCGGCCGGCGTAAGCTCGCTGCTCTCCGTGCCCTTGCTCGCCGCGGAGGCCGCCTCCGGCTTGTAAGGTCCAAGGCGCGGCGCGACGATCCTGTCCGTGATAAAAGCGATCAGGACGGTGAGGAAAATGACGGAAACGATGGAGAAGAAGACGTTCGACGCAAGGCCAATCGAAATGTTCGGGTCGACAAGGCGCGCGGCATCGTTGGTGAATTCGACCAGGACCGCATCGAGCGGCTTGATCAGCATGTTGACGGTGAAGGCGCCGGCCACCGCCGCGAAACCGAGAGCCAACCCAGCCAAGGGATGGCGCCCCACGCTTAAATAGGCGACACCCGCTAGGGGCAGCAGGACAAGATAGCCGGCATCCGCGGCAACGCTCGACAGGATGCCGCAGAAGGCGAGGATATAGGTGAGAGCCCAGGCGGGCGATACCAAAACAAGTTTGCGGATAAGAGCGTTTATTAAACCGGATTCCTCCGCGACGCCCGCGCCGATCATGGCGCCGATCATCAGTCCGACGGCGGTGAAGTTCATGAAGTTCGGGATCAGCGAGGTATAGATGAATCGAATGCCTTCGGCGTTCAGGAGGCTGCGGATCTGGGTCGTCACCTGTTCGACCTTATGCGTATCCGGATTGATCTGTTCCAAGGTTACGCCAGCCGAGAACATGCCAAGTATCGCCGAGAGGACAATGACAATGGCAATCAGGATAAGGAAGATGACTACCGGGTGCGGAACCATGTTCCCGACCCGCTCAACGGCATTCAGAAACCGTTGCATTGAAGTTTGGTTGGCTGCCACGGCTTTACTCATGGAGTCCTCGTGCGCTCAGAGAGGGCCTGTGCCGTTACTAAGGATAACGCCATTTGACGATCTGTTAAAGCCAGAAGTTGCACTGCCTCAGAGCACCCGCATACGGGACAAGTCGGGGTTACACCGTCCCAACTGGCTCGGATCCGATAGATCAAACTCATTTCGATTTGACCAGACCGGAGAAGCCGGCAATGGCAAGCAAGCTCAAAGCCCAACCGACGACGGCCTGAAAATAAAAATAAGCCATGACAAGAGAACCCCACTTTTTCGTCGTGTCCGGCCGCCAGAACTGCTTCTGGCCGACCTCCAGCACTGGAAACAGAGTGTCGAGCGAGTACATCCAGGCATTGAATGCCTGGTAGCTCAGCGCCTCCCGCTGCGATCTGAAGCAATCGAGCTGTGACTGCCCCTCAGCGGCGCGACCCTTCGCCCATTGCTCTGTTGCCGGCATGAAAACCTGCTCGCCGAGCGGCAAACCGCACATGGTCCACTCGGGGGAGCGCAAAATGACGGGACTGTTGGGCTTCAGCGCAGAGTGCGCATCGGCAAATCCGAAGACGCCGACACCAATTGCCCAGAATAAGAACAGCCAAACAAATGAGCGCAATGGCTGCCGTCCGTAGCCTACTGTTATCCCAAGAATGCCGTCCTTGACCGACAGCGCTTGCCGCCACAGACGGTTGGATGTCCTTTGCCGTCTGGCGCGCCGTTGCAGACGCTCCTTGGCGATGAGAACGGTGCGGGCGTCTTCGTCATGGCCCATTTCGCGAAATACTTGGGCCAGTTGTTCAAAGGGTTGCGGCCAGAAGTCTTCGCCCCAGCGGGCCGGTTCTTGACGCGAAAGCCAATCCAGACGCCGGACAGCATCCACCGGACCGCCAATGAAGGCGTTGTAGAGACATCGATTGAGGAGCAGATTGGTTTTGGCCGGCCAGCATGCTTCATCGTCATGGATTGTATCGAACGATGCACCGGTCAGGTCGAGGACGCCGTCCACAGCTGCATCTTTGCAAAGGAAAAAACCGCCCCGGACGGTGGCTCGGTTGACAAGAAGAGCAAAATCACCGGGTTGCTTGAGCTTGGCACCGGTCGCGTCAAGGTCCCCGTCCAGTCTCGCCCCAAGGAGCCGCGTCTCTCCAGCTACGGTAGCTCCGCGCAAGATGACGCCGCCGCCCGCATCGAGGGTCTCCGCATGGATGGCGACCCCGGCCGGCCGGCTGATCGTCGCCCCGGTAAAATCAAGGTCAGCGCCTAACCGAGCCCCGGCTATATTGATCCCCCCATTCACCGTAGCGCCGCGCAGAAACAGACTACGCGCCGTGAGTCCTTCTGCAATTATCGCCCATTGATCGGGGCAGTTGATGGTGGCCGAATCACACTCGAAGCTGCCTCCGAGCCGGCTGCTGCTCAGCGACATCTCACCCGTAATCGTGGCGCCGCGCAGATGAAAGCCGCCGCGAGCCTCGATGCGATCGGCCTGGAGGCCCGGGAGAACCGAACCATCAAGGAAGAGATTGTCGATAATTGCCGAGCGCAGATTCGGCACAGCCTCAAGAAAGCAGTCCTTGAGCCTGATGTCGTGCGGAATACGGCAACCCTCGAGGTCCAGTGTCCCGCCTATCCATCCCCCACTGACTCTTATCCCTTTCTCATGGGGCCGGCTTGCTTCATCGCCGCCGACCAGGATGAACCGCAACAGTTCCGCCCTCACATAGCGCGTGGGGTCGGGCTCCGCGGGCACCAATCCGTCACCGAGCCGATCGAAATCGCCGTGCCCCAGTTCAGCGATAATGCGTTCTTCGGCGGGGCTAAGCGGCGCGAAGTCTGAGAGACGGGTCTTTTGCACGTTCAATCAGCGAAGACGCCCGCATCGAGATCGGGTTTTCGCTGAGCCACAGACTGAATGACGCGGGCAAGCGCGCCGACCACGGAGCCAACGACTATGCCGGTCAGCGCAAATAACGACTGTTTCTGTACTGATGATGACGCCATAGTTCTCTGCATCCTGAACTCGGCAAATATGTAAGCAGACATATCACCGATAAGCTACACACACAAGTCAGAATTGTCCTACAAATACGATCAAAATGACACAACTCCCGCTCGCCTGTCTTTACATTTTGCTTGATGTGAATGGACTTCCTATTCTACGATATCCGCAAGGAAGCGAGGGCGCCGCGTCTTGTTGTAGTAAGTGCAGGCGATCATACTTCCTAAAGACACCTCAGAGGTCGACGATCATGAACACTCTGGTGGTCTGTACTGTGACCGAAGATTCCGAACCCAAGCGACCGAACTTTCGGCACTGTTGCGCGATTGCGCCTGCGGCCCTGAGATAATTTTCGACTGGGACGCGCTTCGTAGCGACCTGGAAGCGCAAAGCCGAAGGGGCGATGATTGAAGACCGCCTTTGAGCTACCGGTGAGTTCAAGCGATGCGGCAGAAAATGACGACGCATGCGGGCCATGTCGGGGATAAGCGCTCCTTAGCGAAAATAGCGCTGATTGTCTTCGTGCTCCCGACGATGCTTGCGACCTGCGGGTCCGAAATCGAAACGGTCGCCCCGGCCCCGCGTGCTGTTCGAACCGTAACGGCCGAGCGGCATGAAGCCGGCATTCCGGTTTTCCTCACCGGCCGCATCGAGGCTGAGGATGAGGTGGCGCTGGGTTTTCGGATCTCGGGCCGGCTGATCGAGAACCACATGAAGCTCGGTGACCGAGTAGAAGCCGGGCAGATTGTTGCCCGGCTCGAACCCCAGAACGAGACGAACGCGCTCCGGGCGGCGCAGGCGAATCTGGCGTCCGCTCAGGGGGAGCTGACCAAAGCGCGCAACCACTTTGAGCGCCAGGACAGGCTCATGAAAGGCGGCTGGACCACGCGCGCCAACCACGATCAGGCGGTGCAGGCGCTCCAGAGCGCCGAAGCGCAGGTCGAGGCTGCCGAAGCGCAGTTAAATACCGCGCATGACGCATTGAGCTTCACCGAGCTCAAGGCAGATGCGCCAGGCGTCGTGATCGCTGTCGGCCCGCCGGCAGGCGAGGTCGTCCAGGTCGGGCAGATGATCATCCGGCTGGCCCGCAAGGACGGTCGCGATGCCGTGTTCGACGTGCCGGCCAACGTCATCAGCACAGCCCCCGGCGACCCGCTGATCACGGTAAGCCTGACAAGCGACCCTTCAGTCACGGCCAAGGGGCGTGTCCGCGAAGTCTCACCCCAGGCCAATCCGGGTACCCGGACCTTCGAGGTCAAGGTCGGGCTGACCGATCCGCCGGAGCTGATGCGGCTGGGCGCCACCGTCAATGGCCGAATGGAGATGGAGGCGGTTCCCTTCATCGAGGTGCCGGCGTCGAGCTTGACGAGAGGCGGACAGCAGCCCGCCGTATGGGTCGTCGATCCGTCGAACCTCACGGTATCGATGCGCAATGTCGATGTCATGCGCTTCGATCCGGCGACTGTCGCCCTTTCCGGCGGACTTGACGTCGGCGAGATCGTGGTCACAGCGGGCGTGCAGGCTCTCTATCCCGGCCAGAAGGTGCGGCTGCTTGGGTCTGAACCATGAGCGGACTCAATCTTTCGGAGTGGGCTCTCAAACACCGTTCTCTGACCGTATATCTGATGATCCTGGCCGTTCTCGCGGGTGTCTATTCATATTTCCGTCTTGGCCGCGCGGAGGATCCGTCATTCGTCATCAAGACCATGCTGGTGCAAGCCGCGTGGCCCGGCGCCTCCATGGACGACATGGTCAAGCAAGTCACCGAGCGGCTCGAGCGAACGCTTCAGGAGACGCCCAAGCTCGACTTTCTGCGCAGCATCACGCGCCCCGGGTCAACGGTAATCTTCGTCAACCTGCAGGGCAGCGCCGGGGCGGCGGAGGTTCCCGACATCTGGTATCATGTGCGCAAGAGCATCGCCGATATGCGCCATACTCTCCCCGCCGGCGTTGTCGGTCCGGGTTTCAATGATGAGTTCGGCGACACCTTCGGTATCATCTACGGCTTCACGGCCGACGGCTTCACGCATCGCGAGCTGCGCGACTATGTCGAGGATGTGCGCTCCAAGCTCCTGAGCGTTCCTGACGTATCGAAGATAGATATCCTCGGCGCGCAGGACGAGCGAATTTTCGTCGAGTTCTCCGTGAAACAACTTGCCAATCTCGGCATCGACAGCTCAACACTCATCGCCGCCCTTAGCGCTCAGAACATCGTGCGGCCCGCCGGCACCATCCAGACCGGCAACGAGATATTGTCGTTGAGAGTCTCGGGCGCATTTGAGACCGAAAACGATATCCGCAACATCAACCTGGTCGTCGGCGGTCGCATCCTCCGCATGAGCGACATCGCCAAGGTCCGCAGCGGCTTCGCCGATCCGCCGCAGCCCATGTTCCGCGTCAACGGCGAGCCCGCCATCGGACTCGCCATCGCCATGCGCGACGGCGGCGACATTCTGGCGCTCGGCAAGAATATCAAGAACACCATGGATACGGTCATCGCCGACCTGCCGCTCGGCATCAACGCAACTTTAGTGGCGGATCAGGCGGTGACGGTCGAGAGCGCCATCTCGGAATTCATGACCTCGCTCCTGCAGGCAATCGGCATCATCCTCGCCGTGAGTTTCATCAGCCTCGGCATTCGTCCCGGCCTCGTCATCGCTCTGGCCATTCCCCTGACGCTTGTCGTCGTCTTCTCCTGCATGCAGATTACGGGCATCGACATGCAGCGCATTTCGCTCGGCGCGCTGATCATCGCGCTGGCGCTGCTTGTCGACGACGCCATGACCACAACCGATGCCATGGTCACTCGGCTCGCCGCGGGCGACGACAGTGTGTCGGCCGCGACTTTCGCCTTCCGAACCTATGCCTTCGCCATGCTGGCGGGCACACTCGTGACAATTGCAGGCTTCGTTCCCGTCGGATTCGCGGCGAGCTCGGCCGGAGAGTATACGTTCACCCTCTTCGCCGTTATCGCTATGACACTGATTGTTTCGTGGTTCGTGGCCGTCCTCTTCACGCCACTGCTGGGCGTCACGATACTCAAAGCCCCGGCGACGAAGCAGTCAACGGAGCCGGGGAGGCTGCTGCGAATGTATCGCGGTTTTCTCACCTGGGCCATTCGGATGAAGTGGCTGACAATCGCGGTGACCCTCGGCCTCTTCATTGCGTCCGTCCTGGCACTCCCTCTCGTTCCACGCCAGTTTTTCCCAGCGTCGGACCGCCCCGAACTGCTTGTCGACCTCGCCCTGCCGCAGAACGCTTCTATCTATGCGAGCGAAAGCCTCGTGGAACGGTTCGACGCGACTTTGAAGGACGACCCGGATGTCGAGCGCTGGAGCACATATGTGGGCACCGGCGCGATCCGCTTCTACCTGCCGCTCGACGTTCAGGGACCGGACCCCTCCTTCAGCCAGGCGGTGATCGTTGCCAAGGACGTTCCAGCTCGCGACCGACTCCAGGCGAAGCTGGAAAAGCTCCTTGCCGAGCAATTCCCAAACGTCGTCGGGCGCGTCTCACCACTCGAGTTGGGCCCACCGGTCGGATGGCCCGTGCAGTACCGGGTCAGCGGTCCGAATGTGGATACCGTCAGGGAGACCGCGCTCAAGCTCGCCCAGACCATATCCGCCAGTCCAAAGGTGCTGCTGGTCGCCTTCGACTGGATCGAACCGGCGCGACAGGTGCGCATCCGGATCGACCAGGATGAGGCCCGCCTGCTCGGACTGAGTTCGCAAGCACTGGCCGACGTGCTCAACACGGCTATTTCCGGCACGACCGCGACCCAGGTGCGCGACAACATTTACCTCATCGATGTAATACTCAGGGCATCGGACGAGCAGCGCATTTCTCTCGACACCCTGCGCACCATCCCCGTGCCATTGCCGAATGGGAGCACGGTCCCGCTCAGCCAGTTCGCATCGTTCGAATATGAACAGGATTACCCACAGATCATCAGACGCGACCGCGTCCCGACCCTTACCGTGCAGGCCGACATCACGCGCGGATTGTTGCCGGAGACGGTGATCGGCGAATTGACCCCCTCCGTCGCGGCGCTCCAAGAAGGCCTGCCCCGCGGATACAACATCGTCGTCGGCGGAACGGTCGAGGAGAGTGCAAAGTCGCTGGCTTCGGTGATGGCCGTTGTGCCCGCGATGCTGCTCATCATGTTCACAGTGCTGATGGTACAGCTGCGCAGCTTCCAGCGCCTTGTTCTGGTCCTCACCGTCGCCCCGCTCGGCCTGATCGGCGTTATCGCGGCGCTGCTCATTTCGCGCATGCCACTGGGCTTCGTCGCCATTCTCGGTGTCCTGGCGCTGATCGGAATGATCACCAAGAACGCGGTGATCCTGATCGACCAGATCGAATCCGAGAGAGCGCAGGGAAAGGACGTGCAGACCGCCGTGGTGGACGCCAGCAGCACGCGCTTCCGTCCCATCATTCTGACGGCGATGTCGACGGTGCTCGGCATGATACCGATCGCGCCGACGGTGTTCTGGGGACCGATGGCGCTGTCGATCATGGGCGGATTGCTGGTCGGCACCATCCTCACATTGGTCTTCCTGCCCACTCTCTACACGACGTGGTTTGCCCGGCAGAAGGAAAAGCGGGGCGAGCCTGCCGCTCCAGCGGCCACGGCGGCCGCTGCCGATAGGAAGGTCTGACATGGCGCGGACCAGGCGTGGGAAGAAGGACCCTCACAGCCACGTATGGTGGAATGCGCTGGCGCGAGCCCTGGGTTTTCTAGCAGTCTGGCTGATCCTCTCCCAAGGCGATCTTCTGGTGGGAATGATGGCGGCTGCCGCCGCAACCTGGGCCAGCCTGCTTCTATTGCCCCCTGGACGGGGACGCTTCCGCCCGATCGCCCTCGCCCGATATTTCCTGCACTTTATGTATCAGTCGGTCATCGCCGGTGTGGATGTCGCACGTCGCGCGTTCGATCCCCGATTGCCCTTGTCGCCCGGCTTCGTGATCCACGACTGTCATCTTCCCCCAGGCCCGATGCGAAATACGTTCTGCACGATCACCTCTTTGATACCAGGCACACTTCCCTGCGGTCAGGATGAACGCGGCCGAATGGTCATCCATTGCCTCGATACGAGCCAGCCGGTGGCCCAGCAACTGGCCGCGGAGGAAACCCAGCTCGTGCGCGCACTCGGCGGTGTGAGGCGGCAATGACCAGCTTCCTGTTCGCAGCCGCCGCTTTCGTCCTCGTGATGGTGGCGCTGGGTTTGTATCGCGTTCTGCGCGGTCCAGCTGAAGCGGACCGCATGATGGCAGCGCAGCTGCTGGGCAGCGGCGGCGTTGCCGTGCTGCTGCTGGCGGCCGTGGCGAGCGAATTGCCCTTTGTCGACGTTGCGCTGATGCTGGCGCTCCTTGCTGCATTTGCATCGGTTGCATTTGTCCGGAACGCATCCGGCTCGAAAGGAGCCCCTCCGGAGGCGACAGACCGCCAATGAACTTCGTACCCGATATTGTCACGGTCCTGGCGGTTTCGGCCGGCGCCTTCTTCTACATGGCAGGCACGGTCGGCCTGCTCCGCTTCCCGGATGCACATACGCGCCTCCATGCGCTGACCAAGGCGGACAATCTCGGCCTTGGCCTGATCGTGCTGGGCCTCCTGCCCCAGGCCGGAGGGCTCTTCGACGCACTGAAGCTGGTCACCGTCTGGCTTTTCGTCCAACTGTCCGGCGCGGTCGTCGCGCAGCTGATCGCGCGCGTCATCCGGCGCGATGAGCCTCTGCCATGATATTCGTATCCACATTCGACATCATCCTCGGGGCCCTGATCCTGGGAATCGCCCTTTGGATGACTGCCGCACGAAACTCCTTCTCCGTTGCCATCGGATTTGTCGTCTACGGGTTGCTGCTCTCTCTCGTCTGGGTCAGGCTTTTTTCCATAGATGTGGCGTTGACCGAGGCGGCGATCGGCAGCGGGGTGACCGGCATGATATTGCTCACTGCCGCGGCGCGTCTGCGCGCCACCGAGGCTGCCGTCAAACGGCCCGGCCTGCCAATCCAGCTGGCGGCCGGGCTCCTTTGCACCCTGACATTCGCGGGCCTCGCAAGCATCATGCTGTCCCCGCCCGTCCCTCCGCCCACGCTCGCCCCGCTGGCGGTCGCAAATCTACCGCCGAGCGGCCTCGGCAACCCTGTCACGGGTGTTCTCTTCGTCTACCGCGCGTTTGACACATTGCTCGAGAAGGTCGTGCTTCTGCTCGCTTTGACCGGCGTCTGGTCGCTGGCACCAGATCGTTTCTGGGGGGGCGCGCCGGGAATGCGTCCCAATGCTGATCCGGACAGCGTTCTCACGCTTCTCGCACAGTTGTTGCCGCCTGTCGGGATCGTATTCGGAATCTATATGTTCTGGACCGGAGCCGATCATCCGGGCGGCGCGTTTCAGGGCGGCACCGTTCTGGCGGCCATGTGGCTTCTTGTGATGATCGCGGGCCTGCGGGAAGCGCCGTTGATCAGCCGCCGCTGGCTCAGACTGTATCTCGTCATCGGGCCAGCGATCTTTCTCGCGATCGGGCTCGTGGGCGTCGTGCTGGCGGGCGCTTTTCTCGCCTATCCGGAAGGATATGCCAAACCGCTGATCATTCTTGCCGAAGCCGCCTTGACACTGTCAATCGCTGTCACTCTGGGCCTGCTGGCAGCTGGCCCACCAACACGGAAGTAACCCCCATGGACGCACCCACTTTGTTCGGGCTTTGTGGGGCGGCATTGGTGGCGCTCGGGTTGTTCGGGCTGATCATAAACCCCCAGCCATTGCGCAAGATACTGGCTTTCAACCTTCTGGGTGGCGGTGTGTTCCTCTTGTTTGGCGTCATTGCCAGACGTGGTGCGGCCGACGGGTTAGGCGGTGATCCGGTGCCACAGGGCCTCGTCATTACCGGGATTGTCGTTGCCTTTTCGGCGACAGCCGTCGCCATAGCGCTGCTGCTGAGGCTCTTCGATCAAACAGGCAAGGCGACACTCGATGCCGATGACGCCCGCCAAAAGGATCCTGATGGAGGCAACGCCTGATGCTTGAGGCGACAGCCCTGCCCGAAGCGACTACGACGGGAGGATTCCTGCTTGTAGCGGCCATCATATTGCCGGTCGTGGGGATCCTGCTGGCACTCATTCTCGGCGGTCGGTATGCCGAACGCATCGCCTTTCTTCTCCTTCCTGTCGGACTCCTCATCGCAGTCATGATCTTTGCCGATCTCTGGCAGAGCGGCCGGCCGCTCGTCTATATCGTGGGCGGCTGGATGCCCCCACTCGGTTTGGCTCTCAGGGCCGACGGGCTTTCCGCCGCCATGATGGTGACGACGGCCATCATCATCTGCGCCACTGCAATCTTTGCCCATGGCGAGTTCAGCCAACCGCGCGGGTCGCCGGAAACCCGTGCGCCGTTGGTATTCTGGATTCTCCTCCTGGGAATCTGGGGAGCGCTCAACGCCGTCGTCCTGGGCGCTGACCTTTTCAACCTTTACGTCGCGCTTGAACTACTGACCTTTGCCGCCGTCCCGCTCGTTTGCATCAAGGGCTCCGCGGAGACGATCCAGGCAGCGCTGCGCTATATGCTGTTCGCGCTCATCGGCTCGGTGCTCTATCTGCTCGGGACGGTGCTGCTTTACGGCGCCTATGGCACTTTGGACATCATTATGCTGTCGAGCCGGGTGCAGCCTGAGCCCGTCGCATGGATTGCCGCCGCCCTGATGACGATGGGGCTATTGGCCAAGACTGCACTATTCCCGTTTCATCTTTGGCTTCCATCCGCCCATGCCGGTGCTCCAGCGGCCGGCAGCGCCGTGCTTTCAGCACTGGTGGTCAAGGGATCATTCTTCCTCATCGTCCGGCTCTGGTTCGACGCGATGCCCAGCCTGTTGACTCTTCCAACTGCACAGGTTCTGGCCACGCTCGGCGCCGCGGCCATCGTGTTTGGAAGCGTCCTCGCGCTCAGGCAACAACGTTTGAAACTGTTGGTTGCCTATTCCACTGTGGCGCAGATCGGCTATCTGTTTTTCATCTTTCCACTCGCCGCGGGTCTTGTGGAAAGCGGGCCATCGAACAGCATTGCGTGGACCGGTGGCTGGCTCCAGGTCTTTTCGCATGCCTTCGCAAAGGCAGCCATGTTCATGGCGGCGGGGCTGATCGCCGAAACCCTCGGTCACGACAGGATCGCGGAACTCCATGGCGTTGGCCGGGCTCTTCCCATCACCATGTTTACGTTTGGAATTGCCGGACTATCGCTGATGGGAGTGCCGCCAAGCGGCGGCTTCGTGGCGAAGTGGCTGCTGTTGTTGGCGGCGATCGTCGAGGGGCAATGGTGGTGGGCCATCGTGATGATCGCAGGTGGGCTGCTCGCCGGCGCTTACGTCTTGATCGTGCTTGGCCGGGCACTGAGCCGCATGAGCGAGCCGTTGAAGCGGTACACCCCGGTGTCGCGCCGTCGCGAGGTGGTGGCGCTGGCGCTTGCACTGTGCGCGGTGCTTCTCGGTCTCGTGCCCCTGCAGCCCGCTGAGTTCCTGCAGATCGGCCGTCCTGAAACACTGAAGGCCGCCGTGCGATGACAAACTCTGACCTGCTGCTCATCCTCGCGCTTGCTGTACCGCTCGCCATGCTGGTCGCTTGTCTCTCGCAGCAGGCGAGAACTCGCATGCCGGCGCTGGTGGTCCTCGCGCCGATACCGGCACTCGCCGCCGCACTGTTGGCGGGCGATGGCTCGACGCAGGTACTGCCTGCCGCATTGCTCGGCATCACCCTTGAACTGGACAAGCCTGGAGCCATGCTGCTCGGGGCCTCCGCGGTGCTCTGGATTGCGGCGGGCGCCTATGTTCGTCCGTTTCTTCGTTCCAATGCCGGCGGCGGATCCTTCGCAATCTGGTGGCTGATGACGCTGACAGGCAATATCGGCGTCTTCCTGGCCGCGGATATGGTGAGCTTCTACCTGTTCTTCACCCTCGTCAGCCTCGCCGCCTATGGCCTCGTCGCCTATTACGAAACGCCTGCCACGAAGCGGGCTGCTTCGGTCTACATTGCTCTCACTGTTCTCAGCGAAGCCTTTCTGCTGATGGGGTTTGTGCTGCTGGCTGCGGCACATCCGAATGGCGGCCTTTCTATCCGCGAAGCAATGGCAGCCCTGCCAACATCATCGTGGCGCGACCCTGCATTGGCGCTCATCATCCTGGGCTTCGGAATGAAGATCGGACTTGTGCCTTTGCATTTCTGGATGCCGCTGACCTATTCGGCAGCACCGATTCCAGCCGCGGCCGTCCTCAGTGGAGCCGCGGTAAAGGCCGGCGTGATCGGACTGATCCGGTTCCTGCCGTTCGATGCGGCATTCGCGGGCTGGGGCGAAGCTCTCGTCGCAGTTGGCCTGGTTTCCGCCTTCTATGGTGTTGCGATCGGCATAACGCAGGCAAATCCCAAAACGGTGCTGGCTTATTCCAGTGTCAGTCAGATGGGCGTGCTCGCCGCCGTGCTCGGCATGGGCATAACGACCGGCGACAGGAGCGTCGCGATCCTGGCAGCCTTCTATGCCGTGCATCACATCTTCGTCAAAGGTGGGCTTTTCCTCGCTATTGGAGCGGCCGCGCTGACAGGAACGCGCCGCTTCTGGCTGGTATTGGTGCCGGCGGCAGTCCTGGCGCTCGGGCTTGGCGGACTTCCCCTGAGCGGAGGCGCCTTGGCGAAGTTGGCTGTGAAGGCGCCGTTGGGCGACGGTATTGTCGGTACACTGGCCGTTCTTTCATCGATCGCCAGCACGCTTTTGATGGTACATTTCCTGCGCTGCCTCATGCGCGACGGTTCGCACGAACAGGAGATCCCGGAATCCTCCGGGCTCCTATTGCCCTGGCTTGCGATAGCCATCGCCGCCGTTGTCGTTCCCTGGGTCCTTTATCCTTCAATCGGAATTGGTTCGTTGCAGGATGCACTGACGCCGCAAGTCCTTTGGGCCGCATTCTGGCCGGTTCTCATTGGCGGAATACTGGCTGTCGCGCTGGGACGCTGGGGATACCTTCTGCCACGCATTCCGCCAGGTGATGTGGTGGCGGCGGACAAAGGAACGGCACGCGCAACGCGCAATCTGGGCGCAGTCATGGAAAACATCGAAGAGCATTTGCGCCAATGGCCCGTGGCGGGAACGCTGCTGCTGGCGCTCGCGATTATCCTGGTCGGAACAATGCTTGCCGGAAAAGGGATCCAATAGGTTTCCCAAATGATCAGAAGTGCCATATCAGCGGTACATAAAACGTCGCGATGACAAAGAACCAAATCAGCAACGGCAGACCCAGCTTCCAATAGTCGCTGAACACGTAGCCGCCGGGGCCCATGACCATGAGATTAGTCGGCGTGGCGATCGGGGTTAGAAATGCTCCGGCAGCCGCGATTGCCGTGCTCATGAGCACGGGCCGTGGTGAAATGCCGAGTGTGGTGGCGGCCGCAACACCAATCGGAATGACGATCAGCGCCGTCGCAGTGTTGCTGATGAGTTGGCCCAATATTGCGGTCAACATAAAGAGGCCGGCCAGCAAGGCATAGGGGCCAAGATCGCCAACCGCGCTCACGAGTGCCTCGGCCATGAGCTTCGCAGCACCGGTCTGCTGCATGGCGGTCGACAGAGGCATCATGGCGGCAACCATGATGACCGTCGTCCAGTTGATCGCGCGGTAGGACTGTTCGACATTCATGATGCCCATCAGAATGATCGCGCCGGCGGCCAACAGCCCTGCGACGGCCGGCGGCACAATCCCAGTGGCAAGCAGCACCACCATCACCAGCAGCACCGCCACCGCCTGCTTCGCACCGGGTCCCATGGGAAGAGCTTGGCGCCGGACCAGTTCGGGCGAATTCACCACAAGCACATTCGGATCATTGAGATGGATGTCGAGGGCCTTCCAGGTGCCCTGCAGCAGCATGGAGTCGCCAACCTCCAATGTCGTCTCGCCGGGACCCAATGTGTTGCCTGCCCGCTGGAGCGCCAGGACGACCAGATCACCGCTTTCGGTCACCATGCCTGGAAACGCCTTCTGCCCAACCATCGCTGATCGCGGCGGGATCACAACTTCCGCCAGACCGGAATTCTTGTTGAACAGCGTATCCTGTCCCTCGGCGGGTTCGGTCGTCTCGCGAAACGCCAGATGCATCGCCAAGGTGTAGCGAGCCGCATCCTCGGGGTCGCCTTTCAGGATGATATAGTCGCCGTCTTTGATCGTATCGCGGCGAAGCGGCGATCCGGTGGCACCGTCCTGAATGGCGACAAGCTGCAATCCCGGATGGGCGCCGAGATCCACTGCACTGGCTCGCGCGCTACCCACAAGCGGCGATGTCGCCTTGACCCGCACCCGGTAGAGACCGCCGGCAAGGCCGTACTGCTCAACCAATGCCTGAGCATGCTTGCTGAGATCAGCAGGCATCGTCGCGCCGTTGCGATTGGGCAAGAGGCGCTGGCCGAAAACGATGATAATGACCATGGTCCCGGCAAGCAGCGGAATACCCGCCAGTGCGAACTCGAAGAATCCGAAAGGACGAATCCCTGCGTCCGACGCGGCTTCAGACACGAGCACGTTCACCGGCGTACCCGTGAGCGCCAGCAAGGAGCCTGCATGTGCCGCAAAGACCAGCGGCATCAGGAGCTGCGAAGCAAACCGTTTGAGCCGAACCGCCATGACGACGACGACCGGCAGAAGCGCTGCCACCGCGCCATTGACGCTGATGAGAGCCGTCAGCAGGGAAACGAGGATCATGGTGAGGACGAGCAAACGGGTTCTGCTCTCTTCGCCGGCCTTGGCAATGAGGAGTTGCCCTGCCCATGCAGTGACGCCCGTGGACTCAAGGGCCGTGCTCACGATAAACAATGTGGCGATGAAGATGACTGCCGGATCACCGAAGCCGGCAAGCGCGTCGTGAAGTGACAGCACCCCGGTCGCAAAGAGGGCCAGCGCAACGGCCATTGCCACGACGATGACCGGCAGGCGGTTCCACACAAACAGGACCACCGCGGCCGCAATGATCACCGCAGTCAGGGTAATATCAGTCAAGCCCAAGTCCCCGATTGACCCAGTCTAGTCCGTCACCTCGGATAAGGTATTGCATGTCGGTCTGGCCGTCCAGCGGAGATAGTGTCGTCCAAGAGCGGCTGGCCGGGTGTCGGCAGCCGGCATCATCTCTATCTGTTGATGCACGCCCGATATGCCGTGTTGTAAACAGCCTGCCACCGGTTGGCCGAGGTGCCGTGAACAAGACCGCCTATTGCGCCGCCGGCAATGGAGCCCAGACCTGAGCTATGCCCGGAGCGGTTTCCGACCCTCTGATTTGCAACTCGCCGAGCTTCGCGCGCGCATTGAGAGGTCCGGAAGGGTCCCGCAAAGTTCTGAATGATTTGCGCGCTCGCACTACCGATATCAACTTTCTCACTTGAATATGTGACGCCTATCAGTGCGACAAGCGCAACGCTCCAATTGCGAATTTTCATCGATTTTGCCTTCGCTAAGTCGCTTTGGCCATCATCGGATTTGACAGAATTTCCTTAAACCCGAAGCCTCATTCAATCAAGACACAGTGGCCAGGACTGTTGCGGTTCAAGGCGTTCTCAAACGACTTCGGCAGACCATCATGTCGCCACCGGCTGTCCAGGCACGGTGATACGCTCCGGTATCATAAGGCGAAGGTGACCGCCTGAATCGATCGCCAGACTGTGAACATAGAAAAAAGTATCGTCCTCGTCTCTTGCCTCCATGACTTGAGATGGCGCCGACACGATCAGGAGGCCGCCGCAGTCTCCTATCCAATCCACGTGACGGTGACCGTGCATGACGACGGCCCGGCCTGCAAGGCTCTGCAGGCGCCGGACGAACCAGCTGCCATTGACAAGCGCGGTTCCGATCCGTTCGGACAGCGCCTTCGCACGATCGGGATATTCTACGACATGGTGATGAAGGGCTACGATCCAGCAGGCGCGAGGATATTGTCTTGTGACGATTTCGATCGCATACACCTGCTCCGCCGAAACCAGGCCGAGGGCGTTGGTGAAGGAGAAGTGCGTTTCGGCATTCGAGTTCAATATGATCACTCCCAATCCATCCTCAGGATCAGGCGGCAGCACCATGGGAAAGATCGAGGCCCAGAGGTCCCCAAGCGATCGCGACAGTCGTAGGGAGGCGCGGTCCGCAAAAGCGGTGATGTCCTCAAGATGGGACTCGAGAACACTCGAGAGAGTGGCGCCAAGCACGCCCTTCTCCTTATCCACAATCCTCATCCGGGAGCCGTGCAGTGCATTCAAAGCCGATATGGTCCGTATCTGGCGTAGTCGTTTCTTGGGACTGGTCGGAAGATCCAGTCGGGCTGGATTGGCTCTATCGATGACATTGAGATCGTGATTTCCGGGGAGTGCCACCAACAGCTTCGAAAGCCCCTGGTGCGGCGCCAAGGCATCAAAGAACTCGGCCCATTCCGCCGAGCGGCCAGCGTCCGTCATATCCCCGGTGATGATGATCAGATCGAGTGGTTTTTCGGCATGGATCCGGTCCAGCTGTGCCAGCGTTTGCACGATCCTGTCATTGCCTCTGGCCCCCATTCTTCCGCTCTCGATCCGGAACCCGTAGCGTTCGCCGACCGCATGCAGATCGGACAGATGTGCAACCCGCCAAGTGCGACTGCCAGGCGATAGCGGCGGGAAAGACGGCAAATCACGAGGTTGGGCCATCAACGCATCTGCAGTGCCCCAAACAAGCGCAGCTCCCGCAAGGTATCCGGCAACAAGGACGACAGCATTGGCCAATGCGGGGCCGACCAGCAGATGCGGCGACGTCAGATCCGAGGAGGTTCCGACCCAACGAGAATGTGGCCAGGCGACAACGACCACCCACAGCGCCAGCCCGCACAGCGCGAGACCCGACAGGGCGGCGCCAGCAGCCCGCGTGGTCGCGCGTCGGTCCTGACTGAGATCAGTCGGGAGCAACACTTCTGCAAGGTGTCGAAAAGACTCTCTACAGAGTACATAGCCCGGTTGAACGGCCACGGCGTTCAGTGACCAAAAGCCTGATTCAGCAAACCTCAACAGGGGCCGTCCTCCGACCCAGCCCAGGACCGCGAGCGCTCCCAGAAAGAATACCGGCAGCCATTCCGTGAAGGAGGCCGAGACTTTCGATAAGACAACGCCGACCCAGATCGAGGCAAGGAGTGGAGCCATCCCGATCAGCACGCCGGGAAGGACGACCAGCAGTATCGAAGCCATGAAGAATCTCGGCAAACTGATCTCGGAAAGCAGACTGCCGCCGAGCGAGACCAGCGAATGCCGCTTGGAACTCGAGACGTCATCCTCGACGTCACCCTTGCGCGGATCGATCATCACCTCATCGGTCGATCGATGCCCCATGCCTTCGTCAGGCGCCGGGCGTGGCGGGTGCCTCAGTCTTCGCCTGCTCCGCCAGCGCCTCGCGAAGAGCAGTTTCCTTCGATTCATCAAAGGACGTGCGCATCACAGTTCCTCCGACGCCTCTTAAGTCGGCCAGAACCTTGTCCGTCGTCATCTTGCGAATGAGGAGAAACAAGCCGGCGGTTCCCGGTTGCAGGGCGCCCGCTGCGTCCTTCATGAACTGATCGTTTATACCCACATCGGCCAACTTGCCGCCCAGAGCGCCTGACGCCGCCCCGATCGCCGTTCCAAGCAAGGGCATCATAAAAATGAAGCCGACAAGTGTGCCCCATAAGGCACCAGAAAGCGCGCCGGTTGCAGTCGTGTTCATGAGCTGATTGAGCTTTATCCGCCCACTGGCGTCTCTCACAGCGACGACGGCGTCTCCGAGCTCGATCAGATACTCTTTCTGTAACGCCAATACCCGGTCCCGGACTTCCTCTGCTTTCTTCTCAGAGGGGAATGCAATAAAAACCAGATCGCTCATGGGACATTCTCCCGTTTGGCCGCAACCCTAGATCCAATATAGAGCAATCCGCCGACAGAGGACAGAGTCGGCCGTCAGGACTTCATGCATTGGCCCATGGTCCAACTATTCGGGCGGATGTTCCGAATGATAGGACTCTTATACGCCAGCTTGGCACACTTCCAGCTTGGCGCATTTCATGATTCAAATTGAACGAAGACGCTGGAGGAGAGAAGATGACTAACGCGCTATTTCGCTATCTTTCCGTAGGTTTCTTGAGCGCAGCGATCCTGGCTTCGATCCTGGTGCCAAACGCCGACGCCAGGCGCGCCAGGAACGCCGTCACCGGTGCCGCCATCGGAGCGGGCCTTGGTGCTATCATGGATGGCGGCCGCGGTGCCGCGCAAGGCGCGGCCGTTGGGGCGCTTGTCGGTGTCGTCCAATAACAGATCCGGCAGAACTGTCCATGTGACCAGTACCTGCGTTTTGCTGATTTTGACAGGAGCGTAAGATGTCGAGATTCTGGATTGCGACCATTGCCGTTCCCACGTTCCAGCTCGCACTCGCCACCGCAGCACTTGCCGATCCTGCGGCTGAGAAGTACGTCGACGATGCCCTTCCCTACATGTACCACAGCTGTGCAAGCGTGGTTGAAGAGGCCTCCGGCGACAACGCCTATATCGACAAGGTCATCCGAGCGCTGATCGCCGTGTCGCTTTACAATCGCGATGCCAGCATGGCCATGTTTGACGTCAGCGATAACGCGAAGACGGCAATGCACGACAAGTTCGTGGCGGGTATAAAGAAAGGATGCGCGGCGGATAAGAACGCTCTGCTCGCCGGCGTCGTTGACACGGCCGTCGGTGAAGCGCTTTCAGGATCCAAGTAGCGCGCTGTCGTCTTACAGCTTCGAAGGTTGAGCCGGCACCGTGTGGAGTCGTGCCAGGTCGATCGAGGTTGGCTCAATTTTACCCCAAATAGCCTGCCATGCTTGCGAGATTCCAAGCGGCCACCAGGAAGATGATGAGGATGATCGCTCGGACGACGTACTGCGAGATCATCAAGGGCTCTAGCGGGAGGAACGTTTCCTTCCTGTGTCTTTCAAGAAGCGATCCGGGTTTCGCCACGGCTCGGATAATCCCGAATAGGACCAGTACCGTCCCCAGAACAATGATCCAGAACGCCCACGCATAGTGACCGAGAAAATACAAGGCGCCGCACAGGAGTGCTATGCCGATCGTTATCCATGACGGCTCTCGGATACGCATCCTACCTCCCCTAGGATCTCATGGATCCCACAGTATAGTTGAACGACAGGTCAACGGGGAGCCTTGGCATCCTCTTCCTCGTCAGGCGCCCCGAGAAGGTCCGCCAACCAGCGGCTGGCAGGATGCTGTGCACAGTAAGTCAGCAGAGCAATAGTGATTGGAACCCCGATAAAGGCGCCGCCAAGCCCCCAAAGGAAGGTCCAGAAGAACACGGCAAACAGCACGACGAAAGGGGAAACAGCCAGCAGGCTCCCGGCGAGACGGGGCTCGATATAGCTGCCAACCACGAATTGGATGATATTCAAGGACCCAAAAAGCACGAGCGCCGCCTGCCACGTCGGAAATTGAATCAACGCGAACAATGTCGGGAACATGGTGGCGATAAACGGCCCGATGAAAGGGATGTAGTTCAAGACAAAGGCAATGACGCCCCATTCAGGCGCAAGTGGGAGACCCATGAGGGTTGCGGCGCCCCAGACGAGAACACCGGTCATCAGGCTCATGAGTGTCCGGACTGCCATATACCTGCGAAGCTTGGCCGCCGTCGCCACAGTGCCGGCGATGAGGACGCGCGCCGCGTCCCGGTTCTGCATGGCGCCGATCTTTCGCTTGATGCCGCCAACCTCGAGAAGCCCGAGTATCACATAGACGAGAACAACGAGCCAGAAGCTCATGGTCGTGTTGACACGGCCGGTAATCCCTTGTGCGGCGCGAACCAGCCACCCGACATTGAAATGCTCGGACCACAGTCGCGCCAGCACGATGCCGTGGCCCTCGAGCCATGCCGCCATCTGCTCATATAGCAGTTGGAAACGTGCCGCGTCGTTGATGAACGACCGCCCCACACGTCCAAAGCCCCATGCCACAAGCGACGCAAAGGCGATAAACACGACTACGGTAATGAGAATGACGATCGCCAAGGCGAGAAGCTTCGGCAAATTCGCTTGCAACCGGCTTTGCAACGGCCACACATTGGCGATAATAAAGAGAGCAAAGGCGAGCGGCTGAAATACCGCGCTGCTGAGATAAAGAGCCGTGAAGATCGCGACCGCCGCGATCAGACACACAGCGACTGAAGACACGCGATCCGCCATCATGTGGATCTATGACCGCGGTTCGCGCATCTGGAGATCACATTCTGTGAAACCTTCGCTGCACCGTTGAACAATGTCATGGCAATGGACGACACGGAGTGATCGCGTTGAGACGAGACGACAAGAGCGCGAGGCTCATCCTACACGTCATTTGGAAATTTGGCCATTGCCTGCCCACCGGGCATTTCCCAATGCAAGAAAGCGGCAGCACATGCGCTATCATCTTGATCTTGTAGAAAACTTCTATTCGAGGCCCCGGTGCCGGGTTGTGCGACAGTTTACGCGCGTGTAGGACTGAACCAATGGGAGGAAGGCGCCATGCGCCTCATGTGGCAGTGAGCAAGCGGCTTATCGCGCGTCCTGCGATCTGGGCGATGATGCTGCTCGCTCTCGCCGCCGCGACTATCCTCATTCATGGCGGCGCTTTCGCGACTAAAGCCTATTTCGACCAGGCGGCCTCGCGGGGGCAGACGACTTTGCGGCTCGCCGTCGCGGTCCTGCGCGGTCAGATGAGCCGCTATCAGGCGCTTCCGGCCTTGATCGCCGATCACTATGATATCCAGGCGCTGCTGGCCGAACCTCAGAACGCGGCCCTGCGCGCCAAGGCCAACGCCTATCTGAAGGGGATCAACGGGCTTCTCGCCTCCTCCGACATTTATGTGATCAAGCCGGGCGGCGAAACCATCGCCGCCAGCAACCATGACGGGCCGGTGAGCTTCGTCGGCGAGAATTTCAGCTACCGGCCCTATTACCAGGATGCGATCGAGGGCCGACAAGGCCGCTTCTTCGCGCTCGGCACCACCTCGCTCAAGCGAGGCTATTATTTCTCGGCACCTGTCACCACCGGGGGTGAGGTCAAGGGTGTCGTCGTCTTCAAGGTCGATATCGACGCCATCGAAGCCTCGTGGAAAGGCGATGACTACGAGATCCTCGTCTCCGATCCCGAAGGCATCATCTTCATGACGGATCAGCCCGACTGGCTTTATGCCGGGCTCCTGCCTTTAACGGCCGACCGGCTGGCGCGCACGGAAGCCTCACGCCGCTACGCCAATGCCAAACTGCGTGAACTGCCCGTCACCCGCTCGCGCACCGGCAGCGGACATCAGCTGATGACCATCGCCTCTGAAGGGCTCTCGCACGAATATCTGGTGCTGGCCGAGCCGATGCCGGAAGCCGGCTGGACGGTGAGCGTGCTGCTCGACACCGCTCCGGTACATACCCAGATCATCATCAGTGTCGCCGCCGCCCTCCTGCTCCTCGGGCTTGCGGCACTCGCTGGCGCCATCCTCTTGCAGCGCCGGGCCCGGCTCCGGGAGCGGCTCGAGATGCAGCGCAGTGCCCAGGCCGAGCTCGAGCAGCGCGTGGCGTTGCGCACCGCCGACCTGGCGCTGGTCAACAGGCAGCTCGAGACAGAGGTCGCCGAGCGGCGCGCCACCGAGCAGCAGCTGCGCCAGACCCAGTCGGACCTGATCCAGGCCGGCAAGCTCGCCGCTCTGGGCCAGATGTCGGCGGCGCTCTCACATGAGCTCAACCAGCCGCTCACCGCGGTCAAGACCTATGCCGACAATGCGGCCATTCTCATCGAACGCAACCGGACCGCCGAGGCGCGCGACAATGTCTCGCGCATATCGAGCCTCGCCGACCGCATGGCCTCGATCAGCCGCCATTTGCGCAACTTCGCCCGTAAGCCCAATGAGCAATTGGGGCCGGTGGCGCTCGCCGATGTCGTCAGGGACACGCTCGAGATCGTCGCCTGGCGGCTCAAGGCCGCCCGTAGCGAGGTCGCCGTCGATCTGGGGCCCAAGCCCCTCATCGTTCAGGCCGGACAGATCCGGCTGCAGCAGGTGCTGGTCAACCTGATCTCCAACGCGGCTGATGCTGTCGAAGGCCAGGCGGAGAGGCGTATCGCGCTTCAGGCGCGCCCAAAGGACGGCAAGGTCACGATCACGATCGCCGACAATGGCCCCGGCATTCCCGACGCCATCGCGCCGCGCATCTTCGATCCATTCTTCACCACTAAGGGCGTGGGCCGCGGCCTGGGACTTGGGCTATCGATTTCATATAATATCATCAAGGACTTCGGGGGCGATCTTACGGTCATGAATCAGCTTGAGGGCGGTGCCGTCTTCACCATCACGCTCGATGAAGCCTCGTCGTCGCAGCGCGAGGCGGCGGAATGAAGCCTGCGCTCGTGCTTCTCGTCGACGATGAAGAGGAGTTGCGCCGATCGACCGCCCAGTCGCTCGACCTCGCCGGCTTTGCGGTGCGTGATTTCAGCGGCGCGGAGACGGCGCTCGACTTCATCACGCAAGGGTTCAACGGCGTCCTCATCACCGACATCCGCATGCCGGGCATGGATGGCATGACCCTGATGAACCGTGTGCGCGACATCGATCCCGACATCCCGGTCATTCTCGCCACCGGCCATGGCGACGTGCAACTCGCCGTCAAGGCGATGCGCGAGGGCGCCTATGACTTCATCGAGAAGCCTTTCAACGCCCAGGCGCTGGCCGATGTCGCCGCGCGCGCCATCGACCGCCGCCGGCTGGTGCTGGAGAACCGGCGCCTGCGCGCCGTCGCCGGCAAGCGCGACGATATCGAGACGAGGCTGCCTGGCCGCACCCAGGCGATCATCGATCTGCGCTATCGCCTGCGCGCGGTGGCGCCGACCGATGCCGATGTGCTCATCATCGGCGACACCGGCACCGGCAAGGAAGTCGCGGCGCGGGCGCTGCATGATCTCAGCGGGCGCGCCACGAAACCCTTCGTCGTCATCAATTGCGCCGCACTCCCCGTCCATTTGATCGAGAGCGAGCTTTTCGGCCATGAGGCCGGGTCCTTCCCCGGGGCGATCAAGGCGCGCTACGGCAAGTTCGAGCATGCGCGCGGCGGCACCGTGCTGCTCGACGAGATCGGCTCGATGCCGCTCGATCTCCAGGCCAGGTTCCTGCGCGTCATCCAGGACCGTGTCATCACCAGGCTCGGCTCCAATGAGGCGGTGCCGCTCGACGTGCGTTTCATCGCCACCAGCAAGGCCGACCTCGAGGCGGAAGTGGCGGCAGGACGCTTCCGCGCCGACCTTCTCTACCGTCTCAATGTTGTGACGCTGCGCCTTCCCTCCCTTGCGGCGCGCCGCGCCGACATACCTCTTCTCTTTCTCCAGCTTGTCAGCGAGGCGGCGGCCCGCTATCGCCGCGACGACCTGCAGGTGTCGCCCCAGATGCTCGCCGATATCGCGCGGCGCGACTGGCCGGGAAATGTACGGGAGCTGCGCAACGCCGCCGACCGTTACGTTCTGGGCCTGGGCTTCTCGCCGGCTGACGAAGACGCCGGCCCGGCACAGGCCGCGCGCCTCGCCGACCGCGTCGCCCAGTTCGAACGCGGCGTCATCGCCGGGGCGCTGGTGGCGAGTGGCGGAAATCTCAAGCCCGTCTACGAATCGCTCGGCATTTCGCGGAAGACCCTTTACGAGAAAATGCAGAGATACGGACTCGACAAGCGCGAACTGGGCGAGCAGGAGCCGGTCGATCCGGAGGCCGATGTGTGAAATTCCACACAGGCGCGGGGGGCCGATGTTACGATTTCCACCCATCTGACGAGCAAATGATCGGCGAGCACCTGTTCTCCGGGTCTTGGCGATTGCCATGAGCGGGCCAGCGGGTCTAATGCGGAATCATGTCCGGGCCTGCGCCAAGCGCCAGAGCACCGGATGGCAGAACACTCTATTAGATGGGAGGACTTCATGAGAAAGCTTCTTGCCGCCTTTGCCGCCGCGACCATGCTCGCTCTGACGAGCGGGGCCGGAGCGCAGACCTATCCCGACCGCACCATCACAATGGTGGTTCCTTTTGCCGCCGGCGGGCCGACCGATACAGTGACCCGTCTCGTCGCCGAGGCGATGTCGAAGGATCTCGGTCAGCAGATCGTCGTCGAGAATGTGGGCGGCGCCGGCGGCACGCTGGGTGCCGCGCGTGTCGCCAAGGCGGAAGCCGACGGCTACACGCTGCTGTTGCACCATATCGGCATGGCGACCAGCGCCACGCTCTACCGCAAGCTCCCCTTCGACACGCTCCAGGCCTTTGAATATGTGGGTCTCGTGACCGACGTGCCGATGACCATCGTGGCGCGCAAGGATTTCGAGCCGGGCGACATCAAGAGCCTGCTCGACTATGTCAAGGCCAATAAGGACAAGGTCACGCTCGCCAATGCCGGCATCGGGGCCGCCTCGCATCTGTGCGGCATGATGTTCATGAGCGCCATCCAGTCCCCGCTGGTCACGGTCCCCTATAAGGGCACAGGCCCCGCGATGACGGACCTCCTCGGCGGCCAGGTCGACATCATGTGCGACCAGACCACCAACACCACCAAGCAGATCAAGGCCGGCACAATCAAAGCCTATGCTGTCACCTCGCCCAAGCGCCTCGACGTGCTGCCCGACCTGCCGACCGCCGAGGAAGCGGGCCTCGCGGGCTTCCAGGTCGGCATCTGGCACGGCGTCTATGCACCCAAGGGTACGCCCGCCGAAGTGACCGAGCGCTTGTCGAAGTCGCTGCAGTTGGCCCTCAAGGATCCCAATGTCGTGGCGCGCTTTGCCGAACTCGGCACCGCTCCCTCCACCGAGGCCGAAGCGACGCCCGCGGCGCTGAAGGCGAAGCTCGAAAGCGAGATCGCGCGCTGGAAGCCGGTGATCGAAGCCGCCGGCCAATACGCCGACTAAGGGTGAGTGATTGAAAGGGGTGCTGAAGGGCGCCCCTTTCTCTTCCATCGACCTGCAAGCGTGAGGAAACACGCCATGAAATCCATTCGCATCGATTCCGCCAACGGCCTGTGCGGCGCTCTCTTCATCGCCCTTGGCCTTTTCTTCGCCTACCAGTCCTGGATCATGGATATCGGCACGGCACTGCGCATGGGGCCCGGCTATTTCCCGCTGCTGCTCGCCGCCATCCTGGTGCTGCTCGGCGTCATCGTGCTCATCCAGGCGACGCGCGTCCAGGGCGAGCCCATCGGTCCCCTCGCCTGGCGCGGCATGTTGCTGATCCTCCCCGCCCCGATTCTTTTTGGCCTTACGGTCGGGGGCCTCGGCTTCGTGCCCGCCGTCTTCATCGCGGCTTTCATCGCCTCCTTTGCCAGCGTGAAAATGAAACCGCTCGCCGCCCTGATCCTTTCGACCAGCGTCACGCTCTTCTCCTATCTCGTCTTCAGCAAGGGCTTGAACCTGCCCTTCCGTGCCTTCGGCCCCTGGCTCGGCTTCTGAAGGAGAGCGCAAGATGGAACTCATCGATAACCTGATCCTCGGCTTCAGCACCGCCTCGACATTCTGGAACCTGTTCTTCTGCCTGATCGGTGTCCTGCTCGGCACCCTGATCGGCGTGCTGCCCGGTATCGGCGCCACCGCCACCATCGCCATGCTGCTGCCGATCACGTTTCAGATCGGCGATCCGGTCGCGGCCCTCATCATGCTGGCGGGCGTCTATTATGGCGCCCAATATGGCGGCTCCACCACCGCAATCCTCATCAACATGCCGGGTGAATCCTCCTCCGCCGTCACCGCCATCGACGGCTACCAGATGGCGCGCAACGGCCGCGCCGGCGCGGCGCTCGCCATCGCCGCCATAGGCTCCTTCTTCGCCGGAACGGTGTCGACCTTCCTCATCGCCCTCTTTGCGCCACCCTTGACCGCGATCGCCCTCAAATTCGGCGCCGCCGAATATTTCTCGCTCATGGTCGTCGGCCTCGTCTCCTCGATCGCACTCGCCCATGGCTCGGTCATCAAGGCGCTCGGCATGGTGGCGCTCGGCCTCCTGCTCGGTCTCGTCGGCACCGACATCTATACCGGCACGCCGCGCTTCACCTTGGGCATCAGCGAATATGCGGATGGTCTCAATTTCGTCGCGGTCGCGGTCGGCGTCTTCGGCATCGCCGAGATCCTGCGCAATCTCGAAAACGAGCATGAGCGCGCGGTGCTGATCAGGAAGGTGCACGGGCTGATGCCGACGCGCGACGATTTCCGGCGCATGGTGGCGCCCATCCTGCGCGGCACGGCGATCGGCTCGGCGCTCGGCATCCTGCCGGGCGGCGGCGCCATTCTTGCCGCCTTCGCCTCCTACACTGTCGAGAAGCGCGTCTCCAACCATCCGGAGGAATTCGGCAAGGGCGCCGTCGAAGGAGTCGCCGGGCCCGAATCCGCCAACAATGCCGGCGCGCAGACCTCCTTCATCCCGATGCTCACCCTGGGCATCCCCGCCAATCCGGTCATGGCTCTGATGATCGGCGCCATGATCATCCAGGGCATCGTGCCAGGCCCCAATGTGGTGAGCGAGCAGCCCTCGCTGTTCTGGGGCATCATCGCCTCGATGTGGATCGGCAATCTCCTGCTCATCATCCTCAATCTGCCGCTGATCGGCCTGTGGGTGAAACTGCTGACGGTGCCCTATTACATCCTGTTTCCTATCATCATGGCCTTCTGCTCGATCGGCATCTACAGCGTGAACTCCAATGTCTACGACCTCTATGCGGTCGCCTTCTTCGGCATCCTCGGCTATGCGCTGGTGAAACTGCGCTGCGAGCCGGCGCCGCTCCTGCTCGGTTTCGTGCTGGGGCCGCTGCTCGAGGAGAATTTGCGCCGCGCGATGATCCTGTCGAAGGGCGATCCCACGACCTTCATCACGCGTCCGATCAGCGCCGCCCTGCTGGCGTTGGCGCTGGCGGTGCTCATCATCGTCTTCCTGCCCGCGGTCAAGAAGAAGCGCGCCGAGGTCTTCGTCGAGGAGAGTGCGTGAGGATGCCCTCAGCCTGCCTCGGCCCGTTCCTCGAATTCCTGGATGACGCTGTCATTCGTATGCGCCAGGTGATCGGTCGACCGTATTGCTGTCACGCTTTCATATGAAAGAAAGGTACAGCGTTCCGAGAGAGGCGCTCCGCCAAGAAGCGAGAAGACGGGCCGGAGGATCTCGTTGAATACCTTCGTCCGCCTCTCCTCGGACGCAACGATGTGCAGTTTGATGTTCATATTCGGTTGCAATGCCAGCAAGTCCGCCATCCGGAGCAGTCCGGAATAGACGGCGGTCGTATGCTCGACCTCGAATGCGCGCACCATGTAACGCTGTTTCAACCAGATGACGTCGATCTGACTGACGGTCTGCATCGTGACCGAGTCATAGCTCAACGGCAAATTCTCGGAGATCGCATCCTGCAGATGGCTTACCATCAAAGCCTTGACCCGAGTTCTGTCATTAGCCGGGAGCCCGATGCTGAAGCCCATCATCGCTCCGATCTCGGCAAGCAGAGCCTGATAGCGGAACGACCGTCTTGTTTCCGGCACATCATCCTTCGCTCGCACGTCACCTTTCCCCTCGCCCACATCTTCATTGTCGGGCACAGCGACGGTGACTTCTCCATGGGGCGTTTTGACTTTCCCGCTGGACTGCCAGCGCTCCTTCAGAGGCGGTTCGTAGAAGTCCAAAACTTGGCCTGGATGGCCGTGCTCCAGCCTCCTGCGCAGGTTCAGGAGCGCCTCATCTAGATGGCGATCCGTCCACTTCCTCGTGTCGTGCGCCGGCGCCGCATCGAACGCTTCGAGAATCCGACGCCGAACACTGTTGGATGAAATTCTCTCGACGGTCTCCGGAAAAGCGAAATAGCGAATCATGTGACGGAATTGCCGAAATCCCTTTTGCGGAACGGCGCCAATCCACTCGGTAAACGCATCATAATCGCCGAATATCGCGCGCCGCGCCGCAAGTGGCCTTCCCTTCAGATCGCGCGTAAGCTCGATCAGAAACACGAATTCGTCTGCCCTGTAATTGTTGAAGCCGGGGCCAGCCGCTCCGATCCCGGCAAGTACTCCGTCCGCGAGATATACCTGGGTATCATCCAGCACGTCTCCTGATAACGCCCATATGTCGCCGATATTTTGACGCTTGGCACCTGCCTTGACATCTGAAGGAAATAGCAAAAGCGCCCATAACATCTCGGCTGCCAGATGCTGCACTCTCGTCCCATGCTTCGTGATCTGATCCTTGAGCTTGTTCATGAAACCAAGGTCCTCGGGGCTCGCCGTCCCGATGAAAGCTCCATGAAGTTCTTCGATGTCACGCGCAGTCCAGACGGCTTGCGCCGACCAGATTCCCCCGTCATTCAGCAAGCATTGTTCAATCCAAGTGCGAGCCGCTGAAAGGATCGGCGCAAGATTCCGATCCATTGTTTGCCTAGCCATGTCTGAGTAACCTTGACGAGTTTAGAAGTGTGGACGCCTGTTGCGCATCGCCCTTGGAACGCACTTTTCAGGATGTTCCGACGATGCCTGCATATCATTGCATTGATCCAACACGCGGTCACTACTGGCGCACGCCTTGATGCCCGGCGTGATCTGGCTCGGCGACGACGACAACCCTGGATATATCGGCCGCGCCTAGTTCACAGCAACGACCGCACGTCGCAATGACCCACGCGGGGATTGATGAATCTCAACGAAAAAAGGGATGGTGTTTCCACCATCCCTTTTCGATTGCAATCGGTGAGTTTCGAGAGCGCTTAGCGCTTCGAGAACTGGAACGAGCGGCGAGCCTTGGCGCGGCCGTACTTCTTGCGCTCGACGGCGCGCGGGTCGCGGGTCAGGAAGCCGTTCTTCTTGAGGATCGAGCGCAGCTCCGGCTCGAAATTGGTCAGAGCGCGGGCGAGGCCATGACGGACCGCGCCGGCCTGGCCGGAGAGACCGCCGCCGACGACGGTGCAGTCGACATCGACCTGGTCGCGACGCAGCGCCGTGACCATCGGCTGCTGGACAAGCATCTGCAGCACCGGGCGGGCGAAGTAGATATTGATCGCCTTGCCGTTGACCGTGATCTTGCCGGCACCACGCTTCACCCACACGCGGGCGATGGCGTTCTTGCGGCGGCCGGTGGCGTAAGCGCGGCCCTTGGCGTCGAGCTTGGGCTTGGCGGGCGCCTGAGCGGCCTGCGCCTGGATGGCGGCTTGGCCCAGCGCTTCACCGAGATTGGAGAGAGTTGTCTGTTCAGCCATCGTCTTAGCCTCTCAGCGTGTTCTTGGGATTGAGCGAAGCGATATCGAGCTTCTGCGGGCTCTGGGCCTCATGCGGATGGGCCTCACCCTTGTAGATGCGCAGATTGGACATCTGCTGGCGCTTCAACGGGCCGCCGGGGAGCATGCGCTTGACCGCCGCCTCGAGGACGCGGTCGGGGAACTTGCCGTCGAGGATCTTCTCGGCCTTGCGTTCCTTGATGCCGCCGGGGAAACCCGTGTGCCAGTAATAGGTCTTGTCCTTGCGCTTATTGCCTGTAAGGACCACCTTCTCGGCATTGATGACGATGATATTGTCGCCGCAATCCATGTGGGGTGTGAAAGTGGGCTTGTGCTTGCCGCGCAAACGATTGGCGATGATCGTGGCGAGACGTCCGACGATCAGCCCGTTCGCATCGATCAGCACCCACTTTTTCTCGATTTCCTTGGCTTTCGCCGAATAGGTCTTCATGATGAGTGTTCCAATGCTTGTCCGAATGGCGCGGAGATACAGACCTCGCGCGCTGAGGTCAAGAAAAACCTGCTATTTCAGGCAGATTCCGTATGTGGTACCATAATACCCGAAAATGTTGTTTTGCTGCCACAGTTTAAGCATCTGATGTGCTACCCCCTTTTCCTAACTTATTGTATTTTATAAGGTTCGAGACTTAGAGGGTGCCTGATGGTTCGTTTTGCCGTAGTTCTGTTGTTTGCCGGGGTCGTGGCCCTCGGCCCCGCTGTGGCTCAAACGCCAGCCAAGGACCAGACCCAGCTTCCGCAAAGCGAGGAACCCGGCCAGGAACCGCAGCCGGCGGCGCCGGCGGCAGGAACTGAGCAGCCCCCTGTCCAACCGCCTGCCGCGAAGTCAGGGGAAGACCTTACCCAGCCCCCTCCAGCCGATTCGGGCGATGAGACCGACACAGAAGAGTCCTCGCCGGACGATTTGAGCTACGGCGAGATACCCGATGTCACCGTCATCGAGCTCACCGACAGTATCGCCCGGCGCGCCCTCGACGCGCTCGGCCTGGTGCGCGACAAGTACAAGGACGCCAATCTCGAGAATTACGAAAGCCTGCAGGATTTCGTCGACCAGACGGATGAAGGCAAGCGCTTTGAGGCCGATCTCAAGGCGGCGGGCTTCGCCACCGTCGATGAATGGAATGTCGCCGTCACCAGCGTGAGCTTTGCCTATTCGGCCATCACCGAAAACCTCACCGACGACCTGACCGCACAGATCACCGAGATCGAGCAAGACAGCTCGCTCGCCCAGGACATGAAGGACCGGATGATCAAGGGCCTCAAGGCGATGATCCCCTCCGAAAACAACAAGAAGGTCGTGCAGGCCCTGATCGACGATCCGGCCTATGCCGAGAAGCTCAAGCTCCTCGCCGAAGAAGGCGAATGACCGGGATCCTCCAGCAGGAACGCCAGGCGGGCATAGTGCGCCTGACGCTCAACGACCCCCAAACCCGCAACAGCCTCAGCGAGGCGATGATGGCGGCGCTCGCCGACGCACTCGCCGAGGCCGGACGGGATGCTGACGCGCGGGTGATCGTCATCGCCGCGGAAGGACCCGCTTTCTGCTCCGGCCATAATCTCAAGGAAATCACCGCGCATCGGCGGGACGGCGATCACGGTGCCGCCTATTTCAACCGGCTCATGACGCAATGCGCCGAGCTGATGCAGGCGATCGTGCATCATCCCCTGCCCGTCATCGCCGAGGTCCAGGCAGTGGCGAGCGCCGCCGGCTGCCAGCTCGTCGCCAGCTGCGACCTCGCCATCGCCGCCGAACCGGCCCGCTTCGCCACGCCGGGCGTGAATATCGGCCTGTTCTGCTCAACGCCGATGGTGGCCCTGTCGCGCAACGTCACGCCCAAGCATGCCATGGAGATGCTGCTCACCGGCGACCTGATCGGCGCCGCCGAGGCCCAGCGAATCGGGCTCATCAACCGGATCGTCCCCACCCAGCTCCTGCGCGCGAGCGTCAATGAGCTGGCCGCGAAGATCGCCGGCAAGTCCAAGGCGGTGACCCGGATCGGCAAGGAGGCCTTCTATCGCCAGCTCGACATGACGCTTCCCGATGCCTATGACTATGCCGCGCGCGTGATGGTCGAAAACCTGCTGATCCAGGACGCCAAGGAAGGCATCGGCGCCTTCGTCGACAAGCGTCCGCCGCAATGGGAAGATCGTTAGCCTGCCATGGATCACGACAATTACCCGGCGGACTATATCCGCGACATCCTGCGCAACGTCAGAACCGTAGCCCTGGTCGGCGCCTCCAATAACGACGTGCGGCCCTCCTATTTCGTGCTGAAGTATCTGCTCGACAAAGGCTACGAGGTGACGCCGGTCAATCCCGGCCTCGCCGGAAAGGAAATCGTCGGGCGGCGTGTCTACGGATCCCTCAAGGACATCCCCCATCCGATCGACATGGTGGACATCTTCCGCAATTCGCAGGCTGCCGGCGTCATCACCGACGAGGCACTGGCGCTCGACCCGCGCCCCAAGGTGATCTGGATGCAGCTTGGCGTGCGCAATGACGAGGCCGCGGCGCGCGCCGAGGCGGCCGGGCTCAAGGTGGTGATGAACCGCTGCCCGAAAATGGAATACGGCAAGCTTTCCGGCGAATGGAGCTGGATCGGCGGGAATTCTGGTCTCATCTCTTCCCGCCGCCAGCGCCTCCATGAAAGCGGCAGGATGCAGAGCCTAGGGCTAGGCCTCGGCATCAAGCGCTGAAGCGCGATCACGACCTTGCGTCCGCCGACCTGCCGATTCGTTTCGCCCGCCAGCCGAGCATGAACGGCAGCACCGCGACGGTGATCGCAAGGCCCCACAGAACCAGGCTGATCCAGCTTTTGAAGAAGATCGAGACATCGCCGCCGCTGATCGCCAGGGCGTTGCGCATATTGATCTCCATCACGTCGCCCAGCACGAATCCTAAGATGATCGGCGCCATGTCGAAGCCGAGCTTGCGCAGCAGCCAGCCCGCCATGCCAATGGCGAGCATCAGATAGAGCGACAGAGCCGAAGCGTTGGTCGAATAGACGCCGACGACCGAAAGCACGAGGATGCCGGGAACCAGCAGCCAGTTCGGTATGGTTAGCACCCGCGCGAACAGATTGACCAACGGCAGATTGAGCGCCAGCAGGAAGACATTGCCGATGAACAGCGAGGCGACGAGGCCGCCGACCATTTCGGGATGCTCGCTCATAAGGAGCGGACCCGGCTGGATGTTATAGAGCATCAGGGCGCCCAGCATGACCGCCGTGGTACCGGATCCCGGCACGCCGAGCGTCAACATAGGCACGAAGGCGCCGCAGGCGGTGGCGTTGTTGGCCGCCTCCGGCGCGGCGAGGCCGCGCACGTCGCCCTTGCCGAACGTGCCCTCCCGGTCGGAGACGCGCTTCTCGGTCGTGTAGGAAATGGCGCTCGCCACCGAGGCGCCGGTGCCGGGCAATACGCCGATCACGAAGCCGATGGCAGAACCGCGCAATGTCGGCATGACACATCTGCGCAGATCGTCGAGACGCGCCACCATGCGGCCGAGCTTGCGGATCGCGCTCACCCCGGCGGACTGGTTTTCCAGGATGATGAGCGCCTCCGAGATCGAGAAGAGACCGATCACCAGCACGACGAACTCTATGCCCTCACCCAGTTCCGGCTCGCCGAAGGTGAAGCGATAGGCGCCGGAGGTCGCATCGAGGCCGATCGTGGCGAGCATCAGCCCGAGGACACAACCCATCAGCGTCTTGACCGGCTGATTCCCGACCATGCTGCCGAGCGTCGCCAAAGCGAAGATCATTAGAACGAAATATTCGGCCGGGCCGAAGCCGATGGCGAGGCTCGACAGAATCGGCGCGAAGAGCGCCAGTGCGATGGTCCCGATCACGCCGCCGACAAAGGACGAGAGGCCGCTGATGGCGAGGGCCTCGCCGGCGCGGCCTTGCTTGGCCATGGGATAGCCGTCGAGCGCGGTCATGACCGCGCCGGCATCGCCCGGCACATTGAGGAGGATCGACGAGATGCGGCCGCCATATTCGGCTCCGCAATAGACAGCCGCCAGAAGGATCATCGTGCTCTCGGGCGGCAGGCCCATCGTATAGGCGATCGGGAGCAGCAGCGCGATGCCGTTGATCGGGCCGATCGCCGGCAGCGCGCCGATCATCGTGCCGAGGAAGCAGCCGACGAGGCCGATCAAAAGATTCTGCGTCGTGAGGGCGACAGCGAAGCCGCCCCACAGATAATCGAGGTTCATACCCTATCCCTTCAAGCGAAGAGCCAGCCGACAGGCAGATAGACCGAGAGCAGCCTGACGAAGACGACCCACCACAGAAGCGCATGTCCGGCGCCGCTCAGGAGGGCCAAACGCGGCGGGGCACCGAATATCCAGGCAACTCCGGCGGTGAGCACGAAGACCGACACCGGAAACCCCGCCGGGTCGAGCAGCAGCGCCGACAGCAGCACGAGGCTCGGCACGGCGAGGGTGCGCAAAAGATGGCTGCCGCGCGGAAACGTCTCCGCTACCCCGGGCGAACGCCAGTAAAGGAGTGCCAGCACCGCCAGCGCGGAAGCCAGCACGACTGGAAAGACCCGTGGCCCCAGCGGGTCGGACGCGAAAGCATAATCGATCGTGGCACCGCCCAAGCCGAAGACGAGTGCCAGGATCAGAAGGGCGGCCGCGCCGATGCGGCCGGCCGTCCTGCCATTGCTTGTGGAATCGGCCATGACCGCGTCAGAGGCCGGCTTCCTTGGCGAGCACCTTGAAGCGCGCGACGTCGGCCTTCACCTTGTCGTCGAACGCCTGCCCGAACATATTGAACTCGAAGAGACCGCGCGCCTGGCGCTCCGTCGCGAATTCGGGCGTCGCCGACAGCTTCTGCAAGCTCTCGACCCACCAGTCATAATCGGCGGCGGACACATCCTTGCCCACGTAGTAGCCGCGCCACACGATCCAGTCGATGTCGATGCCCTGCTCGCGTGCCGTCGGAACCTCGGCGAGATCGCCCGGAAGCCTCCCGGGCGCCATTACCGCGAGAATGCGCACCTTGCCGGCATTGTGATGCTGGCCCATCTCCGCCGCGTCACCCGCTCCGACCTTGATATGACCGCCTTCAAGCGACGTCAGCACCGCACCGCCGCCTTCGAGCGCCACATAACGCATCGCCTTAGGATCCTGCTCGGCGGCCTTGGCCAATAAAGAGGCCTTCATCCAGTCCTGCGAACCGACGGCGCCACCGCCACCGACGGCGAAGTCGGCGGGATTGGCCTTATAGGCGGCCACGAGCTCACCGAGCGTCTTGTAGGGAGAATCGGCCGCGACCACCAGCACGCCATAATCGGCGCCGAGCGCCCCCAGCCATTTCACCGCGCTCTCGTCATACTGGCCGAATTTTCCCTGCGCGATCAGCAGGGCGGAGCCGGTCGACGCAGCGGTGATCAGATTGCCGTCCGATCCACGCTTGCCGATCACATGGTTGTAGGCGACCGCGCCGACGCCACCCTCCATATAAGTGACCTGCATCGGCGTACCTATGATCTTCGTGGCGAGCAGCGAATTGGCGGCCAGCCGGCATGTAAGATCGAAGCCGCCGCCAGGCTTCGCGCCGGCCAGGCATTCAGGCTTGGCCGGCTCGGCGACGACGGCTCCGCCGGCCGCGGCAAGCACCAGCAGCGCCGCAGCCGCGGCGCGCATCAGATTCAACGTCATTATTTCCTCCCAGAACGAGATTGAAGAGCTCTCGCCGACGTTGCAGAGCGACGGCGTCACCAGCGCCGCCAATCGAGTTAGCGCGCTTGCAACAGCACCAGTCGGTGCGCGTCGCGTCATCGGCTTGTTGTTGGCCCGCCCCTTGTTCCTTCTCGGCGGCGGACAGGTACACTGTGGCACGCGAAACTGTCACCGCGCTGTCACGGCCGCGCCATGTCGCGAAAAGATGCCGCTTGAAGCCTCAAATGCCACATGCGAAGTTTCGTCGATGCGCATTCTTCTTGTCGAGGATACGCGGGATGTCGGCGAAGCGATCGCCCGCCGCTTCAAGGCCATCGGCCATTCGGTCGATTGGGAAACCAGCGGCGCCGCCGCGGCGGATATCCTCAATTCCACCGGCTATGACCTGATCATCCTCGATGTCATGCTGCCTGAACTCGACGGCTTCGAGATACTTCGTCGCCTGCGCCGGGCGAAGAGCCCTGCCCCGGTGCTCGTGCTCACCGCGCGCTCCGAGATCGAAGACCGCGTCGAGGCGCTTGATCTGGGTGCGGACGATTATCTCGTGAAACCCTTCGATTTCCGCGAGCTCGAGGCCCGGGCACGCGTCCTGATGCGGCGCCATGCCGGCGAGACTACCAACATCATCCAGTGCGGCGATATCATACTGGACCGTGCCAGCCGTTCGGCACGTATCGGGCGGCGCGAGATCCAGCTGAAACGGCGCGAAATCTCGCTGCTCGAAATCCTCGCCAGCCGGCCTGGCCGGGTCTTCAGCAAGGACGAACTCCTGGAGAGCCTTTTCGGCTTCGACGAGGATGTCAATCCCAACGCCGTCGAGCTCTATATCGGGCGGCTGCGCAAGAAGCTGGATTGCGCCAAGGCGCGGATCGTCACGCTGCGCGGCGTCGGCTACCAGCTGGTCTCCGATGACACGGAGTGATTCATCGCTCTTCACGCGGCTGGCGGTACGTGTCGCCGTCGTGCTGTGCATCGGCGCCACGGCGCTGGTCAGCGCCGCCTGGTATTACGCGCGCGCCGCGGCCGACGATGCCTATGATCGCGTGCTGACCGGCGCCGCCTTGCAGTTGGCCGACAGCCTCACCGTCGATGCGGGCCAGATGATCGTCGACCTTCCCGCCTCGGCCTTCGAGCTGCTCGGCCTCGCCGAGCGCGATCGTCTGTTCTATCGGATTGTCGACACCGAGGGAGCAACTCTTACCGGCTATGCGGATCTGGCGGAAGACAGCGATCTGTCCGCGGTCCGCACCGAACCGGTCCTGCGCAATGGCAGCTATGCGGGCGATCCGGTGCGCATCGTCGTCATCGCTCGCGCTTTCTCGGATCCAGCACTTTCAGGCTGGGCGCATGTGATCGTGGCCCAGACCACCGAGGCGCGAGAAGCCCTCGCCGCCGAGCTCACCACGCGCGCGGTCTTTCTCGTCCTCGTCATGAGCCTCATGGCGCTGGCCGGTGCGGCGTTGGCGATCCGTTATTCGCTGCAGCCGGTCTGGCGCCTCGGCAATGCGCTCAACAATCGCGACTCGCATGACCTCAAGCCGATCGAGGTGGACATGCCGCGCGAAATGCGCCCCTTTGTCGGTTCAATCAACCACTTCATGGGACGCCTCGAAAGACGCGTGTCGCTGCTCGAGCGCTTCATCGCCGATGCCGCTCACCAGATCAGAACGCCTTTGACGGCATTGACGGCGCAAGTCGATCTGCTTGGGCAGGATCGGCTGAGCGCCGATGCACGCCAGCATCTCGAGCGTGTGCAGCAGCGCGCCCAGGAGCTTGCCCGGCTCACCAACCAGCTCCTGAGCCATGCGATGGTGATCCATCGCGCCGATGCCGTAAGACTGGCCCCGGTCAACCTCGCGGACATTGCGAGGCGCGCTTTCCGCGCCGCCGTTCCCATCACGCATTCGCCCGACATCATCATCTCCTTCGAAGCCGACGAAAGCGATCCAAAGGTGCTGGGCGACGCCGTCAGTCTGCGCGAGGCCATCGCCAATGTCATCGACAATGCCCTACGTCACGGTACCCTTTCGCGTCTGGAGGTCAGGGTGTCGAGCAAGGACGGAACAGCCTCTGTCGAAGTGGAGGACGACGGTCCCGGCATCCCTCCCGAGGCCTGGGAAGGCGTGACACAGCGTTTCGCCACGACGCGGCACAATGGCGGCGCGGCGGGTCTGGGCTTCTCGATCGCCGCCGAGGTCGCCGCGGCCCATGGCGGGACACTCACCTTCCGAGAAAAGGGCGCGCGCGGATTCACCGTCGTTCTGGCCCTGCCCCTGCTTTCCGGCGATGGAGACCGAGCATGAGAGATGTTGCATTCTTCCTATGGCTCACGCTGCTCTGCATTCCGCTGGCCGCGACGGCGCAATCCCTCACTGACAAGCCCGTCGTCTTCCCTGCCCGTGCGACGTCCTCGGCGACGCTCGACATCCATGCCGCGACGGACCTTCCGGCGATGGAGCCCCTGATCCGCGATTTCCAACTCCTGGCGCCCGAGATCACCATCAACTACTTCGAGTATGTTACCAACGACCTCTACCGCGCCGCCGCCGAGGCTTGCCGGACCGGCCGCTTCATGGGCGACATCCTGCTCTCCTCCTCCGTCGACCAGTTGATCAAGCTCGCCAATGACGGCTGCGCGACACCGCACAGCTCCGCCGAGACGGCGCGGGTGTCGCGCTGGGCGAACTGGCGCGACGAAGTCTTCGGTTTCACTTATGAGCCCTCCATTTTCGTCTACGACTCGCGCATGGTGCCCCCGGAGGATGTTCCGCGCTCGCACGCCGCCCTGGCGGAGCTCCTGCGTCGCCGAATCGATTTCTATCGCGGGCGCATCGGCACCTATGACATCAGACTATCCGGCATCGGCTATCTGCTCGCCTACAGCGATGCGCGTCAGACCACGACCGTCTATGGCCGCCTGCTCGAAAGCATGAGCCGGGCCGATGTCGTCACGCGCTGCTGCAACAGCGAGATCCTCGACCAGATCGCTGGCGGGCAACTCTATATCGGCTACAATATACTGGGGTCCTATGCCTATGCGGCGATGCTCAGAAACCCGGATCTCCGCATCGTGGTGCCGGAAGATTATACGCTGGTGCTGCGCCGCGGCGCGCTGATCTCGAGGGCGGCGCCCAACATGGCCGCGGCCGCGCGATTTCTGGATTATCTTCTGTCGGAACGCGGTCAACGCGTGTCGCGCGAGAAAGCCTTCTTCTTCGCCGAGGACGAACCGTCGCCCAAGGGTGTTGATGGTCCCGAGACATTGAAGGAATCAGGGGTGGCGCGTCCCATCCGCATCGGCCCCTATCTGCTTGCCGCCCAGGATCAGCAGCAGCGACAGCGCTTCATCGCCGACTGGACGGACGTGCTGTTCGGCTCCGCGCCCGGATCCGGCGGAGCGCAAGAGTGAATCGCCTTCGCCCCGGCCGGATGGGAGGATATGCGGCCGGGGGAAGGCCTCGCCGTCCCTAACATCTGACATCTTACATCTTGATAAACTTGCCGTCCTTGATCTCTACTTTCTTCACGCTCGCATCATAGGAAGATTTGAGCGCGCCCATCCGCACCTCGCAGCCTTTGGCGCAATCATAATTGCCCGTGGCGTTGGCCTTGAGAACCACCTTCTCCGGCTTGCCGCCCATCGGGGTGAGCATAAAAGTATGGCTCGTCTTGTCGGCGTTGGTTACAGTGAGCGCGCTGGCCGTGGTGATCGAGGCGGCCAGAGCGAGGCCGGCCAAAGCTAGGATACGCATATTCATTTCCAATACTCCTTCAATATGTCAGTGCAGTCGAGGTCAGGCAGATACGAACTTGCCGTCCTTGATCAGGACCTTGTGCGCCTTGCCGTTGAAATGCGCCTTGTGGTCGCCGAGCTGCAATTCGCAGCCCTTGCTGCAGTTATAGGTGCTCGTATGCTGCGCTTTGACGACGATCTTATGCGCCTTGCCGCCGTCGGGCGTCGCCATGACGGCATGATTCGTCTTGTCAGTGTTGACAATGCTCAGAGCGTTCGCCGATGTGACGGTTGCCGCAAGCGCGAGCGCCGCCGCAACGAGAATATGACCTCTCATAGTGGATCTCCAATGTTGGCGATTTGGGTTTGTGGTCGGTCGCGGCAGGAGCCGAGGCGGTGGAAAGCGGGCCCACCCGTCGCGCGCAAGCAGTCATATGGCGTTCTGATGGCCATTCCAGACAGGCGGTTTTGGGCGCCGCCTGCGACTTCCTATTGGGGTGTTTACCTCAGCCGATGTGTTGATCGGATGATGAAACGCTAATCCCGATAGCTCGGGCTCACTAGTTAAATCGAGGTAATCCTTAAACATTGTGGCCCCGGCGTCACTCGGCTATTTTGCCGGCCCTGGGGAGCTTCAGAGGAGACCATGATGACAGACAAGATACCGGGCTTCGACACTCTTGCCATTCACGCAGGAGCGCAACCCGATCCGGCCACGGGGGCACGCGCAACACCCATCTATCAGACGACGGCCTATGTTTTTGAAGACGTGAAACACGCCGCCGATCTCTTCGCGCTCAGGACCTTCGGCAACATCTATACGCGGATCATGAATCCGACGCAGGCTGTGCTTGAATCGAAGGTCGCGGCGCTCGAGGGTGGCACCGCGGCCCTGGCCGTCGCCTCCGGCCACGCGGCGCAAATGCTGATCTTCCACGCCATGATGCAACCGGGTGACGAGTTCGTCGCCGTCCGCCAGCTCTATGGCGGATCGATCAACCAGTTCAATCATTCCTTCAAGTCCTTCGGCTGGCATGTCGTATGGGCCGATGCGGATAACATGGCATCGATCGAGAAGGCCCTGTCGCCCAAGACCAAGGCAATCTTCATCGAATCGATCGCCAATCCCGGCGGCCTGATCACCGACATCGCCGCGATCGCCAAGATCGCGCAGAAGGCGGGCGTGCCGCTGATCGTCGACAACACCCTGGCGACGCCCTATCTGTGCAAGCCCTTCGACCATGGTGCCAATATCATCGTGCACTCGCTGACAAAGTTCATGGGTGGTCACGGTAATTCGATGGGCGGCGTGATCGTCGACGGCGGCAATTTCGACTGGTCGAAGAGCGGACGCTATCCGCTGCTCACCGAGCCCAACGACTCCTATCACGGCATCAGACTGCACGAGACGTTCGGCAATATTGCCTTCGCGGTCGCGTGCCGGGTGCTGGGTCTGCGCGATCTCGGTCCCGCCATCGCGCCGCTCAATTCCTTCCTCATCCTTACCGGCATGGAGACGTTGTCGCTGCGCATGCGGAAACATTGCGATAATGCTCTCACCGTTGCCAAATGGCTCAGCACCCATCCAAAAGTGTCGTGGGTCAATTATGCGGGCCTCGAGGGCCATAAGCATTATGAGCTCGCCAAAAATACTGCCCCAAGGGGGCGGGCTCGATCTTCACATTCGGCCTGAAGGGCGGCTACGACGCGGGCGTGAAGGCGGTGTCGAGCACCAAGCTGCTGTCGCACCTCGCCAATCTCGGCGACACGCGCTCGCTCATTATCCATCCGGCCTCGACGACGCACAGCCAGCTGTCGCCCGATCAGCTCAAACAGGCGGGCGCAACCCCGGATGTGGTGCGACTGTCCATCGGTATCGAGGATGTCGAGGACATTATCGCTGATCTCGATCAGGCCATCGCCTGATCGATACCGATCTCGCCCGCGTCTTAGAGCCTCTCCCGTTTTGATCGAATCAGTTGATTCGATCAAAACGGGATAAAAAAGGCTCGATTATATATGTCTGGAGCGCTTCCTTGTCGCGAAATTCGAGCAACTTTCGCGGGAAGCGCTCTAGAGCATTTTCATAGTTGATGGCGATAGCCAGCGGCGCGGATATAGTTTTCGCACTCTTTCGGTGTGAAGGTGTTGAGAGTGCGGGCGATAGCCTGGATGAGGGTTTCGAGAGTACGGGCAGCTTCCTTTCGCAGGTGTGATTTGAACTTGGCGATTGCCTGCTCGATGGGGTTGAGATCGGGTGAGTAAGGGGGCAGGTAACGCAGAGCAGCACCGGCGGCTTCGATCGCATCCTTGATGCCGGGAACCTTGTGGCTGGCGAGATTGTCCATGATGACGATGTCGCCGGTTGAGAGTGTGGGCGCAAGGATCTGTTCGACATAGGCGCGGAAGCACTCGCCATCCATCGGACCATCGAAGACGGCAGGTGCGGTGATACCGTCGCATCTGAGAGCGGCGACGAAGGTTATCGTTTTCCAATGTCCCCACGGGACTTTGCACAGCAGGCGCTGTCCGCGGGGAGCGCGGCCATAGCGGCGTGCCATGTTAGTTTGAGCGCCGGTCTCATCGATGAAGACAAGGCGCGCCGCGTTTAGATCGCTCTGAGCCTCGTGCCAGGCTCGGCGCGCTTCGGCGATGTCTTCGCGCTCCTGCTCGGTGGCGCGTTGTGTCTTTTTTTGAGCGGCAGCTTCAACTGCTTGAGAGCATTCCAAAGGCAACCAACACTGACCTCGATACCATGCTCAGCCAGTAAGAAGGTCCGGATCTCCGCTAGCGTGGCATCACAGTTCTCACTCACATGCTGGCGTAGAACTTCATGATGGCCCTTGAGCTTGGGCTGGGGACCACCAGCCCACGGCAGCGCTGTCGTCATTCCGCTGGTCCGACGCCGGATCAGAATCTTATAGACGTAGGACACATCGACATGAAACAGCTCAGCCACCGCGCCGGGCTTCAGCCCGCCGTCAACCGCCGCCAACACGCGATCACGTAAATCCTGGGAATAGGGCTTGCCCATGGGGTCCTCGTGCCGAATCAACCACAAGAACAAGGAATCAGAAAACCCTCCCCCTGAGAATCCCCCAGATTCCATCAATCACGAAAACGCTCTAGCGTGATCAGGAAAAGTGGGTACCGGTTTTCCGTCCGATCACGCGCTAAACTTATGACTTCGATCAAGTTCGTCACTTCAGACCGAACCGGTCTGAAGTGATCGTGATCTAGATAGGCGCGGGCGGATCAGACCGTTACCGGCTGAAAGCGAGTCGCCGGCTGGCGGGACAGAGCTTCGTGCATGGCCCAGATGGTGGCCGCGAAGACGATCATGGCGCCCCCTTGATGCGCCAGCCCGAGATCGAGAGGAACCTGTTTCAGCAGCGCCCAGATACCGAGGCCGATTTGCAGCAGCACCGCAACCAGAACGGCACAGGCTGGCCGGCTGCGGACCCGCCAGGCATAGAGCGCCGCATAGATCGCCACCGCGTAGGCGATGAGCCGGTGATCGAATTGCACCGTCATGGCGTTCTCGAATAAATTGCGCCACCAAGGTTCCATGATCAGGAGGCCCGCGGGGATCCACTGGCCGTCCATGAGCGGCCAGGTGTTGTAGCCCATGCCGGCATCGAGGCCGGCGACGAAGCCGCCGGCGGCGACCTGCAGCAGCACCAGGCCCACCAGACCGAATGCCGCCCAGCCCCATTTGTCTCGCGGCGGCTCGCGGCGCGCATGGCCAACGCCGAGGGCGGTCCAGACGATGGCGCCAAGAATCACCGTGGCGAGAGTCAGATGGGCGGCGAGGCGATGCTGGCTGACATCGACGCGCTCGACCAGACCGGACTTCACCATGTACCAGCCGAGCGCCCCCTGCAGGCCACCGAGCGAGATCAGCACCACGAGTCGCGGCGTCAGGCGCGGCTCAATGCGGCGCGAGAGCCAGAAGAAGAGAAACGGCAGTATCATCACGAGGCCGATGAAGCGGCCGAGAAAGCGATGCGCCCACTCCCACCAGTAGATGAACTTGAACTCGGCGAGCGACATGCCCTTATTGACGAGGGTGTATTCCGGGATCAGCTTGTATTTCTCGAATGCGGCCAGCCAGTCGACCTCGCCGAGCGGCGGAATCGCGCCCAGAAGCGGCTGCCATTCGGTGATCGACAGGCCAGAATCCGTAAGCCGTGTGGCGCCGCCGACAATCACCATGGCGAGAACGAGCGCTGCGGCGATCCACAGCCAGGCGCGAATGTAGGGGCGCGCCTTGAGCTGGCGCTCAGTCAGGACAGTCATGGGAAGCGGGATAGCGCCGCCGCTCTCTATCCTCAAGTCTCCAAACGCCGCAGGACCTTGCGCCGGCGGGCAAGGCCGAATAGGTCATGCCCCATGACCCTCAGGCAGCGCAAATTCATCGGCATGGTCGCGATCGTGGCCTTTCTCATCGTCTATTGCCTCATCGCGATGGCGGTCGGTGGCATGGTGGCGGTGGGTCTGCCGCTGCCGCTCGAAATCGGATTCTTCGTCATTGCCGGCATCGCCTGGTTGCCCGTCGTCATGTTCCTCATCCGCTGGATGTCGCGGCCGATATAGAGCGGAAACCGGTGAGGCGCCCTACAGCGCAAGTTCCCAATATTGCCCGGTCAGCTTGTGGCCGAAGCTTTCATGCGGCTCCTCGCCGACCAATCGGAAACCCGCCTTTTCGTAAATGTGACGCGCGGCGATGAGCCCATCATTCGTCCACAGGGTCAGGCGACGATAGCCCGCCTGGCGCGCAAAGTTCACGGCTTCCTCGACGAGCCGCCGCCCAAGGCCCTCACCGCGCGCATCGGGCTCCACATAAAGTAAGCGCAGCTTAGCAGTCTCGGCATCCACTTGGACGAGGAAGACCGATCCGACGACCCGGCCGCCCTTGTCCGCGACCCTGCAGAACTCGCGGCCCTCTTTGAACTCCCTGATGAACTTCGCCACGATTTCGGCGACCAGCGCCTCGAACTCCGCGTTCCAGCCATATTCCTGGTGGTAGAGAGCGCCGTGGCGATGAACGATCCAGCCGAAATCCCCACAAAGCGGCGGGCGTAGGACGGCCGGGAAGCTGTCCTTCTTATTCTTGCCCAGCATCTCCTCGACAACCGACATAGCGTCGATTAAGCGGTCTCGGCCGGCCGGCGTCAGTGCCTCCAGCAGACGTGTAACCGCGTCGATGCTTCCCGCCTCGAGCGGACGGAAGGCAGCCTCTCCCGCCGCCGTCAAGGCGATGCTGAACTGGCGGCCGTCCTCCGCGAAGCGTTCACGCGCAATGTAACCGGATTTCGCGAAGGCCTTGAGAATACGGCTTAAATAGCCCGGATCCAGACCCAGGACGGTGACCAACTCGCTGGCCGTGGCGACCTTGCGATGGGCGAGTTCGTAGAGGACACGCGCCTCAGTTAGGCCGAAGCCGCTGGCATGCAGATGCTCATCGAGAAGCCCCGTCCATTTCGTGTAGTTGCGGTTGAAGCGCCGCACCGCCGCGACTGCGTCAGTCATGTCGCCGAGCGTGAGGCAGATAGTTGACAATGTCAACTATAATTCAGGCGACTGATACCCGCTTAAAGCCATTCCACAGTGCGAAGGCACTGCCCGACAGAAGCACATCGACATAGCGCAGCTTTTGATAGCCACCATTCAGGGAAAGGCGCGGAAGCGCCGTCAGATGGTCCTTGTGGGCGGGAAAGATCAGTCCTTTGCGGGTGGTCACGGCGGCCGCAAAGCCCGCCTCCCGGATCAGGTCGAAGTCGCGCGGGCCGGCCGAATCCGGATCGCCATAGGGATAGGCGAAGACGTCCGGCACGCGGCCCAATTCGTCGGCAATGCGGCTGCGCGACTGCGTGACCTCGGCCAAGGCTTCGTCCGCCGGCAACTTGGCGATCGCATAGTGATTGACGGTGTGCGCGCCTATCGTGCAGAGCGGATCCGCCGCGATCTGACGCACGTCTTCCCAGGTCATCGCCTCGCTGCGACATTGCGCATCGAGGTCGACACCGTGGTGAGCGCAAAACTGCCGGATCCATTCGCGCTGCCGGTGCTCCGGCATGCTCCTCACCGGCCAGTAGAGGCGCTTGAAGGCCGTCTGCTTGCTGGCATCACTGCGCGTGTCGAGCTCGAAGCCGCTGCCGTCGAGAACGCCTTTGACCTGTGGGGCGCCGGCGATGACAGCCTCGAGGCCGCGCCACCAGAGTTCGCAGGTGCCATCGATGATCTTGGGCGCTACGAAGATCGTGAAGGGGCAGTTGTGGCGCCGGAAGACCGGCCAGGCATGGACGAAGTTGTCCTCATAGCCGTCATCGAGGGTGAACACCGCGAAAGGACGCTCGACCGGTCCCTCGCCTTTCAGACGCGAGGCGGCCTCCGTCAGCGAGACGAGTTGATAACCTTCCTCAACGACATGTCCGATAACCATGTCGAGGAAATGCGGGGTGATCTCCAGGCCGGAATTGGGGGCAAAGCCATGCGCGGCCACTCCGGTCGGGCGAACATGATGCAGCATGAATATTGCACCCATGCCCCCCAGGACCGAACGCAAGGCGCGCGATGCCCCAGAATAATACAGGACATCAAGACTTGTTTTCAGTGCGGCGGACAACGGCATTACCCAACAAACCGGAAGAACCAATAAAATTCGCGTGACTAGACAAGTAACACTCAAAACTTGACGAACTTTTGCTAGCGAGCGTCCTCCAGAGCCGAAGCAAAATTCGTACCGGAGTATCGTTTGAGCATCATGCCCCTCACTCCCCTCTCGGAGAAGGCGCGCTGGGCTTCCGCCCCGCCGCCGGCGAGAGAGGCAATGCTACGTGTCGTAACCGAAATCGAGCGCGACACCGAAATGCTCGCGGCGGAGTGGGTGAACTTTCAAGAACGTGCGGCGGGCACCTTCTTTCAGACCTATCAATGGTGCAGCGCCTGGCTTGAGACCGCCGGCGCTGCCCAGAATGCCACGCCCGTGATCATCGTCGGTCGTGATCCCGCCGGCGATTTGCTGTTCCTCCTGCCCCTCTGCGTGCGCGGTCGCCAGGGCTGTCGCGTGCTCGAATGGATGGGCGGCCAGCAGATGACCTATGGCTACGGTCTCTATGACAAGCGTTTCCTGCGTCATGCCCGATCCTGGTTCGCCACCGAGGGCTGGACCATCCTGGCGAGCCTGACCGAGATTGACGCGATCGATCTCGGGGAAATGCCGGCGGTGTGGGAAGGCCACGAGCATCCACTTGCCGGCTGGTTCTCCATCGCCGGCGCCAACTCCTCCTATGTGCTCAAGCTCGATGGCGGCTTCGCACCTGTCTATGCGCGAAAACGTTCGGGCGAAACACGCCGCGGCAACCGCAAGCGCGACGCCAAGCTGTTCAAGGCGGCGGATATTGAGGTGGGCATACCGCGCGATCGCGAGCATGCCCACAGGCTGATCGAGGAGATGTTCGCGCAACAACGCAGCCGCCTCGCCGAGAGCGGGATTCATGGCGTGTTCAACGCGCATGAGCGGCAATTCGTGCATCGTCTCATCGACCTGCCCGACAACCTGCAGCCCGTGCTCCTGCCCTATTACATGACGGCGGACGGGGAGCTCGAGGCCGTGGCGCTCGGCGGGCTTCACGGTGGCGCCTACTGGGCGCTGATCTCCTCACTCGGCACACCCCGCCTCAGGCGCTATTCGCCCGGCGATGCGCTGTTGCGCCGGACCATCGAAGCCTGCTGCGACATGGATCTCAAATTCCTCGACTTCTCGTCCGGCAGCTTCGACTACAAGCTCGCCTGGGCGGATGAGGAAATTCGTCTCCATCACGCGATACGAGGCCTCACCTTGCGCGGCTATGCGTGGGCACTCGTGCGCTGCGCGCGCCTGGCTACGAAGCGTCTCGTCAAGCGCACCCCATTGCTGTGGGGCACGCTCATCAAGACGCGGCGTATCCTTCTCGGCCATACGCCTGGCGTCTGATCAGCAAAAGCAGCCATCGGTCATCCGGCTAGAGCGCCGGGCGTTCTCATGGAATCGGCCCGGCGCTCTATCTCTTTGATTTTGCGCATCGGCTTATCCGAGAACCGCACGCACTTCTCGGGCCGATGCTGTAAGGTGACCTCAAGCGAATCGTGATGACGTGTCACGCGACGCGGCGGACCGACTGGCCGATCCGCACGAACTGCACGGCCCGCAATCCCGACTGGCGCCAGGATTCGATCGTGCGCGCGGCATCGAGAATGCGCGTGCCCGGCGCCATGAGCAGCGCCGAATGGCATTTGCGGATCACTGTCTGTGCCGAGGCCGATTGGGCGCCGCAATGAACGATGATCACAGGATAGATCTGCGCGAAGGCGTCGATGAGAGCGTCGAAGCGCGCGCCGGTCACCGCGTCGGCAAGCTCACCTGCCCGCGTACCTGCCCGCAATATATGGGCGAGCGAGCCACTGTCGCGCTGAACGGCATTCTCGATCGTCGCCTCGTTCAGCAATATGTCGGACAAGCCCACGCCGGCCTCGATGCCGCAAATCGTGTGTATGGAGGGCCGCCGCTCGTCGACATCGATCACCAAAGCGCCGACACCTTGGGCCGCGACGATACGGGCCAAGGCAACGGCGGCGGTGGCGCCATCGGGTCCGTCCTCGCCGATCGCCGTGACGGCGAGCTTCTGCACACCCAGCGACTGGCGGGCGTTGTTGAGCCAGGAAACGATCCGCCCGGCGGCCACTGCATAAGCGCCAGAGGGGTCTTGCAAGGGCTGGCTGGCATGCGCCACGGCCCTAGTCAGATCGGGCGTCTCTGGAATTTCGCTGAGGATCGCCTGATTGCCGGGAGGCGCCATACCGCCAGTCGACAAGTGGGGCGGCACAGGCGGGGGCGGCATTTGCTGACGCGGCGGCGCCGGAAGCGTGGCCGCCACCTCCACGGTGGGCGCGGGCAATATTCCAGGGGCTTCAAGGGAAGGCTCGCGCATTGCGGGAGCAGACGCGACGGTGCCGCCCGCCAACTTGAGCACTTCGGCCAGGAAGGCCAGGCCGATGGCCAGCGTCAAGCCGGCAAGCGTCGCCAATATGATCGTCGGTCCCTTCAAAGGGTAGCTCGGATTGGCGGGAGGAACGGCGCGCTGGATGACGCGGGCGAAGCCCGGCTGAGCGGCGACTTCCTGACGGGCGCTCGCATCGGCATAACGGTTCAGGAAGGATTCGAGCAGGCTGCGATTGGCGGCGGCGTCGCGCTCGAGAGCGCGCAGCTTCACGTCATCGAGATTGCTTGTCGAGGCCTTCGCTTTCGCGGCATTGAGGTTGGCGCGCAGCGATGCTTCGCGGGTCGCCGCGACCCGCGCCTGATCCTCGAGCCCGGCAACGATCTTCAGGACCTCGGTGCGAATCTGCTGATCGACATTGGCAATCTCGTTGCGCAATGCGACCATCTTCGGATGGCTCGGCAGATAGGTGACGGAAAGTTCCGCCATGCTCCGCTGCAAGGTGATCTGCTGCTCGCGCAATCTTTGAATGAAAGGCGAGTTCAGGACATCGGCGGAGACCTCGACCGAACCGCTGCTGTCGAGAAGCTCGCGAATGGCCTTCGCCTTGGTCTGTGCCTCAGTGCGCGCCGCCTGCGCCTGGGTGATCTGACTGTTGAGCTCCGACAACTCCTGGGTTCCAAGCGTCGCCTGGGTTCCTTTCAGCAATCCCGCCTGGGCGCGGAATTCCTCGGCCGCGGCCTCTGAATCGGCAACCTTCTTGCGCAGAATGTCAATTTGCTCAGCCAGCCAGGCGCGGGCCCGCCCGGTCGGTTCCGACTGCGCCTCCCGGGTCGAGACGACATAGGTTTCCGCCAGCTTGTTGGCGACATCCGCGGCGACCTGGGGATCGAGCGCGGAGTATTTGACAATGATGATCTTGGACTCGGGGATCTGATAGACGTTGAGCTGCGAGTCGTAGCGATCATATGCCCGATCCTCCAACGACTTCTTGAGCGGATCGTCCTTGAAGCCGAGTGCGATCAAGATCTGGCCGATCTTGCCGACGCCGTTGCGGGCCGGATCGAACTCGCCCTTGCCGGCAAGGCTGAGTTCCTTGATGACGCGGTCGCCCAGATCGCGCGATTTCAAAACCGAAACCTGACTCAATATGTCGCGATCGTCGAAGGCCGGGCGCGTTTCCGATCCCTCCCCGGGCTGAGCCCGGCTGAAGGGGGTTTCGAGATTGTCCACCAGGAGCTGAGCTTCGACCGCGTAGCTCGGCTTGTCACGCAGCACAAAGAACGCCGCCGCCGCCGCGAAAAGCACAGTGATGAGGAGGATCATCCATTTGCGCCGCCACAGACCGCGCAGAAGATCCATCATGTCGACCGACGACGCGTTCATTCCGGCTTGCTCGAGCTCATTCATCCGCGGAGTTATGCTTAATAAAGGGTTGCCAGGGCGTCACCATGCCCCGCCTGTGGTAAGTATTTTCTTAACATGGCCGAAGTGTTGCGCGATCATTCTCACGCTTAAGCGATTGCTAACCATAAATGCCTATCGTCGGCCTCCTCGCCGCTCCGCCAAATCGGATCGGCGTCGTCATGGAGTGCTCTCACAGTGCGTATGCGTGTCTTCGTCCTCATGGCCTTGCCATTCTTGCTTTCCGCCTGCGCGGAAACCTGGGAAGCTAACCCGCCGACCGCCGCAACCGGCGGCATGGGCGTGATGGCGGACGGGAATGTCGCGCAGGGCCCGGGTGCCGTGGCCAGCGTGACGGAACTTCCCTCGCGCACCCGGGAAGGCATTCAGCCGCCCTATGGCGCCCAGGGATCCGCCGCGGCCTATGAATATGACACAGGCTATCGCATCGGCGCCGGCGACAAGTTGACCATACGGGTCGCAGGCGAAGCTGACCTCACCAATGACTATCTCGTCGACGGTTCCGGCAATATTTCGATGCCCTATATCAAGACGACCTATGTCGGCGGCATGTCGGCACCCGAGGCGGAGAAACTCATCGCCAAGCGGCTGCGCAGCGGGTATCTGCGCAATCCCAATGTCTCCGTCCAGGTCACGACCCTGCGCCCCTTCTTCATCATGGGCGAAGTTTCCACGGCCGGCAGCTTTCCCTATCAGCCGGGCATGACGGTGCAGAATGCGGTGGCGATCGCCGGCGGCTACACGCCACGCGCCAATCAAGGGCCCGTGCTCATCACGCGCAAGAACGTCAACGGCACGCAGACCTACAAGGCGCCCGTCACCACGCAAGTATATCCGGGCGACATCGTTTTTGTTCGCGAGCGCTGGTTCTGAGCCGGCGGCGGACTTATCCCATGCGTAGCCTGCAAGTCTTTCGCACCCCGGTCGGCGGCCTCTTCCGTCATGTTCGAGATCTCGCGCGCGGTTTGACGGCGCTCGATCATGAGATCGGCATCGTCTGCGATTCCAGCACCGGCGGCCCGGCGGCGGAACAGGCGCTCGCGGCTCTCGCCCCCTACTGCCGCCTCGGCATCCACCGGCTGCCGATCGGCCGCATGCCGGGCCTCGCCGATGTCGAAGCGGCTTCCGCGATCGCGCGCATAGCCGCCAGGGTCAGGCCGGAGATTCTGCATGGCCACGGCGCCAAGGGCGGCGTCTATGCGAGGCTGGCCGGCGCGCGCCTCAAGATCCCTTCGCTCTACACCCCGCATGGCGGCAGCCTCCACTACGCCTGGTCGTCGCCACGCGGCGCCCTGTTCCTCGGCGCGGAGAAGCTGATGCTGAGGCGCGGCTCCGGCCTCCTCTTCGTCTGCGACTATGAAAGGCGCGTCTTCGAAGAGAAAATCGGACTCGGCGGTCTGCCCTGGCGCGTCGTCCATAACGGCCTGTGGCCGGAGGAATTCGCCGCCGTGCCGCTCGCGCCTGAGGCGCGCGATCTGGTCTTTCTCGGCGAGATGCGCCAGCTCAAAGGGGTGAGCGACCTTCTCGAGGCGCTGAGTCTGCTCAGCGACTGGCGACAGGTAAGCGCCACGCTGGTCGGCGACGGACCGGAGCGGCCGGAATTCGAGGCGTTGGCGCAGCGGCTCGGACTCATCGAGCGGGTCCGTTTCACAGGCGCGCTACCGGCCCGCGAGGCTTTCGGTCTCGGCCAGGTGCTGGTCATGCCGTCGCGGGCGGAATCGCTTCCCTATGTCATCCTCGAGGCGGTAGCCGCGGGAAAGCCGCTCATCGCCACGGATGTGGGCGGCATTCCGGAAATATTGCCGGCGGAAATACTCTCACCGCCGTCTGATCCGGAAAGTCCTGGCGGCGGCCATCAGGAAGAGCCTCTCTCACGGAGAGGAACACATGAGGCAAGCCCGCGCTCTCGCCGATGCGGCCAGAACCCGGTTCTCGGCCGAGGCCATGTGCGGCAAGATCGCCGATTTCTATAGGGAAACACGGACCGGGTCGGCGCGTTAAGCTCCCATTAAGCACGCTCCTTCATTTTCATTAACGCCAGGGTCCGCCAGCGCGGACCTCGAAGTTGCTCACCCGGCGGTTCAGGGAAAACAACCTGTCGCAACTTGAATCCAACTGTGATGCGCAAGGAAGACTTTTTCCAGCACGAGCGTGCCGCTGGCGGTCTTCTAGCCAAGCTCGGCGTCGATGCCGACATGCCGCTTCCTGCCGAAATTCTCGAGGCTCCCCTCATCCATGCGCCGCTTGACACTCTCGAGAGGTTGCACCGGCGAGTCGAGCACGACCTTCATGATATCGAGAACTGGTCGACCGCCTCCGATCTCTATATTCTGTTCCGCACGCTCACCTCGCTGCTTTAGACGGAGAAAGCCTATTGACCGACGCCGCTGCACAATCTCCCCTTGACGCCCCACGAAGGATGCTGGGCAGCCTCGAGACTTGGCGCAAGGTGGTGCTGTGGCTGCTGGTTGCATCGATGTGGCTCGTCGTGATCGAGCCAGCTCCCTACGAGCTGATCTTCGTGCTGGCTTTCCTCCTGTTCCTGCCCGCAGGCGGCCTCAAGGTGCCGCTCGTCTCGCTGCCCCTCGTCTTCTTTCTCGTTCTCTATAATCTGGGCGGCGCGGTCGGGCTCGAAGGCGCGCTCGACGACAAGATCTCCGTCTGGTTCACCATCATCTCATACTATATGGCCGTGACTGGCCTATTCTTCTGCTTCCTGGTGACGAGCGACACCAATGCGCGCATGGAGATCATTCGCAGCGGCTACATCACGGCCGGCGTCATCGGCTCGCTCATCGGCATCCTCACCTATTTCGACGTCGGCGGCACGGCGGCAGCATGGGCGCCGATGGGCCGCGCGCAGGGCACATTCAAGGATCCCAATGTCTTCGCTCCTTTCCTCGTGCCGCCCTTCGTCTTTCTGGCCCAGGATATTTTGCTCAGGAGGAGCCGGCGCCCGATTCTCGCCTTCATCGCGATACTCATCATCGCGCTGGCGCTCTTCCTCGCCTTCTCGCGCGGCGCCTGGGTCAATCTGGTCGGCTCGGGCATATTGCTCGTCGTCCTTACCCTCCTGCTCGCGCCGAGCCGCGCCTTGCGCAACCGGGTCATCTTCCTGTCGGCGAGCGGCGCCCTGGCCTTGGCCGTCGCAGGCGTCGTTGCGCTGCAGGTTCCGCAGATCAGGACCATCTTCGAAATTCGCGCCAGCCTCAGTCAATCCTACGATGTCGGCGAGACCGGGCGCTTCGGCTCGCAGATCGCCAGCCTACCGCGCGTACTGACCCAGCCCGGCGGCATGAATCCCAGGCACTTCCGCTACATCTACGGGCAGGACCCGCATAACGTCTATCTCAACGCCTTCGCTTCCTATGGGTGGCTCGGCGGCTTCGCCTTCTTCGCGCTGGTCATCATGACAATCTGGGCGGGCTGGCGCGCGATTAGGACCCCAACGCCCTGGCAGCACCACGCCATCGCCATCTATGCCCCGCTCGTCGCCGTCGTCCTGCAGGGCGTGCAGATCGACATCGATCACTGGCGGCATTTCTACCTGCTGCTCGGCTGCATGTGGGGGTTATTCGCCGCGACGATCGCTTATGAGGTCCAGCAGCGGAGAGGGCCTGCGAGCGCCATCGGCCAAAAGTCATACTCTTGATTACCGCCGCATTCGGCTGCGCGGAAAACTCAATCTCTGACGCAGCTTGCGACCGGAAGTCCATCATATGCGGCAAATACGCCACAGCATCGCAGGGTCAATCACCCTTTGGCAAAATGCGCCGCAAGGCTGTTCACGGACGGATTTTCGATAAGTTCCTCGACCTCGACTTCCCTCCCGATCCGCTCCTCAAGTCCGACGCAGAGGTCGACGACCTTCATGCTGTCGATCCCCAGGCCCGCCAGTTCGATATCCAATATCCGCGTCCCGAGGAGTTCCCTCATCTGCTTCTCATCGATGAGCTCGAGATTCTGCAGAACACTCAGGACCATGCCTCTGGCTTCGTCGGCCGTCATCATTGGACTTCTACCTCAACCAATTTATGCAAAATGATAAAATGAGACGGCATGAGCTGATAGTTGGCCATGCGGGCCCTCAGATCGAGCGCGTCGAAGTCCCGTTTGAAACTCTCCCAGATGCGCAGCGACAGCTGCTTGCCGACGCATGAATGCATGCCGGCCCCAAAGATGAACTTGCTATGCTCGGCAGCCCGTGAATAGCCGAAAGATTGCAGCTGCAGACGGATCAGATCGCCTGCCTTGAAGGCGCAGCCATCCATGTCGAAGTCTGCCTTTGCGCGCCTGAACGTCACTGGGACGCCGGTTTCGATCGGGAAGATCGGCAGGCGCGTGCCTGCCGATCCGACCGGATCGTCGCGTAGCGCCGCAACAATGCCCTCGGTCAGCATCATCGCGAGCGAATCGAGGCCGAAGACCAGGCAAGTGAATTTCCAGGCGATATCGTCGTCATTCGGGGTGGTTTCGCGCAGGAAAGCGAGCGTCTTTGCAATGCGGCCTTCGAGATTCTTCAAGCGCGCGAGATTCGTATTGAAAGACAGGATGTCGCCGACATGCATTGACAGGAATTCCGGCGGCAAATCACACTGGAGGAAGACCGAAAACACACGATGGATGAAGGGATCGACGACTTCGGACACGAGATCCACGTGTCCCTTTCTGCCCAGCGGAGCAAGGCAGGCTTTTGAGAGGTCGGCCAGCTCCGCGTCCAACTCCGACAGGCGGGCGGCCAGGAATGTGGCAAAGCCCTTGCGCGCCGCGGGATGTGCCTCATCGGCAACAAGAAGGGGCAACACGCCGCAGGCATAGGCCACGTTCGGGAGCTCGGTACCGTAATTCTCTCGAATGGCCTTGAGAACGTCGGTCAGGCTCGAAACCACCGCCAAGGGACTGCGGAATATTCGAAGGATAACTTCCGGGTCGGTAACAACCCAAGCGCGCAACAGATCATTCTCGAGCCAAATACGCGGTGACAGTTGGGCAAACACGGCATGCCGGTCGTCCGCCGAATGAAGCTGATAGGATTTCACGGCCCTCACGCGGCAGAGCGCGGCTCGCGCGCGGCGCGCCACTCCTGCGCAAGCATCCCCAGGACCAGAAGATCGCTGCGCTCGCCCGTCTCGGCGTCACGCAGATGCCCGACCAGTCGCGCCTCTTTGCGCCAGTTCTTGCCTCCGAGCATCAGCCACAGCATCGGACGGTTCTGCGGGCGCACATTCGCCTTGGCCTTGGCATAATCGAGCTTGTTGAAAAGATACTCATAGATGGGATCGGACGTCTCGGCCGTGAGGTCCTTGCCGCGCCATGCCGCGTCGCTGATCAAATGCGAGATCGTGAAGACTCCGATGCGCGGCTGCAGATGCAGGCTGTAGAAGCCAATCGGATATTCCTGCTGGCGCGGCACGATAGCCAGAAGGACCTTGTCCGGCTTGCCGGCAAAGAAGGCAGCCTGCTCCGCGAGGCTCCACTGCCTTCGCTTCGTGTTGAGCATCTCCGCCGCCAGATCGTCATCTGCCCATGAAAACAGCCTCTCACTCGCATCGGCTTTAGTCAGCCGGCGAAGGATGAAGTTTCGTGATTCAAGCGTGAGCGATGACGGAGGTAAGCCGGCCATGGATGAAAACCACTATCCGCGAGGCTCTCTACTATCTGGCTTTGCGGGCTTCGTCAAAACCGCACAGGCATTGCGGGTCATATGTTTTCTACGCCACGAGACAAAAAAGAGGAAGGAAACCCGTAGGTTTCCTTCCCCCTGTTACGTCCTCAGCTTCGCTTAAGGGAGTTCGTTGGCAATGGCATTCGAGATGCCCAGTATACCTGACGTCAGCACATTCGGAAGCTTTTCGTTGAAGGTGCTGGTGTTGTCCACCACACCGGTGCGCTGACGATCGATCAGCGAGCCATCCTGGCCGAAGTAGAACTTCAAGCCGGCATAGACCTGCGTGTCGTCGATATCGACGTTGAAGTCTTCGTTGTCGACATCAAGCGAACGCTCCGCATAACGCAAGCCGCCGAAGATCGACAGGCCCTGGTCCCAGACCAGATATTCGGCTTCGCCGGTGATCGCCCAGCCATCGAGGGTGACATCTTGATTTGTGAGCCCGTTCGGGACATCGAGATCGGAGAAGAGCATATCACCGCGGAGCATCAGCGACAGGTCCGGGGTGGCATAGAAGCGGCCATAGGCAGCCAGCTCGAAACCATCCTGATCGATATCGAACGGGCCAATATCGATGACTTCACCGTTGAAGTAGTGCACCGAGGCACCAAAGGTGAAATTCTCCATGAAGTATTCACCGAAAAGGCCGACGCGGAACGTGTCGGAGTCCTTGCCCAGAACGTCCTGATTGATCCAGGAGGCGCTGACACCGGCAGCGGCAAGGGATGGATCACGCCAGAACAGCGCGCCACCGAAATGCGAATTGTCGGCATCGACATCATCCTTGCCGGCGCTCAAGTTGCCGATATCGGCATCACCCGAGTGATTGTAATAGGCGAAATCGGCCTGGGCGTTGAAGCCACCGCAGGTCACAAGGCCGCCAGCCTCGCCGAAGGGCGTGTTGTAGTCTACATCGCCATCGATGCCCGGGCCGCCAAAGTCGAAGTCGGCGCTCTGCCAGTCATACATATAGCCGATGCCGACGGCGCCGGAGAGCGTGCAGCCCTGATCGACCACGTCCGCCGCCTGGGCCGATGAAACGGCTCCCGCTACGAGCAACCCGAGCGCGGCAACGCTTGCCGAGAGTTTCAACTTACTGGTCATTTCTGTTTATCCCCAAACCGATATTGATAATTTCAAGCGCCCCTGCGGCACCCGAGATACATCACTACCGGTCGATCGTTCAACGTCATGAGGGGATATTGTGACGAGTAATTTCTCACCGTTGCAGGAAGGCCACAGTGCAGATCGATGAGGCGCATCCGAAAGTTGTAGCTTCTGAGCGAATCGCAATCTTCGATGTTAGACGTCAGCCAATTCGCAACCTTAAGACGAGAGCAGCTTGCCGAACTGAACCACATCAAGCCGTCCCTGCCCTGACACCGCGGGATTCTCCTGGCGCAGAACGCCCTCCTTGAGCCACCCGCTCTGCTCGAAATGGAGAATCGCCGGCCTGTAGGTCTCGACGATCTTGGCGACGGCCTTTTCCAACCCGAATCGTCCCGCCAGATAGTTCAGCAGCACCGGGTCCGTTTCCCGCAACACATTGGCCAGGTCGTAGCGACGTTGATCGACCAGAACATCGATCGTCACGTTTCGATGCTCCACATTGATTTCGGTTTCGTAGAGGCCGACATGAACGCCGTCCTTGCGTTCGTAGATCCCCACGACGGCACGCTTTTGCTGTTGCTGGGAGATGAGGTAGCGCTGCAGGTCCGCTCGCGTGAGCTTGACGACACGGGCATTAATCTGGCCCATCAGTTCCCGGTCACCCGTCCAGCGCAGCCAGTCGTCGCTCACCGTGTCGGGAGTGATCGGCGTGAGGCGGAAGCGCTTGCTGAGGATTTCCGGGAGATTCGACATAAGGCGACCATTGGCAGCAATGGCGGCCAGTTTAGCCGCATGGGGAAGCAGGCTGGTCGGAGCGACAGGATTCGAACCTGCGACCCCTACCCCCCCAGAGTAGTGCGCTACCGGGCTGCGCTACGCTCCGACGGGCGCCGATATAACACCGGGCTTCGGTAAGTAAAAGCGTTATTCTGTTCGGACTTCCGGGGGTTATGCACAGGTCCGCGCACTCTCCCGCAAGGGAAGCGCGTGTCAATCGTCGGCGCCGAGGAGTTTGCGGGCGGCCCCCAGTTCGGAAAGCGCGAGCCTGAGCGATTGTACTTGGGAGTCGCTCATGCGCGGCTCGGCCGGGGCCGCGGGTGCCGGCGCATCGGCGCCGCCGCGCGCGAAAGGCGCCAGGCCGAGCGGCGGCGCCTGGCGCTTGATGCGCGGCGCCTGCAAGGCGCGGCCGGGAGCCGGAACGCCGTCGAGTTCCAGGTCGCGCGCATCGCGCTTGCGGGCCGCCGTTTCGCCGCGGCCAATGCTCGAGACATGCTGCAGGCCCTCCTCGCGCAGGATGCGCTGGACGCCGCGGATCGTATAGCCTTCGCCATAGAGAAGTGCGCGTATGCCCTTGAGCAGGTCGACGTCGCTTGGACGGTAAAAGCGGCGCCCGCCGCCGCGCTTCATGGGCTTGATCTGGCCGAACCGGGTTTCCCAGAAACGCAGCACGTGCTGGGGAACATCGAGTTCCTCAGCCACTTCGCTGATCGTCCGAAATGCCTCTGGCGCCTTATCCAACAACATCATCGTCCTCAGAGCTTTCCCAGCCCAGCCGGTGTTTCGTCCAGCCGGGAGAAAGGCTCGATAGCCCCAAACCGGAGCGCTCCCTCCGCACCAGGATCCGCCAATCCCGACGGGAAGCGCACTAGCCGTGCAGTCGGGCGCCCGACTCGCTAGTCTTCCGCACCACCTTCTACACCGTTAATCTGATTCTTCATAACCTGACTTGGACGGAAGACCAGGACCCGCCTCGGCGTGATTGGCACTTCTTCGCCCGTTTTCGGGTTCCGGCCGATGCGGCCGGTCTTGCTGCGCACCATGAATGTCCCGAAGGACGACAGTTTCACGGTCTCGCCCGTAATCAGCGTATCGGTGATGATGTCCAGAACTGATTTGACGAGATCAGCGGACTCTGTTCTCGACAGGCCAACATTGCGATGCACGGCTTCGCTCAGGTCGGCGCGCGTGAGTGTCTTACCAGCCATCTGTTTCCCCTGCTTGCCCGAGGGCCAGGGTAAAATGGATGAACACCGGGGTCAATAAAAAACTGCGTGTGAACTCAATAGCTTAGGGTTTTAACCGAAAGTCTTACCAACGGACGAGAACGGCTCCCCAGGTAAAGCCGCCCCCCATCGCCTCCATGAGCACCAGATCGCCGCGCTTGACGCGCCCGTCCCTGACCGCCGTGTCGAGCGCCAGCGGAATGGAAGCGGCGGATGTGTTGCCATGCTTGTCCAGGGTCATGACAACACGCTCCTCGGTGACGCCGAGTTTCCGCGCCGTGCCCTCGAGAATGCGCCGATTGGCCTGATGCGGCACGAACCAGTCGATGTCTTTAGGCTCGAGCCCCGCATCCTTGATCGTATCGGCCATCACCGTCGCGATATTGACGACGGCATGCTTGAATACCTCGCGGCCTTCCATGCGCAGATGCCCGACGGTCATGGTCGAGGACACGCCGCCATCGACATACAGCTTGTCGCGATAGCGACCATCGGAACGCAAGCGCGCGGCGAGAATGCCGCGATCCTCATTCGTCCCCTTGCCCTCGGCGGCGCGCAAGACAACGGCCGCGGCGCCATCGCCGAACAGCACACAAGTGGTGCGATCGGTCCAATCGAGGATGCGTGAATAGGTTTCAGCGCCGATTACAAGCGCACAGCTTCCCTGCCCGGCCTTCAGCAGACTGTCGGCCACGGTCAATCCGTAGACAAAACCCGAGCACACCGCCTGCACGTCGAAGGCCGATCCCTTCTCGATGCCGAGCGCCGCCTGCACCTTCACGGCCGTCGCCGGAAAAGTGTTGTCCGGCGTCGTCGTCGCCACGATGATCAGATCGATCTCATCGGCGGAAACGCCCGAGCGCGCGAGCGCGTCGCGCGCCGCATTGATGGCGAGATCGCCGGTCGTTTCCTTCTCGGCGGCGATACGCCGCTCGCGGATTCCGGTGCGCTCGACAATCCATTCGTCGCTGGTGTCGACCATGCGCGCCAGATCCGCATTGCTCATGATGCGGGCCGGAAGATAGGAGCCCACTCCCTCGATCACCGAACGAAGCTGCACTCCAGACCTCATTGCCATCATGCGTTGACCGCAGCGCGCGGCGCGAACGCATCCATATGCTTGTTGATTTCGGCGACATCGCTCGCGATCTTGGCGACGAGGCCGTTGCGGATCATTTCGATGGCAACATCAACAGCCGTCGCGAAGCCCAGAGCGTCGGTCCCGCCATGCGATTTCACCACGATACCGTTGAGGCCGAGAAAGACCCCGCCATTGTGCTTGCGCGGGTCCATGCGCTCGCGCAGGGTCGCGAAGGCGCCAGTCGCCAGAAGGGCGCCGAGCCGCGACAGGAGCGTGCGGGTGAGCGCCAGCTTCAGATAGGTTGAAAGCTGCTTGGCGGTGCCTTCCGCCGTCTTGAGCGCGATATTGCCGGTGAAGCCCTCGGTCACCACGACATCGACCGTGCCCTTGCCGATATCGTCGCCCTCGATGAACCCCTTATATTCGAGCGGCAGGCCCAGATCGCGCAGAATCCGGCCCGCCTCTTTCACCTCTTCGAGGCCCTTGACCTCTTCGACACCGATATTGAGCAGACCGACAGTCGGCCGATCGACGCCCAGAAGCGAGCGTGCCATGGCCTCGCCCATGAGCGCGAACTCGACAAGCTGGCGGGCATCGGCGCCGATCGTCGCGCCGACATCGAGAACGACGCTCTCGCCGCGCAAGGTCGGCCAGATGGCGGCAATGGCCGGGCGCTCTATGCCGGGTATGGTTTTCAGCACGAAGCGCGCCATCGCCATGAGGGCGCCTGTATTGCCGGCCGACACGACACCCTGCGCCTCGCCCGCCCGGACCGCGTCGATCGACATCCACATGCTGGATTTGCCGCGGCCACGCCGTAGCGCCTGGCTCGGCTTGTCGTCCATGGCGACCGCGATCTCGCAATGACGGACTTCACTCCGGCCCTTGAGGCGGGGATATTTCGCCAGAATTGCCTCCAGCCGCGGGCCATCGCCGAACAGCAGGAAGCGCAGTTCCGGATGCCGGACGCTGGCGAGTTCGGCCCCAGGCAGTACCATGTCGGGGCCCGCATCGCCGCCCATGGCGTCAAGCGCAATCGTCATTTTGCCTGTCATGAATACTCGGGGACCTTCGGTTTGCGCCTATTTAAGACAATCTAGCATGGGCGGGCGGACAATAGCCGCTGTCCCTGCCGAAACAACCGAAAAATCAGCCTTTCCCCTCCTTGAGCCGACTGAGCCCCGCGAATGGGTTGCGGCTCGCGGCGGCCCCGGACGCTTCCGATTCGGGCTCCAGCCGGTCTGCGAAAGTCACGCCCGGCTTCTTCGGATAGGGGTCGAGGGCGAGCGCCATGGCCTCGGCCACCACCTCGCCCATGTCGATGATCCCGTTCTCGAAAGGCTCGGCATCGCCTTCCTCGATCGCCGCCTCGTCCGATCCGGACGCGGCCTTCGCAGGCAGGAAATAAGTTTCGAACCGGTCCTCCAGGGTCGAGCGGAATGATTCGAGGCTGACCACACAAATCTGGTCGATATCGGCCCTAAGATGGCCCTTGAACTTGAGCCCTTCGCCGCGCCAGCGCGAGATCTTGAGCTCGGCCGTAAGCCCGTGGATGGCCGGCAGCCCGAATCGGGCCGCGAGCGCCACGCATTCCTGCGGTTCCGCGGCAATTCTCTCTGTATAGCCCTGTGGCGGAACCCGGGTGACGTCAAGGGGGCGGGAAAATTCGAGCTGAGGAGTCTGCATCAAGGCCTTAAGGTTCCGGAAAGTCCAACTGACCTGATAAGATGGGCTCAATCGGGCGTTCTTGCAAATGGCGGAGGACGGCCAGCGCGTAGGCGGCCAGATGCCGGACCCCCTCTGCCGTCCCTGTCCCGGCGAAGACGTTGCGCCCCAGGGCCTCGGCGAGGCCTGCCTGATCCCCGGCCTGAAGCAGAGGCCGGTAGACCTGAGCGCGGCCGTAAAAGATCTCAGCCATGCGGCGGACCTTCTTCCCCACCGACAGATCGCCCACCCCCATTTCCCGCAGTGAACGGTCCATGTCGGCGAAAACCTCGTCGGTCAGCCCCTGGGCGAAGGCCTGGGCGGACGGCCCGGCGGAACCCAGCCTGTCGAGCACCAGCACGGCATGGAGGATGATCATGTCATAACGGCCGTCCACGCTATCCGGCACCCCCCATTCGGCATAGGGTTTCGCATGCCGCGCGGCAGCCACAATTGAGCCGTAGACCGCTCGCACGGAATTGCGGGACGCCTTGCGCTTGAAAAGGGATAAAATCATCGTTAACGGCTCCCAAGCTATTCCCGCTCTATAATCGGGAAGATCACCCTTTGTTTGAACGCTGCCGGAAAGACATGCGCCGCATTCTCGCCTTCTCAAGCCGTCTTCTGCTCCCCGCCGCAATGGCCCTCACCGTCGCAGCCTGTTCGTCCAATATTGCGCATCGTGGCTATCTCGCTAAACCGGGCGCCTTCGGCCAGGTGCGCGAGGGCATGCCCAAATCCGAGGTCGAAGGCATTTTGGGCTCGCCCTCAACTACGGCGAGCATGAATTTCCAGGGCGACAGCTATTACTATATTTCGAGCACCACCGAGCAGACGGCTTTCCTCAACCCTACGGAAGTCGAACGTCAGGTGATCGCCATCCGCTTCGACAAGAATGATCAGGTCGCGAGTCTCGGCCAATATGGCCTCGAAGACGGCAAGATCATCGACATCAATTCGCGCACCACGCCCACCAAAGGCCGCGAGCTGACGATGCTGCAGCAGCTGTTCGGCAATATTGGCAAGCCCGGCCCCGGCGGCACCATCGTTCCGGGCCGCACGCCCGGCAGCACCGGTCCCGGCAAGAACCCGGGAATGTAAGCGCCGACGGCGCGCGACTTATTTCATCGTGATTTGCCGTCGGGCGCGTAACGGCGCTCGAGTTTGCGCACGAAATAGGCGGCGATCAGGCTGACGCTCAGCAGGATCACCGCCACCGCCGTATAGGGCTCGTTGTAGCGATAGTTGAGACCGGCGACGTTGTTGGCCGCGCCGAATACGTCGACGACCGTGATTGCGGCGAGCAGCGGCGTCTCCTTGAACAGCCCGATGAGGAAATTGCCGAGCGGCGGAATCATCGGTGGCAGAGCCTGCGGCAGGATCACCCTCAGCCACAGCGGCACCGGCTTGAGACCGAGCGACCTCGCCGCTTCCCATTGGCCATCCGGCACGGCATCGATCCCGGCGCGATAGACCTCGGCGATATAGGCGCCGATATGAAGGCCGAGGCAGAGAATGCCGGTGAACAAAGCCGGGAAGCGGATGCCGTAGGACGGCAGCACATAGAAGGCGAAGTAAAGCTGAACCAGGAGCGGCGTGCAGCGCATGAAGGCGATGTAGCCGTCACAGAAGAGCCGCAGCGGTTTGATGCCCGAGCGCCGGCCGAGCGCCAGGAGCAGGCCGACGATGAGGGCGAGCGCGAAACCGCCGAAGGTCGCCTGGAGCGTGACCACGAGGCCGCGCATCAGATCGGGCAGGATGCGGAGGAGGAATTCAAAGCTGAACATGTGATCTCTTCACCGGTAGCGCGCCGCATAGCGCTCGGCACCGCGCACTATCCAGGTGAGCGGATAGGCCATGACGAAATAAAGGATCAGGACGAGCGTCCAGATTTCCATGCTCTTTCCGGTGGTGACGACCATCTGGCGGCCGGAGAAGGTCAGCTCGGTGATGGTGATGAGAGAAACGAGCGAGGTCGCCTTGACGAGTTCGATCAGAAGATTGCCGAAGGACGGCAACATGGCGACCAAAGCCTGCGGCAGAACCACCAGCCGGTAGGTCTGGACCCGCGTGAGTCCCAGGGCCGCCGCCCCCTCATGCTGGCCCTTGCCTATCGAAAGGATGCCGGCGCGCACCACTTCCGAGCCATAGGCCGACAGGTTGAGGCCGAGGCCGATGACCGCGGTGGCGGTGGGCGGCAGCGAGATGCCGAAGGCGGGCAGGATGAAGAAGAGATAGAAGAGCTGCACGATGGCCGAGGTGCCGCGCAGAATCTCGACATAGGCGGTCACCAGGCGCCTGACCCAGACGTTGGGCACGAGCCGCAGAAAGCCGATGACGAAAGACAGGAAGAAAGCGAGAATCGCGGTGATCAGCGTGAGCTTTAGCGTGACCGCAGCTCCCTTGAGGAGCTGCGGCAGCACGTCCAACGCCAGAAGTTGATTGAGATCCACGCGCCCGGTCAGGCCTTGCAGATCTGCTCGGCCGTCTTCACCCCGTCAGGCAGTTCGCCCTTGCCATAGCCATAGGCCGAGATGATCTCGAGCAGCTTTCCGGAACTGATGAGGTTGGCGAGCTCCGCATCGAGCGCCGCCTTGAGATCGGCATCGGCCTTGCGCAGGCCAAGGCCCGCATAACCGTATTCGGGTTCGCCATTGGCGCCCATGATCTGCTGGAAGCCCTCGACGCGCTCGACGGAGGGATCATTCGCCGTCTTGAGCAGTTCGTTGAGCTCGAGCGCCGGGAAATAGATCACGTCGACGCGCTTGGCCCTGAGCCCGGCCAGCGCTTCCGTCGCATTGGCGAAAAGCACCACGCGGTCGCTGGGCACGCCGGCCTTGGCGAGTTCCTCGACCTGGGCCGCGCCATTCTGCGTGCCGACGATCGCATCGGCATGGGCGGCCACCTCGGCAATGCTCTTCACACCCTTGGGATTGCCCTTCAGGGCGGCGAAGCCCGCACCGGTGCGGGTGACCGGATTGGTGAACAGGACGGCTTCGCAGCGCGCCGGGCGGATATACATGCCGGCGCCGATTATGTCGAAACGGTCGGCATTGATGCCGGGGATCAGCGCATTGAACTCGACGATCTCGGCTTTCAGCTCCTTGACACCATGGGGCGCCAAGAGAGCGGTGATGACGTCGGGAATGGCGCCCTTCACCTTGCCGTCGGTATCGACGAAGCCGTACGGCTTCTCATTGGCGATGCCGACGCGCACGACGCCGTCTTTCATGATGCGGGCCATGGTGCTTTCGGCGCGCGCGATCGACGGCAGGACGAGCGAGGCGGCGCCCAAGGCGGCGGTGCTCAGGAAATGGCGGCGTGACAGAGTGTGGCGCAGAGCAGGCATGATGGAAACCTCCTTGGTTTTACTTCGCTTTTGTCCCATTAAGTCGGCGCGATATTCGGTTCAGGCGCCGCGCAAGTCAATGCGATGGCGGTTGAAAAATGCTAGCGCGCGATCAAGAAAATTGGATACCGGTTTTCCGTCCGATCACGCGCTAACCTGAGATTTCGATCACGTTTATCACTTCAGGTCCCTGGCCTGAAGTGATCGTGATCCAAGCGGGAGAGAAATACTTCTCATGGAAGCAGGCCTTCACAAGAGCGAGCTCACTTTCAACTACCCGGCACTTGCCGGATGGCGCTGGCCAGCGGTCGAGATCGTCGGACAAAGGCCGGGCCCGCGGCTCGCCGTCATCGCCGGCGTCCATGTGAACGAAACCTCGAGCATCGAAGCGGTGATCCGGCTGCAGCGGGCGCTCGATCCGGCCAAGCTCAAGGGGCGGGTGTCGATTATCCCGATCGTCAACCTTCCGGCCGTGCCGCTGCGCTCGCAATATGTCTGTCCGCTCGACGGCAAGAACATCAATTTTAGCTTCCCTGGCCGGCCGGACGGCAGCTTCTCGGAGGCGATCGCCTACGCCCTCCTCAATGACTGGGCGCATGACGCCGACTGCTTTGCCGATCTGCATGGCGGCGACCTGTGCGAACAAGTCTCGCATTTCATGGTGGTGCAGCGCACAGGCGACGAGGCCTTCGACCGGCGCAGTCTGGAAATCGCCCAGTGTTTCGACGCCGAGATCATCGCCGCCATCGATCCCTTCCATATGGACCAGCCGGCCAGGAGCGTCACCGGCCGAGCCAAGCGCGGGCAGCATGCCGCTTTCGCCGAAGCCGGACGCATCGGCCTGATCGAGGAAGCCAATGTCGCTTATCATTTCGAGGGTCTCCTGCGGCTTCTGCACAATCTCGGCATGACCGACAGCGCGCCGGCAAAGAAACGCGAGCCGGTCATTATCACGCGCTATCACTGGATTCCGGCTCCCGTCGACGGCTTCTACCGCTATCATGTCGAACCCGGCCAGAAGGTCGCGAAGGGCACCCTGATGGCCACCGCCGAGAACACCTATGGCGAGACCATCGCCAAGGTGACGTCGCCCGAGGACGGTCACGTCCTCTGGCGTATCACTCATGCGCTGTCGCCCAAGGACAGCTTCATCATCGGGCTTGGGACGAAGAGCTAATCCTTTCGTTCGAGGATCGCCGCGATAACGGCTTCGGGCGCATCGTCCTGGACGAGATGACCGGCGCCCGGGACCCGCAGCAGCCGGCCATGCGTCAGGGCGCTCGCCAGCCTTTCGCCGGTGGTTATCGGAATCCAGCGATCCTCCTCGCCCCACAGAATCTGGGCGGGAAAATCGAAGGCGCGGTAGAGCGGCTCAACCTCATCGGTGTATTTGACGTCCATCTGGGCGATCTGCCGGTAGAAGGCTGCCTGTCCCTCCGGCCCATGCCAGGGAGCGGCATAGATTTCCAGGGCCTCGTCGGATAGCCCGCGATAGGAGGCACCCTGCAGATATGCCTTGAGCAGCGCCTCATGCGCATAATCCGGAAGACGCGAAAAGGCCTCTTCATACCGGCGGACATGCTGGACGAAGGGCGAGCCCCAAGGCGCCAGCGCCACCGGATCGATCAAAGTGAGCCGGGCGTAGCGCAGGCCGTCCAGGTAATGGCCGCGCAAGACGGTGGCGCCGCCGAAATCATGGGCGACGACTTCCGGCCGGTCGAGCGCCCAATGACGCAGCATCTCGGCCAGAACTAGATTCTGCACGCCCAGCGACACGTCCTGGTGAGCGCGCTTTTCGGATTGGCCATAGCCCAGGAGGTCGAAGAAATAGACTTGCCGGCGCCGCGCAAGCCAGGGCGCGATACGCCGCCAGACCTGCGAGGAAAAGGGGGTGCCATGCACAAGAACGATCGGATCGCCTTCGCCCAGCCTGCCCCAGGCGATGCGCTGCCCTCGAAAATCATGGGTGTAATCAAGATGGAGCCGGGCAGACGTCATGCCTTAGATGAACCACAAGGCATCTAGTGAACGCAAGCCCGGACGCCTCGCAGGAGACGCATTGTCGACACAAATCGGGTCCAGAAACATTGAGTTCCCGACACTGTGCGACAGCAATCAAGCGAGCGCGTAAATGCACACAATCGCAAGCTTAAGGGCCCTTCTGGTCGCCCTCATCATCGGGTTCATAGGCGCACACAGCTTGCCTGCGGCGTCCCAGGAAGCCGATGTGCGAATCCGCGGGACGATCGCGAAAATCGACGGCAACTCGCTTGTATTCCGCGGCAAAGCCGAAGGCATAGCCTCGGTCTCGCTGGATTCCGGAACAGAGATATTCACAAATCAGCCATCGAGCCTCAGCGCGATCAAAGTCGGCGACTACGTGGCCTCCGCTGCGGTCAAGGGAGCGGACGGAAAGCTTCGCTCAAAGGAGCTGCGCATTTTCCCTGAAGCTCTGCGCGGGATCGGCGAAGGACAGCGGCCCATGAAAGCTCCTGATACCGTCATGACCAATGCCTCGGTCGCCGAGGTCGTGGCTGCCCCGGAGGGTCAGGTCCTGAAGGTCAAGTTCCAGAACGGAACGTCCGAGCTCATTGTCGGACCACAAGTCCCCGTCACGGCCGTGGTCGCTTCCGATGCGAGCGCTCTGAAGCCGGACATGCATGTGTTCGTAATCGCTGTCAAAGCGGCGGACGGGACTGCCAGAGCGAAGCGGATAATGGCGCTCAAGTGAGACTTTCAAATTTTCGGCGGCTTCGACCGATGCAAGATGGCTTGCGTCGCCCCGGCGCGCGCGCGATAACGCGCGCATGAACTTTTTGCGGTCCCTGCGCGGCCTTTCCATCGTGGCGATCCTCGCGGCCACGCTGATGGCATTGCTGCCGCTTGCCGGCATTGCATCCATGGCGATGGCGCAAAACCAGACTACGGCGTCGCAAATGTCGGATTGCGGCACGTGTCCCGAGCCCGATATGGTCATGGTCAATTGCGCGCAATCCGTGTGCGGGCTGGCCGCGAACGAGACTGCAGGGCTGGTGGCCCTCATCTTCACCCCGCCGCGCTTCGCGCCGGTGCTCGTCGCCATACCCTCTGGCCGCCATACGATACCGCCTGTCTCGCCTGGATAGTCCGGCTGAACACACAGCCCCATTCAACCTTCAATCCAGGAGCATCATATGCGCATTCCGCTTTGGGCGACGCTGTTCGCCCTCTTATCCGTCACTCCGGCTTCCGCCGAAACCCTGGCCGAACTCGGCCAGAAGACGCATTATCATGGCATCGCCTTCGCCCGCACAGGCTCGGCGGCGCTGATGATCGCCACGCATCACGGCCTCTATGCCGTCGACAAGGACGGTAGCGTCCTCAGGGTCTCTCCTGTTCAGGATTTCATGGGCTTCTCGCCCGATCCCGGAAATGAACTCGGGCTCTATGCCAGTGGGCATCCGGCGACCGGCGGCAATTCCGGCTTCCTGCGCTCGACCGACGGCGGTTCCACCTGGACGCAACTGTCGCCCGGCGTCGATGGTCCTGTCGATTTCCACCAGATGGATGTGAGCGGCGTCGATCCCAAGGTGATCTATGGCAGCTTCGGGCAGGTCCAGTTGAGCCGCGATGGCGGCACAAACTGGGAGATCGCCGGTGACGCTCCGGAACGGCTCATCGCGCTCGCTGCCTCCGGCCTGAAGGCGGAACGCGTCTATGCCGCGACCGAGAATGGTATCCTCGTCTCGGAAGACGCGGCGGCTACGTGGGCGCCGCTCGCCTTCGCCGGAGAAGTGGTGAGCACCGTCCAGACCGGTCCCGACAACGCGCTCTACGCCTTCGTGGTCGGACGCGGCTTCATGAAGGCGAGCGAAGAAACGCCCTCCTCCTGGTCGCTCCTCACCAATGATTTCGGCGAAGGCATCCCGCTCCATATGGCGGCTAATCCGAAGGACAGCCAGAATCTGGTGCTGACGATGCAGAACAACGAGGTGCGCGAAAGCCTGGATGGCGGCAAGAGCTGGCGCCCCTTCGGCCAGGCTGGGCAGTGACCCCAGACAAGTCCCGCATGATCGCAGCCCTCATTGGGGCTGCGATCATCACGGGCCTCGGCGTCGCTTACTTTAACTACGAGCTGCCCCGTCTGCGGACGGCGGAGCAGATCGCACTCGGCCGGTCAGTCTATATGGCGAACTGCGCTCAATGCCATGGCGCGCAGCTCGAAGGACAGCCCGACTGACAGACGCCGATGCCGAGCGAACGCCTTCCCGCCCCGCCGCATGACGCCTCCGGCCATACGTGGCATCACAGCGACGATGTGCTCTTCGGCGTGACGAAGCATGGCCTCAAGCCCTATGCGGGAGAGAGTTACGAGAGCGACATGCCGGTCTTCGCCGGCGTTCTGAAGGACGACGAGATCAGAGCGGCCATCGCCTACATCAAAAGCACCTGGCCGCCGCGCGAGCGCGACTATCAAGTCCAGATGACGCTCCAGGAAAGAAAATCGAGCCCTCGTGATCAGTCGAGATAGCGCCGCTCGAGATGCCGAATGAAGTAGCGTGTCTGGAGTTTCTCACCGGTCGCGCGCTCAAGGAGTTCCGGCGTCGACCAGCGCGAGGCCTGGCTCCAGATATGCTGGCGCCGCCAGTCGTTGAGACCGACGAAGCGCCCGTTGCGGATATCCTCGCGCGCCGAGGGCTGATCCCTTTCGAGTGCCGCCCAGAGCTGGGCGGCGATCATGGCGCCCAGCGTATAGCTCGGGAAATAGCCGAAGGCGCCCGACGGCCAATGGACGTCCTGCATCGGGCCGTCCTTGGCGTTGCCCAAGGTGGACAGCCCCAGATAATCGGTCATCTTGGCGTTCCAGGCCTCCGGAATGTCCTTGGGGGCGAGCTTGCCCGCGACAAGATCCTGCTCCATCTCGAAACGCAGAATCACGTGCAGCGGATAGGTCGCCTCATCGGCATCGACGCGGATGAAGCCCGGCCTGACGCGGTGAACATGGGAGAGGATGTCTTCGATATCCCACCCCTTGAGCGCCTCCTCTCCCAGGTGCTGGCCGACGATCGGCATGGCCCATTCCCAGAATTCGCGGCTGCGGGAGATTTGCATCTCGATGAAAAGGCTCTGGCTTTCATGCATGGCCATGCCGCGCGCCCTGCCGATCGGCATATGCGACAGCTGCGCGGGCAAGCCCTGTTCGTAAAGCCCGTGGCCGGTCTCATGCAGAATGCCCATGAGGGCGGAAAGGAATTCGCCGGTGACATAGCGTGTCGTCATGCGCACGTCGCTCGGCACGCCGCCGCAGAATGGATGGTGCGAGATATCGAGCCTGCCATGCGTGAAATCGAAACCGACCGCTTCCATCATCGCATGTCCCAGCGCTCTCTGCCGCTCGATGGGGAAAGGCGCATTGAACGGCTTCAGCGGCCTTTTCGCCAGCTTCTCCTCCTGATGGGCGATGGCGCGCGGAACGAAGCCCTTCAGGAAGACCTTCAACTCGCCGAAGATCGGCGCGATATCGGCCACCCGGTTACCGGGATCAAATTGCTCCATCAAGGCGTCGTAAGGCTCGAGCGCCGAGGCTTTCGCGCGCAGCTCAGCCTCCTCGCGCATCAGGGCGACGACGCCCTCGAAAGCTGGAAGGAATGCATCCCAGTTGCCCGTGGGCCGCAACTCACGCCAAAGCTGCTCGCATCGCACGCGGGCATTGACCTGGCGGCGGACGAAATCGGCGGAGAGACAGGTCAGATTGGTGTAGACCCGCTTGAATTCGCGCAAGGACGCTTTCTGAACGACATCGGGCCCTTCGTTCTCCGCCTTGTCGATCCAGTCGGCGATCTCAGGCGCCGCCGCCAGCTCGTGATAGAGGCCCGCCAGCATCGACAGCGCTTCGGCGCGCTTCTCGCCGCCGCCCACCGGCATCTGCACGGCTTCGTCGACGCCGAGCATGGCCTGGGCATGGTCGAGCGCTTCGAGTTTGCGCCCGAGCTTTTCTATCTGGGCATATGACATGGGAACCTGGAGAGTTGATGGTTGAATCTCCGCTTCATCTCACAAAGGCGCCGGGAGGGAAAGGACCCGCGCGCGCCGGCCGCCTATCGACGCAGAAACCCCGAATGCCTACATTCGGGGCTTCCACCGATCGCGGGGGTGCAGGTCGCTTCAGTTGCAGGCGGGATATTTGTAACGATCTGCCTGGCTCACATCGGGCGGACATTCACCGGCTGATCCGCCAGTGTCGCCTGCCAGGTTGCAAACACCATTCGCTCCGCCCTTGCCCGTATATGAAGCGGATGGGCTTCCATCCGGGTTGATGGACAACGAGATGGTGACCCCGCCGTTTCTGACCTCATAGTAATTGTTGTTGAATTTCTTCAACTTGCCTTGCTTGCCATTGATGTAGACGGGCCCCCCCTGATCGGCATGGACCTCGATCTTGCCCGGGCATTTCGCATTGAGAAGTGGAATATCGGCCAAGGCGCTTGTGGCGGGCGCCAGTAGAAAGAAGGCAGCGATCATTGTCATGCGCATCGATGGCCCTCCTCCTCGCTGTGTTTGAGGGCCAATTGTCCCAGTTTTGCTACCTGTAAGTAAATTGGTCTTAAGTCCAACGCCGTCCGGGTTCCATCGCTGTCATCTTTGGGAAAAAACAAACGGCCGGGCATCACCCGGCCGTTTGATCTCCGTAACGTGTTGCAGATCAGTGCGCGAGCACGGCCAACAGCAGCAGCGCCACGATGTTGGTGATCTTGATCATCGGGTTCACGGCGGGGCCCGCCGTGTCCTTGTAGGGGTCGCCGACGGTGTCGCCGGTGACGGAGGCCTTGTGCGCCTCCGAACCCTTGAAGTGCTTCTGGCCCTTTGAGTCCGTGAAGCCATCCTCGAATGACTTCTTGGCATTGTCCCAGGCGCCGCCGCCGGCGGTCATCGAGATAGCGACGAAGAGACCCGTGACGATGACGCCCATCAGCATGGCGCCCAGAGCCGCGAAGCCGGCATCCTTTCCGGCGATCGCCCAGATCACCAGGAAGACCACGATGGGCGACAGGACCGGCAATAGCGAGGGAATGATCATTTCCTTGATCGCTGCCTTGGTCAGCATGTCGACGGCGCGGCCATAATCCGGCTTCTCCGTGCCCTTCATGATGCCCGGCTTCTCCTTGAACTGGCGGCGAACCTCGACCACCACGGCTTGCGCCGCGCGGCCGACCGCCGTCATCGAGATGCCGCCGAACAGATACGGCAGCAGGCCACCGAAGATCAGGCCGACCACCACATAGGGGTTGGACAGGTCGAAGGTGACATTCACGCCCTCGAAGAAGCTTCCCGGCGTAGCGGTCGCCGCGAAGAACTTCAGGTCCTGGGTATAGGCGGCGAACAGCACGAGGGCTCCGAGGCCGGCCGAACCGATGGCATAGCCTTTAGTGACGGCCTTGGTCGTGTTGCCCACGGCGTCGAGCGCGTCGGTATTGTGGCGCACTTCCTTGGGCAGGCCCGCCATTTCGGCGATGCCGCCGGCATTGTCGGTGACGGGGCCGAAGGCGTCGAGCGCCACCACCACACCGGCGAGCGCCAGCATCGTCGTCACCGCGACCGCGATGCCGAATAGTCCCGCGAGGTTGAAGGTCGCGATGATGCCGCCGATGATGACGAGCGCGGGAAGCGCGGTCGATTCAAGCGACACCGCCAGACCCTGGATGACATTCGTGCCGTGGCCGGTGATCGAGGCCTCGGCGATCGAATTCACCGGACGCCGCCCGGTGCCGGTATAGTATTCGGTGATCCAGATGATGAGCCCGGTGACGATGAGGCCGATGACACCACACCAGAAGAGGTTCATCGGGGTGAAGCCGCCGAGATCGACACCCATACCGCCGAACACAGTGCTCATGACCGGATAAAGGGCGATGAGTGAAAGAACGGCAGTGGCGATGAAGCCCTTGTAGAGCGCGCCCATGATGTTGTTGGAGGCGCCGAGCTTCACGAAAAAGGTGCCGATGATCGAGGTGACGACGCAGGCGCCGCCAATCGCGAGCGGCAGCACCATGCCGGCAAGCTTGTAGGCTTCCGGCAGCACGATCGCCGAGAGCACCATGGTGGCGACCGCGGTCACCACATAGGTCTCGAACAGATCGGCGGCCATGCCGGCGCAGTCGCCGACATTGTCACCCACATTGTCGGCGATGGTGGCGGGGTTGCGCGGATCATCCTCGGGAATGCCCGCTTCGACCTTGCCGACCATGTCGCCGCCGACATCCGCACCCTTGGTGAAGATGCCGCCGCCGAGACGGGCGAAGATCGAGATCAGAGAAGCGCCGAAGGACAGCGACACCAGTGAGTCGATGACGGTGCGGCTCGTAGGAGCATAAGCCAGGGGGCCGGTGAGGAAGATGAAATAAAGAGTGACGCCGAGGAGACCCAGGCCGGCAACCAGAAGGCCCGTGACGGCGCCCGATTTGAAGGCGAGGTCGAGGCCGCCGGCGAGCGACTTGGTGGCGGCTTGCGCGACGCGCACATTGGCCCTGACCGACACATTCATGCCGATGAAACCGGCAGCGCCCGAAAGGATAGCGCCGATGGCGAATCCAATAGCCGACTGCCAGCCGAGAAGGAAGTAGGCGATGATAAGGATGACGACGCCGACAACGCCGATAGTGGCGTATTGGCGCTTGAGATAGGCCTGCGCGCCTTCACGCACGGCGGCGGAGATTTCCTGCATGCGGGCCGTACCGGCATCGGCGGCCATCAGGCTACGGGTCGTGAATATGCCGTAGACGATGGACAAAGCACCGCCGAGCACAATCAGCCATAAGATTGAGTTCATGGACGTTCCTTTTGTTTCCTTTATGTTTTTATTTTCCCCGAAGGCGGGCGTTAGGATTTCCCCCCTCCTCCCGCATCCCGGAACTATCGTTCGGATATGCCAAAATGGCGAGATCATGGCAACCGGGAAGAAGCCGCCGCAAGGGCAGGTTTGCCATGCTTCGGGTGCGTCCCAACACTGATTCGAGCCGAAGAATTCAAGGGCGCGGATCCAACCGGGACCGCGCTCCTTGCTGTCCGGAGGGATGCTACTTCATCACCACCGCGAGCGTGAAACCGTCATAGCCCTTGACGCCAACGGTCTGGATGGTTGTGGCGCTGACCCGCTTCTCCTTCTTCAGCATCTCATTGAAGCGGCGCACACCCCTGATATTCTGATCGCGCGTCTGGGCATCGATCACCCTACCGCCACGGATGACATTGTCGACCACGATGAGGCTGCCCGGGCGGGTGAGCTTCAGAGCCCAGGCAAAGTAATCCGGGATATTCTCCTTGTCGGCATCGATGAAGACGAAGTCGAAGGGCTTGCGCTTCTCGGTCGCGAGCTTCGGCAGGAGATCGAGCGCCTTGCCAAGCCTGACATCGATCATGGCGCCAAGACGGGCGCGCTTGAAATTGGCGCGCGCTACCTCGGCATGAGTAGGCACCGCCTCAAGCGTCACGACATGACCGCCCTTCGGCAAAGCACGGGCGAGCCAGATGGTGCTGTAGCCGCCAAGCGTGCCGATCTCGAGTACCGAACGGGCATTGATCGAGCGCGCCAGGAGCATCAGCAGCTTGCCCTGATTGGGCGACACCGCGATTTCCGGCAACCCCGCATCGGCGCTCGCCTCGAGCGCGGCTGCAAGCGCCCTGTCGGGCGGAACGAGCATGTCGCTCAGATAATCGTCAACGGCGGTCCATATCTTCTGAGTCATCGCGTTCGCCTTCATGGAAATGAGCGGGCGATGAGACCAGAATTGCTCCAGTGCCGCAAATGAAAAGGGCGGACCGCGAAGCCCGCCCATCCCACTCGAAGCTAGATTCGATTACAGGTCATTGAACAGCCAGGCGAAACCGATCGTTCCGGTGTGGCTCGACGGCGCGACCTCGAGGCCATCGATGCCCCAGTCTTCCTTGCCATACTGGGTGAAGCGATATTCGACGCGTGCCGTCAGATTATCGGTCAGCATGGATTCGATACCGGTGCCGACATGGTAGCCGTTATAATCCTGGCTCGCGCCGAATTTGGCACTGTCACTGAAGTCTTCGCCGCCTTCGCCTCCGTCCAGGGTTACCGACAACTCCCCATCGAGCTTGTAATGTGCGTAGCTATAGCCTCCGATGACATAGATCATCGTATCGGGGCTCGGCAGATAGCCGGCACGCACAGAAGCCGAGGCGAACCAGTCGAGCTTCGCATCGGCATTCAAACCGAAGCCGAGTGGACCAGCCGCAAGCGATGCATCAAGCTCCGACTTGATGTCGGCTATGCCGATATCGCCCTGAATGCCGAGCACGAAACGCTCGCTCGCCTGCCAGTTATAGCCGGCCATCAGGCTGCCGAGGATGCCCTCACCACCGACGCCGTCGAATTCCGCATCGACGTCATCGCCCGTGATGCGATTGACCACCGCACCGGCTCCGCCATTGGCGCCGACATAGAAGCCGGTCCAGCTCACTTGCGGCTCGACGATATCGGCGACAGGTGTCGCAATCTGCCCATCCCCCGCTGTCGGGAACAGATTGTAGGCGATGCCGAGCGTTCCAGTGTGGACGGACGGCGTGATCTCGAGGAAGCCGTCGGTATCCCAGTCCTCGCCACCAAACTTGGTGTAGCGATATTCAATGCGGGCGGTCAGGCGGTCGGTCAATCGCGTTTCCATGCCAGTGCCGACATGAAAACCGTCATAGTCCTGATCGAAGTCATCGCCGCCATCGAGATCGAGCTTGTACTCGGCGTAGCTATAGCCGCCGATGAGGTAGAAGAGCGTCTCCGGCGTTACCAGATAGCCGGCACGCAGCGAGGCGTTGGCGATGAAATCAGGACCCGCTTTGGCTTCGGCGTCGCCCAGTTCCAGCTTGGCCTCCAGATCGGTCCAGCCGAGATCACCCTGGACGCCCAGCACGAATTGCTCAGAGACCTGCCAGTTATACCCGATGAGGCCGCCGGCCAGGAGACCTTCGCCACCAATACCTTTGAAATCCGCGTCGAAGCTAAAGACCTGAGGAATCTCGGCATCCGCCTCGGCCCGCGCTACCGTGGCGCCGGCGCCGACATAGCCGCCGACATAGATGCCCGACCAGCTATAGACAGGCTCGGAATAAGTCACATCGGCCGCCTTCGCCGTGCCATGCACACCTGAAAAAGCAGCCAACGCCGCGAGAGCCGCGGCCCCGCGCAATATTGTCTTCATCCGCCGTCCCTAGCTTACCATTCGTAACGCCCGTCATAGAGCCCTGACGTCGGTTTTTCTTCAAGCGAATTTCAATAAAATTCGACGTATTTCCTGGATCTGTGGCGCTATTGTCACAGTTTCGGCGGGCGCTTGGGAAATGCCCCCTACCCCAACAAAGGAACTAACTGCTGCCTGAGGCCTTCGGTATCAGAACTCGGCACTTCCAGTACGCCTGCCGCCCCGCCCAATCCACATTCCGGTGTGGCGATGACGGGCAAGCCATGGCTCAGCGCCTTGAGCAGCGCCCGAGGCTCATGCTCGACAAGGGCCGGCAGGACGACAGCGGCGATCTGGCTTGGCCAATCCGCGCCATCAAGCCCGCGTGTCCTGACCTTGCCCCAGAAATCGCCCTCCTGCTCGGATGCCCTTCCGGTGACAACGATGTCGAGATCGAGGCCCCGGACCGCCTCGCGCAGGGCATAGGCGCCTTTGCGGGCGAGTGCTGAGGCCGGAAAGAGGATGGACTTGCCGCCACGGCCGATCCGGCGGCGCGGCGCAGGCATGATCCAGTCGAGGCGTTGGGTGCGCGCGGGATCGCCCGCGGCGATGCCGCTGTGTGGCGTATAAAGTACGCGTGCATGCGCCAGCGCGGCGCTCTCGGCCGCGACGATTTCGTCGGGGGCTCGGAAATCGCCCAGCGTCGGGCTCATCGGATAGCGCGCCTTGGCGGCATCGAGCTTGGCCTCGAGCTCGACCATCGGATGTCGCACCATCAGCACATCGAAGCTGCGCCCCTGCAGCTCGCCGAGCCGCCACAGATGCGGCAGGAGATTCTGCGAAATTACCAGATGCTCATGCAGAGGCGAAAGCCTTCTCGCATAGTGACGAGCGAGCGCCTCGTCATAGCGCAGCAGCATATCCTGCAAGCTGCGGCCCTGGCGCGGCGCGTGGCGCAGCGCCAGAGCGCGACGCAGGGCCACCAGAGTCGCGCAGCTCTCGCTTGTCACCACATGGCGCGGCCAGCTATGGCGTTCACTCTCGCGCAGGCGCTGCGGCAGTAGAAGAGTGTCCTCGGCCTGGGCCGTGGCCGCGAACAGGATGGAGAATTCCGGCCAGCACGCATCGACGAGCCAAGCCTTCGGTCCCCGATCATCGCGAGACAGTGGCTGTTCGGGATCGTGGCGTCGGCAATCGGTCTCGCCGCAGCTGGTGCAGTCATTGGCAGCAGAGCGCTCGTCCTCGCGCAGATCGCCGTCCTTGAGCGCAACAACGGCTCCCGGCCCGCGCAGAACGATCTCGAGCGCGCCGCGGCGCAAGGCCGCCTCGATGCGGAAGGGGCGCGGCGAACGGAAGCGCAGATCGACATAGTTCCAGAAGACGGTGGCGTCGCGTCCGAACGCCGCGCGCGAACCCGGCACGACGAAGCTGTGGGCATGACGCTCGACGACGTCGAAGCCGGCATCGAGGGCTGCCTCGTGGAGGGCGTTCGAAAGCTGGCACAGCCCGCCGCCGACACTGGCGATGAGACAGCCTTCACGCAATTCGCGGCCCGGCACGAAGCCCCGCCGCCTGGTGGTCCTCCCGACCTGGCGCCAGAAGCTGACAAGGGCGCCGGCCGGCACTTCGACGCCGTCGAGATGGCGGATGGCGCGGCGCAGGTTGTGGATCTTGCCAAGGGTGAGTGCCCTATCCTTCTCACCCTCGAGGTGGTGCCAGAGCGGAGAGGATATGCGGGCCAGAACGGGAGCCGCACCAAGCGTCGCGCCTTTGCCGTGGCGAGGAACAGAGCTGCGCCCCAGAGCATCGCGCGCCTTGCGCTTCATTCTGAAGGCTGTCGCCTTCGCTTCGAAAAGCGCCATGTCCCAGTAGCCTGGAACCTGGCTCAAGGCACGATCCGTCATGTCGCGCGTCCCGTCTTTACTCACAAACATGCTTGCCCCAAGCTGAATGCAGCATGAACCTTGAAGTCAGCCGGATTGCGGCGGGATCGTGGTCTCCTGAGGGCTGGGCTCGCTCCTCAGTGCCCGGATGAGTTGATACGGCCTTTCAATTGCCGCCCGACCGTGCCAGAAGCCCGGATCAACAATAATTGCCGGAGGCTTCATGATCATAGGTCCGTTGCTGCGCGCGCTCGCCGTCGTCATTTTTTGCGCAGTGCCCGCCTTCGCCCAAGGCGACGATAAGACCGAAAGGCTCGGCGTGCCGGGCCCGATTTCCTTCGAGGGCCAGGACTATACGCTCGCCTGGACATCGCATCCGTCGGCCGACTACTTCAAGCAGGAGTATCTCCCGGCCGGGCAGTCGTCGGAGCGCTATACCCATATGTTCATCCTCGAGGCTCTCACCTCGGGTATTACGCCGAAGGATGCGGCGGGTGCGCAGATCGCCACACTCGACAAGCGCAAGGCCAGCGATCCCCTCGTCTTCTATGATGCGATCGTCAACGAGGCGAGCGGGGATGTGATCCTTGATTTCCTGATCAGCGCTACCGGCCAGGACGGCAAGCTGATCATCGAATGGAACGGCTATCGCTACTCGCCGCATAAGGGCGAGAAGCCCGGCATCGTGCTCTACGCCATAAGTCGGCGTGCTTACGGCGACGATGCGACAGTCTTCATCACCGCCCTCAAGGAATGGCGGACCAAGACCGTCAATGAGCTGGCGAACTTCCCGGCGCCGGCCGTTACGCCGCAACCTTAAGCCGTCCTCGCCTTCCGGCGCCTCAGCATGATCCACAGGATCAGGCTGAGCGCCACCGCCACGGTCGGAAAGACGGCGATATTGACGCTCGACCAGCCGAACAAGTCGAGGAGCTTGCCTGAGGTGAGAGAGGCGATGGCGACGGTGCCGAAGACGATGAAGTCGTTGAGGCCCTGCACGCGCTCACGCTCGGCCGGGCGGTAGCATTCGGTGAGCAGCGTGGTGCCGCCGATAAAGCCGAAGTTCCAGCCGAGCCCCAACAGAATGAGGTTCACGGCGAAATTACCGAAGCTGATGCCGAGCAGCCCCGCCGTCGCCGCACCCGCCAGAAGCAGAAGTCCGGCGGCGCAGACCCGCTCGGCACCTACGCGGGCGATGATCTGGCCCGTGAAGAAGCTCGGCACGAACATCGCCAACACGTGCCACTGAATGGCCCAGGCCGCCGTGGTGGTGGAGAAGCCGCAATCGATCATGGCGATGGGGGCCGCGGTCATCACCAGATTCATCATGCCGTAGCTCAAGGTGGCGGCGACCACCGCGACGATGAAACGTGGCTGTTTGAATATTGTGGCGAGCGGGCGCGCCTCCCCCGCCACCGTTGTCTCTTCCTTTCGCGGAATGTCGACGAAGGCCAGGACACCGATCGCCAGTGTGCAAATGACCGCCATCGCCGCATAGCTGCCGGCGAAGGTCACCGGCGCCAGAAGATCGGTGGTGAACATCACCAGCGAGGTGCCGAGAAGGCCTGCCGCGACGCCGCCCGTCATCACCCAGGATATCGCCTTGGGGCGGAAGGACGGGCTCGCCATATCGGCGGCGGCAAAGCGCGAATGCTGCGCAAATGCCTGATAGACGCCCTGCAGCACGGTCGCCAGGATGAAGAGCGGGAAATTGCGCGTGTAGATCGCATAGACGCCAATCAGCGCGCCGACCGTACCGGCGAAGGCGCCGAGCATGAAACCCGGCCGCCGGCCGATGGCGCATCAGCATTGCGGCCGGGATGGTCGAGAGCGCCGTGCCGATGACGAATGCCGAGATCGGCAAGGTGGCCCAGGCCTTGGATGGCGCGATCTGCACGCCGATGAGGCCCGCCGTCGTGAACATGATCACGGTGGCCGAGCCATAGAGCGCTTGGCCGATCGCCAGCACCATAGCATTACGTCTCGCCCGACTGTCATCGAACTGGACTGCGATCTCGGCTGTGCTCATGGCTTTCGTGCATCCCGCGCTAGCGCGCATCCCTTGCTCTAGGTGTCCGGTGTGACATGAAGAGAAGCGAGCGACAAGGCCCGCTCCTCTTTCCCAATTTGCAAAATTACCGGCCGCTGTGTCAGCGCAGCCACCCCTTTTTCTTGATGTAAAGCAGGGGCAGAAGAGCGGCGAGCAACGTCTGGATGATGGTCGCGGTGAAGCCATGTTCCCAGGTCAATTCAGGCATGACGGCGAAGTTCATGCCGTAGAAAGTTGCGACCAGTGTCGGTGGCAGGAACACAGCGGTGATGATGGTGAAGACCTTGACGATCTGGTTCTGCTTGACGTTCAGAGAGGTCATCACCGACTGCTGCAGATAGCGCACCTTCTCATGTTCGAAGCTCGCATGCTGCTTGACGCCGTCGATGTCGGACAGGAGCGTCTCGACCATATTCTTGAGCTCGCTGTCGCTGCCATTGATCTCCATGCGCAGATAACGCGCGGCGCGGGCGAGCGAGAGCTGGCATTCGAGACAGCGCGAGATGAGCTCCTCCTTTTCGTTGAGCTCGATCATCGTGTCGCTGATGTCGCTCACTCCGATCTCGCGGCCCGACGAATCGAGGCCGCTGGTGATCACCCCGATCTGGTCATTCATAGCTTCGAGCGCCTGGCTGATCATCTCGATCGTCTCCGCGGCGGCGTCGTTCATGGCCTGGAGCAATGTGCGCATGATCGAATAGGACGACTGGACAAGGCCCGGATGACGCTTGAAGCGCGCCAGCGCTTTGTCGAAAGGCGCGAAATGCCCCTTCGGCTCGAGGGTCACGACGACCTTGTCGCTGACGGCGATGACGATCGTCTCGCGGCGGAATTCCTGCCCCTGCGGCATCATATGGGTGATGTTGAGGCAGACCGAATCCTGGTCCTCGAAGACGCCTTCGGCGCTCGCCGGGAACTCGAGCCTGTACTTGGCGGCGACACGCGCGACCTCGGCCTTGTTCTCGGCATCGACGCGGATCCAGATCTCTTCGAGCATCGGGGGCGATGACAGTTTGGCGACGGTGTTGCTGTTCATGGGCTGTCTCCGGCTCATTGCGCCTGCACAGGCGGAATTTCGGGGCTGCGCGGGCTCTGATGCGCGGGCGAGGTCGAGGACGTTCCTGCCGCCCGGCCGGCCGGCTGCAGATAGTGGATCGCAAGCATGGCGATCGTGATGAGCGCGTACAGGATCATCACGGCGTTGATCACTTCGCGCTCGAGATTCGACGCCTTCCTTTTCAAGGGCTGGGTCATCGCATATCTCCGTTGTCTTCATGGGTCACTAAGCCGTCCCGCGGATGCCGCGGAACAGGTGAACGCGAACGGACCCGCAAAAGCGGGCGCGCCACGCCAAATCAGAGACAGAGCTTGCTACTCATGGGCTTGCCTTTCCCGGTGTGCGACAGCCCGGGAGGCAAGCGGACCGGGCTCCTAACCCATCACCGCCGGCCCGGCCGAGACGCCGGAAACCATTTCATCGTCTATCAGGACCGGTCCGCGAGACCGGCCGCATCTAGGGTGATTGTCCATTGTTCCTATGCTTTGAGATGCGGCGACGCTCATGCGCCGACGCGACACTGCTCCTGCGCCTCGACGTCAAATGAGTCAAGGCGAAATGCAACGGCATCAGATGTGAAGGATCAGAACTCTTCCGGGCGACGCTGGCGGGCCAGGGTGTTCAATACGCCATTGAGGAGCTTCGGCTCCTGCTCGGCGAAGAAGGCATGCGCCACATCCAGATACTCCGTGATGGCGACGCGCGCAGGCACGTTTTCCATGAACATGATCTCGTAAGCCGCGGCGCGCAGTATGGCGCGCAAGGTGGCGTCGAGTCGGGGCAGAGGCCAGCCCGTGTCGAGGAGCCGGTTGAGAGCGGGGTCGATGGTGCGCTGCTCGCGCACGACGCCGTCGACGATCTCCTTCAGGAAGGGGAAGTCAGCGGGGCCGCACTGGCCCTCCTCGAAGGCATCACCGGTGGCGCGGGCGGAGAACTGCGCCAGCACCTCGTCGACATCGGTGCCGGCGAGATCCATCTGATACAGGGCCTGGACAGCGCCCAGGCGCGCGGCGGAGCGCGCCACAGGCGGCTTACGGCGGGGAGTCGTCAAGATCTGCGCTGCCTCTTCTTGATGGAGCGGGCGAAGCGGATCATGGCGAGCGCCGCATCGGCGGCCCCTCCTCCCTTGTCCATCTCGGTGACCCGGGCACGCGCCCAGGCCTGAATTTCGTTCTCGCAGGTAAGGATCCCGTTGCCGATGGCGAGCCCGGTCATGGTGAGATCCATAAGGCCGCGGGCCGATTCATTGGCGACGATGTCGTAATGCGAGGTCTCGCCGCGCAGCACGCAGCCCAGCGCCACGAATCCATCGAAACGCTTGGTCTTGGCGGCGGTAGCGACGGCGCCCGGAATCTCGAGCGCACCCGGCACATCGACGCGCTCCCAGCTGCCGCCGGCCTTCTCGATGGCCGCGATGGCACCCTTGGCGAGCTCATCGCATATATCCGCGTAGAAGCGCGCCTCGACGATGAGGAGATGCGCCTTGGTCTTGATGGCTGCCGCCGTGGTCTTGTCGCGTTTCACAATCTCGTCTCCGAAAGACGGGCGACATAGCGCGCCAGCATGTCGATTTCAACATTGACCCGGTCGCCGGCCTGGGCCTTTCCCCAGGTGGTCACGGCCTGGGTGTGCGGAATGATATTGACGCCGAATTCGTCGCCGTCCACTTCGTTTACCGTTAGAGACGTGCCGTCGAGGGAGACCGAGCCCTTCGGCGCGATAAAACGCGCGATCTCGGCTGAGACGCGGAAACGGAAGCGCAGCGAATCCCCTTCAGGGGCGATCGAAACGATCTCCCCCACGTCATCGACATGGCCCGAGACGACATGACCGCCCAATTCGTCGCCCATCTTGAGCGGGCGCTCGAGATTGATCCGCGTGCCGAGTTTCCAGTTGCCCAGCGTCGTCCGGGCGAGCGTCTCCGCCGAGGCGTCGACGGCGAAGAAGCCCCGCCCGTCCTGGAGTCGGCCGGTCTCCACCGCAGTCAGGCAGCAGCCGGAGCACGCAATCGAGGCGCCGATGGCGATCGTGTCGGGATCATAGGCGGTGGCGATGGTGAGGCGCGTATCGCCGCGCTGCTCTATGGCGATGACCTCGCCCATATCGGTGACAATGCCGGTGAACATGAAGGCTCCAGATAATTACCCTCGCCCCCAACGGGGGAGAGGGAGGGACCCGATGCGCAGCATCGGGAGGGTGAGGGGGAACCAGCGGTCAGGCTTGCTCGGTCTCACAAGACAGGTTCCGCCGGTTCCCCCTCACCCTAACCCTCTCCCCCGTTGGGGGAGCGGGGATTGCGTACATAGACGCTCAAACGGTCATCCCCAAGCCTTTCCTCAGCGCCGGGACGGAACCCTGCCATGACTTGCGCGACGGGCAAACCGGCAAAGCCGTCCACCCCTTGCGGGCCCACTACCCTCGGGGCGCGGAAGAGCTGCAATTCGTCCACGAGCCCGGCCTCGATCAGCCCACGCGCAAGTTTGGCGCCCCCCTCCGCCAGCACCCGGTTGATGCCCCGGGAAGCAAGCTTCGCCAGTCCATCGGCGAGATCCACTCCACCGGCGGCGCCGGGCGCACAGGCAAGGGTTTCAACACCCTCCGGCGCCGACACTCCAGCCAACGACAGTAGCCACAGGGGCACCTTACCCGCCGTTCTGACCAGACGAGCCTTTCGGGGGATGGCTCCCCGGGAATCAGCGACCACCCGGACGGGCGAACGGTTTTCGAGCCCCGGCAAGCGGCAGGTCAGATCGGGATCATCGGCGAGCACCGTTCCCAAACCCACTAGGATGGCATCGGCTTGGGCCCGCAGGAGATGGGTGCGCGCCTTGACCTCGGGGCCGGTGATCGCAGTGCGCCTGCCGGGGGCCTCGGCGATCTTTCCATCAGCAGAAAGCGCAAGTTTCAGAAGTACATAGGGACGTTTCCTGACAATCCGAGTCAGGAAACCGGCAAGATCCGCTTCCACCTCTTCGCGCCCGAGCCCCGTTTCCACCACGACGCCGGCCCGGCGGAGCATGGCAAGACCGCCGCCTGAGACGCGCGGATCCGGATCCTCCGCCGCCACCACCACCCGGGCGATGCCCGCTTTCACCAGGGCCTCGGCACAGGGCGGGGTGCGGCCGTGATGGGCGCAAGGTTCGAGCGTCACATAGGCGGTGGCGCCTCTGGCCGCGTCGCCCGCCATGCGCAGCGCCTCCGTCTCGGCATGTGGCCGACCGGCGGCCCGCGTCCAGCCCAGGCCGACGATGATGCCGTCCTTCACGATGACGCAGCCCACTGGCGGGTTCTCGGCGGTCGTTCCGAGCGCCCGGTGGCCGAGCCTGGCGGCGCGTGTCATGAAAGCAGGTTCGGCGCTCATGCGAGGCTCTTGCGGAAATGGACGAGGATGCCGCCTTTGAAGGCCTCCTCGCGCTCGATCGCATAGCCCTGGGCCTCATAGAAGCTGAGATTGGCGGCGAAGAGCTTGTTGGTATAGAGCCGGATTACCCGATGGCCGCGCCGGCGCGTTTCCATTTCCGCATGGGCGACGAGCCTGTGGCCGATGCCGCCCCCCTGCTCGTCTGGATCGACGCAGACATTCTCGATCAGGAGATCGTCGGCGCGCGGGATCATTTCGACCAGGCCGACAAGCCGGCCGTCCCGGAAAGCGAGGTCGATCACATGGTGGCGCACCGCATGGCCGTAGTCGGCGGTCATCGGCAAAGGCTCGCGGCCGATCACGGCGCACCATTTCATATAGGCCTTGCGGGTGAGCTCGCGCACCATCGCCGCATCATCGGGACCGGCGCGGTGGAAATCGAGATCGGCGGACATGATTCAGTCCCGCTGCGGGCCGACCTCGCCCTCTTCGCCCGACAATTCGCCGAGCAGCTCCTCGAAATCCTTGGCCTCGCGGAAGTTCTTGTAGACCGAGGCGAAGCGCACATAGGCGACGTCGTCCAGGACCTTCAGCGCCTCCATGATGAGCTTGCCGACCGTCTCGGACTTGATGTCGCTTTCGCCCAGGCTTTCGAGCTGGCGCACGATGCCTGAGACCATGCGCTCGACGCGCTCGGGATCCACCGGGCGCTTGCGCAACGCGATCTGCACCGAGCGCATCAGCTTGTCCCGGTCGAACGGCACGCGGCGGCCGGAGCGCTTGACGACGGTGAGCTCGCGCAGCTGCACGCGTTCGAAAGTGGTGAAGCGGCCGCCGCAATCGGGACAATAGCGGCGGCGGCGAATGGCTGTCCCGTCCTCGCTCGGACGGCTGTCCTTCACCTGCGTCTCTTCATTGTTGCAAAAGGGACAGCGCATGGAGCCTTGGGGTCAGGAGTAGATCGGGAATCGTCTGGTCAGCTGAGCGGCCTTCTTGCGAACGGCCGTCTCGACCTTAGCATTGCCCTCTTCGCCGTTCTTCGCAAGCCCGTCGAGGACTTCGGTGATGAGAGCGCCGACCTCCTTGAATTCCTTGATGCCGAAGCCCCGGGTGGTGCCGGCGGGAGTGCCCAGACGGATCCCCGAGGTCACCATCGGCTTCTCCGGATCGAAGGGGATACCGTTCTTGTTGCAGGTGATCCAGGCGCGGCCCAAAGCCGCCTCCGCCGCCTTGCCGGTGAGACCTTTCTTGCGCAGATCGACCAGCATCAGATGGGTGTCGGTGCCGCCCGAGACGATGTCGCAGCCGCCCGCGATCATGCTGTCGCTGAGGGTCTTGGCATTGGCGACGACCTGAGCCGCGTATTTCTTGAAGGACGGCTGCAGCGCCTCGCCGAAGGCCACTGCCTTGGCGGCGATGACATGCATCAGGGGCCCGCCCTGAAGGCCCGGAAAGACCGAGGAATTGATCTTCTTGGCCATTTCCTCGCCATTGGTGAGCACCATGCCGCCACGCGGGCCGCGCAGGGTCTTGTGTGTGGTGGTGGTCACGACATGGGCGTGATCGAGCGGATTGGGATGGACGCCACCGGCGACGAGGCCGGCGATATGGGCCATGTCGACCATGAAGACGGCACCGACCGAATCGGCGATCTGGCGGAACCTGGCGAAGTCGATGAAGCGCGGATAGGCGGAACCGCCGGCGAGGATGAGCTTCGGTTTGTTCTGTTCGGCCAACTCGGCGACGAAATCATAATCGATGCGCTGGTCGTCCTGGCGCACGCGATATGGCACGACATTGAACCACTTGCCGGACTGGTTGACCGGAGCGCCATGGGTCAGGTGGCCGCCGGCTCTCAGATCGAGGCCCATATAGGTGTCGCCAGGCTGCATGCAGGCGAAGAAGACGGCCTGGTTCGCCTGGGCGCCCGAATGCGGCTGCACATTGGCGAATCCGCAATTGAACAGCTTCTTGGCGCGCTCTATGGCGAGGGTCTCGACCTCGTCGACATATTGGCAACCGCCATAATAGCGCCGGCCCGGATAGCCCTCGGCATATTTGTTGGTATTGACGGAGCCTTGTGCCTCGAGCACGGCGCGCGAGACGATATTCTCCGACGCGATGAGCTCAATCTCATTCTGCTGGCGGCCGAGCTCGCGCTTGATCGAGGCGGCCACCGCCTTGTCGGCCTGAGCGAGACCCGCGCTGAAGAAGCCGCCTACGGTGACTTTCGGCTTGGCGACCTTCTTGGCGGGCTTGGCGGGCTTCCTCGCGGGCCTTGCGGCTTTCGCGGCCTTGCGTGGCTGAACCTTCTTCTTAGCCGGCTTGATCTTCTTAGCAACCTTACGGGCCATGATCCCCTCCTTTTCGTCCACGCAGACGAGCGACATAGGCGGAATCCCGCCCAGGGTCCAGAGTTAGACCGGCATGCGACAATCGGTTTACGCCACTGGATAAGGCCCCTCGGCGAAGGTCCGGTCGTGATAGCCTTTGCTGCCGACCGCGCCGGCCAGCGGGCTGCGGAAATCGCACCCCTTGGCGAGGCAATCGAGCACATGGTGGAAATCATGTTTCGGCCGCCAGCCCAGCTCCGTCACCGCGCGTCGGTTCACATAGACCCGGTCAATCGCAGGGAAAAGCCGCCAGCCGCGGGCGGCGAAGAGCGCCGCGCAATCGGGGTACAGCCGATGAACGACAGCCGGGGCGTCGACGCGCAACGTCTCGAGGTCGTCGCGGCAGAAGGGCGTCGTCGCCGAAATGATGAAGCGCCCGAAGCCGATCGACTTCGCCTTCGCGGCGGCCAGAAGATGGGCATCGACGATATCGGCGATGTCGGCGCGCCGGTTAAGCAACTCGTTGGCCTGGGTATTGGCCGGCTCATAGCGCCCCCGCATCGCCGTGTCGTCATCGACTTCCGGAAAAAAGCGCGAGGTCTTGAGCACAATAACCGGAAGCCCGTGCCTTCGCGCGAAGAGCCCGCACAGGCCCTCGGCAGCGATCTTGCTGACGCCATAGATGTTCCTGGGGATGGGCGTGAGATCCTCGGTCACCCAGATCGCCGGCCCTCCCTCGGCAGGGATCAGGGCGGCGCCAAAGGCGCTCGTCGTGCTGGTCAAGACGAAAGCCTCGACCCCGACGCTCATCGCCTCCTCCAATAGAACCAGCGTGCCGGTGAGGTTGGTGTCGAGGAAATCCTGGTAGGAATGGGTAGCGATATGCGGCTTGTGCAAGGTCGCCGCATGCATGACAGTCCGCACTCCCGCCATGCATTGTCGGATGAAGGCCCGGTCGGCGATGGATCCGACGCAATCGGTGAAGGGCGACGGCTTGATGTCGATACCTCGCGCCGCCTCTCCCTGCGCACCGAAAGTCCGCATGAGGGCCTCACCGAGATGCCCGGCGCTGCCCGTCACGAGGATCGTCATAGGTCGCTCGACCTCTTTTGTCAGGCGGCCCGCTTCAGCGTCATCGACGTCCAGAGCTGGTCGAGCGCCGAAACGAGACGGGCGATTTCGAGCTCGCCATGCAGCGGGCCGGGCGTCAGCCGGATTCGTTCGCTGCCCTTCGGCACGGTCGGATAGTTGATCGGCTGAACATAGATGTTGAACTGGGCGAGAAGCCGGTCGGTGAGCTCCTTGCAGCGGACCGGATCGCCGACGATGACCGGCACGATATGGCTCGGCGACATGATCACGGGCAGACCGACTCTTGCCAGCTCGTGTTTCAGGAGATCCGCGTGCTTGTGCTGAAGGGCGCGCTCCTCGCTGCTTTCCTTCAGATGCCGTACGCTCGCGACTATGCCGGCGGCGAGCACCGGCGCCAGCGAGGTGGTGAAAATAAACCCCGCCGCCGTCGAGCGGATGGCGTCGATCAGCATGGTCGAGGCCGCCACATAGCCACCCATGACGCCGAAGGCCTTGGCGAGCGTGCCCTCGTAGATGTCGACGCGATCAAGCACACCGTCGCGCTCGGCGACGCCGCCGCCTCTCGGCCCATACATGCCGACGGCGTGAACCTCATCGAGATAGGTCAGTGCGCCATAGCGCCGGGCGAGATCGCAGATCTCGGCGATCGGGGCTATGTCGCCGTCCATCGAATAGACCGATTCGAAGGCGATTACCTTGGGACGGCCGGGATCGAGCGACTTGAGCTTCGCCTCGAGGTCCTTCAGATCGTTGTGGCGCCAGATGATCTTATCGCAGCGGCCATGCCTGATTCCCTCGATCATCGAGGCGTGGTTGAGCTCGTCCGAAAGGATGACGCAACCAGGCAGCAGCCGGCCGATCGTCGACAGCGCCGCCTCATTGGCCATATAGCCTGAATTGAACAGGAGCGCTGCTTCCGTGCCATGCAGATCGGCAAGCTCGGCCTCAAGCAGGACGTGGTGGTTGTTGGTGCCGGAGATGTTGCGCGTGCCGCCCGAGCCGGCGCCGATCTCGTCCAACGCCTCATGCATGGCGGCGAGCACCTTGGGATGCTGGCCCATGCCGAGATAGTCGTTGGAGCACCAGACAGTGACCTCACGCTCGCCATCGGGACCACGATAGAGAGCGCGCGGGAAGCGGCCACGGATACGGCCGATGTCGGCGAACTCACGATAGCGGCCCTCCTGGCGTACTTTGCCAACGGCTGCCGCGAAAGCTCCGGAGTAATCAAATGTGTTCGTCATGATGGTGCCATTACGCCCGAAAGCCGGGCTCTAAGCCATTGACGAAAAGCCGCATGCGCAGATGCGCCGCAGGTGGTTCCCCTTGAGGCAACTCCCGCGATCCCGCCCGCACCGGGCCTTCATGCGCCGCCTCGCGACTCGAGCGGCCGGCTACGGCGCCGGCTGACCGGTGGTGGCTTCCTCGACCTTCTTTTTCTTGATGACCGGCGCGGTCGTGGCGGCGGGCGCCGCCTTCTTGGCCGGCGCGGCCGCCTGCTCGACTTTTTTCGCCTTGCTGTTTGCGACGACCGGCTTCTTCTTGCCGGCGCCGGTTATCGAGGCCTGCTGGAGCTTCTTTTTGTCTGGGGTCTTCTTCGCCGCGGCCTTCTTCGTCTTGCTGGAGCCCGGCTTGTTGAAGTTGAACAGCACGTCGTCTTCGTTATCGGCGGCCACGACCTTCTTGGGCTTCGCCTTGGTGTTTGACAACAAGCCGCTCGTCGTGCCGCTATCCGTCGTCTTGCGGCGCATGTTGAAAAAGCCGAAGGGCTGATCGTTGCTGCTCGACGAGACCTTTTCGACCTTGGGCTTGCGGCGCGAATTGAAGAAGCTGAAGGATTCCGGCTGATCGGGCACTTCCTCGACCTGGTAGACCTGCGCCTTCAGCACATAGCGCTTGCCGTCGTCGCTGAGCTCGCCAGGCGCCAGGGGCTGGCCGACGACGAAGCCGGTGTCGTCGAGATCATAGACATCGGGCCGGAAATTCACCTGGCCCGCGCCATTGACCCAGGAGGTGAGATAGACGGTGCGCAGCTGTGGCGCATTCGTCACCTTCACGTCCATGCGCTCCTTGCTTTGCTTGAATGCCTCGATACGCTGAGGGTTCCACCCGTCCTGGCCGTTGAGGATCCAGTTGATGAGCACTGAAACCTGATCGACGCGCACGCAGCCCGAGCTCAGATAGCGCGCCCCGGTGGTGAACAGGCTCTTGGTCGGCGTGTCGTGCAGATAGATACCGAAGGGGCTCGGGAAGTTGATCTTGACCGAAGCCATTGAATTCTCCTCGCCCGGATCCTGGCGGAAGAAATAGCGGTTGGCGGCGACATAGTCCCAGTCGACGGTGCGCGGATCGACTTCCGGCCCATTCCAGCCGTCGTAGATGCGCATGTCCATGTCGCGGAAGACGCTCACCCCATTTCTGCGAATACGCGGCAGGAGATCGCGCTCGACGATCGACACCGGCACGTTCCAATAGGGATTAAAATTGATGTCCGACACTTGCGTGATGGTGACGGGGGTCGGCCGCTTCGGGCTGCCGGCGATGACGTTGTGGCGCGAGAAGACGGTATTGAAGTTCACGGCCTCGAGCTGGAGCGCGGGCACGTTGACGATGATGTAGCGGTCGGCGAGGCCCTTCGAATATTCATGCAGGCGCGGGAGATTGGCGCGCATGGTGGCGAGGCGTTGCGAGACCGGGATGTTGAGCGTGCTGACGGTAGGCTTATCGGTCTTGCCGGTGACGGCGAGGCCGTTATTGGCCTGGAACTCCGCCAGCGCCTTTTCGACTCCGGCGGTGAACCACTGGGCGGTTTCGCCCGACAGTGCATCGGCACCGAGATAGCCTTCGGCGATGAGCCGGTGCTTCAGGGCCACAACGGCGGCACCGTCATCGCCTTTGCTCAGCTTCTTGCCCGAGAGCGTGCCCCAGCCGCCCTGGGCGGCGATCGCCTCATAGCGAGAAACGGCATTGGCCATGGCGCCGGCGCTGTTGATCGACACCATCGGCGCGACGCTCTTGTCGGCGAAAACCTCCGTCTTGGTGACCGCCTGACCGGCCTTGCTGCCTGAAATATTGCTGGTGGCCGACGGTGCCATGATGCTGTCCCTCACGCCCGAGGAGGGCGAACCGCCTGTGTCCTGGGCCTTCTTGGGCGACCACCAGGAATTGCCATCAGCCCGCTCGGCATAGGCCGTCAGCGGGGTCATGGCCGTGAAAGAGGCGAGGAGGACAGTGGTGAAAACCAGTTTGCCGAGGCGATTTCCGGACATCATGCTCTGCTTCTGCTGTCGTTTATTTCCCGATGCGCCAGCGCATCATCTCACACCCTGGGACCGGAACCAAGATCATGGCTCCCCCGCAGTTCGCTAAACCACGAAACCGCGAGACGAATCAAGGGAATTGACGCCGGGCCAGTCGACTTTCTAAAGGTCAAATTGGGCGTGACTGGGAAAGGGTGAAAATTCTCCCGGACTATGGCAAAAAAGCCACACCGGTGACCCGGTGCGGCTTTTGCGGCTGTTTCCGTGGCGCGGGCTATTACAGCCGGTAGAGGATCTGGTCCGTCCAGAAGCGCTCCAGGCGGGTCAGCGCCTTATTGATGCGCTCGAACTCCTCGACGGAGAGGCCGACGACCTCTTCGACCGAATGAAGCTGGCGGTTATAGAGCTGGTCGACGCGTTCGCGGATCGCCTGGCCTCTCGGCGTCAGGCGCACCCTTACCGAGCGCTTGTCCGAGTTCGAGCGCTCGTGATTGACGTAGCCCGCCTCGACAAGCTTCTTGAGGTTGTAGGAGACATTCGAGCCCTGGTAGTGCCCGCGTGTCTTCAATTCGCCCGCGGTGAGCTCGGAATCGCCGATATTGAACAGGAGCAGCGCCTGGACCGGGTTGACCTCCGGAGCGCCGGCCCGCTCGAAATCATCCTTGATGACATCCAGCAGCCTGCGATGCAGACGTTCGATCAGGGTCAGAGCTTCCAGATAGCGATGCTTGATCTGCTCGCGTCCGGGCTCCAGCCCGGCAGGGCGCACGCCCCCCACAGTTTGAGTACGCATTTTACCACCTCAGCCTTGTTAGTGGAGACGGCTTCTTTTGGCCGTTCTCCTTATGCGCGAGACTAGGCTTGGGCTCTTAAAAACGGATCAAAAAGGTGGGTAAATTTGTTCTTATATTTCGACGCTTTTGCCGCTTTGTCGATTAGAGTTGATGGAGTCTTGTTAAAGACTTTCCCCAGCCTTAACAGCCATTTGCACCTAGTCTCGGATGTTCGTCATTGGGTAAGGTAAACAGTCTGGCCTTTTCGGGCCCGGTTGCAGCCCTCGTAGGCGGCGCCCATGGGTGAACTCATCGTCGTCAGCGCCTTGTCTTCCGAAGCAGGGACGGACTGCGCCGCAGGCTCGACCACCACCTGGGGTGGCGGCGCGGGCGGAACCTGCTCCGCGGTCTTGAGCATGGCGTGGGACTGGTGTCGCTCACAGGCGACTACGGGACTTGCGAAAGTGGCCACGGTCACAAGGGCCAGCAGTGGAAGGATGCTTTTCATCGGCAGAACTCCTTTCCGTCGCCCGAGACTACCTCAGAATGGCGCGCATGAAAACTCATTCGACCTTCACAATTGCCCGCATATTGGGATGGCGCCTGCAGAAGTAGGTGAAGATGCCGGCCGTTTCGAAGGTGTGGGCAAAGCTTTCGCCTTTGGTGAAGAAGCCGGAATCGAATGCCGGGGAGGGTTTGCCTGGTTCACCCGCGGTGACCGAATGTTCGATGGCATCACCATTGGTCCAGGTGACGGTCGCCCCCCTCCTCACGTCGAGTTCCTTGGGCTTGAACTGAAAGAGCTTGACGTCGACTGTGACTGCCTCGCCGGCAAGCCCAGGAGCGACCGATGCGCCGCAGATCAGAGCAGCGAGTACGAGCTTCACGAACATGGGGGTTCTCCGGAAAGCCGGAGCGATGGAGGTCGCTCCGGCCATGTCAGGGTTGAAGGTTTCACTTGGCCGCGAATTTGTCGGGGAACTGAGCGGCGATGGCGTCGGCCAGCGGATCAGCGATCATCCGCATGTGATGCGACGCGGCGCGGGTCTTCTCGAAAGCGAGTTTGTAGTCACGCGCCGCCTGCGCATCGACCACCTCCTTGAGGCTCACGACATGCATTTTCACGAGATCGGCCACCGTGTCCTTGGGCAGTGCGGGCGTCGCCGAATTGAGGAAGGCGCCGAAATCGGAGGCATATTGGACGAGGTCGTTCACCGCCTTGTCCTGCTTCTTCTTCGAGCCGATGGCCTTGCCCATCGTGTAATCGACGAAGAAACCGATATGCTTGCGCCATAATGGCAGGAAGGCCTCGCCCGCCTCCTGGCCGTAGACCGACCCGATGGCGCCGGCGATATCCTGCGAGTTCATATCGAGGGCCGCCGCCGCGGCCTCGAATTCCGACTTGCGCCCGCGCAGCGCGGCCTGGGTCGCCGCGGCCGCGAGCGTCACATGCTCCGACAACAGGCCGTTCAGTGTCAGGCGCAGGTCGCCAGCGGCCTGGTTCTGCGCCGCTCGCGCGACGGCAGCCGAGAAAGTGCCGCTCATATCCGCGCCGGCAAGTCCAGTGACGGCAACGGCCGTGCCGAGCGCCAGAGCCGCGAATGTCGATTTGAAGCTTTTCATGATGCTCTCCTGATGATCCGATGTGTGGTTTCATCCCGCACATCGCCGATAACGGATCGATCAGGAGGGAGGACGCAGAAGTCGAGGTCACAAAGATGTGCGCGGGGCGGGCGCAACCGGAAAGCCTTCGACTACGTATCCCCAGAAAGGCGGGGCGCGGAGCCCGTCCCCTCAGACGAACCCCGCGCCACCTTCCCCGCTCTCCCCTTGGAGCTTTATTGAACTAGTAGCCGGCCAGCTTGGTGTATTCAGCGCGCACGATCTGGCGGCTGCTTGCGCCGCATTCCGTCGCATCAGCATCGGCTTGGGCGCGTTGCACAGTGCGAACAACCGCGCGACGGCCATAGGCGCTGAGCGCTGCACGGTGCTCGCGCACCACCGCCGCCCAGAAGGCGCGGATGTCGCGGTGCGAGAGAAACTCACAGCGCCGCTCGACAAAATAGGCGAAAGCCTGGCTACCATATTCGGCGAGCGTCGCATTGCGCGGCCGCGGCGCCGGAATGGCGCGCCGCTCCGGCATTACGGGAGGCTCGACGAACTCATCTTCCTCAGCCTCCGGCACCGGCTTTGTCTTCGCCATCGCCTGACGGGCGGCGTCGAGCGTGGCCCTCACCTCGTCCGTGGTATGGGTTGTGCAATCGGAGCCGCCGCCCAGAGCCTTGCCGAGCGAAACGGCGGAACGGACCTCGGAGACCGAGGCGCGCCCGGCGGTGGCGATCTCGGCGCGGGCCAGGTAGGCGGCGAGTTCGTCGGCCTCCCCGGCCGGCAGGATGCGGCACTTGCCGTCGGCGGCGCGGCTCTTGGCGAGCTGGCGCAGTGCTTCGATCTGGCTCATCACGACCTCGGCCTTGAGCGCGGGCGCGGCGCCCCAGAGAGGGAGCGTCAAAACCGGCAGCAAGATGAGGAATTTGGTGAGCCGCAGCATCCGTCTGACCTCGAAAAGGCCCTATTCAATTGCGACGGAAAGGCTAACGGGCATCGGTTAATTCGATTCAAAGACAGGGGACGAGTTCAGGCATTGGTTAACGAATTGCAGGGACGCCGGCTCGGTCTGATCGTTCTGGGGTTACAGCTTGCCCTAACGGCAGAGGCGGCTGGTGCTACGGCCCCGATACCGCGCGCCAAGCCGACGCCGCCCACAGCCGAGGCTATCCTCGAGCCCGCCCTGTCCAGCCCGCCCCTGCCGCGCGCCAAGCCCGCGAAGCCCCCGAAAAGCGCCGCCGAGGCCCTTCCCCGCCAGAGTTGGCCCAAGAGCACCGGCAACTGGCCCACAGCCGAGGTGCTCGCCGCCCGGGCCGCCTGCGAGAAGATGCTTTCCGGCCTCGACGTGATCTGGCGCCCCGATGAGCCGATCGGCGAGCCCGATGGTTGCGGCACGCCGGCGCCCATCGCCATCGCCGAAGTGGCGCAGATCCGCATCGACCCGCCCGCCACCGTCAATTGCGAATTCGCCGCGGCGCTCAATTCCTGGTTCACTCAGTCAGTGCAACCGCAGGCGAAGAAACAGTTGGGCGCGAGCATCATCGGCATCCGCAACGCCTCTTCCTATGCCTGTCGGCGGCGCAACAACGCCAAGACCGGCAAGCTCTCCGAACATGCGCGCGCCAATGCGCTCGATATCGCCGCGTTCGATTTCAGCAAGACAGCGCAGGTCACCGTCGCCGGCGGGTCGAGCGGCCTCCTTCAGAAGGTCGGGCTGTCGGCCAAGGGCAATTTCGTAAAGGCCCTGCGCAAAAGCGCCTGCGAATACTTCAATACGGTGCTGGGCCCCGGCGCCGACCCCTATCACGGTGATCATTTTCATGTCGACCTGATGAAGTTGCGTCCGGGCCGCTTCAAGATGTGCCGCTAGCACGCCAAAGCTCCCTCTTTTTGTCGCATCGCCGATGCGAAAAACCGGGTCCACTTTTCTGCGCAATGCTCTATCTTGCGCGCCATCATGTCCCACGCCCAATTCCCCAGCACCCGTATGCGGCGCAACCGGCGCACTCCCTGGTCGCGCCGCCTGGTCGCCGAGAACACACTCTCACCTGGCGATTTCATCTGGCCGATCTTCGTAACCGAAGGTACGAGTACACGCGTTCCCGTTCCCTCGATGCCGCAGGTCGAGCGGCTCTCCGTTGATCTCTCGGTCAAGGCCGCTGAAGAGGCGGCGACGCTCGGCATCCCGGTCATCGCCCTGTTTCCCTACACTGAGCCCCGCCTGCGCAGCGAAGATGGCGACGAAGCGCTGAACCCCGAAAATCTCGTGTGCAAGGCCGTACGGGCGATCAAGCAGGCGGTGCCGGAAATTGGCGTCCTCTGCGATGTCGCCCTCGATCCCTATACGAGCCATGGCCATGACGGGCTGCTTCGCCACGACACGATCGTCAATGACGCGACCGTCGAGATCCTGTGCCGGCAGTCCCTCGTCCAGGCCGAAGCGGGTTGCGATGTCATCGCGCCCTCCGACATGATGGACGGCCGCGTCGGCGCCATCCGCCAGGCCCTCGATGCGCGCGGCTTCACCCATGTGCAGATCATGGCGTACAGCGCCAAATATGCCTCCGGCTTCTATGGTCCGTTCCGCGACGCGGTCGGCTCCTCGGGCGCGCTCAAGGGTGACAAGCGCACTTATCAGATGGATTCCGCCAATGGCGACGAGGCGCTGCGCGAGGCGGCACTCGATATCGCCGAAGGCGCCGACATGATCATGGTCAAGCCCGGCATGCCCTATCTCGACATCGTCGCGCGCATCAAGCAGACCTTCCGTGTACCGACTTTCGCCTATCAGGTGTCTGGCGAATACTCGATGATCATGGCGGCCTGCCAGAATGGCTGGCTCGATCCCGACAAGGTAATCCTGGAAAGCCTGATGGCGTTCAAGCGCGCCGGCGCCGACGGGATACTCACCTATTTCGCGCTCGATGCGGTGAAGCGGTTGAAGGCAATGTAATCCGCGGCGGCGTTGACCCGGCCGGCGGGCGAGAGGATACTTGGGGCTCAATACGGATGCCCCGATGAAGCAGCAGCCCGCCGTGCATCGCCGCCTGATGGCTATCCTCGCCGCCGACATGGTCGGTTACAGCCGACTAGTGGAGCTCGATGAAGCGGGAACCCTGGCGCGACTCAAGACCCACCGGCTGGAACTCGTCGATCCGGCCATCACCAAGACCAACGGCCGGATCGTCAAGACGACGGGTGACGGCATGCTGGTCGAATTCGCCTCCGCCACCGACGCTGTGGAATGCGCGGTCGAGATCCAGCGTCGCATGGCGAGGCGCAATGCCGATGTCGAGCCGGAGAGGCAGATCCGTTTCCGCATCGGCATCAATCTCGGCGACGTGATCGTCGAGGATGGCGACGTGCTGGGTGACGGGGTCAACATCGCGGCGCGGCTGCAGACGATCGCCGATGCCGGCGGCATCGCCGTCAGCCAGGCGGTGCGGGATGAACTGGCGCACAAGCTCGATCTCACCTTCGAGGATCTGGGCGAGCAGCCGCTGAAGAACATCTCGCGGCCGCTCAGGGTCTACCGCGTCATGCTGGACGAGGCGCAGGCAACACCGGTCTCGGCACCCGCGCTCGGCGACGGCGGCGCGACCTCGATCGCCGTTCTGCCCTTCGCCAATATGAGCGGCGACCCCGACCAGGAGTTCTTCGCCGACGGACTGACCGAGGACATCATCACCGCGCTCTCGCGCTTCCGCGATCTGCTCGTCATCTCGCGCAACTCGACCTTCGTCTACAAGGGCAAGGCGGTCAACGTTCAGGACGTCGCCAAGGCGTTCGGCGTGCAGTATGTCGTCGAGGGCAGCGTGCGCAAGATCGCCAACCGGGTGCGCATCACCGTGCAGCTCATCGATGCGCGCACCGACCGGCATGTCTGGGCCGAACGCTACGACCGCGAACTCGCCGATATCTTCGCCATGCAGGACGAGGTCACCTCGTCGATCGTGGCGACACTTTCCGGCCGCGTCGAGGCGGCCGCGGTCGAGCGCGTGCAGCGCAGCCCGACCAGCAATATGCGCGCGTATGAATATGTGCTGACCGCCAAGGTTCTGCACCACCGCTCGACCGTCCAAGCCAATGCCGAGGCGCAGAGGATGATCGAAAAGGCCATCGAGCTCGATCCCAAGTATGCCCATGCGCATGCATGGCGCGGCTGCATCGTCGGTCAGTCATGGGTATACAACTGGTGTCCCGACCGCGACACCGCCTGGAACACCATCGTCGCCGAACTCGCAACCGCCCTGTCGCTCGACGATAATGACAGCGACGTGCATCGCATCCTGGCGGCCATCAGCCTCAGTCGCGGCGACCATGAGGCGGCGCGCTATCACCAGGAGCGCGCCCTCGCCCTCAATCCCAACAACGACCTGATCGTCGTGCAGCAGGGCGAGTATCTGACCTGGGTCGGAAAGCCCGAGGAAGGCGTCGAGTGGATCCACAAGGCAATGCGGCTCAATCCGCATCATCCGGAACGGTTTTGGAACCATCTGGGCCGCGCCTATTTCGTGGCCCGCAGATATCCGGAAGCGATCGAGTCGTTCCGGCACATCAGCAAGCCCGATCAGTTCCACCTTGCATTCCTCGCGGCGGCGGCCGCGATGGCGGGTGACCCGGCGGCGGCCGACTCGTACCGGCGGCAGGCGCTTGCCCTCGATGCGAGCTTGGCGGTGGAGGCCTATCTCGCGACCCTGCACTACAAACGCACGGAAGATGCGGCGCATCACCGCGAGGCGCTGATCCGCGCCGGCCTGCCGCAATGAATGTCGCCTAGCCAAGCGCCGCGTCGGAGACCAGCTTCAGCGAAATGAGCAACAAGGCGCCGATCACCAGGCGGTAGAAGAGCTCCTGCGGGACGATGCGGGTCAGCTTCACACCGGCGAAGGTGGCGGCGATGGCGAAGGGAAAAAGCACCGCGACGGTCTTGAGGTTGGCGAATGAGAGCTGGCCCAGCGCCCAATAGGGCACGAGTTTCGTCGCATTGACGACGGCGAAGAGGATTGTCGTGGTGCCGGCATAGATCATCTTGTCGAGGCGCTGCGGCAGGACATACATCTGATAGGGTGGCGCGCCGGCATGACTCACGAAGCTGGTGAAGCCGGAGACCGTGCCCCAGAAGATCCCGCGTGGAATATCGGCCCGATGTGGCGCCACCGCATGGCGGCCGCGCAGCCAGTAATTCAGGCAGAAGCTCAGACCGATCACGCCGACCAGCAAGGTCACCAGCCGGTCGGAGACCAGCGAAGCGGTAGCCCAGCCGATGGCGACGCCCAGCGCCGCCGCCGGAATGAGGATCATCAGATTGCGGCGGTCATATTCGCGCCGATAGACCCACAGGCCGAAGAGATCGGTCACCACGAAGATCGGCAATAGGAGACCCGCCGCATGAACGGGCGACGTCGCCAAGGCCAACACTGGCACGCCCAGCATGCCGACCACCGGCAAGCCGCCCTTGGACGCCCCGACCAGGACGGCGGCCAGCAAGGCCGCCGTATAGAAGTAGAGGCCGCCGTCGATCACGGGGATGAGTTAGCGCTGCAGCCGGGCGATCAGGCTCGACGTATCCCAGCGCTTGCCGCCCATCTTCTGCACATCGGCATAGAACTGGTCGATGAGCGCGGTAATCGGCAAGGCGGCGCCGTTATTGTTCGCCTCGGCGAGACAGATGCCGAGATCCTTACGCATCCAGTCGACGGCGAAGCCGAAATCAAATTTGCCGGCGATCATGGTCTTGTGCCGATTTTCCATCTGCCAGGAGCCGGCGGCCCCCTTCGAGATGACCTCGACCACGGCTTCCATGTCGAGTCCGGCCTTCATGCCGAAATTGATCGCCTCGGAAAGGCCCTGGACGAGGCCGGCGATGCAGATCTGGTTCACCATCTTGGCGAGTTGGCCCGAACCGGACGAACCCAGCAGCCGGCACATGCGTGAATAATGGGCGATCAGCGCCGCCGCCTTGTCGAAATCGCCCTGCTCGCCACCGCACATGACGGTCAGCACGCCATTCTCCGCGCCCGCCTGGCCGCCCGAGACAGGCGCGTCGACGAAGCCGATGCCCTTGGCCGAGGCGGCGGCATGAAGCTCGCGCGCGACATCGGCCGAGGCGGTGGTGTGATCGACGAAGATCGCGCCTTTCTTCATGGCCTGGAAGGCGCCTTCCGGGCCGATCGTCACCTGGCGCAGATCCTCGTCATTGCCGACGCAGGCGAAAACGAAATCGGCATTCCGGGCGGCTTCGGCCGGCGTCGGCGCCGTTCCGTCCTTGAATTGCGCCGCCCACTTGTCGGACTTGGCGGCGGTACGGTTATAGACGGTCAGCGGGACGCCGCCCTTGGTCTTGAGATGACCGGCCATCGGATAGCCCATGACGCCCAAGCCGATCCAGGCTGCTCTTTGGCTCATTCTTACACTCCATGTCGCGGGTTGACGCCTGAACGGCGGATAGAGGTGGTGGCGAGCGCCGATAGATAGGGCAAATACTGCCAAAGTTGAAGACTTTGGCGATAGGTATTTGCCCGGATTTCTATTGGCTCGATTCCTTTTGGGCGAAGTGATTCCACTTTGCCGGGAAGCGCGCTAGAAACGGGCGGCAAAGACAAACGAATAGTACTGATGGGGGATCGCGATGGCGGTGGCATTCAGGGATATCGAGAAAGCGCGGGCCGTCCTCGCCGGCAATGTAGTGCGCACGCCGCTCATCCGGGCCGGCAAGCTCTCCGACATGACCGGCGCCGATATCCATGTGAAATTCGAGAATCTGCAGGTCACCAGCTCGTTCAAGGACCGCGGCGCCTACAACAAGATGTCGAGCCTCACCGACGCCGAGAAGGCGCTGGGCGTCATCGCCATGTCCGCCGGCAATCACGCACAGGCGGTGGCCTATCACGCCAAGCGCCTCGGCATCCCGGCGACCATTGTGATGCCGGAGACAACGCCGTCGACCAAGGTTGAGCGCACGCGCGCCCATGGCGCCCATGTGATCCTCTCGGGCGAGACGCTAGCCGAGAGCCAGGTGACCGCCGAAGCGTTGGTCAAAGACAAGGGCTTCATCCTCATCCACCCCTACGATGACGACAAGGTCATCGCCGGCCAGGGCACGATCGCGATCGAGATGCTGGAGGACCAGCCGGATCTCGACTGCATCGTGGTACCGATCGGCGGCGGCGGCATCATTGGCGGCACCGCGATCGCGGCGAAGCACATCAAGCCGTCGATCGAGATGCTTGGCGTCGAGGTAAAGCTCTATCCCTCGATGTATCACGCGTTGCGCGGCCAGCCCGCGAAATGCGGCGGCTCGACGCTCGCCGAGGGCATCGCGGTCAAGAACGTCACCGAGCGGACCATCGCGATCGCCAAGCAATATGTCGACGACGTGCGGCTCGTCGGCGAGAGTGACATCGAGCGTGCCGTCATGGCCTATCTCACCCATCAGAAGACGTTGGCCGAGGGCGCCGGTGCCGCCGGGCTCGCCGCGGTGCTGGCGGATCCCGCTCATTTCCGCGGCCGCAAAGTGGGACTCATTCTGTGCGGCGGCAATATGGACCCGCGCATCCTCGCTTCGGTCATATTGCGCGAGCTTGAGCGCGAACACAGAATTGTGAACCTGCGCATCCAGATCGACGACCGGCCGGGCGTGCTCGGCCGCATCGCCACGCTGCTCGGCCACCTTGGCGCCAATATCCTCGAAGTGTCCCATCGGCGCATGTTTCTCGATGTGCCCGCCAAGGGCGCCGAGCTCGAAATCATGCTCGAAACGCGCGACGGTCCGCATGCCGATGAGATCGTGGCACGGATCGAGGCGGAAGGCTTCTCGACCCGGGTTCTAGATGCACCGGGAGGGCGCGAGACCGGCCGGCGGGGCTAAGCGCGCCTCGACAGTTTCAGACTTGTGCGGACCTGCGTGGGAGAGCAGACTTCCCGGGCGACTGCCTAACTGATTCAGAAATGAAGGGGTGAAATCATGGAAGGATTCGGCTGGTTCATGACGATCGTGCTCGGAGCCATCGCGGGATGGCTCGCCGAGAAGGTGATGAAATTCGACACGGGCCTCATCATGAATATCGTGCTCGGGATCGTCGGCGCTGTCCTCGGCAATGTCCTGTTACGCGCCCTGGGAATGACCTTCGCCGGATCCATCCCCGGCCAGCTCATCATTGCTGTAATCGGCGCCTGCATCCTCATCTACGTCTACCGCCTCATCAAATCGAGCCAAGCCTGATTTTCCTCTCCGGGGGGCCTAGCCGGGCACCCCCGGAGAGCCGTAACATGTCAAGCCTTGCTTCTGCCAAAAGCGGCGGCATGATAGGGGCATGACCACAAGTGCAGGACGGCCAGCGTGACGATCGAGCGGCGAAACTTTCCGCAGTTCTTCATAACCGCGCCGGCACCATGTCCATATCTGCCCGGTCGCATCGAGCGCAAGGTTTTCACCCACCTCATCGGCACCGAAGCGCGCCAGCTCAACACCCAGCTTTCGCAAGCCGGCTTCCGGCGCAGCCAGAACATCGCCTATAGGCCCGCCTGCGACGGCTGCTCGGCCTGTGTATCGGTGCGCGTCTGCGTCAAGGAGTTTGCGACCTCCCCCTCCTTCCGCAAGATCATCAAGGCGAATTCCGACCTGGCGGGCACTGTGAAGCCCGCGAAGGCGACGGCTGAACAATACTCCCTGTTCCGTGGCTATATCGACGAGCGCCATGCCGATGGCGGCATGGCCGACATGACGGCACTAGACTTCGCCGCCATGGTCGATGACAGCTTCGTCGACACCCGTATCGTCGAATACCGCTCGTCGAACGATATCGGCGAGGACGCGCTGGTGGCGTGCGTCATCACCGACGTCCTGAGCGACGGCCTGTCGATGATCTACAGCTTCTACGAGCCCGATCTCGCCCATCGCAGCCTCGGAACCTATATGATCCTCGACCACATCGAACGCACCAGGAAGTTGGGTCTGCCCTATCTCTATCTCGGCTACTGGGTATTGGGCTCGCGCAAGATGAGCTACAAGGCACGCTTTCTGCCGCAGGAACGGCTGACGATGGATGGGTGGGTCCGGCAGGCCTGAGATTTTGTGTACAATTTTTAGGAGTTTTTACTTCCCGTTACGATTTTAACCTGTAGACAGGTTACGCTAAGTGAGAGACACGGAAAGCGTATGGGACTGCCTTCTCCAACTCGCGGCGACGATCACCGCCGGGGCCTTTTTCTGACCGCCATCGGGGCGGTGCTGTTCACATTCGATGTCCCTCTGATCCGGCTCGCAGCATCCGACAAATGGACGTTGATGTTCGCCCGAGGTCTTCTACTCTTCCTCGCGATGACGGTTCTATGGATGGTCTTCCAGCGCGGCTGGCGGGGCAGTGTCTCCTATATCAGCGGCGTGGGCGGCATCATCGCGGCGGTCAGCAGCACCCTCGCCAATCTCATGTTCCTGGCCGCGGTCACGGAAACCACTGCGGCGAACCTGGTCTTTATCATCGCCCTCAATCCGGTGATTTGCGCCTTCCTCGCCTGGATGATCCTTAAGGAACGCGTGGCCTGGCAAACCTGGCTGGCTATCCTCATGGCGCTGCTTGGGGTCGCTATCATCGTCTGGAGCGGGCAGTCGGTGGGCACCACCACTGGTGACCTCCTCGCCCTCGGGGTCGCCACCTGCATGGCCATCACTCTGACTGCGGCGCGCTGGAGCGGCAAGAACATCATGACGAGCCTCGCCATCGGGGCGCTGGCTTCCGCCTGCATCGCGGCATTCTGGGCCGAGCCCGCCACGCTTCCGCCGGTGAGCTGGGGCTGGCTTGCCATCAATGCACTTGTGATCGTGCCGGTGGCCATGGCGTTGCTCGCCATCGGACCGCGCTACCTTCCGGCCCCCGAAGTGGCCATGTTCTTCCTGCTGGAGCTGATCCTCACGCCTCTCTGGATGTGGTTCATCTTTGGGGAAAGTCCGACCAGGGAGGCCTTCATCGGCGGAACGATTATCTTCCTGACGCTTCTCTGCCACAGCGTCTGGCGGCTGGCCACGGGTGGGCGCACGCGTCCTCTGCGAACCGAGACGGCCACGCCGTAATAACGTCGGATTTTACCAAAATTTTCATGACTCCTTGCGCCGATTCCTTAATCGGCCCGATATAGCTGCGTCATAAAAGGGGAATCATGACAAGCTTCCTGACCGATCCGCTCGGGGCCGCCCGTGTCGTCGTCCATATGCTGGACAAGGCGAAGGAATTTGGCCTGACGATAACCTGCTCATCGGATTTCGACGAGTTCATCGAGGTCAGGCAGAGCAAGCGCGGCAGCGCGGTCTCGCCGATGTTCGATCCCACCATTACCCAGCTCGACAATTCGCGCGCCTTCTGGATGATGGCCAAGCTCAACGACGCGGACGTCGTGTCGCTGCAGGCCTTCCGGCTCGACATCGTCCATACCAACCTCGCCGAATGGGCCCTTGGTTGGATGGCCGGGCTCTACATCAAGCGGCAGGAGCTGGTGATGCCGTCCTGCATCGAGCCGCCGGATCACTCGCGCTCGCGAATGCTCAAGGGCAGCCTCGTCTATCATGGCGAAGCCTGGATCGACAACAAAGCCATGAAGAAGCGCGAATGGTTCGATCACTTCCTAAGGCTCGGCATGCTGATCGCCCTGGTCAAATGGCACCCAGACGCGGTGTGGGCGCTGACCAGCAAAGCCTTCGTCAACCACGGGCACGCGGCACGCGGCGGCTATGCGTTGCAGGAACGCGGCTTCCTCAAGTGGCATGACGAATGGCAGCCGGCCGGCGCCGAACCCACTGAGTGGCTCATGCTCGCAGAGCGCACCCATCTCGAATTCATGATCGCCGAGGAAGCGTCTAAATTACCTTGATGTCGACCGGGCCGACCTTGGAGACGACGACCACTCCTTTGCGGTTGCCATCGAAGCGGTGCGGAAGGATGACGCGCTGATAGGGACACCAGAAGATGGTGGAATCGGGCGCCGACATCGCCGCGATGATATGGTCGTAATGCGGCCGGTCGGTGAGCACGACCTTGCGGTAGGCGGCACTCACCACTTGGTCATAGGAGTGGCCGGTGAGGCAGGGGAAGGAGACCGGATTCATCCCCCAGAGCCGGGCGATCTCGGACTTCTGCCCTACCCGATCGACGCTGAACTTGCCCGACGTCTCATCGAGGATGCAATCGACGGCGAATTTCGGATTGACGGCGCCGTCGTCGAAGGCCGTCTTGAGAAGATCCGGGATATTGGCGCGGTGCGGATCGGCCTCGGTCACGAATGTGTGCCGGGTCAGGTGGATGTCGCTCTTGCCGATGATAATGTCGATGCGGTTACGCGCCGCGTTCACATCGTTGTACTTCTCGTCGAACCAGCCCGAGAGATAGTAACGCAGGTTGTATGGGCCGGGATAGGTGTGCAGCCACTCCATGGTGAAGTAAAGAGAGGCCCAATTGGGCGCGAAGACCGACCATTCGATCTTGGTGCCGCGCGCGGAGCTTTCGATCTTCACGAAGCCTTGCCGATCGAGCAGATCGAACGCCGGCGTTTGTGCATGCGTGAGCGTCTCCTGCGCGGCCAAAGGCTGACCCCGGTAGATCCAGGAAACTTCCGTCTCTGTCGTCGCACTGTTCATGCGCATGCGGCGGCTACTCCAAATCCTTTCCGCGCCTTCTCCACTATGGCTTATAGCTGTAGTAAATACCTACGTCTTTCAAGGAACGGATTGAATTTTCCATTAATGAAGAGACATTGAGAAAATCTTAACCAAACTTATTGGCCTTAGGGAAGCCCTTTGGTGGCAGCCGGCCGGCCTGCGCCCGTTCTCCCACCCATTCCTTCAAATCCGTGACATTAAAATTACGGCCAGACGAATCGACCCAGGATAGCCCTTCCTTCAGCTTGAAACCGACGGCATCGGACAGCCCGCCGTCCTTGTACTTCTGCAGCCTGACGCCCTTTCCTCTTGTCATTTCAGGGACTTCCGCGCGTTTGAAGATAAGTAGCTTGCGGTTGTCGCCGACTGTAGCGATGTGGTCGGCCGTATCCTCGATGAACCGGCAGACCTGCGCCTCTACTGGCATCTTCACATTCATGACCTGCTTGCCCTTGCGGGTATTGGCCAGACACTCGTCTTCCGGCACGATGAAGCCAGATCCGTCCGTTGCCGCGAGCAAGAGCTTGCGGCTCGGACTATGCACAAAGAGTGCCACGATCGTATCCGTCGCCTCGAGATCGGCCATCAGGCGCACCGGCTCACCATGTCCGCGCCCTCCCGGCAGCTTCGCCGCATCGAGGGTGAAGAACTTTCCGGAGGAGCTGAAGAGCATGATGCTGTCCGTCGTTTCCGCCTTGACGACGAATTTGCCGGTATCCCCCTCCTTGTAGACGAGGCTCGATGCGTCCTCTAGATGGCCCTTCATGGCCCGGATCCAGCCCTTGTCGGAGCAGACGACAGTAACGGGTTCCTTCTCGATCATCGCCTGTTCGAGATCGAGATCGATCTCGGGCGCTTGCGCGAAATCCGTACGGCGTTTGCCGAGTTCGGTCTTCTTGCCGTACTTCTCCTTTGTCTCCTTGATCTCGCCCGCGATGCTCTCCCATTGCGCGTCCTCGGATTTGACGAGCCTCTTCAGACCCGCCTCCTCTTTCTTGAGGGCGTCGTTCTCGCGTCGGATCTCCATTTCCTCGAGCTTGCGCAGGGCGCGCAAGCGCATATTGAGGATGGCTTCCGCTTGCGTGTCGGTGAGCTTGAAGCGCGTCATCAGCGCGGGCTTCGGCTCATCCTCGGTGCGGATGATGTGAATCACCTCGTCGAGATTGAGATAGGCTATGAGATAGCCGCCCAGTATCTCGAGGCGGCGGGCGATCTCGGCGAGCCGGAAATTCGAACGCCGGACGAGCACGTCCTTGCGGTGGTCGAGCCATTCGCGCAGCAACGTCGCGCAGCGACATCACCATTGGCACGCGGCCGTGCGAAAGCACGTTCATATTGAGCGGGATACGCGCTTCAAGCTCAGTATTGCGGAATAGCTGCTCCATCAGGAGCTGCGGATCGACGGTGCGGCTCTTCGGCTCGAACACGATCCGAATGTCCTCGGCCGATTCATCGCGCAGATCCGCCAGCAGCGGCAGCTTCTTCGCCCCGATCAGCTCGGCGATGCGCTCAATGAGGCGGCCCTTCTGCACCTGATAGGGAATTTCGGTGACGACGATCTGCCAGGCGCCGCGGCCGAGATCCTCCTGGGTCCAGCGTGCCCGCACGCGGAAGCCACCGCGCCCGGTCTTGTAGGCTTCCAGGATGGTGCCGCCGTCATCTACGATGATCCCGCCAGTCGGGAAATCCGGCCCCGGCACGAACTTCACCAGCTTGTCGACGGTGGCGTTCGGGAATTTGATGAGGTGGAGCGCCGCATCGCAGAGCTCGGCGGCATTATGCGGCGGGATCGAGGTCGCCATGCCGACGGCGATGCCGGAGGAGCCATTGGCGAGAAGATTGGGAAACGCGCCCGGCAGCACGATCGGCTCGCGGTCCTCGCCATTATAGGTGTCTCGGAAATCGACCGTGTCCTCGTCGATCCCCTCGAGCAGCGCCATGGCGACCTCGGTGAGGCGCGCCTCGGTGTAACGATAGGCAGCGGCATTGTCGCCGTCGATATTGCCGAAATTGCCCTGCCCCTCGATAAGCGGATAGCGTACCGCGAAATCCTGGGCGAGGCGCACCAGCGCGTCGTAGACGGCCTGATCGCCGTGCGGATGGTATTTGCCGATGACGTCGCCCACGACGCGGGCACATTTCTTGAAGCCCGAGGCCGGGTCGAGCTTGAGGAGACGCATGGCATAAAGCAGACGCCGGTGCACCGGCTTCAGGCCGTCACGTACATCAGGCAGTGCCCGGTGCATGATGGTCGAAAGCGCATAGGCCAGATAGCGCTCTTCCAGCGCGTCGCGCAGAGTGATGGCTTCGATGTCTTTCGGGCCTTGCGGCGGAGGGGCGTGTTTGCTCATGATTCGGTCAGTATAGCAGAGGGGAAATGGCGGGATTCAGTCCTGGTTGTGGACTTCACAAACGATGTACCAGCACGCGACAGATCGGCTTTTTGCCCCATTCGGCATCGGCGGCGCGGCGGATGGCGACGCGCAAGGTTTCGGCCACCGTCTCATCGCTTGCCCGGCGCGACCGCGGCATGCTGTCGAAGGCCTCGTCCGCGGCGTCACGCAAGCGCTCCTCGAGACCGGATGGAAGCCCGTCGGCGATGATCTCGATATCGGTGACGAGCGAGCCCTTGTGGTCAATCACCAGGCTTGCCACCACGATGCCGACAAAGGAGAGCTTGCGGCGGTATTTCGCCGGGCCCTCGATCGCCGGCACGATGAGCTTGCCGTCGACATGAAGACGGCCTGACGGCGCCTCGTCGACGATCTGGACCGGTCCCGGGCAGAGGCGGACGATATCGCCATTCTCGGCCATTACCGTCTCCTCGATGCCCGCGTCCTCGGCCAGTTCCATGTGGCGCAGCAAATGACGCGCCTCGCCATGCATTGGGATCACGGCGCGCGGGTTGAGCCAGCCATAGAGGAGCTTCAATTCATCCTGGCGCGGATGACCCGACGTGTGAACGAGCGCATCGTCCGAGGTGATGACGTCGACGCCGAGGCGGGCAAGGTTGTTGTGAACCGCGCTCACCGCCTTCTCGTTGCCGGGGATAGTCTTGGAGGAGAAGACGACGAGATCGCCATCGTCCAGCGCGATGGCAGGATGGATGTCCTCAGCGATGCGGGCGATGGCGGCACGCGGCTCGCCCTGGCTGCCGGTGCATAGCAGCATGATCTTGTCGGGCGGCAGATAGCCGAAGGCCTCCTCCTCCAGGAAGGAGCCGGCGTCACGCAGATAACCACAGGCGCGCGCCGCCTCGATGGTCTGGCGCATGGCGCGCCCAGCAATGACGACCTCGCGGCCAGCCTTGCGCGCCGCCGCCACGGCGGACGAGATACGCTCGACATGCGAGGCGAAGGTGGTGACGGCGATACGATTCTTCGCTTCGGATACGATGCGGTCGAGATTAGCGGCCACCTCGGCCTCGGAAACGGAGAAACCCTCGCGGAAAACGTTGGTCGAATCGCAGACAAGGGCGTCGACACCCAATTCGCCGATCTCGCGGAAGCGCTTCTCGTCGAAGCCGCCGCCCATCATCGGCGTGCGATCGATCTTCCAATCGCCCGAATGAAGCACCCGGCCCTGCTTCGTCTCGATGAAAAGCGCCGTGGGCTCCGGGATGGAATGGGTGACGCTGACGAGCTCGACCGTGAAGGATCCCACGTCGAAACGCGATCCCACGGGCTTGACGTGCACCGGCACCCGTTCATCGATGCCGCGTTCCTTGAGCTTGCCGGCCAGGATCTCGGCGGCGAAGGGCGTGCAATAGACGGGACAATTGAGCTGCGGCCATAGCCAGGCAACTGCACCCAGATGGTCCTCATGGGCATGGGTCAGCACCAGGCCGGACAAGCGGCGGCGCTCCCCGACGATATGGCCGAGGTCGGGCAGGACTATATCGATGCCGGGCTCTGACTCATCGCCGAACTTGACGCCGAGATCGACCATCAGCCATTCGCGGTCGTGGGCCGGGCCCACGCCATAACAATAGCAGTTCATGCCGATCTCGCCGACACCGCCTAAAGGCAGCAGCACGAGATCGTTGCTGTGGTCGAATTTCTTCTTGGCGTTCATGCGCGCCTCACCTGCACTTCGCCGGAGTGGATGGACTTCCTGCTGCCATCCGTAAGCCTCAGGATCATAGCGCCGTCGTCCCCCAGATCCTCGAACCGGCCGCGGAGTTCGCCGTGATTGACCGTGGCGGAGAATTCCTCGCCGAGGCCCGCCGCGTCCTTGCGCCAGTTGGCGCGGATCTCGGCAAAGCCCTGGCCCTCTTTCCAGACCGAAAGCCACTGGGACAGCGCATCGTCCAGCAGGTCCAGGGCCTTGCGAGGCGTCGCATGGGCGCCATGGCGCGCGAGCGCCGTCACCGGATAGGGCGTCCCTTGCGGCGCGTGGGCGAGGTTGAGCCCCATGCCGAGCGCCACGATGATACGGCCGTCATTCGACTGGGCAACGGTCTCCGCCAGAATGCCGGCGAATTTGGCTCCCCCCACTTGCACGTCATTCGGCCATTTGATTGTGACGGGCGGCGCCTTCTTCGGCAACAGCGCCAGTGCCGTATCACGAATGGCCAGGGCCGCCACGAAGCCGATCTGACTCGCGGTCAATGCTGAGCCCTGAAGGGCTAGGACGAAAGTCGAATAGAGATTGCCGGGCTCGGACACCCAATGGCGCCCGAGACGACCGCGACCCTGTGACTGGAGGTCGGCGACGATCCACAACGGACCACACTCCCCGTCCTTGGCCAGACGGTGCGCTTCCGCATTTGTCGAGTCGATCGCTTCGAAATGGAGGAGGCGCGCCGCCAAACCCATCAGAACAGGGACGCCGCCGCCGCTTCGGCGAGGGCGCTCAACGGTTGCGGGAGGAACACGAACAACATGACGAAGAGTCCGGCCAGCACCAGAACCGCCTTGACCTCGGTCACCATCGGCTCGAAGCGCTCCACCGGCTCGTCGAAATACATGATCTTGATGATCCGGATATAATAGACCGCCCCCACCACGCTCGCCAACACGCCGATGATCGCGAGCGCAATGAGGTTCGCCTTGATCGCCGCCATGAAGATGAAATACTTGGCGAAGAAGCCCGCGAGCGGCGGAATGCCGGCGAGCGAGAACATGAAGACGGCGAGGAAGAAGGCGTGGAGCCCGTTGGTGCGGGCAAGCCCGGCGAGGTCGCTGATATTCTCGACCTGGCCCTCCTTGCGGCGCATCGCCAGGATACAGGCGAAGGTGCCGAGCGTCATGATCAGATAGATCGTCATATAGATGACGACGCTCTGAACGCCCTGCGGGCTGCCGGCCGCCAGGCCGATCAGCGCATAGCCCATGTGGCCGATCGAGGAATAGGCGATCAGCCGCTTGATGTTGGTCTGGCCGATGGCGGCGAAGGCGCCGAGCAGCATCGAGGCAATGGAGATGAAGACAAGGATCTGCTGCCAGTCGGGGAAAATCGACGGGAACGGCGCCAGCATCGCGCGCACGAAGAGCGCCATGGCGGCAATCTTGGGGGCGGCGGCGAAGAAAGCGGCCACCGGCGTGGGAGCGCCCTCATAGACGTCGGGCGTCCACATATGGAAGGGAACGGCCGAAATCTTGAAGGCGAGGCCCGCGATAAGGAAGACCAGGCCGAAGATCAGGCCGAGGCCAGGCTCGCCCGCTTTCACCGCCTGCGCGATCTCCGGGAAGCTGACATGGCCGGTGAAGCCGTAGATCAGCGACGCGCCATAGAGCAGCATGCCGGAGGACAAGGCGCCGAGGACGAAATATTTGAGGCCGGCCTCGGAGGATTTGGCTTTGTCGCGGTCGATGGCCGCCACGACATAGAGGGCGAGCGACTGCAATTCGAGGCCCATATAGAGAGCGATCAGGCTGTTGGCCGAGATCATGATCATCATGCCCGCGGTGGCAAGCAGAATGAGTATCGGATATTCGAAGCGCTCTATCTTCTCGGCCTTCATGAAATTGACCGAAAGCACGATGGCGACCGCCGAGCCGAACAGGGTCAGCACTTTCATGAAGCGGGCGAAGGTGTCGATGACGAGAGCGCCGCCAAAGGCCTCCTGGCGCCCGCCTGCCCCGCTTAGCACCAGCGCCACGGTGATGCCGAGCACGATGATGGCGGCGATATTGACGAAATCGGCCGCCTTGTCGCGGAAGACGCCGAACATGAGAAGCGCCATGGCGGCGACGGCCAGGAAGATCTCCGGCAGTGCGGCGGCGCCTTGGATGTGATCGAGAAGTGACATCATGGTTTAAAGTCCCGCTGCCGAGATTGCGCCCGCCGCGGCAAGCGATTTCTGGACGCCCGCCATCAGGCTTTCGACCGAGGCACCGAAGACATCGAGAAGGGGTGATGGATAGACGCCGAAGAAGATGGTGAGCAGGATCAAGGGCACGAGCGCCGCCGCCTCTCGCGGTGTCATGTCGGTGATATGCCTGAGGCTCGCCTTCTCCAGCTTCCCGAAGACGACACGGCGATAGAGCCAGAGGGCGTAGCCTGCCGACAGAATGACGCCGGTGGCGGCGAGGAAGGCGACCCAGGTATTGTTCTGGAAGGCACCCATCAGGGTCAGGAACTCGCCGACGAAGCCCGATGTGCCCGGCAGGCCGACATTGGCCATGGTGAAGACCATGAAGGTCAGCGCATAGAGCGGCATGCGGTTGACGAGACCGCCATAGGCGGTGATCTCGCGCGTATGCATACGGTCATAGACGACGCCGACGCAGAGGAACAAGGCGCCCGACACGATGCCGTGCGAGATCATCTGGAACAGCGCCCCGTCGATCCCCTGCCGCGTGAGCGTGAAGATGCCCATCGTGACGAAGCCCATATGGGCGACGGACGAATAGGCGATCAGCTTCTTCATGTCATCCTGCATCATCGCGACGAGCGAGGTGTAGACGATGGCGACGACCGAAAGCGTGAACACCAGCGGCGCGAAGAGATCCGAGGCGATCGGGAACATCGGCACCGAGAAACGCAGGAAGCCGTAGCCGCCCATCTTCAGCAGGATCGCCGCCAGGATGACCGATCCCGCCGTCGGCGCTTCGACATGCGCGTCCGGCAGCCAGGTATGGACCGGCCACATCGGCATCTTCACCGCGAAAGAGGCGAAGAAGGCGAGCCACAGCCAGGTCTGCATATCGGCCGGGAAAGCCGGGTTCTTGTAGAGAACCGCAATATCGGTCGTGCCCGAGTACCAGTACATGGCGATGATGGCGAGCAGCATCAGCACCGAGCCCAGGAGCGTGTAGAGGAAGAACTTGAAGCTCGCATAGACGCGGCGCGGACCGCCCCATACACCGATGATGAGGAACATCGGAATGAGGCCGCCTTCGAAGAAGAGGTAGAAGAGCACGAGATCGAGAGCGCAGAAGACGCCGATCATCAGGGTCTCGAGCACCAGGAAGGCGATAAGATATTCGCGCACGCGCCTGTCGACCTGCCAGCTCGCCAGGATGCAGATCGGCATCAGGAAGGCGGTCAGGATGATGAACAGCATCGAAATGCCGTCGACACCCATCTGATAGGAGGCGGTTCCGCCCAGCCAGGAAAGTTTCTCGACAAACTGGAAGTCCGGATTGGCCGGATCGAAATAGTACCAAATGAGCAGCGACAGGACGAAGGTGACGATCGTCGTCCACAATGCGGCCCAGCGCATGTTGCGCAGGGCGACCTCGTCATTGCCGCGGATGGCAAGCACGAAGGCGGCGCCGACAAGCGGCAGGAAAGTGACGACGGAGAGGATCGGCCAGCCGGACATCAATGGGCGCTCCCAAACATGAACCATGTCACGAGGGCGGCGACACCAATCAGCATGGCGAAAGCATAGTGGAACAGGTAGCCGGTTTGCAGCCGGACAACTCTCTGGGTGACATCGACGACCCGGGCCGAAACGCCGTCGGGACCGAAACCGTCGATCAGCCAGCCGTCACCGCGCTTCCACAGGAAGCGTCCAAGCCACTTGGCCGGATTGACGAAGATGAAGTCGTAGATCTCGTCGAAATACCACTTATTGAGCAGGAACTGGTAGAGCGGCCAGTGCTGCCGGGCGAGTTTGCCCGGAATGTCGGTGCGGCGGATGTAGAACTGGTAGGCGAGCGCGAAGCCGAGCACCATCGCCACGAAGGGCGACCACTTCACCCAGGCCGGCACTGCGTGCATTTCCTCGATGATCTTGTTCTCGGGACCGCGGAAGATCGAGCTTGCCCAGAACTGCACCTCGTCATGGCCGATGAAGTACGGCGCGAAGACGATACCGGCGAGAAGCGCGCCTACCGCGAGGAGATAAAGCGGCACCAGCATGACCTGGGGCGACTCGTGGATGTGGCTCATGACCTCGGCGGAGGCGCGCGGCTTGCCATGGAAGGTCATGAACATCAGGCGCCAGGAATAGAAAGAGGTGCAGAAGGCGGCGATGACCAGCAGCACGAAGGCGACCTGTCCAGCGGCCGCATGCGAGACGAAAGCCGACTCGATGACTGCATCCTTGGAGAAGTAGCCGGCCGTGTAGGGGAAGCCGGTGAGCGCCAGGGTGCCGATCAGCATCATCACCCAGGTGGCGCGGATATGGGGCGCGAGTCCGCCCATCTTGCGGATATCCTGCTCGTTCGACATCGCGTGGATGACGGAACCCGAGCCTAGGAACAACAGCGCCTTGAAGAAGGCATGGGTGAAGAGGTGGAAGATGCCCACGCCATAGGCCCCTACCCCCATCGCCACGAACATGTAGCCGAGCTGCGAGCAGGTCGAATAGGCGATGACGCGCTTGATGTCGTTCTGGACGAGGCCGACGGTGGCGGCGAAGAATGCGGTCACGGCGCCGATGACGATCACAACCTCGCGCGCATGGGGCGCCAACTCAAACAAAGGCGACATGCGCGCGACCAGGAAGACGCCGGCAGTCACCATGGTGGCGGCATGAATGAGGGCCGAGACCGGAGTCGGGCCTTCCATGGCGTCGGGAAGCCAGGTGTGCAGCAGGAACTGCGCCGACTTGCCCATGGCACCCATGAACAGCAGAAGGCAAATGACGGTGAGCGCGTCGACCTGCCAACTGAGGAACTGCATGGTCTTGCCGACCTGGGCCTGGGCGCCGGAGAAGATGGTGTCGAGTTCGATCGAGCCGAAAATGACGAAGACCGCCAGAATCCCGAGAATGAAGCCGAAGTCGCCGACGCGGTTGACGATGAAGGCCTTGATCGCCGCCGCGTTGGCGGAGGGCTTCTGATACCAGAAGCCGATCAGCAGGTAGGAAGCGAGGCCCACGCCTTCCCAGCCGAAGAACATCTGCAGCAGGTTGTCGGAGGTCACCAGCATCAGCATCGCGAAGGTGAAGAGCGACAAATAGGCGAAGAAGCGCGGCTGATACGGATCGTGACTCATATAGCCGATCGAATAGATGTGGACGAGCGCCGAGACGGTGTTCACCACAACCAGCATCACCGCCGTCAGCGTGTCGATGCGGAACGCCCAGTCGGCGTTGAGGGCGCCTGAGCTCACCCAGCGCAGCACCTCGACCTTGATCGGGGTTCCCTCATGCATGAACTGCCAGAAGGCGACCCAGGACAGCACAGCCGAGACGACCAGGAGACCGGATGTCAGATAGGCGGCCCAGGGCGTCGGATAGGCGTGATGGCCGTGGTCGTCGTCATGGCCGTGATCGTCATGGTGATCGCCGCCATGCGACGCATGGCCATGCGCGTCGCCATGGCCGTGGCCGGAGTCGATCGTCTTTCCCATCATGCGGAAGGCATTGGTGCCGAGAAGGCCCGCCACGAGGGCGCCGATCAGGGGGAGGAATACAATGAGCTGATACATGATGCGGCGTCAGCCCTTCATGAGATTGATGTCCTCAACCGCGATGGTGCCGCGGTTGCGGAAGTAGACGACGAGGATGGCGAGGCCGATCGCCGCTTCGGCGGCGGCGACGGTCAGCACGAAGAGCGCGAAGACCTGTCCCATGAGATCGTTCAGATAGGCCGAGAAGGCGACGAAGTTCAGGTTCACCGCGAGCAGCATGAGTTCGACCGACATCAGAATGATGATGACGTTCTTGCGGTTGAGGAAGATGCCGAACACGCCAATGGTGAAGAGGATGGCGGCGACGGTGAGGAAATGTCCAAGCGTGATGGTCATCGTCAGATCCCCTGCCCCGGCTTGACCTGGCGGACTTCAATAGCGGTCGCGGGGCTACGCGCTACCTGGTCGGAGATGTTCTGGCGCTTGATGCCCTGCTTATGGCGCAGCGTCAGCACGATGGCGCCGATCATCGCGACCAGAAGCACGAGACCAGCCACCTGGAAGTAGAAGAAATTCTTCGTGTAGAGGATGAGGCCGAGCGCCTCGGTATTGGTGACCTTGCTGCCCGGGATGATCGGCTCGGAGACCGCGCCCCTGCCCGAGGAGAAGTGCCAGGAACCCAGCACCAGCAGCAACTCGACCAGGAGGATCATGCCGACGGCGCCGCCGACCGGCAGGTAACTCAGCATCCCGCGACGCAACTCGGTGAAGTCGACATCGAGCATCATCACGACGAAGAGGAAGAGCACCGCGACCGCGCCGACATAGACGACGACAAGGATGAGCGCCAGAAACTCCGCTCCCGTCAGGATGAACAGACCCGCCGCATTGAAGAAGGTCAGGATCAGGAACAGCACCGAATGGACGGGATTGCGCGATGAAATGACCATCACCGCGGCGGCGCAGGCCACCACGGAGAACAGATAGAAGAACAAGCTCGCGACCGTCATAGTCCCCTCAATCCTGGCTCACGCCCCTTAGCGATAGGGAGCATCGAGTTCAATATTCCTGGCAATCTCGCGTTCCCAGCGATCGCCGTTGGCCAGAAGCTTCTCCTTGTCGAAGAGCAGCTCCTCGCGCGTTTCAGTGGCAAATTCGAAATTCGGTCCTTCGACGATGGCGTCGACCGGACAGGCCTCCTGGCAGAAGCCGCAATAGATGCACTTCACCATGTCGATGTCGTAGCGCGTGGTGCGCCGCGTGCCGTCATTGCGGCGCGGCCCCGCCTCGATGGTAATGGCTTGGGCCGGGCAGATCGCCTCGCACAGTTTGCAGGCGATGCAGCGTTCCTCGCCATTGGGATAGCGACGCAGCGCGTGCTCACCGCGGAAGCGCGGCGATACCGGCCCCTTCTCGAAGGGGTAGTTCAACGTCGCCTTCGGCGCGAAGAAATAGCGCATCGCCAGGATGGTGGCGGAAACGAATTCGCGCAGGAACAGCGCGCGGCCTGCTTGAGCCAATCTCATGACATCACCATTTCAAGACCAGGCCGCCGAGCAGGAAGCCCAGCAACGGCAATAGCAGCATGCTGACGAGATAGACGAGCCGGGCGGTCCGCGCGGGATCCTTCCCCTGCGTGGCGGTCGCCTTCGCCTTTTCGTACTGGGCGCTCAAAAGCGGATAGACGAAGCGCCGGAAGATCGCCAGACCCAGCAGGCCCAGCGTCAGGAAGATCAGGGCGCCCAGTATGTTGCCGAAGGAAAAGAACATGATCCTCGATCCTCATGGCAGCCATCCGAAAGTCACGAGAACGCCGGCGGTGAGCGCCACCCAGAAGAGAGAGATGGGCAGGAACACCTTCCAGCCGAGGCGCATCAGCTGGTCGTAGCGGTAGCGCGGCACGATCGCCTTCACCATGGCGAACATGAAGAACACCAGGCAGAGCTTGATCAGAAACCAGACGACGCCCGGCACCAGGTTGAGCGGCCAGATGTCGATCGGAGGCAGCCAGCCGCCGAGGAACAGGATGGTCATCATCGCGCACATCATGATGATCGCGATGTACTCGCCCAGCATGAAGAGCAGATAGGGGGTCGAAGAATACTCGACCATGAAGCCGGCGACGAGCTCGGATTCCGCTTCCGCCAGATCGAAGGGCGGGCGGTTCGTTTCCGCCAGCGCCGACACAAAGAAGACGACGAACATCGGCAGCAGCGGCAGCCAGTACCAGTTGAGGAAGGCCAGCCAGGGCAAGCCGACGGCGGTGGCGAGGCCCGTCTCCTGCGACTTCACGATGTCGGTCAGATTGAGCGAGCCGGCACAGAGCAGAACGGTGATGATGACGAAGCCGATCGAGACTTCGTAGGACACCATCTGCGCCGCCGAGCGCAGCGCCGACAGGAAGGGGTACTTCGAGTTGGACGCCCAGCCGCCCATGATGACGCCGTAGACGCCGAGGGACGAAATGGCGAGCAGATAGAGGATGCCGACATTGAGATCGGCGATCGCCCAGCCCTCGTCGAGCGGAATGACCGCCCAGGCGGCGAGCGATAAAAGCGCCGTCACCAAGGGAGCGATGATGAACACGCCCTTGTTGGCGCCATCGGGAATGATGACTTCCTTGAAGACGAATTTAAGCAGGTCCGCGAAAGACTGCAGCAGACCCCAGGGACCGACGACATTGGGGCCGCGGCGCATCTGCACCGCCGCCCAGATCTTGCGGTCGGCATAGAGCAGGAAAGCGGTCACGATCAGGAGTGACACCAGCAGTGCCACGCTCTGCAGGACGATCAGGCCGACGGTGAAGAAAATCTCGTTCATGTTATTCCGCCGCCTCGAGCTGAGTCCTGTGCCGCAGGACCGAGCACTCGCTCATGATGCGCGACGCGCGCGCGATCGGATTGGTCATATAGAAGTCCTTCACCGGCGAGGTGAACGCCTCCCCCGTCATGTTGCCGCCCTTGGCGCCGAGTTTCGTCAGCTCCGCCACATCGGCCTTGGTCACCTGGTCGAGACGGCCGAGATGCGGAACCGCCTGATACATCGCCTTGCGCAATTCGGCGAGCGAGTTCCAGGGCTGCGTGACGCCGAGCACGTCCGACAAGGCGCGCAGGATCGCCCAGTCCTCGCGGGCATCACCCGGCGGGAATGTGGCGCGGCGCGTCATCTGCGGACGGCCTTCGGTATTCACATAGGTGACCGACTTCTCGGTATAGGCCGCGCCCGGCAGAATCACGTCGGCGCCATGCGCGCCGCGGTCGCCGTGGCTGCCCTGATAGACGACGAAGGACGTGCCCTGCGGCGGGACGTCGACCTCATCGGCGCCGAGCAGGAAGAGCATGTCGAGTTCGCCCGCATGCGCCGCCGCCAGGATTTCGCGGGCGGACTTGCCGCCCTCACCCGGCAGCGCTCCCGCATCGAGCGCGCCGACGCGACCCGCCGCGATGTGGAGGATGTTGAAGCCGTTCCAGCCGTCCTTGACCACGCCCAGTGCCTGCGCCGCCGCAAGCACCGCCGCGCCATCGGGACGCGCCAGCGCGCCCTGCCCGATGATGACCATCGGCTTCTGCTTCTGGCTCAGGTCGAAATCCTTGAGGTGCTTCAGGCTTTCGGGACCGGCGCCCAGATACTTGTACGCATAGGTGAGGTCGGCCTGCTCGCCGATCACGCCCACGCTCACGCCGCCCTTCAGCCAGCGCTTGCGGATGCGGGCATTGAGCACCGGCGCCTCGAGGCGCGGATTGGTGCCGATGAGCAGGATCGCATCGGCTTCCTCGATGCCGGCGATGGTCGAATTGAACAGATAGCCGGCGCGGCCGCCATTGTCGCCCAAAGGCGAACCATCTTGGCGGCAGTCTATATTGGTGATGCCGAGCGATTGGGCGAGCTGCTTGATCGAGAAGGCTTCCTCGGCGCCGACGAGATCGCCCAGGATGATGCCGACGCGCTCAGGCTTCGTGCCTTTGAGTTTCTGCGCAATGCGGGCGAAGGCCTCGGGCCAGGTGGCCGGGCGCAGCTTGCCAATCTCGCGGATGTAAGGCCGGTCCAGGCGCTGGGTCCTGAGGCCGTCCCACACGAAGCGGGTCTTGTCGGAGATCCACTCCTCGTTCACGTCCTCATGGGTACGCGGCAGTATGCGCATCACTTCGCGGCCGCGCGAGTCGACGCGGATATTCGAGCCAACCGCGTCCATCGCATCGATGGTTTCGGTCTTGGTCAGCTCCCAGGGCCGCGCCTTGAACTCGTAAGGCTGCGAGGTGAGCGCGCCGACCGGGCACAGATCGATGATATTGGCCTGCAATTCGGAGGTCATGGCGCGTTCGAGATAGGAGGTGATCTCCATGTCCTCGCCGCGGCCGATGGCGCCCAGTTCCTCGACGCCGCCCACCTCGGTGGTGAAGCGCACGCAGCGCGTGCACTGGATGCAGCGGTTCATCGACGTCTTGACCAGCGGGCCGATATACTTGTCCTCGACGGCGCGCTTGTTCTCGGCGAAGCGATTCTTGTCGATGCCATAAGCCATCGCCTGGTCCTGCAGGTCGCATTCGCCGCCCTGATCGCAGATCGGGCAATCGAGCGGATGGTTGATCAGCAGGAATTCCATCACGCCTTCGCGCGCCTTCTTGACGACGGGCGTGCGGGTATTGACCTCAGGCGGTTCGCCATTGGGACCGGGGCGCAGATCGTTGACCGACATGGCGCAGGAGGCCTGCGGCTTCGGCATGCCCTTCACCTCGACCAGGCACATGCGGCAGTTGCCGGCGATCGACAGGCGCTCGTGGTAGCAGAAGCGCGGCACTTCGGCGCCCGCCGCCTCGCATGCCTGCAGGAGCGTCGTGCCGTTCTCGACTTCGATCTCGGTGCCGTCGACTTTCAGTTTCGGCATCTTGTCCTCACTCAGCGGCCTGCAGGCGCACCGCGCCCGCGTGATCCGGATTGGCCGAATATTGATCGATGCGCTCCTCGATCACATGGCGGAAATGGCGGATGAGGCCTTGGACCGGCCAGGCCGCGGCATCGCCGAGCGCGCAGATCGTGTGGCCTTCGATCTGGTATGTAACATCGAGCAGCATGTCGATCTCGCGCTTCTCGGCGCGGCCCTCCGCCATGCGGGTGAGCACGCGCCACATCCAGCCCGTGCCTTCGCGGCACGGCGTGCACTGGCCGCAGCTCTCATGCTTGTAGAAATAAGCGAGGCGGGCGATGGCGCGGATGATATCGGTCGACTTGTCCATGACGATGACCGCCGCGGTGCCGAGGCCCGATTTGAGATTGCGCAGCGAATCGAAGTCCATCGGACAATCGATGATCTGATCCGCCGGCACCAGCGGCACCGAAGCGCCGCCCGGAATGACCGCGAGCAGATTGTCCCAGCCGCCGCGGATGCCGCCGCAATGCTTGTCGATCAGCTCGCGGAACGGGATGCCCATCGCCTCTTCGACGTTACACTGCTTGTTCACGTGGCCGGAGATACAGAACAGCTTGGTGCCGACATTGTTGGGCCGGCCGATACCGGAGAACCATGCGGCTCCCCGTCTCATGATCGTGCCGGCGACGGCGATCGATTCGACGTTATTGATGGTGGTGGGCGCGCCATAGAGGCCGACATTGGCCGGGAATGGCGGCTTCATGCGCGGCTGGCCCTTCTTGCCTTCGAGGCTTTCGAGCAGTGCCGTTTCCTCGCCGCAGATATAGGCGCCGGCGCCATGATGGACATAAAGATCGAAGTCCCAGCCATGGATGTTGTTCGGGCCGATGAGGCGGGCCTCGTAGGCCTGGTCGATGGCGGCCTGGAGCCGCTCGCGCTCGCGGATGAACTCGCCGCGCACATAGATATAGCCGACATGGGCGCCCATCGCGGCGCCGGCGATAAGGCAGCCCTCGACCAGGAGATGCGGGTCATGCCGCATGATCTCGCGGTCCTTGCAGGTGCCGGGCTCGGATTCGTCGGCATTGACGACGAGATAATGCGGCCGCTCGCCGATCTGCTTGGGCATGAAGGACCATTTGAGGCCGGTCGGGAAGCCGGCACCGCCGCGTCCCCTGAGACCCGAGGCCTTCATCTCGTTGATCATCCAGTCGCGGCCCTTGTCGATGAACGACTTCACGTCCACCCAACAGCCGCGCTTGCGCGCCCCGTCGAGGCCCCAGTCATGGAGACCGTAGAGATTCGTGAAGATGCGGTCTTTATCTGCGAGCATGAGACGTGATCCTCACTTCGATTTGTCGCCGGCGGCGGGCTTCGCTGGTGCTGGCGCGGCGGCCGGCGGTGCCGGAGGCGGCGTCTCGATACGGGTGAAGGTGCGGTCCTTGCTGTAGATCGACGGATCCGTGAGGCTCGTGAGCTCGCCTTCGGGTGCCGAAAACTGGCGGCCGTTTTGCGGACCGGGCTTCACCGGCTTGCCCTTGGCGAAACCGTCGAGCACCTTCTCGAAGCTCTCTGGGGTGAGGTCTTCGTAAGTGTCGCTCCAAATCTGCACCATGGGCGCGTTCACGCAGACGCCGAGGCACTCGACCTCTTCCCAGGAGAAATTGCCCTCGGCCGAGAGATGATGGGGCTCGGGATGGATGCGGCGCTGGCAGACCTTCTTCAGATCCTCCGCCCCCCTCAGCATGCAGGGCGTAGTGCCGCAGACCTGAACATGGGCCTTCTTGCCGACGGGTGAGAGCTGGAACATCGTGTAGAAGGTCGCGACCTCATAGACGCGGATGAAGCTCATGGCGAGCATGTCGGCGACATACTCCATCGCCGGCTTCGACACCCAGCCTTCATTCTGCTCCTGGGCGCGCCACAGAAGCGGGATGACGGCGGAGGCCTGCTTGCCTTCCGGATATTTCTTGATCGTCTCCTTGGCCCAGACGAGATTCGCCGGCGTAAAGGCGAAACTCTCGGGCTGAACGGGATCGAGACGGCGCACGCTCATCGGTCAACCTCACCAAACACGATATCGAGTGAGCCCAGCACGGCGCTCACATCCGCGAGCATGTGGCCGCGGCACATGAAATCCATCGCCTGAAGATGGGCGAAGCCCGGCGCCCGGATCTTGCAGCGATAAGGCTTGTTGGTGCCGTCGGCGACGAGATAGACGCCGAATTCGCCCTTGGGCGCTTCGACCGCCGCATAGACCTCGCCGGCCGGCACCTTATAGCCCTCGGTGTAGAGCTTGAAATGATGGATGAGCGCTTCCATCGAGCGCTTCATCTCAGCCCGCTTGGGCGGCACGATCTTGCCGTCGGTCGAGGAGACCGGAGTCTTGCCGTCGGCCGAGTTCAGCTTTTCGATGCACTGCTTCATGATGCGGACCGACTGGCGCATCTCTTCCATGCGGATCAGGTAACGGTCGTAGCAGTCGCCGTTCTTGCCGATCGGAATGTCGAAATCGAGATCGGCATAGCATTCGTAGGGCTGCGATTTGCGCAGGTCCCAGGCGGCGCCTGAGCCCCTGACCATCACGCCAGAGAAGCCCCAGGCGAAGCAGTCCTCGAGCTTCACGACGCCGATATCGACATTGCGCTGCTTGAAGATGCGGTTGTCGGTTAGGAGCCCCTCGATGTCGTCGAGCACCTTGGGATGATGCTCGCAGAAGGTCCAGATATCGTCGACGAGCGCCTGCGGCAGGTCCTGATGGACGCCGCCCGGGCGCACATAGGCCGCATGCATGCGCGAGCCCGAAGCACGCTCGTAGAAGACCATCAGCTTCTCGCGCTCCTCGAAGCCCCAGAGCGGCGGGGTGAGCGCGCCGACGTCCATGGCCTGCGTCGTCACGTTGAGGAGATGCGAGAGGAGACGGCCGATCTCGGAATAGAGCACGCGGATGAGCTGGCCGCGCATCGGCACCGTAATGCCGAGCAGCCGTTCGACCGCGAGCGCGAAGGCGTGCTCCTGATTCATCGGCGCGACATAATCGAGCCGGTCGAAGTAAGGGATCGCCTGCAGATAGGTCTTGTGCTCGATCAGCTTTTCGGTGCCGCGATGCAGGAGACCGATATGCGGGTCAACGCGCGTCACGACTTCGCCGTCGAGCTCGAGGACGAGACGGAGCACGCCATGGGCGGCGGGATGCTGCGGCCCGAAATTAATGGTAAAATTTCGGATATCGGCTTCGGCGGTCGTCGTTGTCATTGCTTCACCGCCTTCTCATCGCCGGGCAGTATGTAATCGGTGCCCTCCCAGGGGGAGAGATAATCGAATTTGCGGAATTCCTGCACGAGCTTCACCGGTTCGTAGACGACACGCTTCTGCTCGTCGTCGTAGCGCACCTCGACATGGCCGGTGAGCGGGAAGTCCTTGCGTAACGGATGGCCGGAAAAGCCGTAGTCGGTGAGGATGCGGCGCAAATCCGGATGGCCCTCGAACAGCACGCCATAGAGATCGAAGGTCTCACGCTCAAACCAGTCGGCGGCGGGGAAGACCTCGATCACGCTCGGCACCGGCGTCGCCTCATCGGTCCTCACCTTCACGCGCACACGCGCGTTCTTGTAGGGGCTCAAGAGATGATAGACGACGTCGAAGCGCCGTTCGCGCTCAGGGTAATCGGCGCCGCAGATGTCGATAAAGCAGACGAAACGGCAGTCCGGATCGTCGCGCAGGAAGCGCAGGACATTGCCGATCTCGGTGGCCTCGGCCCATATCGTCAGCTCGCCGAAGGCGATTTCACTCGACACGACGGCGGGGCCGAGCTTGCCAGTGATGTGAGCGCTCAGGTTCTTCAGGATTTCCGACATCAGATCTAGCGCTCCAATGTGCCGACGCGGCGAATCTTCTTCTGCAGCTGCAGAATGCCGTAGAGCAGCGCCTCGGCGGTCGGCGGGCAGCCCGGCACATAGATGTCGATCGGCACGATGCGGTCGCAGCCGCGCACCACCGAATAGGAATAGTGGTAATAGCCGCCGCCATTGGCGCAGGAACCCATCGAGATGACGTAGCGCGGCTCCGGCATCTGGTCATAGACCTTGCGCAAGGCCGGCGCCATCTTGTTGGTCAGCGTGCCGGCGACGATCATCACGTCCGACTGGCGCGGCGAGGCACGTGGCGCGAAGCCGAAGCGCTCGACGTCGTAGCGCGGCATGGACGCCTGCATCATCTCGACGGCGCAGCAGGCGAGACCGAAGGTCATCCACATCAAGGAACCGGTGCGGGCCCAGTTGATGAGATCGTCGGTCGAAGTGACAAGGAATCCCTTATCGGCGAGCTCGGCGCTGATGCTGGTGAAATATTCCTGCTGGGCCGGCGTGATGAGCCCCTGACCGGCCTTCGGAGTCTCGGTCAATCCCATTCGAGCGCTCCTTTGCGCCATTCGTAAATGAAGCCGATGGTGAGGACGGCGAGGAAGATCATCATCGACCAGAAGCCGTAGACGCCGATCTCACCGAGCGTGATTGCCCAGGGGAACAGGAAGGCGACTTCGAGGTCGAAGATGATGAAGAGAATGGAGACGAGGTAGAATCGCACGTCGAATTTCATACGCGCGTCGTCGAAAGCCTTGAATCCGCATTCGTAAGCCGACAGCTTCTCCGGGTCAGGCTTCCTGACCGCGATGATGATCGCCGACGCCATGAGCGCCAAGGCGATCGCGCCAGCTACCGCCATGAAGATGACGACCGGCAGATAGTCTTTGACCAGTTCGGGCATGTCCCTGTGCCTCTTACGCCCGCATGCGGCGCGGGCTCATTTTCGGAGCCGTGGTAGCGCACCAAATGCTGCACTGCAAGCCAATTAGACCAATTCCAGAAAGCGCGTCTGGAACGGCCCCTTGTTACACAATGTCATGGCCGGACAAGGGCTTGGAGACGGGCGCCGACGCCGCCTCCACGCAGCAGGGAAATGCAAGTCTGACCGATCAATGCCGCATATCCAGTGCGACTCATCCCGCAATTCGAGACCATCGCTATGATGCCTGCTGAGATGTGAAACCGGTATCGGGCTTCCCGGCGCCATTGGCATTCATTGCCGCCCTTGCAGGATGTTTCCTTATTGGCCGAGAGCGCGCAGGAACTCCAGCCAGGTGCCAGCACTAAGCCATTGATAACATTGGTGCGTGCAGCGAAGCCCGTGCGCCCGAGGTAGCCAAGGCAGGAGGAGCGGCTACCCTCCGGTCTGGGATTGGAGCCTGCCTGGCTCAGCAATCGATATCGTGGCTACCGATGGAAACTTCATGGATTTCCACACCGAAGACAGCGTGTGGCGACGGAGCGTGATCGGCGTCCAGACCTTGGGGGAAAGCTTAAAAAGTCTGGCGGGCACGCCGCCGGATGGACCGCGCTTCGATCCATCAGCCGCCTGTCGTTTGGCCCAATGTTGGAACTGGAATCCGGTGGATGACTCCGAGGCGCCTTCTTGGAGGTGGTGATGCGCTTGATGCAGATCGGATCCGAGCGGTCGCCGCCAAGAAGGGCGCGTAGGGCTTCTCAAGAAATTCTACGAGACGGTCCGTATCATTATCGGATCACAGCTAGTCTCTCAGCAGTCGCGCAAAGTAGATATGCTAGGACGACTACAAAAGAACATCACCAACTCCTCCGCAAAGACCGGGTGTCAACTGACATTTCCTGACTTCTGAAGCCAGCCCCGGAAGGCGACGGATCATGGTAGAAGCTGACGCCCCATGTTCGGGTACTCGGCTCGATGGACAAAATGTCGTAGCACAAGGGCGAGCTTTCGACTCCAGTTGTCGAACCGCAGCCGACGACATCAATGTACCGAATCGACCCGTCAGAAGCCGAAATCTCTACTTGGACGTGACGGGCAACGTGTTTGTGCCCGTGCAGGATGAGCGAAATTTCTCGGTCGGCACACCATGTCAGGAACCGATCGGCATTTTTGAGTCGCGTGAAGGAGTCTTCGTTACGGGTGATTATTCGAACAAACTTGTCGTACGTTCTGTGGTTCATCACGGGGCGGCCTCGCGTCGAACCTACCTACGTAGGTTAGCTCCGAGCGAGAGCCCCATCATCGCTACGCCGACGAGTGGGGGATACATCAAATTGAGAAGTTGACTGATCAGCCACAAAGTCACGAGCAGCCATATGGCCATAAAAAAGCAGAAAGAGCACTCTTTGCCAGTCAAAAATATCCGGCGTGTCCTCCGTGTCATGCTGAGAGTTCGAATGCATTGCCTACCTTGGTCCTACTTCGATCCAGTTCTGCTCGGCGTACAGCATCGCGAACTGATCGAGGAGTTTGTTGTAAGCAGCCTCCGGAATCGGCAGATGGAGTTCTGATCCATCCTCTAAGACAAAACGGATTTGCGTTGGTCGTCCACCTGCTGGAAGGGTTAACCCCAAATAGCCTACAACAGCAGGCATCACGAGCGGACCATCGCCAGATAGTTGAGCGCGCATTGCCATCGCTGTCTCCTACTGGTAGCGACATTCGATCAGCAAACCAACTATTGGGCAATATATCTTCCGATATCGAGCGGCCACTCGGGGCGTAGCTCAGAGGGTGAAGCGCGGCAGCTGTGGGCGTCCTAGCTCTGACGATCTCCCATAGGGCTTCTTCTCCTCGCCCTCTGCAATAACGGCGACTCACTGCCCGAATGCTTTAGGATAGCACAACCGGTTGTGACGTACCAGACAGAGCCTGACGATGCCGGTAATGACAACAAGAGTAGGATCGCTCTACCCATGTCCACTAACGATCAGGGACTTAATTGAACAGATCAGACCGTCGCAGTCCTGAAGCTGCCCAATATCGCAAGCTCTACAAGACCTCGGCCTGGGCGAAGACGAGGGAAAGCCAGTTCCGGAAGCAGCCCCTGTGCGAGTGGTGTAAGGTTAGGGGCCGGATTGTAGCCGCCGCCGTCTGCCACCACGTCAGCCCATCGCAGAAGCTCAGGCCCGAGACCTTCTTCGCCGGCCCATTCACCAGCCTGTGCAAGGACTGCCACGACGGGCGCGCACAGCAGATCGAGGTGCGAGGCTACTCGACCGAGGTGGGCGCCGATGGTTTTCCGATCCATCCGAAGCATCCTTCACTGCGATGAGACCGGAGGGGGGAGGGTGAAAACTTCAAAACCGCCCTGCCACCGGACCGGTGCGGGCGACTGCCCCCTCGACGCGCCCCCCAATGCTTCAATCCAGCTCGAATGCGCTTTCGTAATTGCGCTTGAGCGCCGGATCCTGCCGTTCCTTGCGGAGCACGCAGTTACCCGCGACCAGAAGCTCGATTTCGGTCCCCATGAAGCAGCGGAACGCGTCCTCCGGGGTGCAGACCAGCGGCTCGCCGCGTACATTGAAGCTCGTATTGACGAGAACGGGACATCCCGTCTCGCGCTTGAAGGCCGAAAGCAGTGCATGATAGCGCGGGTTCGTATCCGCGCTCACCGTCTGTATACGCGCCGAATAGTCGATATGAGTGACCGCCGGAATCTCCGATCGCGGGATGTTGAGCTTCTCTATGCCGAAGAGCGCATTCTCGTGCGCCGACATGCTGCGGCGGCGCTCTTCCCGGACATCGGCCACGAGCAGCATATAGGGGCTGTCTTCGTCGAGCTCGAACCAACCTGCCACGTCTTCGCGCAGGACCGACGGGGCGAAGGGTCGGAAGGATTCGCGGTATTTGACCTTGAGATTGAGCAGCGACTGCATCGAGGGCGAGCGTGCATCGCCCAGAATCGATCGCGCGCCCAAAGCTCGCGGCCCGAATTCCATCCGCCCCTGGAACCAGCCGACAGCATTCTCCTGCGCAAGAGCCTTCACCGAAAGATCGATCACCTCGTCATCGGATACCGTCTCGAAGACGGCTTTCTGATCGCGAAGACGCTTTTCGATCTCGTCCTGCGTGAAACTGGGACCCAGATAGGCGCCCTGCATGAGATCCGCGCCGTTCGAGTTGATCCGCGGCTTCTTGGCGATGCCGTGATAGGCCGCAAGAGCCGCGCCGAGGGCGCCACCGGCATCGCCCGCGGCAGGTTGGATCCAGATCTTCTTGAAATGTCCGTCGCGCAGGATCTTGCCATTGGCGACGCAATTGAGCGCCACACCGCCGGCGAGGCAGAGATTGTCGATCCCATATGCATCGCGCAGGGAACGCGTCATCTTGATGACGACCTCCTCGAGCACCACCTGGACCGAGGCGGCAAGATCCATCTCGCGCTGCGTGAGGCGGTCTTCACTCTTGCGCGGCGGCCCGCCGAACAGGGCGTCGAAACGCTCATTCGTCATGCGCAGCCCGGTGCAGTAGTCGAAATAATCGAGATTCAGCCTGTAGGAGCCATCGGACCTTATGTCGATCAGGTTATCGCGAATGACGTCCACATATTTCGGCTCGCCATAGGGCGCCAGCCCCATGACCTTGTATTCGCCGGAATTGACCTTGAACCCCGTATAGTAAGTGAAGGCCGAATAAAGCAGCCCCAGCGAATGCGGAAAATGTATCTCGCGCTCGATGGCGAGATCGGTGCCCTGCCCCACGCCGGCCGATGTCGTTGCCCATTCGCCAACACCATCCATCGTGAGGACCACGGCCTGATCAAAGGGTGAAGGGAAAAAGGCGCTTGCGGCATGTGACAGATGGTGCTCGGTGAAGAGCAGCTTGCCTTCCGGATCGAAATCCGGATCGATTTCACGAAGGTGCTTCTTCAGCAAGCTCTTCTGGAACAGTTTCTCCCTGAGCCACACCGGCATGGCCATGCGAAAGGACGTGAAGCCCCGCGGCGCATAGGCAAGGTAGGTTTCGAGAATGCGTTCGAATTTGAGAAATGGCTTGTCATAGAAAGCGACATAGTCGATCTCGCCCAGTTTGGCGCGCGCTTCCTCCAGGCAATAGGCTATTGCATGGGCCGGAAAGCGCGCATCATGCTTCTTCCGCGTAAAGCGTTCCTCCTGCGCGGCGCAAATGATCTTGCCATCGGCAACGATCGCCGCCGCGCTGTCGTGATAGTAGGCCGATATCCCGAGGATACGCATGGAGCGCCCTAGAAGATCGTATAAATGAAAGGCGCCACGGCGCTGCCCTTGGCCAGGATCAAAAGTCCGCCGAACAGGCCCAGGAAAATGAGCATCGGCAGGAGCCAGACCTTCTTGCGGGCACGTGTGAAAGCGAGCAATTCCCCAATGAACGACATGGCTTCCTCCTAGAACTGATTGCGCACAGACTCGGGATCGGGCCCGGGCGGCTTGCGACGTATCCAATAACTGTCATCTTTGAGCTCGGAGGCGAGAAGCTTGCCCGAGAACATCCGTATGAGGTAGCCGACGGGAACGAGTATGCCCCAGAACATCAGCCCCAGAACGAGGGGATTGACGATGCGATGAAGCAGAAGGCCAAACCGCATCCACAGCTTGTTGAGCGGCCGCAGGATCGAGGGAACAGTGAGGCCGATGATCAGGAATACTGCGCCGATCACAATCGACCACCAGCGGATGCTGCCCCCATGCAGCAGCGGGATAAGTCCGATGAGAGCGAACACGGTCGCGAACACCATCGCGAAGGATCTCTCGGACGGGAGCTTTACCTCTTCGTCCGCTTCGATCCGCTCATGGAAATTTTCAGTCATGTTCCTCAGTCCCGAGAGCTGGTTGCACCGAAAGTCTGCAACAGTTCGACGATCCGGATCCGTGATTTGCCTGTTGAGTCCCTCCGCTTGGTCGTGCAGTCGCGACCAAACGCCTTTCCATCATTTCGCGGAGTGATATGCAGCCATCGGCTGTCTCAGCCGATCGATAATCGCCTGGGCCGCAACACGTGCCCCCTCTTCGCTGAAATGCCAGTCAGAGGCGTACAGACTTTGGACATCCTTCCGTTTCTTGAATATTTCCGCAAGATCGATGACTTCCACGCCGGCTTCTGCCGCAGCCTTCCGGACACGATTGCGCAATGGGTCATAGACGAACTCGTGTGAGATCATTCCGTCATATCGGGCAGCCTGCGGGATATAGAGAACCAGTAGCTCGCCACCCCAACTCTCAGTGATCTTGGCGGCCTTGCGCAATATGTCGACATATTCGGGCTGCGCCCGGAAAACCTTCGGGTAAGCGATCCCAAGCTCAGAACTCACCTGGCGCAGGGCAAAGAAGTTCCGGACGAGCCATGTACGGCGCAGAACATCAAGGGGTTTCACTTCGGTAGCACGCCAGCCATTGATAACACCATCCATCTCGGCGAGCGTTGCCGGAGGGATGGTTGTTTGCCCGAACTCAGTATTCTCGGACAAAGCCTGCCGCAGCCACGGGAATTCAAGCTCGACCTGCAGATTCTCCCAGTCATTGCCCTCGAAGAACGCCATCACGACAAAACGTGGACGGAGTTCTTTTCCGAATCTGCCCAACGCGGCCAGTTCCATGAGGGGGCCGTTGCCGCGCGTCGCAATACCAACGCTATCGGGCAAGGTGCCACGCAGCACACTGACCGTGTCCTTGCCTGGTTCCAGGCAGTAGCCTTCTATGAATGAATCGCCAAGGACAACAGTGCTGATCGGCTTGTCGTAGACGCTATCCGGGTTGTTGAAACCATAACGGTCGGCCGTGTAGGTCACCGGCTTGCCGTCGCGAGAACACATGAACACCTGCGAATGGGGCACACCGCTCAGCACGGCTTCAGGCAGCGTTGCAGGCTTAAGAACCCGGTTGAGTGCTTTTACCGTATAGCCCGGTGGCAAGCCGTTATTGGCATCGACGCTCGGGATCTGCGCACCGCCGGCATATCCGATCATGCCAAGAAGACTCGCATACAGCTTTATGGTCTGCCAGGTCTCGAAAGCAAACAGGGCTGCGATCACGGCTATGCCGCTCGTTCCTATCGATAGACTTAGACGGCGGGGCAGCGCATAGGCGCAAGCGAGAAATGCTACCCCGATCAAACCGGGTGCTAAGACATATCTAAGGAATTGCGGAAGCTCTGACGCGTATGTCTTGAAGTAGATGAGCGCGAACAGCGAGGATAGAAGAAAGTAAGCGGCCGGCAGGAGGCACGCCACAATCGCCAGTCGACGCTCGAATTTCGGCGAGGTAGGTCCGGCCAAGGGGAGAGGTGGGTCATCCGTACTCGGCAACAAACTGTTGCCGTCACGCTTGTCCACAGTCATGAAAGCTCCATCTCCGGGCGTCTCCCCAGGATCGCCCAAGGGAACGCACCCGCCAACTCCGAACTAACTTGGCCCTTCATATTACTCTATGTTAGCTCAGGCGCCGCCTTTGGCAATAGGTCCTCTGCCGGGCGCCTCATCTGATTACAAGTGGGAGAGCGTTATGAGCCGACCGCGGCACCGCGGCGCCAGCAGTGCGGCCAGAAGGCGCTCAAGCGAAGCGAACGACCGCTGGTCCTAGAACAGGTCTGTCCTGGCTTTGGGAAGTTACCTGATGCGATCGGCGCAAGTCATTGATATGACTGGCGCGAGTGACGGGGCTCGAACCCGCGACCTTCGGCGTGACAGGCCGACGCTCTAACCAACTGAGCTACACCCGCATCTGGCGTGGGGCGGGTGATAGTGCAGCGCCCGCCGGGTGTCAAGCAACGTGATACTTATTTTAACGGCCCCAAGGCGATACCTGCCTCCTTCAGCGTATCCCACACCAGGAAATGCACATCCGAGCCATATCCATTCGTCCCCGCGACCCAATAAGTGAGGCCGAACTGGATGCCTTTGTCGCCGAATTGCTTGATATCGCAGGAGGGTCCTGTGGGCCTGGCCAGGATATGCGGGTGCCGGGCGGCGGCTGCCTGGACGAGATTCGGGATCTTGTGGATATCGGCGTCATAGGGCACCGAAAAGGTCACGTCGAAGCGCTGCAAATGATCGGATTTCGTCCAGTTGACGAATGCCGAGGTGATGAATTTCTCGTTCGGCACCATGATTTCCTTGCCGTCGCCGGTATGGAGCGTGCTTGAGCGCATATTGATCTCACGCAGCGTGCCCGCCATGCCACCACCGACCTCGACATAATCGCCCACCTTCATCGAGCGCTCGAACAGCAGGATCATGCCGGAGATGAAGTTGGAGGCGATCTGCTGCAGACCGAAGCCGAGGCCAACGCCGAGGGCGCCGCCGAAGATCGTCAGCGCCGTCAGATCGAGCCCCAGCACCTGAAGAAGCAGGATGAACAGCAATACAAAAAGCGCGATCTGGAAGATCTTGGCCAGCAATTCGCGGGTCGGGATATCGAGCGCTTCCTGCTTGCGGATGGCCTTCTGCCCGGCGTCGTTGGAGAATCGTCCAAGCCAGAAGAGGATGCCGCCGAACACCGCCGCCTTGGCCAGCGTGTAGAGCGACAGCCTGATATTGCCGACCTCGAGTGAGACCGAATCGAGATAGAGCGAGAAATTGTCGAGGACACCGAAAACCTGGAGCGTCGCGATAGGAATACCGATCCAGCGCGCCGCGGCATTGATGAGCGGATGACGGATGAACCGGTTGATCGCCGCATAAAGTACGCCGATCACGGCGATGCTCTGGGCGATGCGCACCAGCCAGGAGGAGCCCACCGTTCCCTCGACCACCTGGACCGCAATGGCGAGCATCAGGACACATAGAATGGGAAACAGCAGGTCGCGGCAGCTATAGAGCCAACGCCGCACCTTCAGCAGCGCGCCCTGCTCCGGCGGGCTCTTGAAATAGGGTGTCTTCGCCTTGATCTGGCGGTTGGCGAAATGGGCAACCGCCCTGGCCAGGATGATGGCGCCGATCTGGGCGTAGAATTGCGAGCTGACCAGCCAGCCCAGCAGGATTTCCAACGCCCGCGTCGCTTCCACTTCAGCCTGATCGATCGTCATTCGCTTACCTTCTCTAGAACATTTCTAAATAACTGATCGAACAAGGTTTTTTCTTGACGCTCCGAGGCTTTTCCCGCAAAACCCGACAGTAATACTCAGGTATAGCTCCGGCGAGCATCGAGGGCCGGCGGAACAAAGGGAACAAAGCACATGAAGTCCTTCAAGAAACTCTTGCAACTCGCTGTCGCGGTGCCCTTTGGCGCCGCTCTCTTGGCGACCAGCGCACTCGCCGACGGCGTTGTCAACATTTATTCCTACCGCCAGCCCGAGCTGATCAAACCGCTGCTCGAGGCGTTCACCGCCGAGACCGGGATCAAGACCAATGTGCTGTTCCTCGATAAGGGCCTCGAGGAGAAGATCGCCGAGGAAGGCGCCAATTCGCCGGCGGATGTGATTCTCACCGTCGATATCGGCCGACTCCAGGCCGCCGAGGACAAGGGCGTCACCCAGCCGCTCGTCGATGAGCTCATCAACAAGGACATTCCGGCGCAATATCGCGACCCCGAGGGCAACTGGTTCGGCGTGACCACGCGCGCCCGCGTCATCTATGCCTCGAAGGAGCGCGTGAGCCAGGATGCGATTACTTATGAAGAGCTCGCCGATCCCAAGTGGAAGGGCAAGATCTGCACCCGCTCAGGCCAGCATGTCTACACGATCGGACTCATCGCCTCGATGATCGCCCATAACGGTCTTGAGAAGACCGAGGAGTGGCTCAAGGGCGTGAAGGCCAATCTGGCGCGCAAGCCAGATGGCGGCGACCGCGACCAGGCCAAGGCGATCTTCGCCGGCGAATGCGATATCGCGCTCGGCAACACTTATTATGTCGGCCAGATGCAGACCAACGAGAAGGAGCCCGAGCAGAAGGAATGGGCGGCCTCCATCAAGGTGCTGTTCCCCAATGCCAATGACCGCGGCACGCATGTGAACATCTCCGGTATGGCGCTGGCGAAATACGCCCCCAACAAGGACAATGCCGTGAAGCTCATGGAATTCCTGGCCACCGACAAGGGCCAGACCCTCTATGGCGAGCAGGTTTTCGAATATCCGGTCGAGCCCGGCATCAAGGCGTCCGACATCGTCTCGGCCTGGGGCACGCTCAAGCCCGACGCGCTGCCACTCGCCGAGATCGCCAAGAACCGCAAGGCCGCCTCGGAGCTCGTCGACAAGGTCGGCTTCGACGAAGGCCCGGCCTCCTGAGGTCAAGGGTGACGGCGGACATTATCCGGAAGGGGCGCTCGCGCCCCTTTTTCTCGTTGAGGGAGCACAGGCTCCTGAGCGTCGGCGCGGTGCTGACGGCGCTCGCCGTGCTCATCCCCCTCCTCGCGCTCATCACCCTGGCGCTCTCGGGCGGCGGCGCCGACTGGCCGCATCTCGCCCGCAATGTCCTGCCGGTGGCGCTGAAGACCACTGCCCTCGTGATGGCGGGCGTCGCCCTCCTCACCGCCAGCATGGGCATCATCCCGGCCTGGCTCACTGCCTATTATGAGTTTCCCGGCCGGCGCGTGCTCGCCTGGGCGCTGGTGCTGCCGCTCGCGGTGCCGACCTATCTCGCCGCCTATGCCTATGCCGAGTTCTTCACCTTCACGGGTCCGCCCCAGTCGCTGATACGGGCACTTTTCGGCTTCAAGACATCGCGCGACTATTGGTTCCCCGACATACGCTCACTGTGGGGCGCCGTGGTGATCCTATCCTTCGTGCTCTATCCTTATGTCTATCTCACCACCCGCGCCGCCTTCCTGATGCAGGGGCGCAATGCCACCGATGTGGCGCGGACGCTCGGCTCCTCGCCGACCCGCGCCTTCTTCCGGGTTCTCCTGCCGATGGCGCGGCCGGCCATCATCGTCGGCGTGACGCTCGCCTTGATGGAGACCCTCAACGATGTCGGGGCCGTCGAATTCCTGGGGGTCAAGACGCTGACCTCGGCCGTCTATACGACCTGGCTCAATCAGGGCAGCCTCAACGGTGCGGCACAGATCGCCTGCATCATGCTGGTGGTCGTGCTGGGCGTCATCCTGGCCGAGCGCTGGGCCAGGCGCCGGCAGCGCTTCAATCTCGGCCGCAGCACCTCGATGGTCCGCCGCAGCAGCCTTCAGAAGCTTTCGGGCTGGCAGGGCGGCCTCGCCTTCATTGCCTGCCTCATGCCGATCATCGCGGGCTTCGGCCTGCCCGTCTATGTGCTGGGCGCCTACGCGGTTAAGCGGCTCGACCAGTTGCTCGATCCGACGCTGCAGGAAGCGATCCTCACCAGCGTCCTGGTCGCCGCCGCGGCCGCCGTGGTCACGGTCGGCCTCGCTTTCCTCCTCACCTATACGGTGCGGGTGACGAGGAGCCGCAACATGCTGCTCCTCAATCGCTTCGCCGCTCTGGGCTATGCCATACCGGGCACGGTGCTGGCGCTCGGCATCCTCATCCCGCTGGCGCGCTTCGACAATCTCCTCGATCACTGGATGCAGGCCACTTTCGGCATCAAGACCGGCCTGCTGCTCACCGGCACAGCCCTGTGCATCATCTATGCGATGAGCGTGCGCTTCCTCGCCATGGCGGAAGGCGCCATCGAGGCGGGCTTCCACAAGGTGCCGATCCATATCGACATGGCGGCGCGTACATTGGGACGCAGCCCACGCGAGACGCTCACCCAGGTTCTGATCCCGATCCTGAAGCCGGCCTTCCTGACCGCCGGACTCCTCGTCTTCATCGACAGCATCAAGGAGCTGTCGGCGACGATCCTGCTCCGGCCCTTCAACTACAACTCGCTCTCGACCTATGTCTATGAGCGGGCTTCCCGCGCCGCCGTCGAAGACGCCTCCGTCGCCGCCCTCCTCATCATGCTTGCCGGAATCCTGCCGGTGATCCTCCTGTCGCGCAGCATCAACGCCGGCGTGGCGCGGACGGAGACCTAACCTGCGCTCAGACCGATTCCCGGCGTAGCGACCTGCCCGAGCACTCCAGGTGAGCCCGAACTCACTCGACCTTGGTTACCTTCGCCGCCTGATCAGGTACGAGGCGGATCTCATAAGTCGCATTTTCGCATTTCAAGATATAGACAGGTTCGTCCTGAACAGACTGAGCCGCCTGACGCTGCGCCGAGACAGGATTGGCGCATTCATAGCCCTGGCTTCGGATCTGATCGGCGAGGACGGTCATCTCGACGCTCTCGTCTTGCGCGGCCGCGCTGGTGAAGATGGCGCAGGTGGCAAGACACGCCATGCAGAAAGATCGAAGTACCCCAATCATTGCAGCTCCTCCTTGTTCAATCCCGGCGAACCTCCGTTACCGCGATCGAGTGGAGGCCGAAACCGAAACACCCTGCAGGATCGCAGTCACACCTGGTGAGATGATCTCAGTCTACTAGCGCGGAGATTCGTTTCCAGTCATAAGTGATGTCGCAGATCGCCCGGCTCGGCAACCGGCCTCTCCTGCCGTAGACTCCGGAAAAACAAACGAGCGGCCCGCAAAGGCCGCCCGCCGCGTATGTTTGTTTTTCTCTAGTTGCCTGGCTTGTTCTTGATCGCCGCGTCGATCTGCCTCTTCACGGCTTCAAGGTTGAAGGAAGCCGGATCCTGCATCGGCGGGTAGTCGATCGCCGTGAGGGCCAGCTTCGCGACTTCCTGCTGAACGCTGACGAAGCGCCAGAACTCGCGGGCGTAGAAGTCGTTCATGTAGCCTCCGCCGAGATCGTTGAGACTTTGCTCGCTGATCGATGGCGTCCGCTCGAACGGATCCTGGCGGATATTGACCATCGTCGGCATGTCCGTCGTCACTTTCGCGCCAGGCCAACCCTGCGGCTGCTGATAGAACTGGTACTTGAAGTCATCGATACGAACAGCACCCAATTGCGGGCCGCCAAAGTAGAAAAATTCATGGCGCGTCGACGGCCCTTTCCCCTGCAGCAGGTCGAGCTGGTTATAGCCGTCGAGGTGGTTCTTGTAGGTCCGATCCCCCAACTGCACACCCTTCAGCAACTGATCGGTAATGTCGGGGTTGCCGGCTGCCGCCGTCAGCGTCGGAAACCAATCCAGCGCCGAAAAAATGCCGTTCTCAACCGTGCCCGGCTTGACCTTGCCCGGCCAGCGGATGATGGCCGGTGCCCGGAAGCCGCCTTCCATCACGGTACCCTTGGTGCCCTTGAACGGGGTCATGCCGCCATCGGGCCAGGTAAACACCTCCGCCCCATTGTCGGTGGTGAAGACGACGATGGTGTTGTTGGCCTCGCCCGCATCCTCGATGCATTTCATGATGGCGCCGACATTGTCATCCATCTGCGCCATACCGGCTTCCTCGAGGCCGTAATTGGTCTGGCTGTTCATGAGGGCCTGGTATTTGGGCGACAGAAACGTCCAGACATGCATGCGCGTCGTATTGTGCCAGACAAAGAACGGTTTGCCGGCGGTTTTGGCTTTGTCCATGAAGTCGCACGAGGCCTTGACCAGCACTTCGTCGAAGGTCGTCATGTCGTATTTTGCCTTCGGCGTGATATCGTGCATGTTCGGCACGTTGGTCATGTCGGGGTACGGTGCCAGCGGTCCCTCGTCGATGATCCTCTGCTTCCCGATTTTTCCCCAACGCGGCTGCACGGTCGGGTCGTCCGTATCGGTCGCATATGTATGCAGCAAATCGCGCGGACCGATTTTGTCGCGGTACGACTGGTCATCCGGGAACGAATACCAATAGGGGTCCGACATCGCGTCGAGATGATAGAGATAGCCAAAGAATTCATCGAATCCATGCAGTGTCGGCAGAAACTTGTTCAAATCACCGAGATGGTTCTTGCCGAACTGGCCGGTGGCGTAACCCTGAGCTTTGAGGGCGGAGGCGAGGGTTGCGGCCTTGTCGGGCATGCCCACATCCGCGCCGGCCTGGCCGACGGTCGTCAAGCCTGTGCGCAACGGGATCTCTCCGGTAATGAAGCTCGCCCGGCCCGCCGTGCAACTCGCCTCGGCATAATAGTCAGTGAACATCATGCCCTGAGAAGCCAGTTTGTCGAGATTGGGCGTCTTCCCGGACATGATGCCCCGGTGATAGGCGCCGATATTGAACCAGCCCACATCATCGCCCATGATGACGACGATATTGGGCTTCGGCTCCTGTGCCAGCGCCGGCGCTGGCGCCGCAACACCGAGCAGCGCCCAGAGCGAAACACTCGCCACAACACCGGCAAGCAGATTGATGTGATTTCTCGTAGCTCTCGACCTTTCTTTCACTTCACCAAAATTGTTGAGATCACTGCACATCAGTACCTCCGTTAAGAAATTCGAACACGCACGGCTAAGCTTACGCAGATAGCGGGGAAGCCGCTCAAGTCGGCAAAGTGTTCTTTTTCACGGCAGATTCATCGCAAGCACAATTGTCGGCAGGCTCGCGGACGGCTTGACGCTCGCGCAGGACCCGCCCGAAGTCTATTGCCCTTAGGTCCCATATGGCGCGGACGCGAAAATGGATGGAAATCTACACGCGAGCGGAGCAGCGAATATTTCCCATATGCGGATTGATCAGGCTCCCGCCTTGCGCGGGCGTAGCCGGAGTGTATGCTGGACGCGGCGGCGCTCCATTGATGAGGAGACTTGCGATGACAATGGCCGCAATATCCGCTCCCGCTGCGATCTTGATCCTTGTCCTGTTGATCTGTGGCTCAACCACCTCCCTTGCCCAGCAGGAGAATGAGGCCTTCGTCGATCATGCGATCCGCCAGATCGCCTGCGCCTATCCTCCCGATCCGACGGCGACCCTGATTTCCCTGAACAAGACCAAGCGCATCAAGAAGGGTGAGCGCGCCGACAGCGAAACCTGCTGGGGCCTCGGCCCGCCGCTCAGGATCGAAGGCGTCGCCTTCACGCATATCTGCGCTTCATCCGAGGATCCGCTGCTGATCGAGCTCTTCCCGCGCCTCTATTATCGAGGTCCCGGCACGTCGGCAGGCACCGGCTTGCGGCTGGTCACGAATGAAGATCGCTCCGCAGTCGAGGACTGGCTGAGGCGCATCAGGGAACGCGCTGCCATCAAGGGCGAGACAAAGGTTCAGATCGGCGAGCCGTCCTTCGTCACCGGGAAGACCGAGGTCTCGTGCAACAGCATGAGTTTCCTCGGTGAGTGAGGCGTGACAACTCCGGATCCGATGATCCGCGCCGATAGTCTCGGCCCGGTCTACTTATCTTTCAGGACCGTATTCGCGGCCGTTCCTTCGACCTGATCTATCACGAGCAGCTTGACCGCATCATCGCCGACATTTTCGGCACGGTGCCACTGGTCAATCATTTCAACGATGAAATCGCCAGTCTTGTAGACCTTGGCCTCATTGGTCTCGACATTGATGACTTTCAGCGTCCCCGCCTGAACACTGGCGTAGCGCGCGAAGGGATGCTTGTGGACCGGCAGCGTAGCGCCCGGCGCGATATCGAAGGTGGAAACGATCACCCTCACGTTGTTGTGCGGCAAGGTGATCGGCTTTCCGGATGCCGTTTCGCTCGTCTCGTAAACCGGCGTGACCGTAACTGCCTCGAGCGCAAATGTTGCACCCGTCAAAATGACGACGCCCAGCGTCGCCAGAACCATTCTTGTTGTTATCAAGCGCCTTCTCCCTAGCTAATTGGCGTCAGACCTTACACTTACCAACATATCCGACAAGGAAAGAATTCCAGCGCGCCTCGGTGCTGTCGATCGTGTCGCCAAGAAAGGGCCGCGCGATTGGAAGACGCCGGGCCGAGGCGCCCTTTACGCCCCTTGGTGCAAACTTGGCGGGCCACCTTCTCAGGCCATCGTTCCAGCTTGACATACTCATGTTTTCGTTCTCATATTGTTCTCTAGTGAGTAACGAGTTTTGAGGAGTAGGCGATGAGCCATGGTTGGGGTTCCGCGCAGTATTGGCCCGAAGGCGCGCGACAATGTTCTCCTTCGTGAGGTCATCGACTTCAATTTGAGTGCCGTCGCCGAGTGCACGCGCTGCGGTCACAAGAAGCTCTTAGACGACGATATTCTTGAGCGCCTTCGCCAAACACATGGCCGCGAATTTCGCATGGCCGATCTGACGAAGATTCTGAAATGCGTGAAGTGTCAACGGTTCGAGGCGGAGATCCTGTTTCGGACCGGCGACTATTCGAACGACTGGTGGCCAAGGCGGCCCTTTAATCGGAGGAACTGAGGTGCCGCTGAGGTTTGAGCAGTACGTTGTGCCCCAGCCCGGGCGCACAAGGGAAGGTTATAGGATTTTCGCGGGCAAGCTGGAGGTCGGTCAGATTCACAAGATCGACGATCTTGGAAGTGACCGCATTCGCTGGGACTGGGGGATCAACCGCATAACGATGAGCACCTTACGAGGAGTCGCGAGAGGCTCGGCACCGACGGCCGACGATGCGAAGCGTGACGTCGATTGCGCCTGAAGCCTTTGGGTATCTGCGGCTGATCTCAGGGAGCCGTCGAATGCGCCTCCGAATTGAAAAGGATCGGAGGCCGGCGAACGCGTCTCGTCGACAGGGCGACACTTATTCCGTCTTCAGCCATAGGATCTTGGTCGCCGGCGTCGTCAACGTGAAAGAATGGCAGCTGATCGACCGGAAGTGGGTCGAGATGCATGCTTATTGGGCCTGGAGGATGGATGTCACGATCAGTAGCGTCGCGGCGCCGCAGGATCTGCCTCACGGAGGGAAAACAGCATCGCTCGACAAGGCCATTGAGAAAATCAACGAAGCCTGGGACCTTTGGGTCCAATATCTAGGGCTCGCCAAGACGGGGACGTAATCCGAATGTCTAAGATGGAACCTTCCTATAAACGGGACATTACCTGCGGCATCCCTGTCGTTTAGGGAAGCAAATGGCCCGCCAGGTATTACTATGCCCTTCGAATGGCGGGCTACCATCGTCCGCCGATCGCCCAGTGTCGCCGATTGGTGCTATGGGGCGGATACCAGAGGAGAAATCAGAATCGCTACCGGAGCCCTCGCAGAGTTTCTGCATTGAACCGATGTTCCCTTTTTGCAAACAGGTGACGGTGAGCAGCGCTTGACCGCTAACGGTGGCGGATTGTTTATCGAGAGAACATGACCTGCTCCTGAGGAACCTTTCCGAGGCGCGCTATGAAATTGCGAGCGTCACTGGAAAGTAGAGGCCCGTCGGTAAGTGACGGCAATAATTGCCACCCTGGTCACCTATCAGGTACGCCCATCGACTGATCGACCGCCATCTTCGCGTAGTGGCGCGCTCCACGCTTGGTTCAATTATGGAGACCGGAGGATGAGGACGCCAAATAGTCAACCGTGCTCGATCAGCCCCGGAACGACTTTCTTCACATTGCCGACCATTTCCGTCAGTTTCGATCGAATGTCCATTAGCCGGGTAAGGCCAGAACGATGAGCGCGCCTCACAAAGTCTCCTGCCACTGCGGGCACATCCAGCTCGAAGTCACGGCCGAGCTATCGGAGGTCTTCGAATGCAATTGCTCAATTTGCTCGCGAACCGGCTTCCTGCATTGGTATGTCCCGCCAGAAGCGGTGCGGCTTGTGACGGAGAGGCGGAAACTCTCCACTTATGTCTGGCGCTCGGTGACGGGTGGACAGCATTTCTGCCCGATATGTGGCGTGGCGGTAATACGGACATCCACGCAATATTCACCGCCCGTTTCCGTCAACGCGCGATGCATTGAGGGTATCGACCTCGCGGCCCTAACGATCCACCACTTCGATGGGAAGAACCTCATTCCTTGAAGCAAATTGCGCGCCGCGGACACCAATTGCTCCCGAATGGCCTGAGGCACGCCGGAAACTACATTGCTCATGGTGAACTTTCAGACTGGACCCACCACCGGAACCCGGCGGTAGCCAGGATACATTTTAGGTTTCCGGGCCCGAAACCGGCAGCGCTCCTACCAGGGGCCCCTGGGCAAGCTTGCCCCGAACCCTAAGTACCGACGGGCTTCGCGCTCAACTCGACGCCCGGAACCATTTAGGAGCACCCGCATTACGAAGATGGCCATGATAGAGTCGCGCTCATGTTCATGGCCATCTAGCCCGTCGGGCTACGGACCGCCTCCTGGTCCGGCGGGCGCCCTCAAAGCTCCAGCGACCCGCCCAGGCCACGATCAAGGTCGTGGCCAGAGGGACAAGCGAAGAAGATTGATAGCGATTGGGAACATCCAGAGCGTTTCGGGATTTTTCCGATAGCCTGTTACAAGGCACGCCCTAAAAGCCCGTCAGAGATGCGAGATCTCCGTTCGCGCGTTCTGTCGCGGGCGATAGGGCGCTCGCCAGCCGGCGGCTCTAGTTGGGCGTATATTCGTTTCGTTATAGCCACCTCGCTGGAGGCTCACTTAACTGTATGGGCGGATGACTGAGAACAAGGTATTCTCTGACGCCGGCCCTTACCGGCACAGCACCCGCCGGTGCCACCCGCACTGCACATGCTGGCGCCGGCGGAGCATTGCAAAACAAAAAAGCCCGGCTGGGACCGACCATCACTGGACGAACAAGGCGTCGGACGCCAAGATCGGAGGAGGATGATCGCCCAGTTCTAACTACATGTTCATTGGCGCGAAGAAGCACCGAACTTTCTGTTCCTTTTCGTGCGGCCCTTTATCTCGGCCATAGAAGCATGCCCAATATCGCGCATCTCCGCTGGGCAGCACTCGTGTGCGACTTATAAAGTACTGTCCGTTGATCAAGAAGCCCTCGCGTGTCGCCTTGACCTGTTCATCGTCTATTGGAAGACAATCATTTTCGTCACAGCACCATGAATGCGAGGATGGATCCTGGAAACGCTGGCGAGAGATCCAGTGGTCATGGGCAAATGCCGGTTGCAATGAATACAACATTGCCAGCACACCCGAGACGCCAATAATCGGAGTTTCTCGTGTCCGCACCGATGTCCCAAGTCCTTCCAAACTGGGGCTTTACCGTCGCTTGCTTTGGGGGTCGGGACAAGCGATACTATTTCAACCGCAGGTGAAAAGGACTCAAGCGCTGTGCGCCGCAGGCTTCCACCCTTTCCCGCAGTTCGCGCCTTCGAGGCCTCAGCTCGACATCTCAGCTTCAAGAAAGCTGCAAGTGAACTATGCCTTACACAGTCGGCAATCAGCCACCAGATCAAGGCGCTGGAGGATTATCTCGGGGTGGGTTGTTCTATCGTGAGACCCATGCCGTTGCCCTCACGAGCGAGGGGCTCAGTTACTTCAAGGGAATCGGCGCTGTTCTCGATACTATGGCTGCCGAAACGGCGCGCATCAGCAGTCGTGACACAGGCGGCTCACTTTCAGTGCGAGCAGCTCCTGGTTTCCTACGCTGGCTGATGCCGCGGTTATCTGGATTTCACGAGTTATACCCCGACATCGAGTTGAATCTGTGCGGCTCTCTTGTGCGAGCTGACTTTGCAAGCGAAGAAGTTGACATCAACATTCGCTGGGGGTTCGAGCCGATCAAGGGTCTGCTCGTCACGCCGCTGATTGCGTCGTCGCGCTATCCGGTAATTAACCCGGACCTGTTGCGCAAGAGCCCGCCCATTAAAAAACCGGATGACCTGCGTCGATTTACATTACTTCACGAAGCCGGGTGCCCAAACTTGGAGAATTGGATCACATTTGCTGGAGGCAAACCAGATGTCGGGAGGGGTTTAAGATTTGATCACTACGACCGTCTGCTTCAGGCGGTTACTGACGGACAGGGAATTGGACTAGGATTTGATGTTATCGTGTCGAGCGATATTGATGCTCGGCGTCTTGTCAGGCTGTTCGATGTCGAGTTTCCCGTGCGCATTCTTTATTCACTGGTAACACCTATTGCATGGTGTGAGCGACCGCGGGTTGCTGCATTCCGTTCCTGGGTTATCGGCGAAGCAGCCGTATTGAAACATGCCAACGACCTTCCGCGCATGGCAAGTTCCGGTGACATTTCCGTCCATATCCGCCCCTAGCCTTCCTGCAGCTGACCAGCCTACTATCTACCTTGACCCAACGACACTTTTCATTCGTTCTGTCAATGAATTTGAGCGGCTGATCCTGGATAAAGTCGATCTCGACACCTCACGCTCAGGGCGTCATGGAGCTTCGGGCCATCACGACATAGAGCTGAGAGTCCTGCAGAGACGAAGTGGAGCGTGTTCGGTCCGATCCGCCCTGCCCGAATCTATCTTTCAAGTCTCAGCGGACAAAGCACTGCCTGCGGTCTAACAACGGCCTCCCGTAGTATGGGAGGCCCAAGGATCCCGAAGTGATCGAAAGCTTAATGGCCAATTCCGCCGACCCGGCCAGTTCCGCCGCCGCCATGGCCACGACCGTCAATGCGACCGCCGCTGCCGCCGCCATAGGCCGCTGGTTCAATCACGATACCTTCGGCCGTTTGTGCCAATGTTTCCTGCGAAGGCGGTTCTGACATGACACCGGCGAAGGTAACGGGGCTCCCAATCAAAAATATTCCCAGCGCAGCAGCGCCGGCAAAGATCGTCTTGGTTTTCATGGTTTAGCTCCTGCAAAAATGGAGCCGTCCCTTACTTATTGTATGCTGCGGGCAAGCACATGTTCCGAACTTGAGAGCAATATGCGCAGGCGCGTAGAATCGCATGAAGATTGCGGCATGGTGTTTGCTGGGACATTTCAGCCAAACAATCTTAGCGCTCATCTGTCGCCGGCATTGGAATGCTTCGAGGCCGCTCGCAAGCATGTCCGGGCCTGCCTGATTTTATCTTCCAACCGCCGCCAATTACCGCTCTCTCGGCCCGAATTGGGCCAGGACACGGGAACGCTCCGGGGCTTGCCGCTGCAGTGACCGGACCCTTGGCCACGGCGTGGCAGCACGATGTCGTCGAAGACCGGAATGTCGATCTGCGCGTCCTCGCAAATCGTTTCTGCGAGCTGGTTGCCGCCGGCGACCCTATCCGACCTGGAAGCGGGCAACCGCACTGAGCGGGAAGCTGCTTCGATGCCGCGGATTACTGGATCAGACGATCAAGGCCGCCGTTCGATCGAAGGCGGCACGCCGGCGACGAGAAAACAATGCGCGATGCGCGTGCTGGTTCCAGAATCCATCCCGATGTTTGGGGTCGCCACGCGCTTGCGCCAATTATTTGGAACCTTTCCATCCGCCCGCCCCTTCATCCTCCGACAACATTGATAGGGAGGCCATCATGCGGCTTACCAAGATTCTCCTGTGTTCCGCCGCGGCCGCGGCATTCACTTTCGCGGTTCCCGTGTCGGGACCCGTGAATATGTTTCTATCTCCTGCGCAGGCCGCCACCGATGTGTCGATCTCCTTCGGCACTTTTTATGACGATCTGGCACCCCATGGCAGCTGGACGCAATATCGGGACGCCTATGTCTTCATCCCGGCGGGCGTGAACGGGGACTGGCGCCCCTATACGGTCGGACATTGGGCTTACACCGAGAGATATGGCTGGTTCTGGGTCTCCGATGAGCCTTTCGGCTGGGCGACGTACCATTATGGGCGCTGGGGCTATGATGACGACATTGGCTGGTACTGGATTCCGGGCAGACGCTGGGCGCCGGCCTGGGTCAGCTGGCGGCGCAGTGCGGATTACGTAGTCTGGGCGCCACTGCCGCCGGAAGTCGATGATGATATCTCAGTGACGATCTCGGTGAGCGACATTCCCGAACGCTACTGGGTGGCCGTGCCGTCACGGAGTTTTCTTGAAACCGATCTTTCGGTCCTGGTGATTGACGACGATCATGAGCGCGTCCGTGTCGTCGAGGCGGCGGATCCCGTCGGCAATGTGAGGATCGAGAACAATGTCGTCGTGAACAACGCAATCGATGTCGATTATGTCCGCCGGGAGACCAAGCGGGACGTGAAGACCGTGAAGGTGAAGGACACCGATGATCCTCGGCAGAGCGGGAAGAGCAGCGACGGCGAGGTATCAGCCTTCACGGGCGAGGTGAGTCGGGGCGACAATATGAAGCCCAAGGAGGTCAAAAAGGTCGAAGAGGTGAAGAAGAATAAGGGAGCTCAGTCGGAGAAAGTGGCGCCGGCAGAATCGCCCGATACAGGCCAGGCGGAGCAGCAGCCCCAGCAAGGCCAGAAGCAACAAAGAAAGTCACAGGCCGGCGAAGAGCAGCAGCCGGTGAAGAGGAAAAAACCCGCCGGAAATGCGTCGCAACCGCTGGAGAGCCCGGCTCCGGCGACTACCGAAGTGGAGCAACCGGCAAAGAAGAAGAAATCGTCCAAAGCGGCCGCACAGCCGGAGCCGCCAGTGAAGAAGAAATCTTCCGAAAGCACGGACCAACCACAGCAACAAGTGAAAAGGAAAAAGCAACCGCAGGTGAGTGAGGAGCAGCAGCAGCTGGTAAAGCGAAAGCTGAAAGGCACCGAGCAGCCTCAGATGCGAGTGGAACAACTGCAGGGCGCGCAGAAGCTGAAGCCGATCGAGAGGCCGAAAGCGAAGGAGAGCGAGCCCCGGGGCAAGGTACCCAAGGGCGGCTGCGATCCTGCCAGCGGCGAAGGGTGCGCTCAATAGTGGCTTCAGCCCGGCCGGTCACCCGGCTTGCCACAAATGCACTGTGCCTCCAGGGAGGAGCACGCCCAGTGCCCGTAATAGCTGGCTCGATCCGGTCATCCGCGAGGTGACGGCAGCGCGCGAGAAAAGTTGGCATCTGCGATGTCTCGACGCTCCACAAGATCGACGTGCAGGGACCCGATGCGGGTGAATTCCTTAACCGGCTTTATTGCAACGGCTTCGCTCCAGTCCCGAGGTGGGTGGGGCATGGCCACTTTCTCTTGAGAGCCCTCAAAGCAACGGATGCAGCCGAGCTTGCGCGAGCTTGTGGTTGTACCTCCAACTCCTTCAAGACAACTTTTCGGAGCTTCTCCACCTTTGCTCTTGGAGGGAGGCAGATCGCCAAATTTTGTGTGGCAATCACCGCGGCCTCATTTGCTGTATCAACAACTGCGGCAAGATAGGACGCACAGCGAGCGCTTGACCGACTGCACTCGGTGAAAAGCTTGTTGCCGTTCCACATGCTTTTTGCTGCAGCGGGTGGTGCCAGCGCCAGACACGCGAGCACCCCCGCAGCGGCGATTGTATTGACCCACCGCATGCAACGCCCAACGTATCCCATGAAATAGAGTTCCACCGAAGGGGCTCAGACGCAAGGCGCGTCTACTTCGGGTACACCCTCTGTGGACGCCTACTGAGCGGCCCAGTGCCGTGCACTATTCAGGTGGGCAAAGGCCAAGAGGCATGTTTCGGTAGACCCCGCTGCGGGGGTCGCCTTCCTGGAACTGGACAGCGATGGCTTTCCGCCGTGGACCGGCGAGGATGTCCTGATGGCGTGGTTCGGCTGGACCACAATAGGCATGTCTCAGGTCTATACCCGCGTGGCGAACAGGGCCGGTAAAATGCTTCTCGAAGCAGCGCTTGCGGACGGGTCTATTCCCGCACCTGTCCTGGGGATTCCCGCACCCAATAAATTGTATGGAAAAATCAATGACTTACCGAGTGACGACCAGCGTTTGGTGGGCGATGAGAGACTCGAACTCCCGACATCTTCGGTGTAAACGAAGCGCTCTACCAACTGAGCTAATCGCCCGCTCCAGCCGGGGTCTTAGCTGCCGGGGCCTCGTAAAGCAAGCCTGTCAGGCGGGGCGCCGGCCGGTCACCAGCCGGAACATGTTCCGCAGTCTCACAGCACCGTCTTCGCCCACAAAGGGCGCCAGCGCCACATTCAGCGCCCCCCGCACCCGCGCCTCGCCGGCATGGCGGATCGTGCTCTCCGACGCGGCCAGGATGGCATTGGCGGCGGCGTGCCGGTCGGCATAAACCAAGGTCGCGGCGAGGTCGCCGCAGATTTCGAGATCGAGGCCCGCGGCGCGCATGAAGCCATCAGCCGTCTCGACCAGAGGCGGCTTTGCCGGAGACGCGCTCGGCGATCCCAAAGCGACGACGGCGGGCATCACCTCGCTCATCAATTCGCATTTGTCGCGCCTGCCCCAGACCAGCATGGTCACCGTGCCGCCACGTTTCGCCACCCGCGCCGCCTCGGCGAACGCAATCGCGGGATCATCGGCGAACTGGAAGACATTGATACCGGTCACTACATCGAAGCTCTCATCGGCGAATGGCAGTGCGGCCATGTCGCCGACCATGATCTCGGCGCCCGGCAGACGCGTGCGCGCAATGGCGGCCAGACTTTGCGCCGCATCGAAGCCCGCGACGACCGCGCCGCGCTGGCGCGCCAGCACAAGAGCGCCGCCGGCGCCGCAGCCGATGTCGAGATGGCCCGTTCCCTTGCCGATTTTCGCCTGGTCGAGAACGGCGGTGAAGACATCGCGCCAGGCGGGCTCGCCGCTGCCGGCCCAATCATGCGCCCTGGCGCTCCACAGTTCGCCCTGCTCCTTCGCGCTGGCCATCGTCTCTCCTGACGTTCGGCGGCGCCGACCGGTGTCAGGAAACTTTCTGACGGAAGGATGGCGGGGGAAGGTCCTTCCCAAAAAAGAGAATGCCCCGCATGGTCTGAGGGGCATGCGGGGCCGATGTGATTTGAGTAGCTGTGTGTGGAATGTCCTAGCCGTTCACCGCCTTCTTCAGCATCTTGCCGGCCCTGAATTTCGGCCGCTTTGACGCCGGAAGCTTGATCAACTGTCCGGTCTGCGGATTGCGCGCCTGGCCCGCTTTGCGGCGCGTCACCGAAAATGTACCGAAGCCGACCAGCCTGACGTCGTCGCCGCCCCGCAGCGCCCGCATGATGTTGGCGAGCGTCGCGACGATCGCCTCGCCCGCTTCGCCCTTGGTCAGCTTGGCATCCTTTGCCACTTTGGCGATGAGTTCGTTTTTGTTCATGACCTCATATCCTCGTTGATAATGAGTGAGCTCACGCACTACGCCACACGCCTTTTCGCAATGGTCGCGCAAAAGGCGGCCTTTGCAAGCGCTTTTGCCCCGCCCTCGAATTCCTGACTCAAATCAAGCGGTTATTGAGACTTGGCAAAAGAAAGCGGCGCCTCCTCACGGAGACGCCGCGCATTTCTGGTTCGGACTGATTCGCGGAAACCCTTGATTCCTCTCAGGTTTGGCGCGTGACCTTGGCGACGCGGGTCAGTGGGCGGTCATGGCCTCGCCGGTATCGTCGCCTTTGCGGGCGGCGGCGCGGGCTGCGGCCTCCTCGGCCTCCTCATCCCAGGTGATGGGATCGGGATAGCGCGTCAGAGCATGGCGCAGCACCTCGTCCATCCGGGCCACGGGTATGATCTCCATCTCGGACTTCACATTTTCCGGAATGTCGGCCAGATCCTTGGCATTCTCTTCCGGGATCATGACCTTCTTGATACCCGCGCGCAGCGCCGCCAGCAGCTTCTCCTTCAAGCCGCCGATCGGCAGCACACGGCCGCGCAAGGTGATCTCGCCCGTCATCGCCACGTCCTTGCGGACCGGGATGCCGGTCATCACCGACACGATCGCCGTCACCATCGCGATGCCGGCCGAGGGACCATCCTTCGGCGTTGCACCTTCCGGCACGTGCACGTGGATGTCCTTCTTGTCGAACACCGGCGGCTTGACGCCGATATCGGTGGCCCTGGAGCGCACATAGGACGATGCGGCGGAGATCGATTCCTTCATCACGTCGCGCAAGTTTCCGGTGACGGTCATCTTGCCCTTGCCCGGCATCATCAAGGCTTCGATGGTGAGGATCTCACCGCCGACCTCTGTCCAGGCAAGCCCGGTGACCACACCGACCTGATCTTCCTGCTCGACCTCGCCATGGCGGAACTTCGGCACGCCGAGATACTTCTCGACGATGTCGGGTGTCGCCTTGATCTTCTTCTTGACGGTCTTGGACATCATGATGTCCTTGATCGCCTTGCGGGCGAGCGAGTTGATCTCGCGCTCGAGATTGCGCACACCGGCTTCCCGCGTGTAGCGGCGGATCACTTCCATGATGCCGGCGTCGGTGAGCTCGAACTCCTTCTTCTCCAGGCCGTGGTTCTCCATGGCCTTGGGCAGCAGATGGCGCTTGGCGATCTCGAGCTTCTCCTGCTCGGTATAGCCGGCGATGCGGATGATCTCCATGCGGTCCATGAGGGCCGGCGGGATGTTGAGCGTATTCGCCGTCGTCACGAACATCACATTCGAGAGATCGTATTCGACCTCCAGATAGTGGTCCATGAAGGACGAGTTCTGCTCAGGATCGAGCACCTCGAGAAGCGCCGAGGACGGATCGCCACGGAAGTCCATGCCCATCTTGTCGATCTCGTCGAGCAGGAAGAGCGGATTGGCCTTCTTCGCCTTGCGCATCGACTGGATGACCTTGCCGGGCATCGAACCGATATAGGTGCGGCGATGACCGCGGATCTCGGCCTCGTCGCGCACGCCGCCGAGCGACATGCGGATGAATTCGCGACCCGTCGCCTTGGCGATCGACTTGCCCAGCGAGGTCTTGCCGACGCCCGGAGGGCCGACGAGGCACAGGATCGGTCCGCGCAATTTGTTGGTGCGGCTCTGCACCGCCAGATACTCGACGATGCGCTCCTTCACCTTCTCGAGGCCGAAGTGATCGGCATTGAGGGTGTCGTCGGCGAATTTGAGGTCGCGCTTGATCTTGCTCTTCTGGCCCCACGGTATGTTGAGCAGCCAGTCGAGATAGTTGCGCACCACCGTCGCTTCGGCCGACATCGGGCTCATCTGGCGGAGCTTCTTCAGTTCCGCCTCGGCGCGCTCACGCGCTTCCTTGGAGAGCTTGGTGTTCTTGATCTTCTGGTCGAGCTCGTTCAGCTCGTCGCGCTCGTCGCCGTCGCCCAGCTCCTTCTGAATGGCCTTCATCTGCTCGTTCAGATAGTATTCGCGCTGGGTCTTCTCCATCTGGCGCTTGACGCGCGAGCGGATGCGCTTCTCGACCTGAAGGACCGAGATCTCGCTTTCCATGAGCGCATAGACCTTCTCGAGCCGCTTCGACACCGAAGCGAGCTCCAGCAGTTCCTGCTTCTCGGGGATCTTGATGGCGAGGTGGGCGGCGATCGTGTCGGCGAGCTTCGCATAGTCGGTGATCTGCGAGAGCGTCGCCATCACCTCCTGCGGCACCTTCTTGTTGAGCTTCACATAGCTCTCGAACTGCGCCATGGCGGTGCGCGACAGTGCCTCGGTCTCGGACTGTTCGTCGGCCACGTTGGGCAGGATATCGACCTTCGCCTCGAAGAACTCGGCGCGGTCGGTGAAGCTCGCGATCTTGGCGCGCTCAAGGCCCTCGACGAGCACCTTGACGGTACCGTCCGGCAGCTTGAGCAGCTGCAGGACCTGGGCGAGCGTGCCGACCTCGTAAATGGCATCCGCCTGCGGATCATCATCCGCCGGATTCTTCTGCGCGACGAGCAGAATGCGCTTCTCCTCGCGCATCACGTCCTCGAGCGCCCGGATCGACTTTTCGCGGCCGACGAAGAGCGGCACGATCATGTGCGGAAAGACGACGATATCGCGCAGCGGCAGAACGGGGAGCGTTTCTGGTCCGGCGGAAGAAGCTGGCCGGGAGGGGGTCGACGTCATTTTGTTTCCTTTCGCGGGTTAGGCCACGCGTGAAATCCGCACTCTGAATACGCCGCCCCGAGGGCCAACGCACCCATATTACAAGCCACGGACTTTCGGTGCCGGGATCCAGGCTGAACCTATCCGCAAGCACTCAGCTTACGCGGAACTCAACGGACGGGCAGCTTAAATCCGCTCCTCATATTGAGGCAGCGTTAACGTATTTCAATCCCTTGACAAAGGGCCCGCAGCTACCGTTTGACCAGCTCAGGCCGACACCGGTCCCGCCTTGACCGCCTGCTTCTCGCGATCGGCATAGATCAGCAATGGCCTTGCGTCACCTTCGACCACATCCTTCGAAATGACGACCTCCTGAACCCCGTCCATGGCCGGCAGATCGAACATCGTGTCGAGCAGGATGGCCTCCATGATGGAGCGCAGGCCGCGCGCGCCGGTCTTGCGGTCGATGGCCTTGCGGGCGATCGAGCGCATCGCCTCCTCAGCGATGGTTAGCTTGACGCCTTCCAGTTCGAACAGACGCTGATACTGCTTCACGAGCGCGTTCTTCGGCTCGCTCAGGATCTGGATCAGCGCCGGCTCGTCGAGATCATCGAGCGTGGCGACGACCGGCAAACGGCCGACGAATTCCGGGATCAGGCCGAATTTGAGCAGATCCTCGGGCTCCAGCGTCTTCAGAACCTCGCCGGTGCGGCGATCTTCGGGCGACTTGACCTCGGCGCCGAAGCCGATGCCGGAACCCTTGCCGCGCTGAGCGATGATGCGCTCAAGGCCGGCGAAGGCGCCGCCACAGATGAACAATATGTTGGTGGTGTCGACCTGCAGGAACTCCTGCTGCGGATGCTTGCGGCCGCCCTGCGGCGGCACCGACGCCACGGTTCCTTCCATTATTTTAAGTAGCGCCTGCTGCACGCCCTCGCCCGACACATCGCGGGTGATCGAGGGATTGTCGGACTTGCGCGAAATCTTGTCGACCTCGTCGATATAGACGATGCCGCGCTGGGCGCGCTCGACATTGTAGTCGGCCGACTGCAGCAGCTTCAGGATGATGTTCTCGACATCCTCGCCGACATAGCCGGCTTCGGTGAGTGTCGTCGCATCCGCCATCGTGAAGGGAACATCGAGGATGCGGGCGAGCGTCTGGGCAAGCAAAGTCTTGCCGCAGCCCGTGGGGCCGACCAGCAGGATATTGGACTTCGCCAGCTCGACGTCGTTGTTCTTCTGCGCGTGGTTGAGGCGCTTGTAGTGATTGTGGACCGCGACCGAGAGAACCTTCTTGGCATGGTCCTGGCCGATGACATAGTCGTCGAGAACCTTGCGGATTTCATGCGGAGTCGGCACTCCGTCCTTGGTTTTCACCAGCGAGGATTTGTTCTCCTCGCGGATGATGTCCATGCACAGCTCGACGCATTCATCGCAAATGAACACCGTCGGTCCGGCAATAAGCTTGCGGACCTCGTGCTGGCTCTTTCCGCAGAAGGAGCAGTACAGGGTGTTCTTGCTGTCGCCGCCGGACTTGGTCATTTCAAATCTTCCTCGAACTCTGTACGGGCCGCGCGCCAATGGGTGTCATCATTTTGACACGGCCGACTCAATTTGAGCATGCGCCCCGTTGGTTAATCAAGAATTGATTCAACTGGCGTGCCAGCTGCCGATGGGGCAATTCCCACAGCACGAATAATAGGGCGTAAAGGCCAATTCCGCCAATTATTTGGACTCCGCCGGCACCGGCCGCTTGTCGATCACCTTGTCGATGAGACCGAACTCCTTGGCGGCCTCGGCGGTAAGGAAGTTGTCCCGTTCCAGCGCCTGCTCGACCGCTTTGAGCGGCTGTCCGGTGTGCTTTTCGTAGATCTCGTTCAGCCGGCGCTTCAGGCTCTCCACTTCCTTGGCATGGATCAGGATGTCGGTGACCTGACCCTGATAGCCGCCGGAGGGCTGATGCACCATGATACGGGCATTGGGAAGCGCGAAACGCATGCCTTTGTCGCCGGCGCAGAGCAGAAGCGAGCCCATTGAGGCCGCCTGGCCCATGACCGTCGTCGAGATCGCCGGGCGGATGAACTGCATGGTGTCGTAGATCGACAAGCCTGACGTTACGACGCCGCCCGGCGAGTTGATGTACATCGAGATCTCTTTCTTCGGGTTCTCCGCCTCGAGAAAGAGGAGCTGCATCGACACGGAGGCCGCAACCGCATCGTCGATGGGCCCGGTGATGAAGATGATGCGCTCGCGCAAAAGCCGTGACGGAAGGTCATAGACGCGCTCGCCGCGCGACTCCTGGACGATGACCTGGGGCCAAAAAGAGCTATAAGTTTCAATAGGATCGCGCATGAATGTCCTGGAATTTGCGAATCAGGATGAGTTTAGGGCACCGCATAGATAGGTGATTGCCCGGCCAACCGGAAGAGGTGCAGCATATTCCGGAGCAAAATGCAAATCCGCCAAAGTTATCGTTTTGGCGCGTGATCGGTCGGAAAACCGGCACACCCACTTTTCCTGATCACGCGCCGTCAAGGGATTTGCATGGCGGTCCCCTGTGCCCCATTATTGCGGCATCATGCCTGTCCTAGACATTGTCGTCGTTCTGATTCTCATTTTCATCAATGGCCTTTTCGCGATGTCGGAGCTCGCGATCGTCTCCGCCAGACGCCCCCGCCTCAAGACCATGGCCGACCGGGGCGTCAAGGGCGCCCGCCGGGCCATGGCGCTCGCCTCCAATCCCGGCCGCTTCCTTTCGAGCGTCCAGATCGGCATCACGCTGGTCGGCATCCTGGCCGGCGCCTATTCGGGCGCCTCGCTCGGCAATTACCTGTCCCAGTGGCTGCAGAGCCTCGGCATGAGCCGTGGCTGGGCGGAACCGGTCGGCCTCGGCGTCGTCGTGGCCATCATCACCTACCTGTCGCTCATCGTCGGCGAACTGGTGCCGAAGCAGCTCGCCCTGCGCAATGCCGAGCGCATCGCCTGTGTCGTCGCCCCCTTCATGACCGTGCTGTCGCGGGTGGCGGCCCCCGTCGTCTCGTTACTCGACGCCTCCGGGCGCTTCGTCTTGTTCATTCTCCGTCGCAAGGCATCGGCCGAATCGCAAGTAACTGAAGAAGAAATCCGCACGCTCGTGGCCGAGGCCGAGACCGCCGGCGTGCTCGGGCGCGACGAGCGGCAGATGATATCGGGCGTCATGCAGCTCGGCGACCGGCCGGTGCGCGCAGTGATGACGCCCCGTCATGATGTCGATATCATCGACCTTACCGACAGCGCCGCCGAAATCCGCAAGGCCATCACCGAGAGTGTGCATTCGCGCATCCCCGTCACCGAGGGCGATCCCGAGGTGATCACCGGCATCCTCCAGGCCAAGGACCTGCTCGATGCCTATCTCAAGGGCCGCCGGCCCGACCCCAAGAAATTCGTACGCCAGGCGCCGGTCATCCCCGACACGATGGATGCGCTCGATGTCCTGGCGAAGCTCAAGGACAGCCCCGTCCATGTCGGCCTCGTGCATGACGAATTCGGCCACTTCGAAGGCGTCGTCACCACGGCCGATATACTCGAGGCGATCGTCGGCAGTTTCCACACCGAGGAAGGTCCGCCCGAGCCCAACGCGGTCGAGCGCGAGGACGGCTCGTGGCTGCTCGCCGGCAGCATGCCGGTCGACGAACTGATGGAACTGCTCAGCATCCCGCTCCCCGAGAAACGCGTCTATCACACCGTGGCGGGCCTCATGCTCGAACGCTTCGGCCGGCTGCCCAAGATCGGCGAGCATATCGAGTTCGCCGGCTGGCGGTTCGAGATCCTTGACCTCGACCAGCGCCGCATCGACAAGGTCCTCGCCATGCGCCCGCCGGCGCTCAGGCGGAAGGGAGCCTAGCTTGAGGGAGCCGCATAACGAACGCTTGTCGACCATCCTCAAGCGGCTGGCGCAGGACCACAATCCGGATCTCAGTCTCGGCGACATCGTCAGGGCCTTGGGCGAGCGCGGCTTCGGCGCGCTCATTCTGTTGTTCGCCGCACCCAATATCATCCCGCTGCCGCCGGGCTCTTCCTTCGTTTTCGGCGTGCCGCTCGTCTTCATAACCGCCCAGCTCATGATCAAGCAGAACAAGGTCTGGCTGCCGCAGAAGCTGATGAGGATGAAAGTCGGCGGCGGCCGCCTGCCCTCCCTGCTCGAGCGGCTGGTGCCCTATGTGATCAAGGTCGAGAGGTTCCTCAAGCCGCGCGGCACGCTCCTCACCTCCACATTCGGCGAAAGGCTGGCGGGCCTCGCCGGCCTCTTCTGCGCGACCGTTCTGCTGCTGCCGATCCCCGGCGCCAACATGGCGCCGGCGCTCGCTCTGTGCTGCTTTGCGCTCGGCCTCATCGAGCAGGACGACCTCGCCATGTCCGGCGGCTGGTTCTTCACTATCGCCACTGCCGTGATCCTGATCCTGCTCTATCTCTTCGGCACCGCCATCTTCGCCTTCCTCAGCAACTGGATCAGTCCGTGACCCGCGACACGGCTAGAGCTTATTACATCACACATCCACAGGTCCGCATCGATGCCGATGTCCCTGTGCCGGACTGGGCCCTGTCGGAGCTTGGTCGCGAGCGGGCGCGAAGGATGCTCCGTCAGCCTTGGGCCGGATCGGTCAGACGGATCGTCTCCTCGGGCGAAAGGAAGGCCATCGAGACGGCGGAAATCCTAGGCGCCCATATCGGCGTCGCGCCGGAGATCCGTGAAAGAATGCACGAGAACGACAGATCGGCGACGGGGTTCCTGCCGCCGGCCGAATTCGAGGCCGTCGCGGATCAGTTCTTCGCTCATCCAGAAACGAGCATTCGCGGCTGGGAGCGGGCGATCGACGCGCAAACGCGCATTCGCGGCGAGGTCGATATGGTTCTTGCCGGCCATAGCGAGGGTGACATCGCCTTTGTGGGCCATGGCGGCGTCGGTACGCTCCTGCTTCTGTCGCTAGGCGGTCGCCCCATCAGCCGCGCCGCCGACCAGCCCGCCGGCGGCGGAAATTTCTTCGCCTTCACCGTTGCGGGCAGACAGCTGCTCCATGGCTGGCGGCCGATCGACGGACCGGTCACCCGTTAGCGCGGGATGCGAAAAAGTGGGTACCGGTTTTTCGCAAGAATCCCGCGCTCAAATATTGGAATCGATCACGTTTATGAGTTTGGATTGACTCAATCCAAACTCATCGTGATCTAGCCTGGCCAGCAAAAAAGGCGGCCAACCGGCCGCCTTTCTCAATCCCAGATCCGTTCAGCGGGAAATCACTCCGCCTTCTTGGCCTTCTTGACCGGAGCCTTCTTCTTGGCCGGGGCCTTCTTGGCCTCAGGGGTTGCCTCATGAGCATGAGCATGATCGTGATCGTGGGCATGAGCATGATCGTGATCGTGGGCATGATCGTGATCGTGGGCATGATCGTGATCGTGGGCATGATCGTGATCATGGTGATGATGATCATGGCCGTGATCGTGATGGTCGTGATCATGATGATCATGGTCGTGATGGTCATGATCGTGATCATGCTCATCCTCGTCCTGCACCAGGGCCTGCAGCTCCTCGCGGGTCACCTTCTTTTCCGACACGGTGGCCTTCGACACGATATGGTCGACGACCTTCTGCTCGAAGATGGGCCCACGCAGCTCGAGCAGCGCATTGGCGTTCTTGCGGTAATAGTCGAACACCTTGCGCTCCTGGCCAGGGAACTGGCGGGCACGGTCGAGGAGCGCGCGCTGCAGTTCCTCGTCGGTGACGTTGACGCCTTCCTTCTCGCCCAGCGTGCCGAGAACGAGGCCGAGGCGCACGCGGCGCTCGGCGATGGCGCGGTATTCCTTGCGCGCCTCTTCCTCTGTGGTGTTTTCATCGGCGAAGCTCTTGCCCGAACGCTGCATCTCATTGCTGAGCGCGTTCCAGATGCCGTTGAATTCGGCTTCGACGAGCCGCTCAGGCAGCTCGAAGCTGTAAGTCTTGTCGAGGGCGTCGAGCACGTCGCGCTTCAGCTTCAGACGGGTCATCTGGCCGAATTCCTGGCCCATGCGCTCGCGCACTGTGTCCTTCAGCTTGTCGAGGCTTTCGAGGCCGAGCTTCTTGGCGAACTCGTCGTCGACCACCGCTTCCTTCGGAGCCTCGACGCTCGCAACCTTGACGTCGAACTCGGCCGGCTTGCCGGCGAGCTTGGCCACGCCATAGGATTCCGGGAAGGTCACCTTGACGACGAGCTCATCGCCGGCCTTGGCGCCGGTCAACTGGTCCTCGAAGCCGGGGATGAACTGGCCGGAGCCGATTTCCAGCGGGACGTTCTCCGCGGTGCCGCCTTCGAAGGCGGTGCCGTCGATCTTGCCGACGAAGGACATGGTGACCCGGTCGCCCTTCTCGGCCTTGCCGTCCTTGGCCTGCCAGTCCTTGTACTGGGCGGCGATGCGGCCGAGTGCTTCGTCGATATGCGTGTCGGTCACGTCGATCACATGGCGATCGAGGGTGAGCCCCGTCGTGTCCTGGAGCTCGAAGCTCGGAATCACTTCGAGCGACATGGTGTAGGAGAGATCGCTCTTGCCGTCGAAGATGCGATCCACTTCCGCCTGGTCCTCGGGCAGCTTCACTTCCGGCTGATAGGCCGGCTTCAGATTATGCTGCTCGAGCACCTTCTTGCTGGCATCGTCGACCTGCTTCTGGACGACCTCGGCCATGACCGATTTGCCGTAAACGCGCTTCAAATGCGGCACCGGGACCTTGCCAGGGCGGAAGCCCTTGATATTGGCCTTGCCGGCGAGTTCGTTCAGCCGCTTATTGAGTTCGGTGTCGAGTTCCGAGGCGGCGACGACGACCTTGTATTCGCGCTTCAGACCGGAGCTCAGCGTTTCGGTAACCTGCATGTCCCTGCTCAATCCTTATAGGGTTCTGTCTCTTCTTCGCGGCAACTCTGCGAAACCGGGTTGCTTCGGGCGCGTGAGCCTTGGTGCGGGCGGAGGGACTTGAACCCCCACGGGTTGCCCCACAGGAACCTAAATCCTGCGTGTCTGCCAATTTCACCACGCCCGCGCCGAGGCTCGGGCCCGTTGCGATGGGCGGGGTCTATAGCAGAGGGTTTTGGGGGATTCCACTAGAAATGAGGTCAGGTAAATCCTCCGCAATGAGGCCAGGGGCGGCAAATTTCCGGGCGGCCTCCCCATGCAGCCACATGGCCGCCGCCGCCGCCCCGAACGCCTCCATACCTTGCGCCAGGAGCCCGGTCACGAGCCCCGCCAGAACGTCGCCCGAACCCGCTGTGGCGAGGCTCGGCGGGGCGTTGCTGTTGATGACCGCCAGGCCTTCCGCATTTGCCGCGACACTGTCCGGGCCTTTCAGCAGGACGACCGCGCCGGAGCGCTTCGCGGCCGCGATCGCGCGCTCATACTTGGAATCAGAATCTGCGATCAGATCATTGAAAAGGCGATAGAATTCGCCATCATGCGGGGTCATCACGACAGGCCGTCCCGGGAGCTCGGAGATGGCCCCGAAAAGCTCGCCCGGAACAGTTGCGAAGGATGTCAGGGCATCGGCATCGAGGACCACCGCGGCCCCGCTGGCCAATGCGGCGCGGACCTTGGCCCGGGTCTCGGAGCCAATGCCAGAAGCGGGTCCGATACAGACGGCGTTCTTACGCCTGTCTTCGAGAAGCCGCCCGAGGGCCAACGCATCATCGGCCTCGGCCAGCATGATCGCGGTCAGATGCGCTTCATTGGCGGCCATGGCCGACCTTGACGACGCGATGGTGACGAGCCCCGCCCCTACCCTGAGCGCGCTTCTCGCGGCGAGTCGGGCGGCCCCGGTCTGATGCGCGGCGCCTGACACGACCACGGCATGGCCGCGCTGGTATTTGTGCCGGCCGGTTCCCGCCACCGGCAGGAACGGCGCTGCATTCTCGGAAAGCGGAGGCGCGATCTCGGCCAGGACCTCTTCCGGTATGCCGATATCGGCGACGACCGTCTCGCCGCAGTGGTCCCGCCCCGGCATCAGAACATGGCCGGGCTTCTTGCGGAAGAAGGTGACCGTCAGGTCGGCGCGGAAGGCATCAGGCCGCGCCTGCCCCGTCGCGCCATCGATGCCCGACGGCACATCGATGGCGATCACCGGCACTTTCACCTCACCGATGAGCTTCAACAGATTGGCCGGCAGCGGCTTCGACAGGCCGGCGCCGAACACGGCATCGACGATCAGGCCGGCGCCGTCCAGGGTAGTCACCGTTTCGAATGGGCCACCCCAACGTTTGGCCATGATCGCCGCGTCGCCCTTGAGACGCGCGTGATCGCCGAGGAGCGCCACGCGTACCGGCCAGCCCCAGCCGCGCAGAAGGCGCGCGACGACGAAGCCGTCGCCGCCATTGTTGCCGGGCCCGCAGAGTACGAGCGTCGGGCGGGCACCGAAACGCCGCAGCATCTCCTCGGCCACGGCACGTCCGGCCCTCTCCATGAGTGTCAGCGACGCGACGCCCGCCGCAACGGCGAGCGCGTCGGCGCGGTACATTTGCTCAGGGCTCAGCAGCGCATGGGTGTACATGCGCTCATGTTTGCCGGGCCTACCGGCCCGCCGCAAGCCGTTACTTCTTCTTGGAGGGCGCGCTGATCGACCATTCATGGCCGAAAGGATCCTTCAGGAGGCCCCAGCGGTCGCCCCAGAACTGATCGTCGAGCGGCATCACGACGGTGGCGCCGGCCTTCGTGGCGCGCTCCCACCATTGGTCGGGATCATCGACGCGCAACGCCATCATGACGCCCGACGGCGCCGTGATGGGCGAGCCATATTCGGGAAAAGCGTCCATGAGGAATACATCATGGTCATTCAATCTCAGATGAGCATGCATCAGGCGTTTGCCATCCTCGGCATCGTGGCGGACGACCTCCTCGGCGCCGAAGGCCTTCTTGTAGAATTCGATGGCGGCCTTGGCGTTGTCGTTGATCGTCATATGCGGGATCAGGGTATTGGCATAAGGCATAGCACTCTCCATGAAGAACGCCGCCGTCCCGGCTTTGAGACAAGACTACAGAGATCAGGGGCGCGTTGCAAAACGTCGCGCCCAGTCGCTTGTTCGCGCTATGCGCGCGGGCCTGGGGAACTCGTCTGCCCGATTTCGCGTAACAACTCGGTGAACCACGCCGCGCCTGCATCGAAAGGCTTGCCGCCCTTGATGCGCGGGAACTCGATGGCCCGCAACGCGCCGCCCTGCTCCTCGTCATGTCCGATGACACCGCTTTCGCCCTTGAGGCCAGAGGCGACGGCGAGCGCCACCATGTCGCGGATGAGCGCCAGGTCCTGCGCATTGGCGGCGGCGGAGCGGGCGAAATAGCCCGATTTCTGCACCAGAGTGCGCTCGGCGCCGATCAGCTTGGCGAAGCGCTTCGAGAACCAGTCGCCGACATTGATCTTGTCGATCTTGACGTGACCAAACGCATCGCGCTCGATGGCCTCGCCGCGCGCCTCCATCTCGTGCACGAGGTCGGCGACACCTGCCCCTTCACTGAGAAATATGGCGACCGCCCCCTTGGCGTCCATCACCGCGCGCAGTCTTGCCGCCTCGCCCTCGATATCGACGGGAAGCTCGGGCACATAAAGCGCGTCGATGTCTTTCTGCACCACACCGAATTGCAGCATCGGCGTTGCTTTCATGCGCCGGCGATAGGCCTGCGCGGTCGCCGCGGCGAGCCAGCCGGAATGCCGGCCCATGATTTCATGGATCACCAAGGTGCGTGGCGCGGTGCTCAGCTCATTGACGACATTCTCGAAGAAAATCGCTCCCTGCTCGGCCGCCGTCACGGCGCCCAGCGACTGGCGGATCGGCACGATGTCGTTGTCGATCGTCTTGGGGAGGCCTACCACAGTCAGATGATGGCCTTGCGTGGCGAGGAAGCGGGCGAGATCGGCCGCGGTCGTATTGGTGTCGTCGCCACCGATCGTATGGAGGATAGTGACGCCGTCCCGGCGCAATTGCGCCGCCGCGACGGCAAGCGGATCCTCCCCGTCCTTGATCAGCCCACGCTTCACCAGATCGGCGGCATTGGTGAGTTTCACCCGGCTGTTGCCGATGGGACTCCCGCCCTGGCGATGCAGAAGATGAGCCTGGGCACGGATCTCGTCGCTGATGGTGATCACGTTGCCGGTGAGCAGGCCCTGATAGCCGTAGAGATAGAAGATGATCTCGGCAGCGGGCGCGGCGGCGCTGTAATTCTCGATCAATCCGCCGACGGCGGAGGAAAGGCACGGCGCAAGCCCGCCGGCGGTCAATATCGCGACTCGGGTCATGCCCTGTCCTATCGCGCCGTCCCGTCGAAGAAAAGTCGCATCAAGGGTCGTTTCGGCGATCGGCGCGCCACTTCTTTGAAGCCCAGTTCGCGGAACACCGAGGCGAAGCCGATGAATCCCTCGCCCCACGTCAAGTGAGCGTCGGTATCGATCGGACAGACATCGAGCGCCACGGCCTTCTTCTTCCGCGCATAGGCGATTGCCGCCTTGGCGAGATCGGTCATCAGGCCCCGCTTCCTGTGGCCGGTGCGCACATAGAAGCAGGTGATGGCGTAGTGCTTCGCCGGCGTCTTCCCCGGCTCGAGTCGCGAGACCTTCGCCTTCTCGAAGCGGGTGACATGGGCGCGCGGCGAGACGGCCACCCAGCCGATCGCCTGGCCCTCCTCATAGAGAAGCAGCCCGGGCGCCGGCCCGGTCTTCACGCAGGATCTGAAGGCGCTCTTGCGCTTTTTCCGGCCCATGGCACGGAAATCGACGCCGGTCAGCCTGGGCCACATGCACCAGCAGCCCGAATTGGCACCCTTCTCCGGCCCGAAAAGCTTCTCGACATCGGCCCAGCGCGACGGCGTCAACGGATGAACCGTGAAACTCGGCTCCGCTCTGGCTGTCTTGCTCATGCGCGACAAATAACCCAGATCGGCAAATTTGTCCGTTGCCGGATTTGCATGCCTAAGGCTTGAGCGAATGCCTTATAAATAGGCACGTGAATCACCTGGGAATTTTACGCCCATAAAATATCCCTTTGATTCCATTACAACTTTAGTCCCAACGCCAATTGGCACGCGCCCTGCAATCAGGGTGCCTGATCACAACAGGGGTGTGCATGAAAAAGATCGAGGCCATCATCAAGCCGTTCAAGCTCGACGAAGTGAAGGAAGCTCTGCAAGAGGTCGGACTGCAAGGCATCACCGTCACCGAGGCCAAGGGCTTCGGCCGGCAAAAGGGGCATACCGAGCTCTATCGCGGCGCTGAATACGTCGTCGACTTCCTGCCCAAGGTGAAGATCGAGATCGTGCTTGCCGATGAACTGGTCGACAAGGCCGTCGAGGCGATCCAGAACGCGGCGCGAACGGGGCGCATCGGCGACGGCAAGATCTTCATTTCAACCATCGATCAGGCGATCCGCATCCGTACCGGCGAATCCGGCACGGACGCGCTCTGATCGCTCCAGCTCTTAAAGACAACCAAGCCAAGCAAGGGACTAACAGAAAATGGCAAAGGCAAAAGACGCCGACGCGGTGATGAAGCTTCTCAAGGAGAAGGACGTGAAGTTCGTCGATCTCCGCTTCACCGATCCGCGCGGCAAGATGCAGCATCTGACGATGGACGTGTCGCAGATGACCGAAGACGCTTTCGCGGAAGGACTGATGTTCGACGGCTCCTCGATCGCCGGCTGGAAGGCGATCAACGAATCCGACATGGTGCTGATGCCGGATCCCTCCACCGCGCACATGGACCCCTTCTATGCGCAGACGACGCTCGCTGTCTTCTGCGACATCCTCGAACCGTCGACGGGTGAAGGCTATGCGCGCGACCCGCGCATGATCGCCAAGCGCACCGAGGCCTATCTCAAGCAGACCAAGCTCGGCGACACGATCTATGTGGGACCCGAGGCCGAGTTCTTCATCTTCGACGATGTGCGTTTCTCGTCCTCGCCCTACAATACCGGCTTCAAGCTCGACTCGATCGAGCTGCCAACCAACACCGACCGCGAATACGAGACGGGCAATCTCGGTCACCGTATGCGCACCAAGGGCGGCTATTTCCCGATGAATCCGATGGATTCGGCGCAGGATATGCGCTCGGAGATGCTCTCGGTCATGGGCCAGATGGGCGTCTCAATCGAAAAGCACCATCACGAGGTGGCGGCCGCCCAGCATGAGCTCGGCACGAAGTTCCAGTCGCTCGTCACCGCCGCCGATCACATGCAGATCTACAAATATGTGATCCACAATGTGGCGCATGCCTATGGCAAGACCGCCACCTTCATGCCGAAGCCGGTCTTCGGCGACAACGGCTCGGGCATGCATTGCCATTTCTCGATCTGGAAGGACGGCAAGACGCAGATGGCCGGCAACCAGTATGCCGATCTGTCGGAGCTGTGCCTCTATTTCATCGGCGGCGTGATCAAGCATGCCAAGGCCTGCAACGCCTTCACCAACCCGTCGACCAACTCCTACAAGCGTCTGGTGCCGGGCTACGAGGCGCCGGTGCTGCTCGCCTATTCATCGCGCAACCGCTCGGCGTCGTGCCGCATTCCGCACACATCCAACCCCAAGGCCAAGCGCGTCGAAGTGCGCTTCCCCGATCCGACCGCCAATCCCTATCTGGGCTTCTCGGCGCTGGTGATGGGGGGCCTCGACGGCATCGTGAACAAGATTCATCCGGGCGATGCCATGGACAAGAATCTCTACGATCTGCCGCCGGCCGAGCTCAAGGGCATCCCGACGGTGTGCGGGTCACTGCGCGAGGCGCTCACCTCCCTCGACAAGGACCGCGAGTTCCTCAAGAAGGGCGGCGTGTTCACCGACGATCAGATCGACAGCTTCATCGAGCTCAAGATGGAAGAGAATATGCGCTACGAGATGATGCCGCATCCCGTCGAGTTCGACATGTATTACAGCTGCTGAGACTACCCCTGGGAACTTGAGGCCGGATGGAAACATCCGGCCTTTTCTTTATTAGCCTCGCCCCGTGAAACGGGAGAGGGAGGGACCCGCCGCGCAGCGGCGGGAGGGTGAGGGGCCTCTGCCAGTCTTGAGAGAAGCCCTCACCTTCCCATTGCTTCGCAATGGGCCCCTTCCTCTCCCCGCTGCGCGGGGCGAGGTGAATTATCCCTCAAATTCCTTATGCCGATACACCTCGCGACCGCCGAGCAAAGTCAGCATCACTTCGGTGCCGGCGATCTCATAGGGATCGATGGCGAAAAGGTCGCGGTCGAGCACGATGAGATCGGCATATTTGCCCTGCTCCAGCGAGCCGGTGTCGGCCGAGCGCCAGGCGGCGGCGGCGGCATTCACCGTATAACCCTTGATGCATTCATCGAGCGTCATGCGCTCCTCGGGCAAAAAGACCGGATGGTCGCGGCCCATTTCCGGCGGCTGGCGGGTGATCGCCGTCTGCATGATCGGGAACGGATTGAGCGTCGTGACGCTCCAGTCGCTCGACATGGCGCAGGTGGCGCCGGCATCGATGAGCGAGCGGAACGGATAGATCCAGCGGGCCTTGGGACCGGCGATCGGCACCGCGATCTCGGTGACCGACGCCTCGCTCCTCGCCCACAGCGGCTGGATATTGGGCATGACGCCGAGCTTGGCGAAGCGCGGAATGTCGTCGGGATCGACGACCTGGACATGCGCCAATTGATGCAGGCTCGGCCAGGCGCCGTTCACCTCGCGCGCCGCCTCGAGCGCGTCAAGTGCCGAGCGCACCGCCTTGTCGCCGATGACATGGCAATGGATCTGGAAGCGCGCCCGATCGAAGGCGATGAACAGCTCGCGCAGATGGTTTTCGCCGAACATCACCGGCGCATTACCGCCTTGCGCGTCGTGATAATCCTCGATCATTGCGGCAGTGCGGTTCTCGAGCACGCCGTCGAGGAAGAACTTCGCCGAATGAACCTTCAGCATCCCAGAGTCGAAGTCGCGGCGGAAGCCTTCGACACGCGTGAGCGCCCCCTCGACCGTGTCGGTGGGCTCGACGAGCGCGGTCGACGCCACGCGCACGGTCAGCCCGGTCGATTTGTCTACCGCGCGATAGGCATTCAGATGTCGCTCAGTGACGAGCGCGTCGAGCACGCCCGTAAAGCCATGGCGGTTGCACAGAGCCTGGCCATAACGTACGCCCTCCTCCCAGGCGGAGTCAGGCAGCTCCGGCATGCGGTCGCGCGCCCAATAAATGGCCTGCTCATGCAGGAGGCCCGTCGGCACGCCCTTGTCGTCGCGGCTGAAATAGCCGTTCTCGGGATCCTTCACGCTCGCATCGAGCCCGATGAGAGCACAGGCCTTCGAGTTGATGACGGCGCTGTGATAGTCGGAGGAATAGAGCAGCGAGGGGCGATCCGGCACGACGGCGTCGAGCACTTCGCGTGTCAGATTGTGCTCACCGAAAATGCCCGAATACCAGCCATGGCCGTTCACCCATTCCCGTTGCGGATGGCGCCTGGCGAAGTCGGCCAAGGTCGCCTGCAGATCGGGTACGGTGCGAATATGCGCGAGATCCACATTCAAGGCACCGTGCATGCCGCCATCCTGCATATGGATGTGGGTGTCCTGAAAACCCGGCAGAACCAGCCGGCCGCCCGCATCGATGATCCTGGTGGCCTTGCCGGCCAGCGCCCTGATCTCGGCGGTCGTGCCCAGCGCCATCACCCGGCCGTTGCGGGAGGCCAGAGCCTCCACGCGCGGTTTCAATGGGTCCATGGTGCGGATATCGGCGTTGATGAGTATGAGATCTGGCGTCATCGGGTCCTCTCGTTTCTTGTCGTCCGGTCTTTTGTTTCATTCGAGCCGCGCCGGAAAGCCGGGGGCGCGCAGATCGGTGGCGAGCGCATCTTCCAGCAGCTTGACGATCATAGTCGATTGCGCATTGCCGCCAAAGGCTTCCTTGCCTTTCAGAAAGGTATCGCGCGCCAAGGTTGCGAGATCGAGCGGCACCCCGAACTCCTCGCCGAATTTCATGGCGAAGCCCAGATCCTTGAGCGCCAGGTCCATGGTGAAGGCGATGTCGTAGCTCCCATTGAGGATGAGCTGACCTTCCGTCTCATGCACGAAGCTGGTGCCCGAGCTCGCGGCGATCGCCTTCCAGGCCTGGGCCAGATCGAGGCCGCCGCGCTTGGCCAGCATCAGCGCCTCGCCGTCGGCGATAAGATGGATGAAGGCCAGCATGTTGGTGATGACCTTGATCACCGCCGCCGAGCCCAGCGGTCCCATATGGAAGAGCCGGCCGCCCATGGCTTCGAGCGCCGGCCGGTGCCGGTCGAGCAGGCCGGCATCGCCGCCGGCGAGCAAGGTGATCTCGCCACGCGCCGCCAGATGCACGCCGCCGGTCACCGGGCATTCGAGCACCCTGATGCCGTGGCTCTGTGCCAACGCCGCAAGCCGCGCGATGTCCTCGCGGCCAAGCGTCGACATCTCGATCCAGTCGCCGGTGAAGCCGGCGCCGATCAGTTCGCGCAAGACCGCTTCCGATACGGCGGGCGACGGCAGGCAGGTGAAAACGGCTGTGCATGTTCTGGCAAGTTCGGCCGGCGTGTCGACCCATACGGCACCGAGCTCTACGTGTCTTTCGCCCCGCGCCCTGTCGCGGTCGCAGACGGTGACCGCGAAACCCTTGATGGTAAGGCTCGCGGCCAGATGGCCGCCGAGATTGCCGAGGCCGATATATCCGTAGCGCATGTCAGTCGATCGGCCGTTCGGTCATTTCGAGATGAAGCTTCGTCCCCGTGTAAGGATGCGCCAGTGCCACCTCCTCGTCGAGCTCGATGCCAAGGCCCGGTTCCGTCGGCAGCAGCACGCGGCCCGCTTCCCAGCGAATCGGCTTCTTGAGGATCCTGGCATGGAAGCCGCCCCAGTTTTCGATGCTTTCGAGAATGAGAAAATTGGGCAATGAGGCGGCGAAATGGATATTGGCAGCACCTTCCACAGGCCCCGCATAGAGATGCGGAGCAATCTGCGCGTAACGGGTCTCGGCCATGGCGGTGATCTTCTTCGCCTCCATGATGCCGCCGACACGGCCCAGCGCCATTTGCAGGATCGAGGCGGCGCCGGTCTCGAGCACGCGGGCGAATTCATATTTGGTAACGAGCCGCTCGCCGGTCGCCACCGGAATGGAGGTGGCGCGCGCCACCTTGGCCATTTCCTCAGGCATCTCAGGCGGCGTCGGCTCCTCGAACCAAAGCGGCTCATAGGGCTCGAGGCGCCTCGCGAGTCTTATCGCGCCCGATGCGGTGAACTGGCCATGGGTCCCGAACAGAAGATCGGCCTTGGCGCCGACCGCCTCGCGGATCAGCCGGCAGAACTTGCCGCAGAGCTCGAGGGTGGCGAGCGAAGGCTGGCGCGGATCGAATACAGAGTAAGGCGCTGCCGGATCGAACTTCACCGCGGTAAAGCCCTGTTGCACATAGTGCGCGGCACGCTCGGCCGAGGCCTCGGCATTCCAGTAGATCGAATCGTCCTGGCCCCTGGCGATGTCGGGATAGATGTAAGTGTAGGAACGCAGGCTCTCATGCACGCGCCCGCCCAGCAATTCATAGACGGGCTTGCCCAGCGCCTTGCCCTTGATGTCCCACAGCGCGATCTCGATGCCGGAGAGGACGGCCATCAACGAGGCGTCGGGGCGCAAAGTGTAACCGGTGCCATAGACCTTGCGCCACAAAGCCTCGATATGGAAGGGATCCATCCCCTCGACATGACGGGCGAAGACGTCCTCGATCATGGCGGTCATGGCCTTGGGGCCGAACGTATCGCAATAGACCTCGCCGATGCCGCTGACATTGTCGTCGGTGGTGAGCTTGACGAAGATGAAATAGCGTCCGCCCCAACCGGGCGGTGGATTGCCGACGATGAAAATCCTCAGGTCTCTGATCCTCACGCGCTCGCTCCCTATTTTGCGTCAGCTTCGCCGGAGCTTCAGGCCGGCGCAAGGGCCAGCCGCCTTGACCAACTAGACCAAGGCCCGCAGAGCCTCGGGCAACGCTTCGGCGAAAAGGTCGAGCTCGGCATCGGGCGCGGCACTCACTCTGATGCAGCGGTTGAGCGGAGAGACACCCGGCATGCGCACGAAGATGCCGCGCGCGATCAGCCCGTCCAGCAGGCTCTTGGCATAGCTCCCGTCACGGCCGCAATCAATGGTGACGAAATTGGTGGCTGACGGCAGCGGCGAAAGACCGTTCTGGCGCGCAATGTCGCTGATGCGCCGTCGGGCGCGCTCCACCTTGGCGGTCACCTCGCGCAGATAGGATTGATCGGCAAGCGCCGCGAGCGCCGCCGCTTGCGCCAGGCGGTTGACGCCGAAATGATTGCGCACCCTGTCGAAGCTCTTCACCAATTCGGCTTCTCCGATCACATAGCCGATGCGGGCGCCGGCAAGCCCATAGGCCTTGGAGAATGTGCGGAAACGCAGCAACTTCGGGTTGCCGATGTCGATCGGCGGAAGCGTCCCTTGCGGAGCGAATTCGCCATAGGCCTCATCGAGGATCAGAAGCGCGCCGTCGGGAATATTGGCGATGAGCTCTGCGACAGCGGTGGCGGGCCACCAGGATCCCATCGGATTGTCGGGATTGGCGAAGAAGATGAGGCGGGCTTTCTCCGCGCGCGCCAGATCGAGAAGAGCGGTGGGATTCTCGCGGTCGTCCCGATAGGGAGTCGTCACCAGCCGGCCGCCATATCCGTTCACGTGAAAATTGAAGGTCGGATAGGCGCCAAGCGATGTGGCCACGACGATACCGGGTGCCACGAACATGCGGACCGCATAGCCGAACAGCGCATCGATCCCCTCGCCCACCGCGATGTTCTGAGGCTTCACGCCGTGATGGCGGGCGAGCGCCTGCTTGAGATCGTGATTCTCGGGGTCGCAATATTTCCAGACGTCACTTGCCGCCGCTTCGAGCGCCTTGACGACGCTCGGTGCAGGGCCGAAGCCACTCTCATTGGCGCCGAGCCTTGCCCTAAAGGCAATTCCGCGCTGGCGCTCCAGGGCCTCCGGGCCGACAAAAGGCACCGTCGAAGGCAAAGCGTCGACCACGGGCGTCATCGGTATGCGGGACACGAAAGGCTCCACTTCCTGAAAAACCGAGCTATCGCATGCAAGCTGAGGCAAGGCAAACCGCACTGTGACCTTCGCGCAACAGTCACAAACATAACAGTAGGAGTCACAGGCTCGTGAGCTTGGCGGGCGAGCGAAAACGGGTAAAAGGAGCGCGAAATGAATCGCGTATCCGAATTCTCCTTGCGCCACGTCACGGTTGCCATTGTGTTCCTGTGCCTGGCGGCGCTCACCTTCTGCCAGCTTCTGGGCCCCACGGCGCGGCTGAACTATGCCTTCGCGCCGGCGGATTTATCGGAACAGATGCAGGTCGTCGCGACGATTCAGACGGCGGGTGCGCATAGCCCCCTGCCGCCCCGCTGCGCCAGCGTCAAGCTGGCTCCTTTCGAGATTAGGACCGCCAGCTTCGAGCAGGAGCTCGTGGCCTGCGACATCACGAGCGCGCAGCTCTCGATACCGCCGCACATCGCGGAACTCGGCGTTCCCACGCCGCCACCCCGGGCAGCCTGATCTCCTCACAGGTTCGCTAACCGGCCGCCGCCTACCTGCCGCGGTCTCTTTCACTTGAATCAAGGATAGTCTCTCATGCCGATCACCCGGCGCATATTTCTTCTCAGCGGCATCGGCGCGGCCCTCAGCGCCTGCGTCCAGGACGACGGCGAAGGCATCACCGCCGAGCCCACCGGTTCCGATCCCACGACATTCGCTTCGAGCTATGGCGCGCTGCCCAATGAGCAGTTCCCCATCCCGGCTGTAGACTTGAAGAAGCTCAAGCCCAAATACCGCCGCCGGATTGTCGATTTCCAGACCGCCGAGATTCCGGGCACGATCATCGTCGATACGCCCAGCCGCTACCTCTATCTCGTGCTCGAGAACGGCCAGGCGATGCGCTACGGCGTCGGCATCGGCCGTGACGGTTTCACCTGGGGTGGCCGCGGCCGCATCCAGTACAAGCGCGCCTGGCCGCGCTGGACGCCGCCTTCCGAAATGATCGATCGGCAGCCGGAGCTCGAGAAATACCGCAATGGCATGGAGCCGGGCCTCGACAATCCGCTCGGCGCCCGTGCGCTCTATATCTTCCAGAACGGCCAGGATACGCTCTACCGCCTGCATGGCACGCAGGATGCCTCGACCATCGGCAAGGCCGTCTCGTCCGGCTGCGTCCGTCTCGTCAACCAGGATGTGATCGATCTCTTCAACCGGGCGCGTCCCGGCGCCTCGATCATCGTGCGGCAGAGCCGCGGCGAGGATATCGCGCAGAAGGAATCGCATCAGACCGTTGGCGCCATCTAGCGCGCATCCCGGCGAAGTGGAATCACTTCGCCGAAAGGGGTTCGCGCCAGATGAATATTTTGGAGCAAATCCTCGTCGCCAAAGACTTCAACTTTGGCGGGATTTGCTCTAAGGCGCGATCCCCAATAAGGAAAAAGGCCGGAGCAATCTCCGGCCTTTTTCATTTCTCAGATGAAACAGAGTTCAGATACGGCAGGTGCGCCACTGGCCCGAATTCGACTTGTACTTGCCGGTGTCGGGATTGAAGGAGCGATATTTGCGCGAGCAGGCCTTCACCCAGGCGCGGCTGCCCGGCTCGTAGCTGCTGGCGCCCTGATAACTCCCACCGCTCTGATAATTGTCCATGCAATTGGCATAGGCATTGTCATAGGCGCGGCGATAGCGGTCGCTGGTGACGCCGGCGCCGAGGAGCGTGCCGCCGACACCGCCGATGATGGCGCCACGGCCGGCGCCTCTGCCATTGTCGATGATGCCGCCGAGGAGAGCGCCGCCGACCGCGCCGCCAACCGTGCCGACGAGCACATCGGCGCCGCCATTGGTCTTGCGGCTCGCGACGTCGCGAGCATAGGAATCACAATAACCACGCGGGCTGGCGGACGCTGCTCCGGCAAAACCCGCCGTGACGGCAACCGCCAACGCGGCGCCTACGCATTTTGCCAAAACTGTTCGATTCATGCCGTTCTCCTCATGAAGTGTTAACTCCTCACTTAGGAAGCGATTGTGGCCGGCCCGGGGCAGCCGCGAACTGCGTCAAACAGGCCCGTGCCGCGGCGACGGCGGTCGAGAAACAGGCCTGCAGCAGGTAGCCGCCGGTCGGCGCCTCCCAGTCCAGCATTTCGCCCACCGCATAGACGCGTGGCCACGCTTTGAGTTCGAAGCTGCCGTCGACCTCGCTGAGCGCCAAGCCGCCGGCCGAGGAAATGGCGCGCGCCAGCGTGTCGGTGCCGGTGACGGTCAGCGCGACGGACTTGATTTGGGCTGCTGTCGCAGGCGCCCCGGCTTCGCGCAGAAGCGCAATCGCCACCGGCGAGAGTCCCGCCGCCTTGCGCAGGAAGTTGCTCTGCGACGCCTTGCCCTTCGGCCTTGCCAGCCGCGCTTCCAGCTCATCGAGCGTCAGATCGGGCCTGAGATCGAGCACAAGCCTGCCGGTCTCGCGCAATTGCGGACCCAGCGCATAGATGGCGCCCCCTTCAAGACCGTTGCGGGTGACCACGGCCTCGCCGCGCATCCTGCGGCCGCCGCTCGCGATTTCGATGCGCTTCAAGGGCTTGCCCGCGAAGCGTTCCATAAAATGCGAGGACCAGGCGATAGTGACGCCGCAATTGGCGGAAATGAAATCATTCACCGCGACGCCGCGGCGGCGCAGCATCTCGACCCAGCGCGCATCGGAGCCAAGGCGCGGCCAGCTCGCCCCACCCAAAGCGAGGATCATCGCATCGGCATTCTTGTCGCCCGACCATTCCGACTTGAGATCGAAACCGACACCCAGACCGTCAAGACGCTTCAGCCAGGCGCGCAGCAGCGGCGAGGCCTTCATCGTCTTCGGAAAGACGCGCCCAGAGGAACCGATAAATGTCTCGATGCCGAGGCCGTTGCACCAGGCGATGAGTGCCTCCGGCGGAAAGGCGCGGATGGCGGGTTCGAGAAAGGGGCGCGCCGCGCCATAGCGATCGAGGAAGCGCTCGAGCGGTTCGGAATGCGTGAGATTGAGACCGCCCCTGCCCGCCATCAGGAATTTGCGTGCCGGCGACGCCATATGATCGATCACGCGCACCTGAGCGCCACCTTGCGCCAGGACCTCGGCCGCCGTGAGGCCGGCAGGCCCGGCGCCAATGATATCGACGCTGAAACTCATGATGCGGCATTGCCGCGGCACGCGCCGTCGCTGCAGCATCGGACCGAAAAGTGCGGAGCGGTTTTCGGGTCATCCGATGCGCAAAACAGAGGAATAGAACGCCGAGGCGATTCCATTGGAACGCCCGGCGTTCTAGAACAAACGTATGCGAAAAAGAAACTCATTGCGACTCGGCCTGTCGGCTATGGCGATTGCCCTGCTGTCCGGCCCTCTCCTAGCAAACCAGACACTACCGCCGCAAATCGCCCAGGCGATCAAATCCTGGCAGCAATGCGCAGCCGCCGCCTACAAGGCGGAACGGCAAGTGAAAGCCAGCAAGGATGAGGCCGCGGATGCGAGCTTCGCCGCCTGTCAGTCGCACTATGAGACGGTGGTGGCGCGCGCCGGCGAGAGCGGGCTTGAGCCCGAAGACGTTCGCCAGGCGCTCGACAAGGGCAAGATCGCCCTCAAACAGCAGATGACCGCCCATTGAGGGCGGCCATCGTCGTCTAGTGTCCCGAATCCGAAGCTCGCCACAGCCAGCGGAACCTTCCGAGCGAACTTCGGATTCGGAAGGACACTAGAGAACTCAATGATTCTAGTGTGCTTTTGAACGCGAAGTTCCTGTCGGTGCTAGCCGCCTGATATCAGGAACTTCGCGTTCAGCACACTAGCTAGTAATGCGTCAGCCGCCGAAACGCCAGGTGGCCGAGATCTTGGCGTTGAAGCCCGGCTCGAGATAGGCGTCGCCGCCGGCGCCCAGAACGGCGCTCAGATAATTCACGTATTCGACGTCGAATATGTTCTCGAGGCGCAGGTCGAGCCGGAAATCCTCCGTGACTTCATAGCCGGCGAAAATATTGACCAGCGTATAGTCCTCATCGACGCGCTTGGTGTCGCGCGGATTGGGTGTCGCATCGTTCGGCACATCGTATTCGTATTGGAAGGCGTGCTGAATCTCGCCACCGATGGTGAGGCGCTGCTCGAGAAAGCGGAAGCCCAGGAGAGCGTTCAACTCATTTGGTGGAACGGTGTCCAGCTCATTGCCGTCCTCCTTATTCTTGCTGTCGATGAAAGTACCCGACACGCCGGTAAAGAAGCTGCCGCGATCATAGATCGCCTCGAATTCGATACCCTTCAGAATGACTTCACTGAAATTCTGGTACTGGTAGCAGAAATTCGGATACAGAAATGGCGGATTGCCTGACAAGGGCGCGCAGTTCGGTCCCGGCGGGACCTGGGTCAGGCCGATATAGTCATCGACCGTGTTGTGGAATATCGCCGCCTTGGCACGGATCCCGTCGTCATCGGTGAAGATACCGTCCCTCTTGTAGTTCAGCCCGACTTCGAAAGTATGTGCGGTCTCGGGCGTCAGATCAGGATTGGGCAGGAATGGGAAATAGGCGCCGGCCGGATGGATACCCGTCATCAGCGTTTCGATGACGCTGGGCGAGCGATACCCTTCGGCATAGGTGCCGTAGACCTGGAGGCCGCGCAGGCCCGTCGACTCGAAGGGCTTTATGCCGGCCGTGATGCGAGGCGACAGACGCTCGCCGTCGCTATCGACGTCGCCGTCGTCGCTTTCGAGCGTGTAGGAGTCGTAGCGCAGGCCGCCAATGACTTCGAGCCAGTCGGAGAATTCCAGCTTGTCCTGCGCGAAAGCGCCCCACACTTGACGCTTGCCCGACGGGCTGTAGACGAAAGCGCCGCCGAGCGGATCATCGACATCCACTTTGTCCTCGAACCAGTCGCCGCCTAGCGTAAATGTATGCCGTACGGCCCCGGTTTCGAACCGCGACGTGTTGTTGGTATCAAACCCGGTGGTGACGAGATCGAAGCTGCGCTTGCTGCCGGCCGGCACGAAGATCGGCGTATTGCCATTCTGATTCCATCGCGTGCCGGATTTCAGCGCTGTCTGCTCCTGCTTCGTGTCATTTACATAGCCGCTCAGCGTGAAGTCGATCCATTGACTGCCGGGCGTGTAGCGATATTTGCCGGTGAAGACGTTCTCCTTGAGTTCGCTCTCCTGCGGCATGGTGCCAGGCTCGCGCCAGTCGTTGCTATTGCCGATCCACCCCAGGGTGATCTCGTGACCGTCGGCGGGCCGGATGACGCTCTTCAGGAGGCCGGCTGTAACATCATAGCCCGTCTCATCGACCCGCTCGCCATCGCCGCCCTCGTAATCGTCGCGCTCGCGATAGGTGAAGTTGGCGAGAAGGTCGAAGGCCTCGACCGGCCTGACGGCGCCGGTCACGCTGGTGAGCAGGCCGTCGCCATTGCTCTCATAGCCGCCCTTGACCGCGCCGCCGAACTGCTCGCCTTCGCGCAGGAAGTCGCTGGCCGACTTGGTCTCGAAGACGACGACGCCGCCGATGGCGCCCGAGCCATAGATATTGGCGACAGGACCACGCACCACCGTCACCTGCTTGAGCAGTTCCGGCTCGATCCACATCGAGGCGGCGCTGCCATGGTCGTTGCGGGCGAAATTATTGCGGGCGCCGTCGGTGATCATGGCGACGCGGCCGAAATCCTGAAGCCCGCGGATATTGATGCTGGTGCCGAGGCCGGTACGGTCCTGCGAACCGGCGGTCGCCACGCCCGGCACGCCGCTGAGAATCTGGCCGATATTGGACGGCTGCTTCTGCTGCAACCTCTCCTCGCCGACGACGCTGGTGGCGGTGAGCGAGGACGTCACGTCCTCGTCGAATTTCGAGGCGACGACGGTGATCATGTCGAGAAGGCCGTATTTCTGATCGGCTTCCTCGGTGGCCGGCTGCTGCTGCTCCTGGCCCTGCGCCGGAACGGCGAAAACAAAACTCGTAGCCGTGGCCAGCAGCCACAGCCGCAAATAAGCGGAACGTCCCATGAGACCCCTCTCCCCTGTACCCGTGAAATGCTGGCTACTGGACGAGAGGTCTTTTGCTGGCCGCCGGACTCATGTCCGGCGGCGTTAACTACTGGTATCCGACTAAATCAGTCAAGAATTATCTGGCGCATCCCGACAGTTACGCGGCCTCGCGGCGCAGCGGCTGGCACATGCAATGGACGCCGCCACCGGCCTGGGTGAACATGGTCATGTCCGGGTCGTAGACCTGAAAGCCCGCGGCACGCATCTTGGCGTTGAGGTCGCTCGCGCCGGCGGTCGACAGTACCCGGTCGTTGCCCAGCGCCACCACGTTGCAGCCGAGCGCCATCGTCTCCTTGAAGGTCGCCGGGATGATCTCGATCTTCTTCGATTTGAGCCACTGGACGATGTCGTCCTCGGTGGTCTCGAGACAGACGGCGGCGCAATGCTCGTTGAGCATGCAGACCATCAGATCGATATGGACATAGAACTGGTCGATTGGGGCATATTTGATCTCCCAGCCTTCCTTAACGAACCATTCGGAGACCTGGCGGGCCGCCACTTCCTCGGAGCGGTGGTCGGTGTAGCCGACGAGCGCCACGCCGGGCTTGATGATGTTGAAGTCGCCGCCCTCGAAATTGCCGGCGCTCACCATGTCGTAGATCGGGATGCCGCGCTCCAGATAGAAGCGCAAAACGGCGGCATATTCGCCGCGCCGGCGCGGATTGGCGAGCTGGCAGACGACGGCGCCGTAAGGCGACATGAAGGACGAATCGCGCGCATAGACCTGATAGGGGTTGGTCATGTCGACGGGCAGGAAGTGACAGGTGACGCCGGCGCTTTCATAGGCGTCCACCATCTCGCGGTGCTGGCGCATGGCGAGCTGCTTGTCGAATTTGTAGCCTTTACGTAACGTGTCGCGCACCAGCGACGACCATTGGGCGTTCTCGAGCCCCATCCAGCGGAAGCTCTCGGCGGGGCCGAGCAGCACGTCCTTGAGGGGGCCGGTCTCCGATTTGAGATACCAGTCGCTCATCAGAGGTGTGCCGCCACCTTCTTTGCGGGCGCGCAGGGGTGTGTTGTTCTGGGTCATCGCCTGTCTCCGGTTATTGCTCGCCAAGCTTTCGGCCAGGCCTCGGTCTGGAACAAGGGAGTAATCCTCCCCTCCTCAGTGACAATTCCTCACAAAGCTCACCATTTCCGCCTCAAGCCAGTCGGCGAAAAGGCGGGCTGCCGGCGACACCACGGAAGGCTCGATGAGAAAGTAGGCGGCGAGGCCCTCGACCGACTGCTCAAAGGGACGCACGAGCCGTCCCGCCGCGAGATCGGCGCCGGTTGTGATCATGTCGCCGAGGCAAAGGCCGAGACCTGCGCGGGCGGCTGCGAGGATATGGGCGAAGTCTTCGAAATAGATGCTGTTGGGCGGATCGGCGTCACGCAACGCCGCATGCTCGAGCCAGCGCTTCCAGTTGTCGCCCGCCGGATCGTCGAGGAGCAGCGTGTGATAAGCGAGATCACCCAGCGTCGCGAGGCCCGGGGGCTCGTTGAGCAGGCTCGGGCTGCAGACCGGAAAATAGCGCACATGTGCCAGAAGCCGGACGGTGCAGTCTCGCCACACGGGCTTGCCGAAACGCACAGCCAGGTCGACATCCTTGTCCAGCGCGTCCTCGGGCCGATCGGAAGCGAGGAGCTGGAGCCGCAACGACGGCGCCTGCCGTCGGAAGCCCGCCAGTCGGGGGATCAGCCAGTTAGCGCCAAAAGCCGGCGGAACGGAAAGCCTGAGTTCGCCCTCGACCGCCGCGCCGTCTAGCCTGGCGATCGCATAGCCCAACTGGTCGAGCGCCGCATTCGAGGCGGCGAGCAGCTTGCGCCCGCGTTCGGTCAGGACCAGCCGGTTGCCGGCCCGTTCAAAGAGCGCAAAGCCCAGATGATCCTCGAGATTGCCGATCTGCTTGGAGACCGCGCCATGGGTCACCGACAATTCCTCAGCCGCCTTGCCGAGATGCAGATGCCGTGCCGCTGCCTCGAAGGCGCGGATGGCGTTGAGCGGCGGCAGATGGCGCTTGCGGATCTTCATAACCGTGAAGTTTTCTCACAGCCACGTGCGCAGGGAAAGGGCTGGCGGTTTTCTGACTGTCACGTGCCGCAGGTAGGATTGCTTCCCGCCTGCCGGCGCCGGGAATGTGCGTTTCCTCACCGACGGGCGAAAAGCTTGAGATTACCATCACTTCCGTCACCTCGGGTGAATGCGGCCTGAAGTGATGGTGACCAGGAGCCAGGTGCCATGGGAGATCACGTCAGGAATGAACGCCAGCTGACAGTGCCATTCAGGGTCCCTTCGGTTGCGCGGCTCTAATCTTGCACCAAGTTCGAAATATTGCTTGCAGGGAGACATTAATGCTGTACGCCGTCGTCATTCCGTTCCCGAAACCCGCGTCAAGCCAGATGACGCTCCAGCCGCCGCCGGTCGCGCGCGGCCCCGCCGAGATCGTCATCTTCCCGGGGGTGCGCTATGACCGGATCCCTGAAACCGAGGACCTGTTCGCGATCGCAACCGCGCCGCTCAAGGCGCCGTCCAAGCGGAAATGATCACCAGTTCCCGGCCTTCCATTTTATGGAGCATCCCATCGAGGCTATCTGGTCGCGCGGGCCCTGGCCCGTCCGGGCGACTTCCTGCATGGCCTCGTAAAGATCGCGACGCGCATCGGCCACCGGGGCCTTGCGCGATTCGTCGAGCCGACCCCGGTATTGCAGCTCATCTCGGGCGTTGAAGCCGAAGAAGTCGGGCGTGCAGACGGCGTCATAGGCGCGCGCCACTTCCTGGCTCTCATCATGCAGATACGGAAATGGGAATCCGTTTTCCCTCGCGAAGACCTTCATATTGTCGAAGGAATCCTCCGGGTATTCGGTCGCGTCGTTGGAGCAGATCGCCGCCACGCCGATGCCCGCCTTCTGCAGGTCCCTGGCATCACGCACCAGCTTCTCCGTGATGGCCTTCACATAGGGGCAATGGTTGCAGATGAAAACCAGAAGCGTGCCCTTGGACCCTCTCAGATCGGCAAGGCCATAGGTCTTGCCGTCGGTCGCCTTCAGGCGGAAGTCCCGGGCTTTCCAGCCGAAATCGCAGATGGACGGCGTCGCTGACATGGCGGGCCTCAACCCTGTTTGATAAGCTTAATAAGCGGCGTTGAAATAATCTTCCGCCGTCATGGCGAAGAATTCAACCGCCTCGAAACGGCCGTGTCCGGCCGGATAGTCCGGATGTGAGCGCTCATGTTGGAGACCGATGCGGCGGGCGAGCTTGAGGGAGGCGGTGTTGGAGGCCATCACCTTGGCCCAGACCCTGACCGCGCCGACGCGCTCGACGGCGAGACCGACCAGGGCGCGCCCGATCTGCGTGCCATAGCCCTTCCCCCAGAGAGCGGGCGCCACGCCCCAGCCGATCTCGGCCAGACCGCCGCGCCCCAGGATGATGAACCCGTCGCCGACAGCCAGCCCGCGCGCCTTGTCCTCGGCGGCGAGATGAAAGACATGGCGGCGCTCGTCGCCCTGGCGCGCCACTTGGCGCGTGACGAAGTTCTTGACGTCATCCTCATTGCGCAAACGCATGGCGATATGGCGCTGATACGTGGCCTGCGTCATGAAGAGCGCGAAGGCATTCCAGTCGCGCGCCTCGATCTCGCGCAGCACGAGGGACTGTGTTTCGACCGCGGGAAGTATGGTGGCAATCGTCATTCTGCCGCCTCGTATCCGATCTGCTTTCCGCTCGCCCAGCCGTCGAGGAAACGATTGAACCAGTCGCCCAACACCTTGTCATAGAGAAGATTGTCCGCCAGTTGCCGGTCGGCGGGATGGGCGCCTTTCATCGTCTGCTTGTGCGCCGGGCGGCGCGCAATCCAGCGGCTCAAGCCCTGGCGACCTGTCTCGGGATGGAACTGGAAGCCATAGGCGTTGGAGCCGTATCGGAAGGCCTGCTCGGGAAAGCTGTCGGTGCCGGCGAGCTTCACCGTGCCGGCGGGCGTCCGGTACCAGCCGTGCCAATGCGACTGCAGCACCTTCATACCGGCGCCGAAAAGCGCGCGGCCCGTCAAGGTCGGCACCAGATCGTAATAGCCATATTCGGCCGCGCCCTCAGGGTGGCCCGATACCGTCTCGCCCAGCGTATGCGCCAGCAGCTGGCCGCCGAGGCACAGGCCCAGCACCGGCATCTCAAGCTTCAGGGCGCGGTCGAGGAGGCGCATCTCGTCTTTCAGATCGGGAAAGCGGTCCTGCTGGTCGACATCCTGGGCGCCGCCATAGACGATGATACCCGCCACCCGCTCATCGAGATCGGGCAGAGCTTCGCCCGCGGCCGGGCAAACCCATTTCAGAACATAGCCCCGGCGCTTCGCCCAGGCTGACGCCCGGTCGTCCATCTCATCGTTGTCGTGCACGACGAGGAGCATCACTTGCGAATCTGCCATGGCCGCCAGTCTAGCGTTCCGGGCCGATACGGAAAAGTATCGTCCGCCGATCATCCGCGATCCCGAAGATAAACGCCAGATGAACGGCCCGTTCAGGGTCGGTTGCGCCCGGCGCTGCTAGAACCTGGGCCATAGGGATTTCAGTGCTTCAGGAGAGTTCCATGACTGCCCAGGCCGTTCGCGGCACGCTTCTTGCTCCGCCCGGACTGTTCACGCGCGTGCGTTTCCATTTGGCGCAGCGGCAGGCGAGGCGGCAGTTGCAAGAGCTCGACGACCGCCTGCTGCGCGACATCGGCTTCGCGCGGGATGACAACGAAATCCGTAGGTTCCTGAAGTAATTCAGAGCTGACGGACGGCGAGACGAAGGCGGTTCTACGGCGGACCGCCTTCGTTCGTTTTGGGATCATGAACCGCCGAGTGCGGCGCGCTCACGAACATGTGAGCTAGGCCGCCGCCCGCCCCGGCCCGTCCGCGGAGATATGCGCGAAGTCGTACCGGTCGCGGATATGGTCGTTGAAGAACCGCCCCTTCGACACCGACTTGCGGAAGGCCGCATAGACCCGCTCCGGTACATCATAGTAGCGGTAGAGTCTGCCCGAATCCTGGAATCGCACATCGAGCGTCCCGGTGCCTGGCTCATATTCAATGCGGCTGATGGCGGTCGAAGGCATCGCTCCTCACATCGGCCGCGGCTTCGGCGTCCGCGTCATGCTCGGACGGCGCTTCTTGGGAACCTTCTTCTCCCCCTGGTCGGTCACGGCCGGCTCCCCCCACGGTCCCGGCTTGCTATGACCTTCGGCGACACCGTCCTTGCCTTCCTCGGGATCGGCCTCGAGGGCAAGAAGCTCGCGGGCTTTTTCCCAATGTTCGAAGTCCTTGCCTTGCGGCTGGCCTTCCTCGAGCCAAAGGCGGTAGGCGCGCTCCCGAATACGCTCTTCGGTAATATGGGTCGGTCTGATCATGGGCACCTCCCTACCGGCAGCGACTGCCGGTAACTGATAAGCGCCGGAACCGCATGCAGGTTCCGGCAGGGTTCCCATCTGCAAACTAAAATACGCGGATTCGCTCGCTCCTGCACCAAGCCGCCGTGCGCTCACACAATGAAATTGCCGCAACGGCATTTCGCCGCTAGGATGAACCTCAGGATCTTGAGGGAAATACTGAGAATGCGAGTGCTCTTCATAGTTCTCACGGTCCTCTTGCTGCAGCTTGCCAGCAACCACGACGTGCCCGCTCAGGAAGTGGCTGTCGCATCCCCGGAGGAACTGCGGGACATCTTCAAGCAAAACGGCGTTCCGGAGGGTAAACGCGCGGTGCTTATCTTCCTTCCCGGCATACTCGGTTCAAAGTTGATAGATCCAAACGAAACGGACCCAGACAAGCGGCTCGTATGGGGAGGCAACGTCTTCAATGACCCTAGATTACTGCTCGGAGAGACGGACCTGCGGCCGGAAATCTTTGACGATGCGGAGATCTCGACTTTTATCGCGACTCTAAGAGTCAGTATCTACGGCCAAGCGCTTCAGAGACTGCGCGTCGGCAACATTCTCCAGAAGTCCGAACTCCTGATTTTTCCCTATGATTGGCGACAGTCAAATCTGACATCGGGAGACCGGTTCGAGGAATTTCTGTGCAGGAACTCCAGCGAACTGAGCGGAAAGGATATTATTTTCGTCGCCCACAGCATGGGTGGACTCGTTCTGAAAAGTTGGTTCGTCCGCCACTATGACCGGGAAAACTCCTGCCTTCAGCAGAATGGCCAAAATCCAGACATCAAACACGTCGTCTTCGTTGGAACCCCCCATTATGGCTCACCGAAGATCGTCAGAACGCTATTCGCGGGTTACTCGATGCTCCCGATCAGCGTGATAAATTCTAAGGTCACTGAAGGGATCAACAAATACGGCTATAGCTTCGAAAGTCTCTACGAACTTCTTCCAGCGCAACACAATCCCAACTGTCGTCAGGCGTTACAGAACCTCAATCTCGCACCGGCGCTCGCGCTCGATAATGTCCCAGGAAACACATTCATAGATCTGTTCGACGCCAACCTCTATCGCGAGTGGAAAATTCCCCGGAGCATGGGCGACGCGGAAAGAAAGGAATTTCACGACAAAAAACTGCAAGGCATCCTGGACAAGGCTAAGATCATAAATTGCGGTTTGGCTACTTACGACTTTCCAAAGCTCGGCAAAGACAAGGTCGTGACCTATTTCGGCAAGACGCCGAAGAAGGACACCGACTTGCGATATACCCTCGTGTCCGATCAACGAAGGATCAGGCTGAGCTTCGGATCACCAGCCCCGCTTTCAAAACTCGACGAGGACAAAACGGAACTCGACTTCGGCGACGGCACCGTAACGACTGATGCCGCCTCATGGCGAGGCGTGATTAATGACCCAAATCACCGCAGAGACTGCGGTGCCTCCCATGGCGATCTGATGGACAACGATGGCGTCCAGTCCTATTTGTTTGATCTTGTCCAGACGCCTGTGGTCGTGCAATTGGGAAAACTTCGAGAGACGAACAAGGAAGGCTACAACAAGATCATAGCCGATCTGGCGAAAGACGGTAAGCTCGTCTGGAGTGTTCCATCCGCCAGCGACATCTCCACCACAACGACCAATGGCGAGATATTGCGTCTAATGTCAAAGGACGCGGAGTCCACCTGGAAGCTCGCGACTGCACCAACGACCGAAAGTATGGCCAAGATCGTGATCAACGAAGTTATCGCGAACTCAACAGACACCAATCAAGTCCGTCAGCTCTTTTCGCTGAACAACCAAGGCTATCAGCTTTTTGGATTGGGTTATACCACTGAGGCGGCGGCGAGCCTGGACAAGGCTATCGATATGTGGGCCAACAAAACGCCAGGCATGTTGAAGGGGCGCGATGCAGCCGCAAAGGCGTTCAACACCCTAGGGGTGATTAAACTGAATAATGCCGACATCGAGGGTGCCAAGGCCGCTTGGACAGCCTCAGAGGACCTGGGCCACCCTGTGGCCCGCAAAAACCTCGACTATTTGCGAAGCCTACAAGGGGGCTAAACGCGGTTCGTTAAATATCCAGCCCCTCGTCGCTGACGAATTCGGCGCGGCCCGAAATGAACTTGAAGCGTTCCTCCGGCTTGTTGCCCATCAGCTGCTCGACCACCTTGGCGGTCGTCGCTTTCTCGTCGCCCGCGACATCGACCCTGAGCAGCGCGCGCTTATTGGGGTCCATCGTCGTCTCCTTCAACTGGCCAGGCAGCATCTCGCCCAGGCCCTTGAAGCGCGATATCTCGACCTTGCCCCGGCCGGAAAATTCGCCTTTGAGCAATTCGTCCTTGTGCTGATCATTGCGGGCATAGGCGGTCTTCGATCCCTGCGCCAGCTTGTAGAGCGGCGGCACGGCCAGATAGAGATGGCCCTCCTCGATCATTTGCGGCAACTGGCGGTAAAAGAAGGTGATGAGCAATGACGCGATATGGGCGCCGTCGACATCGGCGTCGGTCATCACGATCACCTTGTCATAGCGCAGATCGTCCTCGCGGTAGCTCGCCCCCGTGCCGCAGCCCAAGGCCTGGAGCAGATCGGAGAGCTGCTGGTTCTGGGCGAGCTTGTCCTTGCCGGCGCTCGCCACGTTGAGGATCTTGCCGCGCAAAGGCAGCACGGCTTGAGTGGCGCGGTTCCTCGCCTGCTTGGCGGAGCCGCCGGCCGAGTCGCCTTCGACGATGAAGAGCTCGGAGCCGTCGGCGGCCGTCGAGGAGCAGTCGGCGAGCTTGCCCGGCAGGCGCAATTTGCGCAGTGCCGTCTTGCGGCCGACTTCCTTCTCCTGGCGCCGGCGCAGGCGCTCCTCGGCGCGGTCGGCGATCCAGTTCAGCAATTTGTCGGCCTGGGCCGGATGGCCGGTAAGCCAGTGGTCGAAATGATCTCGAATTGCCGTCTCGACGATGCGCGCCGCTTCGAGTGTGGCGAGCCGGTCCTTGGTCTGGCCCTGGAATTCCGGCTCGCGGATGAAGACCGACAGCAAGGCGCCTGAGGACGCCATGACGTCGTCGCCGGTCACGATGCCGGCACGCTTGTTGCCGGCGAGCTCGGCATAGTTCTTGAGCGAGCGCAGAAGCGCGGCGCGCAAGCCCTGCTCATGGGTGCCGCCATCGGGCGTGGGAATGGTGTTGCAATAAGACGAGATGAAGCCTTCATCGCCGCCGAACCACGCCACCGCCCATTCGACCGAGCCATGGCCGCCGGGCTTCGTCACCTTGCCGGCGAAGATCTCGTCCGCCACGCGGGTGCGCCCTTCCAGGCGCTCTTCGAGGAAGTCCTTGAGGCCGCCGGGGAAATGCAGCACGGCCTTTTCCGGCGTCTCCTTGTCCTTGATATGGGAGGGATCGCACGACCAGCGGATCTCGACGCCGCCGAAGAGATAGGCCTTGGAGCGGGCCATGCGGAACAGCCGCGCGCCAGAGAACTCGATCGTCTTGCCAAAGATCTGCGGATCGGGGCGGAAACGCACCAAGGTGCCGCGCCGGTTCGTCACCTTGCCGAGCTTCTCGAGCTTGCTCACCGGCTTGCCGCGCTGGTAGCTCTGGCGGAAAAGCTGTTGGCCGCGCGCCACTTCGACGATCAGGTCCTCCGACAGGGCGTTCACCACCGAGACGCCGACGCCGTGCAGGCCGCCCGAAGTCTCATAGACCTTGGAATCGAATTTGCCGCCGGCATGCAGCGTCGTCATGATGACTTCGAGGGCGGACTTGTCCTTGAATTTAGGGTGCGGGTCGACCGGAATGCCGCGGCCATTGTCGGTGACGGTGAGCCAGCCATCCTTGTCGTAATCGACCTCGATCCAGTCGGCATGACCCGCCACCGCCTCGTCCATGGCGTTGTCGATCACCTCGGCAAAGAGATGATGCAGCGCCTTCTCATCGGTGCCGCCAATATACATGCCGGGCCGGCGGCGCACTGGCTCGAGCCCCTCGAGCACCTCGATGTCGGCGGCGGTGTAGCTCTCATCCCCGCTCTTCGGCTTCGCGGCGCGCGCCTTGGGGGCGGGCGCCATCTCGCCGTCGAGCTTGTCAAAGAGATCGTTCACCTTGTTCTTGGCCATCGTAATCCAGTCGAATCAGTCGTTTCGGGGGTTACGTCCTACCTACCCCAGTTCAGGCGGAGGGTAAAAGCGACAGAAGCGGCAGAAGAATGGCTGACCTGACGCCAACGGCACTTCCCTTCTCGCCCTGGTCTCCCTTAAATGGCGCTCCCGCCACTATCGCAAAGCCCTTGATATGCCCGGTCTTTTCGATCCGCTGAAACTCGGTCCGCTGACCCTGCCGAACCGCATCTGGATGGCACCCCTGACCCGCAGTCGCGCGGGGCCCGAGCGTCGGCCCAATGCGCTGATGGCCGAATATTACGCCCAGCGCGCTTCCGCCGGCCTCATCCTCAGCGAAGCCACCAGCGTCACCCCCATGGGGGTCGGCTATGCCGATACGCCCGGAATCTGGTCCGCGGAACAGACGGACGGCTGGCGCGCCGTGACCAAGTCCGTGCATGAGGCGGGCGGTCGCATCTTCCTGCAGCTCTGGCATGTCGGGCGCATTTCGGACCCCATTTTCCTCGATGGTGCCTTGCCCGTGGCGCCGAGCGCCGTGCAGCCGGCGGGAACCGTCAGCCTGGTGCGTCCCAAGCGCCCCTATGTGACGCCCCGGGCGATCGAGCGCGATGAGATCGCCGGCGTCATCGCGGCCTATCGCAAGGGCGCCGAGAATGCCGAGCGGGCTGGCTTCGACGGCGTCGAGCTCCATGGCGCCAATGGTTATCTGCTCGACCAATTCCTCCAGGACAAGACCAACCGGCGCAGCGACGACTATGGCGGCTCGATCGAGAACCGGGCGCGGCTGATGCTCGAGGCTACCGATGCGGCGATCGCCGTCTGGGGCGCCGAGCGCGTCGGCATGCATCTCAATCTGCGGCGCAACTCGCATGACATCGACGATTCCTCGCCGGAAGTGACCTTCACCTATGTGGCGCGCGAGCTCGGTCGGCGCAAAATCGCCTTCATCATCGCGCGCGAGTCTCTCGCCGAGCCGCGGCTCGGGCCAAAGGTGAAGCGGGCCTTTGGCGGCGTCTACGTCGCCAATCAGGAGTTCACGCGTGACGCGGCGGAAGACGCCATCGCGCAGGGCGATGCGGATGCGGTAGCCTTCGGCAGGCTCTTCCTCGCCAATCCCGATCTGCCGGCCCGCTTCGCACAGGCAGCACCGCTCAACCGGCCCGATGAAACGACATTCTACACACCGGGGCGGGAAGGCTATACGGACTATCCCTTTCTTTAGATCGGCGCAGGCGGGGCGAGCGCGAAACGCTTCGCCAGCCCCATCAGTCCCTCGCGCCGACCGCTATCGAGCGCCAGCCCGTGGGCTTGCGCCTCGGCCTTGCGCTTGAGCGCCGCCTGCCCCGGCAGCCGCACATCCGGCTTGCCCGCAGGCACTGCCGACTTCGCGCAAACCTGTACAAGCCAGTCCGTCTGACGCAAAAACGCCTCCCGACCGCCAAAGGCTTCCGGCGCGAAAGCCAGGACCAGGACCGATGCTCCCCACTCCTTGGGCGCATCGGCACGGCCGAAGCCGCCGAGCCCCTGGGTGAGCGCTTCAACCATCAGGCTGAGCCCATAGCCTTTATGGCCATGATCGACGCCGCCAATGGGGAGGATCGAGCCGCCTCCTTTCATCACATTAGGGTCGTCCGTCACCTGGCCATTGCCGTCCAGGAGCCATTTGCCCGGCAGCGGTGTCCCCGCCTTGCGCATGCGCGCGCACATCGCCGCCGTAGTGATCGAGGTGCTGACATCGATCAGGATCGGATCGGGATCGGCCGGAATGCCGACCGCGATCGGGTTCGGCGTCATCACCGGCGTCACCCCGCCAAACGGCGCCACATGCGAGTCGCTGGGATCGGACGACAGGATGATAAGCGCCAGACCGTCGCGCGCCGGCGCCTCGAGGAAAGCCGCAAGGCAGGCGATGTGGTGGCTGCGTCTCAAGACAACAGCGCCGATACCGAAGCTGCGGGCGCGTTTGCCCGCTTCGGCGACCGCGAGCTCCGTCGTCCAGATCCCCGGTAGCCGTCCCGCATCCCACAACGCCACCGCGCCGAAATCGCTGATGATCCGGGGCCGGCCGTCTTTCACCATGGCGCCGTTTTCGATCTCCTCGACATAATCCGGCAACAGCGCGAGACCATGGGTCGTATGACCGTAGAGATCGGCCTCGACCAGTCCCTTTGCCACGACTTCCCCAGGCTCCGCGGGCAGCCCCGCTTTCACCAGCACATCGCGCGCAAATTTCCGTAATGCCTCCACTTCATAGACTGTGCTCATCGAATTTTCCGTGTTTAGCGCGAACGCCGTTGCGAGATATGCCAAGGGATGACCCAGCGCTCGATCAGAGTGACGGTGCCAAACAACGCCAGTCCCAGCAGGGTCAGAAGGAAGATGCCGGCAAAAGCGAGATCGGGCCGCATATTGCCGGTGACGATCTGGATATAGAAGCCGAGTCCCCGGTCGCTGCCGATGAATTCGGCGATGGTCGCCCCCACCGTGGCGTTGATCGCGGCATATTTGAAGCCGACGAAGCACTGCGGCAAGGCTGCCGGCAGGCGCACCTTGAAGAAGGCGCGCCATGGGCTCGCGCCGGAAGCACGGATGAAGCGCACCAGTTCCTCGCTCAGCGAGCCGAAGGCCAATATGGCATTAAGCACGACCGGGAAGAAGCAGACCAGGAAAACAATAATGACCTTCGGCAACAGGCCGAAACCAAGCCAGGAAATGAAGAGCGGCGCGAAGGCTATCTTAGGCGTCATCTCGAGGCTGACGAAAAAGGGATAGATCGTCCGGCGCAGGAGCGAGGAGAAAGCGATGGCAAGTCCCAATGGGACCGCGACGATTATCGCCACGACATAGCCGATGACACTCTCGACCGCCGTCACATAGGTATAATAGAGGAGACGGTCGATATCGGCCCAGCCACGCGTCACGATCTCGGAGGGGCGCGGCAGGATATAGGCGGGAATGCCGAACAGATCGATCGCATATTCCCAGAACAGGAAGAAGCCGGCAAAGAAGAGAACGAAGGCCCAGGAGCGGTTGAGACCGCGCCAAAGGGCATCGAGCCACGTTGCGCGCGCCGGCTTGGTACCGGCCTTCTCAGAGGACGCCATAGCCATGGAAGATCTCCTCGATCTCGCTCGCATGGGCTCTGAACCTCTCGCTGCGCTTGACTGCGAGATCGCGCGGCCACGGCAGATTAATGTCGATCACCTTCTCGATGCGCCCCGGTCGCGGCGAGATCACGCAGACACGCGTCGAAAGCTGTATCGCCTCCTCGATCGAGTGGGTGACGAAGACCACTGTCGGGCGATCAGCCAGCCACAAGGCCTGGAGATCTCGCCTTATGCTTTCGCGCGTCATCGCGTCGAGCTTGCCGAGCGGCTCATCGAGCAGGAGAACGCCAGGACGATGCACCAGTGTCTGGCAGAAGGCGGCGCGCTGCTGCATGCCGCCCGATAATTCGTAAGGATAGCGTTCGGCGAAATCATCGAGCTTCACCGAGCTGATCAGGCGATCGATGCCGGCGCGATAGTCAGCGACAGATAGCCCACGCAGTTCGATCTGCAGCTCGATATTGCCACGCACGGTGCGCCAAGGAACCAACGTATTGTCCTGGAACATGATGCCGATGCTGGTTTGCGGCTCGCATACGACATGGCCGCCGACCTCGATCTCCCCCGATGTGCAATCGAGAAGTCCGGCGATCATCAGCATCAGTGTCGACTTGCCGCAACCTGAAGGCCCGAGCAGCGAGATAAACTCGCCGGGTTCGATCCTGAGGCTGGAGGGGCCGAATGCATGGATCGCCTCGGCGCCCGTTGCATAGGTCTTTACGGCTGACCTGATCTCGATGGCGGCGGCCATCATCTGTCACCCTGTATTTAGTTCCCCCTCTCCCGCGCGTTGGCGTGGGAGAGGAAGAAGCCTGGAATGTCACGGGACGAAATCGTTGCTGTAGAAAGCGGAGGCAGGCTTGTCGGTCTTGAGATCATTGTACTTCTTCATCAATGCCAGCATGTCGTCCCAGTCGGCGGCTACATTCACGCCGAGGTGCTTGTCCTTGTTGGCCTTGGAGTAAAGCACACCCAAAGTCACGTCGAGCACTGCGCGCGCCTGGGCCTTGCCCTGCTCCTCGGCCATCGAGCCGCCGACGATATCCGCCATCGAGGCGATCGCTGCATCGGGATTAGCTTCCGTTTCCTTATAGGCCTTCATCGTGGCGGCGACAAAGCGCTTCACCAGATCAGGATTATTCTTCACCGTGTCCGCATTGGCGACGATGCAGTAGCCGACCTGGTTCACGCCAAAGTCCGAATAAGGAAAGGTGACCGGCTCGGCGCCGCCATTGGCCTTGATCTCGGCCGGCTTGTCGTCGAGCCCGCCCAATATGCCGACCGCGCCGCCAGCGCCTTGCAGGTAGCTCGATACCAGGGCGCCATCCGGGACATTGGTGATGGTCACATCGCCGTCCTTCAAGCCAGCGGCCTGAAGCACGAGCGGAAAGAATGTGTTCACCCCGGCATTGGCTGTCGTGAGAATGGTCTTGCCCTTCAAGTCAGCAAGCGATTTTACGCCCGCATCCGGCCGCACGATGACCGCCTCCGTCCCCATCGCGTCGATCACGCCCACGGAAATGAGCGGCGCGCCCTGAGCCGCGAGATTGAGCATCGAGGCACAGGAGCCATAAGAGAACGTGCTGTCGCCATTGGCGACAAGGCGATGCGCCGAGCCCGACCCGTTGCCGGAGCGAATGTCGAGATTGATCCCGGCATCCTTGTAATAGCCCTTGTCCTTACCAAGGGCGAAGCCGGCATGGGATCCGTAATACATCCAGTTAAGCCGCAGACGTACATCGTCCGCCGCTTTGGCGATGCCTGCCGCCGCGACCAGAGCCGCAGCAAGGACAGTAGATAGAATCAATTGCTTCCTATTCATCTGCTTCCTCCATGGCGCTTTGTTATTTCAAACCGGCAGGCAGGCCGGACCTGCCGGCTCGTAGGTTTTATACGACAACGCAAATTCCTGATGGCCAAGCTCTTCCGACTTGCTCGGATGCCCGCTCGCGAGACGAACGACCGCGGCGACGATGCGCTCCGCCACGTCGTCGATCGTCTCGGTGCCGTCGGCGATGGTTCCGCCATTGACATCGATATCCTCGGCGAGGCGTTGATAGACGCGCGAATTGGATACCCCTTTGATGACAGGCGCCACCGCTTGGCCGACGACGGAGCCCGCGCCGGTGGTGAAGATGATCATATGACAGCCGCTCGCCACCATCTCGGTAATGGTCTGCGTGTCGTTGATGTTGGGGATGCCGTAGCGTACCGGACCGTCGTTCACCGTGTCCATCAGATAGAGGCCGCTCTTCGGCGGGCGCGTGCCCGGTTTGATCAATCCGGCGATCGGGCGCGAGCCGCTCTTGGCATAGGCACCGAGCGACTTCTCCTCGAGTGTCGACAGTCCGTGCTTGATGTTGCCGCCGCCGAAACTGCCGTGACCAAGCTCGTTGTAATAGCGGTCCGCCTTTTCCACCGCCGCTCGCAATTCGCGGCCGAGCTCGGGCGTGGTCGCCCGCTTCGCCATGTGCTCCTGGCAGCCGATGAGCTCGCAGGTTTCCTCGAACATCAGCGTGCCGCCGGCATCGCCCAGACGGTCGAAGGCGCGGCCGACGGCGGGATTGATGGTGATGCCGCTCAACCCGTCCGAGCCGCCGCATTTGGTGCCGATCACGAGGTCGGAAATCGCGATCGGGATCGTCTCGGCCGCCTTTGCCCGCACTAGCGCCGCATCCAACCATTGGCGCCCTTCCGCGATCGTGGCGCGTGTGCCGCCGCTTTCCTGGATGACCAGGAGTTTCGCCTCCCGGCCCGACGCCGCTACCATATCAAGCAGCGCGCCACGGCGAAACTCCTCGCAACCCAGCGAGACCAGCAGAACCGCGCCGACATTGGGATGGGTGCACATGGCTTCCATCACACGCTGCGCGTAGTCGCTCGGATAGCAGCCGGGGAAACCGATGAGCTGTGCGCCCTCGGTCTGATAGCCCTGTGCGATCTGACGCGCCACGTGATGGGCGCACTCGACCAGATAGGCGACTACGACGAAATTGCGGATGCCTTTGCGGCCGTCGGCCCGCGGAAAACCCCGCATGCCGGAGACGGTCTGTGACGAAGCCCTATTCATAGTGGTCCTCATCATTGTTGAGATACTGGCTTTTCACATTGTGCACATGAACCAGACGCCCCCGCGGGATCGCGGCTGTCGTGATACCGACCGCCATGGTGAAGCGGATGACTCGTTCGCCCGCGGCGATGTCGCGTAGCGCAATCTTGTGCCCCTGGACTATCCGCTCGCCAGCGGTAAGCTGCAAGCCCCTTGCATCGCATGCCTGCTCATTCGCCGCGATGTCGCGCAGAGCGATACCCACATTGTCATCGCCGTCCAGCACGATCATGTTCACCATTGCGCTCATTCGACTTATCTCGCGACCAGCCTCGGCACTTTCTTCTCCTGCATCATGCGAAGAGCGTCATCACGATAACGCGCTCTTACATCGCGCGTCGGCGGGCGGCAGCGCGACGACGGCAAACCCACCAGCTCCATGCAGAGCTTGTCGAGATAGCCGTCACCGCTGGTATACTCCTTCTCGATCTTCACCCACAGCTTGTAGAAGGGCATCGCCTCATCGATCATCATGCGCGAGATCTCCGAATAGTTCGCGGCCCGGACTTCATCGATGAGCTTTATTCCCCATTCCGGCCAATAATTGCACAAATGGACCTCGAAGGCCTTCGCGCCCAGAGCCGGCATCGCCGAATAGGGGAAGAACAGATTATTGTCGATGATCGTGAAACGGTCGGAGAAATGCGAGGTCACGTCCTCGAACTCCATCGCATCGGTGCGCGGCGTCGCCCATTTCAGGCCGACGATGTTTGGAATGCGCGCCAGACGGTCGATCATGGCGAAGGAAAGCCCCGTCGCCGTCCAGAAGGTATTATAGACGATAATGCCGAGATCGGGAGCGGCTTTCGCCGCTGCGGTGACGAATTCCTCGAAATCACCCTCCGTATGGGCGAAGTAGAAGGGACACGAGACCTGCATGAAGTCGAAGCCCATGGCCTGTGCGGCCTGCGCCAGGCGTACCAGTTCGAGTGTGCTGGTCGACTGCCCGCCAAAAGCCAGTGGTACCCTCCCCCCGGCCTCCTCCACGACAGTCTCCGCCACCTTCAGGCGTTCATCGAAGGTCATGGTCGAAAAATCGCCCGCGGCACCGCCCGCGAGAAGCGTCGCATAATCGGTATTGAGTCCGCTCTCGATCAGGAACCGCACATAGTTGCGCAGGGCGGCATGATTGACGGGAAAACCGGCTGCGTCCTCGAATGGCGTCGGTATGGTGACATAGCAGCCGGCCAGCCGGGATTTCAGTAGTTCAGGATTCACGCGGTTTCTCCCTGGCTTGCAAGAGTTGATCTGTCGAGTTCGACGGCATTGCCGTCGGCCGTGAAGAGATGGACCTGACGCCAATCGACGCCGATCGAGATGGACTGGGGTTCAGGCCGCACAGGCGCTGCCTCGCCTTGGCGAACAATCAGGCCGCCGGCCGGATGGTCGGGCGCATGCAGATAGCTTTCGCCGCCGAGCCGTTCGACGAAGTCGACACGGGCATCGAGACGCGGCCCTTTGCCATGCTGCAGACGGAAATGCTCGGGCCGGACGCCGAGCGTCACCTGATCGCCGACCGGGATCTCACGCGCGAGCTCGATCTCGACCCTGCCCGGCGTCATGCCGGCAATGTCGAGAAGAAGCTTGCGGCCGGAAGTGTTCACCAGCCTGGCCGCAAGGAAGCTCATCTTCGGCGAGCCCATAAAGCCGGCGACGAATTTGTTGCGCGGGGCGGCGTAGATCTCGAGCGGCGTTCCGACCTGTTCAATGACGCCCGACCGCAGCACGACGATCCGGTCCGCCAGCGTCATCGCCTCGGTCTGGTCATGGGTCACATAGATCATCGTGGCGCCGAGCTTGCGATGCAGCTTGGTCAGCTCGAGGCGCATCTGGACGCGCAATTCGGCGTCGAGATTGGACAAAGGTTCGTCGAACAGGAACACCTGCGGGTCGCGCACAATGGCGCGGCCGATGGCGACGCGCTGGCGCTGGCCGCCCGACAGCTCCTTGGGCTTCCGGCTAAGCAATTCGCCAAGCTGAAGCGTCTCGGCCGCCCGTAGTATCCGCGCCTCGCGCTCCTTCTTCGGCACTTTTTCCATGAGCAGCGAGAAGCCCATATTCTCGGCCACCGTCATATGCGGATAGAGGGCGTAGTTCTGGAAAACCATCGCGACGCCGCGCTTGGCCGGCGGGACACCGCGCATCGGCTTGCCGCCGATCGACAGCGTGCCCGAGCTGATCGGCTCGAGCCCGCATATCATGCGCAGCAAAGTGGATTTGCCGCAGCCCGATGGCCCGACGAAAACGATGAACTCCCCATGCTCGACAGCCAGGTCCACCCCATGGATCACGTCGATATTGCCAAAGGATTTGGTGATGGACTTTAGCTCAATCGCGGCCATTTAATTCCTTTCGTCGGCAGACCCGAGGGCGCGCGCATCGAGAATGGTGGACTGGATGCCCGTCAGCCCGCGTGCATCGCGGGCGTAATAGGCGATGAACAAGAAGCCGTCGCGGCGCCGCGCCAAGGTCGGATAGCCGAGATCGCGGTTAGGAAGGCCTGCCCGGACCATGACGGGGCAATCGGTGTTCCAGCTTTCGCCGCCATCCTCGGAGACATAAAGCGTGATGGCATAGGGCGGTATGCGCCGGCCGGCGACGCAGACAAGCCGGCCGTCCGGCAGTTCCAGAAGGTCGGCGGGATAATCTGCGATGCCCGTCGCGCGGGCCGCACTCCAGCTTCGCCCGCCATCATCGGAGAAAGCGAGATGCAGGATGCGGGTGGCATTGTCGCGCATGAGCAGGAGCAGCCGGCCGGAGCGCAGCAGAAGCGGCGCCGGCTCCTCGAATTCATGGCCCGCGCCATCGGTCACGGCGAGCGGCGGCGACCAGCTCTCGCCGCCGTCGCGCGAGCGCAGCACGAAGACATTCCGATAATGCGGCACATCCGACAAGGGCAGGACGATCTCGCCATCAGGGAGCTCGATACCGCCGCGCATGCCATAGCCGCCGCTATAGGGCGCGGTGGCGATACGAATCGAACGGCCAAAGCTCTTCCCATTATCGTCGGAATGATGCAGCCAGGTCTCGCCCGCGCCGCGCGCCCACGGGAAACGCTCCGCGATGCTCTCGGCATCGGGTGCCCAATCCGCCAGCTCGGCCGCCATCGCCTTGGCGCTGAGCAACTTCTCCGAGGATACATAGGCTGCGGGATCGAGATGCGCGCGGGCATATTCCAGCGTGTGCCATTCGAACCGCCACTGATTGAGCAGCACGCGCCCGGACCGCAAGGCGGTGAGGCCGGCACATTCGACCCCCAGCCAACCGGACGCCGGAACAATCACCGGTTCGGTCCAGCTCTCCCCCTCATCCGCCGAGCGCATGAGCATGTTGCAATAAAGCGGGTCCTGCGGTGGATGCAGGACGAGATCGCGGCGGATGCTCCGGGTGAAGACCAGAAGCCAGCGATCCGGCCGCAGCGCGAGAAGATGTGGGTGGGCGCAATAAGCTGAAGGGTCGGCGTAGAGCACGGCATGCGCCATTGCCCGGTCCTCCTTCACTTTTCTTGCGCCCACCTGTTGCATTTAGCGCTCCTCAGACCCGGAATCTGGTGCAGCGGACATATTGCAGAGGCTTCGGATCGTCACTCCATTCATGGAAGGAGCAGACGATTGTGCCATCCGGCATCTGCGCCACGCTCGGATAGCCGATATGCTGGTAGACACCGGGATTGTTCCAGTCGACACCGCCGCCGGCGATCTTGCCGGAGGCCGGCGACATACGGCTCGAGCCCGGCGTCTCGGTTGCCGTGGCGCCCGGCACACCGCCTTCGCGGATGACGAACTCGTTCTTCTTGTCCCAGGTGACGCCGTCGTCGGAAATGATCGCGCGCACGCCGTAGGGCGGACGGCGATAGCCATAAACCATCAGGTAACGACCATCCTGAAGCGCGATGAGCTCCGGCGGATAGCCCCAGATATTAGTCCATTTCGGCGGCGTCCAGCTGAAGCCGTCGTCCTCCGAAATGGTCATCACCATGTTCTTGGCATCGCCGCTCGGATTGACATGGGTGCGCATGAAGCAGACGAGGCGTCCGTCCTTCAGGCGCAGCAGGCCGGGTTCTTCGTAGTCGATGATGTTGGCCGGGTCATAGGCAAGGGTCGAATAATATTCCCAGTTCTCGCCGCCATCATCGGAACGCATCAGGGCCGAGCGCGTACTCTCGCCTTCGCCCTCCTCCTCATAGCCGTGAATGCGGCCGTAAAGCCCCATCAGCAGCGATCCATTCGGCAGGAGCCAGGAGCCCAGCCGGCAGCCGCCATGCTTCAGCGGCCGCACATTGACCGGCACGGGATCGCTCCAGCTCTTGCCGCCATCCGTCGACTTCACGACATAGGTGCCGAGCCAGGCTTGCGTCTTGTAGGCCCAGGTCCAGTCGCCCCATTCCTTGGTGTGCGGATGCGAGCTCCAGGACGGCTGCTCCGGCTTGACGCCGCGCTTGAAAAAGCCGGTGATAGTCATGTTCACCAGGAGCGTGCCGTCCTCCAGTTCGCAGATGCCACAATCCCAGTTGCCCTGCGTCGCGGTCCACGGCAACACCACCGTCGGCTCGCTCCATGTCTTGCCGCCGTCCTTAGAACGGGTCAGCAATGTCTGTCCGCTGTCATGATGATAGGGAAAGCGCTCCTCGTTGAAGACGGCGACGAGATCGCCGTTCTTCAGAGTGCGCGTCGCGATCTGATTGACGCAATGCTCGTTGTGCTTGAAGATCACATGGTGCTCGACATTCTTGATAGGACTCATTCTTAATTCCCTCGTTGAACTTGATCGAAAATCTGCATGTCAGAGCCGGATTCCGACATTCTTGATGCTGAGATAGTTGCGGATTCCGGGCAGGCCGCGCTCGCGACCGATACCGCTGTCCTTAATTCCACCCGTCGGCGCCTGGACACCGCCGATGAACCAGCCATTGATCCAGACGGAGCCCGCCTCGAGGTCGCGGGCGAGCGTCAGCGCCTTGGAAATATCCCGGCTGTAGACGCCAGCGACGAGGCCGTAGCCCAGGCCATTGGCGAGCGCTCTAGCCTCCTCGACTGTGTCGAAGATCTGCGCCACGGCTACCGGACCGAAGATCTCCTCGCGCACCAGCGCATTGCCGGCATCGACAGCATCTATGATCGTGGGGGCGATGAAATAGCCGCGCTCGAGCGCCTTCGGGCGATCACCGCCCAGCCTCACGCGCGCGCCTGACCGGCGCCCCGCCGCGAGATAGGCCTGAACCTTGTCATATTGCTCCTTGGAAACGAGCGGACCCAGGTCGAGATTGTCGAGCCCCGGTCCGACAGCAAGCTTCTGCGCATGCGCCGCCAGTCGCTCGAGGAACTCCTCGGCGATCTCACGCTGCAGGAGAAGGCGCGACGAAGAGGAACAGACCTGACCGCTATTGCCGAAGGCGCCGTCGATCGCGTCGTAGGCGGCGCGCTCGAGATCGGCATCGCCAAGCACGATCATCGGATTCTTGCCGCCGAGCTCGAGCACCGCCGGCTTGAGCCCGGCCGCCGCGTTCATATAGATCTTGCGGCCGGTTTCCACGGATCCCGTGAAGGTGATGCCGCGCACTAATGGATGGGCGACGAGCGCCGCGCCCGCCTCCTCGCCATAGCCCGCAACCACATTCACGACGCCTTTCGGTAAGCCAACTTCCTGACACAGTTCGGCAAAGGCGAGCGCGGTCAAAGGTGACTGCTCGGCGGGTTTCACCACTGCTGTGCAGCCCGCCGCCAGCGCCGGTGCCACCGAGCGCGCCACCATCCCCAAGGGATAGTTCCAGGGCACGATGTGGGCGGTGACGCCGACCGGCTCGAGCATGGTGAAATCGACGAAAGCGGGACCTAGAGGAATAGTCGCGCCCTCCATCTTGTCGGCGGCGCCGGCATTGTAGCGGATGGTGGCACAGACGCCCCTGACGTCGCCAAGCGACTCCTTGACCGGCTTGCCGACATCGAGCGTTTCGAGCAGCGCGAAGCGTTCCGCGTCGGCTTCGAGAGCATCCGCCAGCTTGAACATCAGGCGGCCGCGTTCGGCGGGCGTCAGATTGCGCCAGTCGCCCCGGCTGGCACGGTCAGCGGCCTTGACCGCGAGATCGACGTCCTCGGCGCCGCCGCGCGCGACCGCGGCGAGCATTTCCTCCGTACTTGGATCGATGGTCGCGAAGGTCTCGCCGCCGGCCGCCTTGCGATGTGCGCCGTCGATGAAATGCGCTTCCGGAAGAACGCCCTTGAGATCTGCGCGCGAATATTGTCTATCGCTCATTGCTTGATGCTGCCTTGCGAAATGCCCTGGATGAAGTAACGCTGCAGGAAACAGAACAGCATCAGACTCGGGATGCTGAGGATGGTGACCGCCGCCATGGCGACGCTGTAGCCTTCGATCTGGGTCCTTGTACCGACAACAGGCGTGAAGGCGGCGACTCCGACCGGCAAAGTCTTCATGCTTTCATCGAAGGTGACGAGGAGCGGCCACAGGAAGCTGTTCCAGTTGAGCGTGAAGATGATGACCGAGGCGGCGATGGCGGGCGCGCGCGCCAGAGGCAGCGCGATGCGGAAGAACAGGTTGAAGGGACCGGCGCCGTCCATCTTCGCTGCATCCTCGAGCTCCGAGGGAAAGTTGAGGAAGAACTGGCGGAAGATGTATACGCTGAAGACATTGCCGATCGCCGGCAGGATGAGAGCCTGATAGGAGCTCGCCCACCCCACCTTCACGAAGGCCAGCAGCAACGGGATCACCGAGACTTCCACCGGGATCATCAAGGAGGCGAGGAAGACGGCGAAGAGAAGATTGCGCCCCGGGAAGTTCATCCGCGCCAGCGCGTAACCCGCCATGGCCCCGAACAGCACGCAGAGGAAGGTGGCGGCCGCGGCCTGGATCAGGCTGTTGATGCCCCAGCGGATCACCGGATATTCGAAGACCTTGATATAGTTGTCCAAGGTCACCCGGCTCGGCAGCCATTCGATATCCTGTGTCATGACGTCGGCAGGAAACTTGAAGGAGGTCGACACCATCCACACGAACGGCAGGGCCCATAGCACCGCGACGGCGATGCCGATCGGCCAGATCACGAAATCCCACCGATTGAGCCGGCGCTCCTCGAGTTCGCGTTCGAGCCACCGCATCACGCACGCTCCTTGAGCAGGAAGCGCTGCGCAAAGGTGACGGCGAGGATGAGCGCGAAGAGCAGGATCGCGATGGCGGACGCGTAGCCGAAGAGATTGCGCACGATCGCGATGCTATAGATGTAATGGATCGGCGAAGAGGAAGATCCCGCCGGCCCGCCATTGGTCATGACATAGACCTGACTGAATATGCGCAAGGTCGATATGAGCTGCAAGGTGACGACCATGCTGATCACCGGGCGCAAATGCGGCAGGATCACATAGCGGAAGCGCTGCCAGCGATTGGCGCCGTCGACGATCGCCGCGTCGTTGATCTCGCCCGGAATGTCCTGAAGTGCTGCGAGGAACAGCACGAAAGCTAAACCGAGATCCCACCAGATGGAGGCGATGCTGACCCCCACCAGTGACCAACGGGTGGAGGTGAGCCACGGAACATCGTCGATGCCGAAGAAGGAAAGATAGTGGTTGACGAGGCCGAATTGCGTGTCGAGCAGCCACACCCAGACCAGGCCGATCACCGTCGCCGAAACAACCGTCGGCGCGAAGAACAGTGTGCGCGCCAGGCCCGACAGTGGATAGCGCTTGTTGACGAAAAGCGCGAAGACAAGGCCCAGCACGGTGACGCTTGGCACGATGATGACGCCATAGAACAGGATGTTCTTGAAAGCGACGGCGACCCAATGGTCGTTGAAGGCGCGGGTGAAGTTATTCAGGCCTTCCCATTTCGGCGCGCCGACGATGCTCCAGCGCGTGAAGGCGACGTAGAAGCCGAAAAGCACCGGCAAGATGTTGAACAGGAAGAACGGGATCGCGAAGAAGGCGACAAGCACATAACCGGCCTTGTCGATCTCCCCCGTAATTTCCGGTCGCGCCCGCTCGACGCTATGGGCAGCCACGCTCATGCAATGGTCCTGATCAGTTCCGCATCATTGCTTCGAGAAGGACGCCACAGCCTTCGAACTGTGGCGTCCGGCGCTCTATCTCTTTGATTTTGCGCATCGGCTTTCCCGAAAACCGCGCGCACTTTTCGGGCCGATGTTCTAGATCTCAGCCTTCGTCGAGATCGGCCTGCCATTGCGTCTGGATCTGGGTCATGGCGTCGTCGATCGACGTCTGCCCCGACCATACGCCTTCGAGCGTCTTTGCCAGGAAGTTGCCACCCGAATAGATGGTGAAGTTCGGCCCGTTGACGACCGGGATCTCGCCGACGGTGGCGAAACTCATGCCGTCGACAAAGGCGCCGCGCACGTCCCAGGAATTACCGGTGGTCTTGTAATCCGGACGGTCCAGGATCGATTTGCGCGGGCTGGCGCCGCGTCCGACCGTCGTCCATAGGAAACTGTTGTCGGAGAGCCATTTGACGGCCTGCATCGTCGCCTCATAGCGGGCGGTGTCAGCCTGCTGATAGAGCTCGAGGCCGCCCATCTCGAAATAGGTAACGTGCTTGTCGCCAATCTTCGGGAACAGCGCCGTCTTGAAGTTGAGCTTCTGGCCGACATAGCCGTTGAGCGTCCACGGGCCGGTCCAGAAGATCGAGCCCTGCCCCGTGCCGAAGGCCTTGTAGCGGTCAGTGACGTCGCGCGTCGACACCTTGTGCTTGTCGAAGAGATCGAGCACCCATTGCATGGCCTTCTTGCTCGCCTCGGGATTGACGCAGGCGGTCTTGAGATCATCGCTCGCCCTCTGAAAGCCCAGCTGCTCGGCGACGATGCCCCAGGTCACGGTGGGCTGCACCCCCGAACCGGTCATCATGATCCCCGAGCGGGTGACCTTGTCGCCCTCGCGCTTGGTCATCGCCGTCGCCCACTCGAGCAACGTCGCGCCGTCGACCGGTGGTTTTGCCGGATCGAGGCCCGCTTCCTTCACATGATCAAGATTGATCTCGGGCTGCAGGCTCATCAGATCCATCGGGATCATGAAAATCTTGTTGTCGTATTTCGGATAGCGCGAGGCCGAAATTGAATATGCGCTGAAATCGGCGAGATCGAGCCCGGCTTTCGCCGCCAGGTCGTCGAGCGGCACGGTCACCGCGTCGCGCGCCAGCTGGGCGCCCTTGCCCGCGGTGCCCCAGCCGAAATCCGGTGCCTTGCCGGTGGCGGCGGCAGCCAGGACCTTGGTGACATATTGCTCTTCCGGCACCACCTCCATCTTGATCTGCACGCCCTTGTCCTTATGCGCCTCGTTGAAGTCGGCGATCATCTTCGCCCAGACTTCGCCGTCAGATGCCGCGAGCCAGCTCCAGTGATTGATTTCGATCGGGTTGGCGGCGCGTGCCCGGCGTGTGGCGAAACCGGGCGCGGCCAGGCTGGCTGCCGCGGCGCCTGTCGCTTTCAGAAGTCCGCGCCGGTTCAAGGCTAAAGTTCCAATGCGTGTGGGTTTCGCAGACATGACAGAACCTCCCTATCGGCACGCGATGAACTGCATGCCTCGTTTTGTTTTCGAGCCATTTTGCTGAGCTTTTGGACCGGTTTACCAATGCGATCGCGCTCCCGGCCTGAGTACGAGTTTTTGACAATCGGCGGATTTTCAGTTGATACTGCGCGCCGAAAACTTTGCATGAGGCGACACGGGGGCCTCTGTCTCATCCGGTTCACCAGGTGCGAGGCGATGGCTGACGAAGACAGAAACGCCCTTTCGGACTCGCGGCCGAGATTCGCCTTCATTCTGCAGCCCGAATTTCCGATGAACGCCTTTATCCTGGCGACGGAGGCGCTGCGGATCGCCAATCAGAACAGCGGCCAGGACCTCTTCGACTGGCTGTTCGTATCCGAATCCGGCCAACCGGTTCGGGCCAGCAATGGCATGCGGATCGACGTGCACAGCGATCTCGCCGCGCTGCCGCAATGCGACTACCTGATCCTGCTCGAAGGTAATCTCCCCACCCAGAACAACTCGCCACAGCTTCTCCAGGCGCTCCGCGCCGCCCATCGACATGGCGCGACCGTCATCGCCGTCGACACCGGCGCCTTCGCGCTCGCCCGGGCCGGGCTCACTGGCGAGCGCCGCCTCGTGCTGCATTGGGAAGCCATGCCCGCCTATCTCGAGCATTTTCCGGACGCAGAGATCGCCAACCAGCTCTATCTCCTCGACAAGCAGCTCGGCTTCTGCGCCGGCGGCGTCGGCATGCTCGATCTCATGCTGGAGCTCATCGGGCGCCTGCGGGGCGCGGCTCTGGCGCGCGAGGTTGCCAATGCCCTGATCCATACGCCGCGTGAGGCGACCCGGGGACAGCGCGTCGAGGGTGCGGCCGTGGGAGCGGTTGTCTCCATGTCGCGGCGCGTCATAGCGCTCATGGAGCGGCATCTCGACTTTCCGCTCAGCCCGCGTCTTATCGCAGACAAGCTCGGCATTTCGGTGCGTACACTCGAGCGCTATTGCGCGCGCGAATTCGGCCAGACACCGACGCAGCTTTATCTGTTGGTGCGCCTGCAGGCGGCGCGCAACCTGTTGTTTTATGAGGAAGGCGACATCAAGGACATCGCGGTCGCCTGCGGCTTCTCCTATCCCGCTGTCTTCACCCGCGCTTTCAAGGCGCAGTTCGGCCAGTCGCCGCGCGCCTTCCGCCAGTCCTTCAGGGACGCCCAGGGCAGACTCATCCGTCCTGAGATCGCGCGGCTTTCAGCCGCCAAACGACACTGACGAGCACAGGCCGCTCAGAGCCTGACAACATTTCCGCCGATGCCGGCGAGAAGGCGCGAGGCCATGCCGCCCGACATGGGTACGCGCGCCGGGTCGAAGGGGACGGGAAAATTATTGCCGGCGGCAGAAATCACGCTGCCCGCCTCATGCGGCAGGGCCGCCTGCATTTCGGCGAAAAGTTTCTCGGTGCGGGTCGCGGCGATGCCGATGGCGACGACGAGGCCGAGGGCGACTTGGAGATTCTTGCGGGCAAAAAGGAGAGACATAGGCACGAATCCTGACTTGAGAAGGCTGCTGTCGACCGACGATGGGCCTCTTCTCCTGTATGCAACCTGACGCTTACGTTAATCCCGCGTTCACCTCTAAGTCTGTGAGATTCTTCACTTTTGACGAGACAGAGCGAAACACCTTCGGTGCCGCAACCGCAGGACGCGGTGGGAAAGCTGCTCTCCCGTCTTGACTTTGGCCCGGGCCCGTATTTTCCTGTGAGAAAATAATTTTGCCCCGCAAGCAACGAAACAAGGGGCGGCGCGACTTTGCGGGGACAAACGCCGCGCCCGTGGGAAGGAAACGAAAATGTCGGACCTCAATCAGAGGATTGAGGCCATGTATCGCAGCGATTGCCGCGGTGCATGGACCCTCATCGCGATCCTATGGGTCGTCATCCTCTTCGTCCTCTTCATGACCTGGCCGCATATCCCAGACAGCACCATCCGCGTCGTGGTGGCCATCGGCGCGGCCGCCATCCTCGTCTTCAACACCGCCGCCATTGCCGCGATGGTGAAGCACTATTCCGAGGACAAGGAGTTCATCTACGGCCTCGACATCAAGCATCTCGACGCCATGCGCAAGCAAGGCCGGATGTGAGGGAGGGGAAAATGGCAAAATACATACCACCCGAACAAGGCAAGGCGATGCAGTTCGTCGATGTCGTCTTCCTGCTCGTGGCGATCTTCGCCGCCTTGTGGCTGCCGCTGCAGCTTGGCCTTGCCGGCGCCGCCAAGGCGATCGACAAGATCGAGAACCCGACCTGGGAACTGCTCGGCCAGAACGCCACCATGGTGTCGATCTGGGAAAAGCTCGGCTACACGCCCGAGACCGCCCATGACATCATCCAGAACCGCTTCCACTATAATATCGACTGGCTCAGCCTCATCCTCATGGCCGCTGTCCTCATCGGCTATTTCGTCTTTCTCTTCCGTGCTTCCGACAAGGAATATCGCGAAGTGATTGCCGAAAAATTCGGCGACAGGAAATAGGAGCGGCCCATGTGGTTCACACTTTCATATATCGCCTGGGCGATCTCGGCCGCGCTTGCGCTGTGGATGCTCTATGATTGGTTCAAGACGGACACGTCCTACAGCGAGGAGCAACTGACCTCATCGCGCGAAGGCGAAATCGAAGCCGTCAGCGAAAAGCACAAGGTTTGAGGGGCCGTCATGTCACAAGCAGCTCAAGCCACCGCTCAAGTACCGGCCCCCGGCCAGCGCATCTCGCTTCTGCGCGTGCTCGGCCCCGCCCATGTCTGGGCGCTCGGCGTCGGCATCGTTCTCGTCGGCGAATTCACCGGCTGGAATTTCTCCGCCGATAAGGGCGGCGCGCTCGCCGCCCTCATCACCTGCTGGTTCGTCGGCATCCTCTACACCTCCGTCGCTATGATCGATTCCGAAGTGACGTCGACCGTCGCGGCGGCGGGCGGTCAATATGCGCAGGCCAAGCATGTTGTCGGTCCATTGATGGCTTTCAATGTCGCCCTCTATCTCGTCTTCGCCTACACGATGCTCCAAGTCTCCGACGCCATCCTCGTCGGCGACCTCATGGTCACCGTGTCGGCGACCGAGGGACTGACGCGACACGCCTTCGTCGTGGTCACCATCGTCGTTCTCGCCTGGCTGAACTATCGCGGTGTGCTGATGACCCTCAATGTCAACTTCATCATTACCGCGCTCGCTTATGCCTCGATCGTCATCCTGTTCTTCTCGGTGCAGCCCTGGAGCCAGGGCGTGGTGCTCAAGCTCAACGAGCTGGTCACGCCGGAGAACGCGCTCCCCTATGGCTGGATCGGCGTCATCGCCGCCTTCCAGTTCGCCATCTGGTACTATCTCGGCATCGAGGGAACGACGCAGGCGGCCGAGGAAGTGCGCTCGCCGTCGCGTTCCCTGCCCTACGGCACGATGGCCGGCATGATCACGCTGCTCATCGCCGCGGCGATCACTTGGTATGTGTGTGCGAGCCTGCTTCCCTGGGAGTATCTGGGCTTCACCTTCTTCCCGCTCTTCGACGCCGCGCGCGTCACGGGCAGCCCGACGCTCGAATTCATCCTGTTCTGGGGAACGGTGCTCTCGGCGGTCGCCTCGGCCAATGGCTGCATCAACGATGCGGCGCGGGCCTGGTTCTCGCTCGGACGCGATCGCTATCTGCCGACATGGTTCTCTGCGGTGCATCCCAAATACAGGACGCCCTACAGGTCGATCCTCTTCTTGCTGCCGATTGCGCTGGCCTTCGCCTTCATCGCCGATCTCAACCAGGCGATCACTTTCTCGATCCTGTCGGGCGTGCTGCAATATACGTTCATGAGCATCAATATCGTGATGTTCCGCAACAAATGGCCGCTGGGCTCGATCCGGCGCGGATATACCCATCCGTTCCACCCGATCCCGGCGATCTGCCTGTTCCTGCTCTGCGCCATCACCTTCTTCGCGATTTTCCTCGGCTTCGGCTCGCAGCTGATCGCGATGGTGATCTTCTATGTGATTGTGTCGCTGTGGTTCCATTTCTACCGCTACCGCTATGTGCGGCGCGGCGACCAGTTCACGATGCCCTGGCCCAAGCCGCAAGGTTATTGAGCGAGGCTCAGCAACACGACACTATGGCCCGCCACCCCGGCGGGCCATAATCCATTTCTATGCTGCAGAACATCACCACCATACTGGGCCTTGCCGTCGCGATCGGACTTGCCATCCGTTGGGCGATGAACCTGCGCGCCGCCGCCCAGAAACGTCGCCGGGCGCCCGACGAGTTCTTCGCCAAAGTGAAACCGCTGATCGAGGATGCGCGCTATGAAGGCGAGAACTCCGCCGGCTATCCCCAGCTCGTCGGCAAATATCGCGGTCTCGCGGTGAGGCTCTATCCGCTCGTCGACACGCTCGCGGTGCGCAAGCTCCCCTCGCTCTGGTTGCTCGCGACCATCCCCGAGCCCCTGCCGCTCACCGCCACCTACGATCTCATGATGCGCCCGGCCGGGCCCACGACCTTCTCGAACTTCGATCGTCTGCCGGTGACACTCGATCATCCACCCGACGCTCCTGTAGAAGCCGTCATCCGCACCGATGATCCCGAGCATGTTCTGCCGCACCATGTCGTCGCCCCGCACCTCGCTTTGTTCCGTGCGCCGCAGGCCAAGGAGCTTCTGATCACGCCCAAGGGCTGCCGCATCGTCTGGCAGCTCGCCGAGGCCGACCGTGTCCGCTATGGCGTGTTCCGGCAAGCCGAATTCGGCGAGGTCACGCTCGATCCCGACCTGGTGCGGGACCTGCTCGACGAGCTTATCGCCTTGAGAAAAAACATCCTGCGCTGGGCCAATCCGTCATGACAGACACGCCGCAAAAGCCGTTCAATCCTTACGCAATACTGGCGCTCGCCATCGTGCTGCCGGGCTCCGGCCATGTGTTTTCGGGCGTTCCGGCGCGCGGTCTGCAGTTCCTCTTCTTCATGATCATCATCGGCTGGGCGACGTCGAAGATCGCCCCCGAGCAAGCGAGCTTCATCGGCCGCCACGCCGGCGGCTTTCTTATCTATGCGCTCTCCATACTCGACGCCTACAAGATCGCGCGCGTCAAATGGGAGACCTGGCGCTACGCCGCTGAGGTGAAGGAGAAGGACAAAGCCGCCTCGTCGGACTGAGAGTGCGCAAGCATCACTTCGAGCTGTCGGCCGTCTTCCCGAATTTCGCGCCATGACGCAGGCGCCGCCTGAGATTTCGGGCGCCGAAGATGGCATCCGACGCCAGCCGCCCGACGGGCGTCGTCCAGCGGTCGAATTCACCTTCCATGGTGACGATCTGCCCGGCCTTACCGACGAATCCCTTCTTGAACTGGCGCAGCCCCGGCTCATGCGACGCCCCGCCCAGGTCGTACCATTGGAACCCATTCTGGTTGAGCCACTGGACGATCACCCAGTGAAGCGCATAGCCCGCTTTGAGCGGCAAGGCATCGGCCGAGGACGCGCCGAACATATAGTAGGCCGTGTCGCCGAACAGGCCCACTGTGGCGCCGGCCACCAGTTTCTTCTCGTGATAGGCGACAAAAAGCTTCGGCTTGAGCTTGTCGGGCAGATTGGCGATCAGCTGCCCGGTCAGATGAACGGGTGTGGTGCTCGAGAAATCCTTTCGCTCCATCATCGACACATAGAGCTTCTGGAAGGCGTCGATGTCCTCGGGCGCTTCCGTCATGCGTACATCGAGCGAGTTGGCGAGCGCCTGGCGCAGATTGTAGCGCCATTTCTGGGCGAGGCTCTTGAGCTGGGCACCCTCGTTGAGCGCGGTGTTGACGACGTAACGCTCGGGATCCTCGTATTGGCGCCTCTGCGCGAAACCCATGTCGCGCAGCCAGCCGCATTCCTCGGCGTGATAGCGCGGATGCGGGCGCGGCAGGACGGTCAGGCAGTGGCCGCGCGCGACGCAATATTCCTCGACCAGTGCCGCGATCATGGCGCGGTAGATTTCAGGATCGGCTGCCGCATCCCGGCGCCGCCAGAAAGGGCCGAAGCGGAGAAAGGCAAGCCCTCTTCCGATCAGCGGCAGCTTGACGAGTGCGACACGCGCGCCGGCGACCGGCTCGCCATTGCGGTGAAGCAGAAGATGACTGTCCCTTCCCTTCCAGTGGTGACCGGCAAAGCAAGCGGTCTGTTCCGGGTGAATGTCGGCGAAGCCGCTGGCGATGCCGTCCCAGTCACTATCGGAGATATTGTCGACCTCGACGGTGAAGCCCGACCCGATGCCGGCACCGGATATTGCGGATGAGGTGTCGAACACGGCCGTGGGTTGCTGACGCATCGCGAGTGCCTTACGAATGGTTGCGGGATCTGCCCGGCAGGCGGGCAAGCGCCCGAAACAATGTCACGGGAAGCTCCACTATGCCCGGCAACGGATCGCTGAGCGACATTGTCGCAAATGTGCGCGTGCGGGTGAGCGAGGCGAGCCATGCCCCGGCATCGAGGCGTCCGGCGAGCGCGAGTTGAAGGGCGGCAATCGGATCGCGCTGGCCGAACATCCAGCCGACACCTGTTCGCGCCCGCATGGGCGGCGGCTCACGGCCGCTGGCGAGAGCGACGATGGCCGCCCCGAAATCGACCCCGGCCGCGTCGGCCAGTCCGAACCACGACCAGGGGCGCGGATTGACATCGAGCAGCTTGAGCACGCCGTTGCGCGAATCGCGCTTGAATTCGATCTCGCACAGGCCGTGATGGCCGATGGAAGACAGGAATGCTTCCGCCGCCTCACGCACATCCGGGGATTCGATGGTTTCGACGAAGGTGGAGGTATAGCTGAAATCGATCGGATATTGGCGGGTGCGCTGCGCCACGAAGGCGCTGACCGGCCGGCCCTGCCACCACAGGCCCGCATAGGAGAGCTGGCATTCGCCATCGCCCGGCACCAGTTCCTGAACGACGATGGCTTCCGGCCCGACGAGACCTGCCGCCTCGGCGTAGAGCCGCACGAAACCATCGCGGTCGTCGGCGCGCCAGACCTTGTCGCGCGTGAAGCGATTGAGCGCGAGGCGCATCGAGGGCTTGAGGACCACCGGAAATCGCATCGGCATGTCGGCGGCATCGGCGTGCGAGCGGACGGGATATATCTCGGGGACCGCGATACCGAGCTCCGCGGCGCGGCGATAGGTCAGAGCCTTGTCGGCGGCCCATTGCAGGCTGGACCAGTCCGGCAACAGCAGATTGAGGTGCCTCGAAAGGCGTGCATGGGCCTGGGAGGCGAATTTGACGTCGCCATCGGCAGCCGGAACGAGAAGATAGCCCTCAAGCTTCTCCCGTTGCACAATGTCCTCAAGCGCATCGATGGCGGTGGGATCCTCCGCGCCGGGCCAGTTGCGCCAGTGCGTCACGGCGCGCGAGAAACGCGGCAAAGGCGTGTGATTGGTCACGAACCAGACATCGAGCTTTTGCCGCGCCAGGACGCGGGCAAGTGCTATGGCGCCATGTGACCCGGCCAGAATGATCGCGCCGCGGGGCGCGGACGTTGCGGAGGCCGGCGCGCCGCCCCCCTGCCCGAGGGCGCCGGAGGCTCCGTTTCGCGCGAGCTTCGTTCAATCTTCATCACCAGACGGCGTCCTTAACCATTTCGGCACAGTCAGTGTCCCGTTGGAGACGCCAACAAAAGTTTCAGCCGACAGTTCTGCAATTGAAATGCCAATGGCTACCGCGCCCTGCCGCCTCACCGCTTGTACTTTGAGTTGGTTAGCAATTGCTCACCATCGCCGGACGAGGCCCGTCCACGATGCCCGCCGTCACCACCTCCGCTAGGGAGATCTGGCTTCAATCACCAGTCGGTGCCGCCTCACTCGGGCTTTTGTCCGTCCACGGAAAGATCAGGATTGGCCCGCAATTCGCTTAACGGAACCGACATCCCGTCGCGCATCAGGATGAAGCAGGGCGCGGATTTCGCCGCCTCGTTGCGGTTGCAGGTCGCGAGCGCCTCTGTCTCGGCCTCCTCGGTGCTATTGCCCTCCCAGGAGCGCGCCCATGGTCCTTTCAGGCTGATGGCGAAGGCCTTGTGCTCAGCCTTTTCGCGATAGCCCTCCTTGGCGCGCCAGGCGTCGATATCGAGCACCAGATCGGTAACCGGGGTCGGCTTTTCCAGAAGGCCTGGGTCGACACGCAGGAGCTGCGCCAACTGCACGGCGTCGGGCAGCCGCTCGCCATTGAGATTGATCAGGATGCAGCGCTTGGTCGAATCGGACACGCTCTGGTCGCAGGCCTTGATTGCCTCGCGCGCCGCGATGGTGGCGCTGGCGAAGCCTGTCTGCGCCGAAAACTGGCCCTCGGGGCCGGCGGCAAAGGCCTTTTCGGTCTTGGCCAGCGCATAGTCTTCCAGCGCCTTCATCTGCGCCTCGGTCAAAGGGAAGATAGGCGGTTCGAAGGCCTGAGCTCCTCCTGACGTCAGGACAGCCAAGCAGAGACCGAAAAACGATTTACGTAGCGATAGACAGGTGCTCATGTGACTTTGTTCACTGAAGAATTCGACCTAAGCAAGGCGTTTCTGGACCGGCACAGTTCATGGGTGCTCAAACCCCTAGAATCAGGCATACTGGACTCATCGGCGATGCAAAACTGGTGTCTGTAACCTCCCTGGCGTACCAACCTCATGGGCAGCTTCGCAAGACTGCCCATTTTTGTGCGCCCAGCGGTGATCGCACCCCTCCCATGTCGACGAATTAATATGCCGCAGCATCGTCCTATTTGACTTTTGTGAGATTCTACCTATTTTCCGGACACATTTCGTGCATCCGATGTGTGGCGAGCCCGGCCGGACGCACCCTTCAATACAATCACCCACTCGCCAGATCGGTTTTTTAACTTTCCATGCAATTTTCTGAATTGGGACTGAGCCCTAAGGTTCTCGAAGCTGTCGAGAAAGCTGGCTTTGCCACCCCCACTCCCATCCAGGCCGGCGCCATTCCGCCCGCCCTCGCCCGCAAGGACGTGCTCGGCCTCGCCCAGACCGGCTCGGGCAAGACCGCCGCCTTCGTGCTGCCGATGCTCTCGCTTCTCGAATCGGGTCGCGCCCGCGCGCGCATTCCGCGCACGCTCATCCTCGAGCCCACCCGCGAGCTCGCCGCCCAGGTGCAGGAAGCGTTCGAGCGCATCGGACAGCAACACCGCCTCACCGTGGCGCTGCTGATCGGCGGTGTCTCCTTCGACGATCAGGCCGCCAAGATCGATCGTGGCGCCGACGTCGTGATCGCGACACCAGGCCGCCTTCTCGATCACTTTGAACGCGGCAAGCTGCTGCTGACCGGCGTCGAGATGCTGGTCATCGACGAAGCCGACCGCATGCTCGATATGGGCTTCATCCCCGACATCGAGCGAATCTACAAGCTCCTGCCCTTTACCCGGCAGACACTCTTCTTCTCGGCGACCATGCCGCCCGAGATCCAGCGCATCACCAACCAGTTCCTGCACGCGCCCGTCAGAGTGGAGGTTTCTCCGCACTCCAGCACGGCCGCGACGATCGAACAGAAACTGGTCAAGGCGCCGAGCGAGGCCAAGGCCAAGCGCGAGGCGCTGCGCCGCCTGCTGAAATCGCAGACCAGTGTGAAGAACGCCATCGTCTTCGCCAACCGCAAGACCACCGTCGGCATCCTGGAGGCCTCGCTGAAGCGCCATGGCTTCAACGCCGCGGCTCTTCACGGCGACATGGACCAGCGCGCTCGCCTGCGCACGCTCGAATCGTTCCGTGGCGGCGAGATCACCTTCCTCATCGCCTCCGATGTCGCGGCGCGCGGTCTCGACATTCCGGACGTGAGCCATGTGTTCAATTTCGACGTGCCGATCCATGCCGAGGACTATGTTCACCGCGTCGGGCGGACCGGTCGGGCGGGCCGCGAAGGTCACGCTTTCATGCTCGCGACAAAGGCCGAAGCCAAATATGTGAAGGCCATCGAGCAGCTGATCCGCCAGTCGATTCCCTGGGACGGCAATGCCGCGCCCGCCGAAGCGGACCATGAGGACGGCGCCGACACGCCACGCGAGGAAAGACCGCGCCGACGCCGCGGCGGCAAGCCTGCCGGCGAACGCCCGCCAGCCGAGGCGAAGCCAGCTCGAGAGGAAAAGCCGCGCGCGGCGAAGCCGACTCGAGAGGAAAAGCCGCGGGAAGAGAAACCGCGGGAGGAGAGGCCGCTCGAGGATCGCCCACGCGAGGCGAAGCCCCGCCACGAGCCACGGCAGCCACGCCGCAAGGAAGGCTCGCGCGACCGCCGGCCTTCTCCGTCAGGCGACGTGCCGGATTCGGACGGCTTCCATTCCGGCAATATGCCGGCCTTCCTGTTACGGCCCGTGCGCAGCGCGTAGAGCATGATCCGGAAAAGTGCGAACCGGTTTTCCGAAAAGATCATGCGCAAACAAGAAGATAAAGCGTGATGGCGACTCGTCCTAAAGCCATCACACTTTCGATCGCGATTTCAGACCCGTCGCGCGATCAGTCCTGCGAGAAGATCGCCGCGACGGCCAATGAGTGACTGCGCCGACACGGCGAGCCCGATGGCCCACACGCATTCGGTGGCGAGTGCCGCCCAGCCCATGCCGGTGACGCCCATATAGGGCGTCAGCAAGGTCGCCGTGCCCAGAAGCACGATCAGCGAGACGGAACAGACCATGGCGGTGCGTGTCTGATGGCCGGCCAGCGACATTAGATGGTTGTTCATCGTGCCCGCCGAGCGAACCATCTGGCTGAACAGGAAGAGTACAAGCGCCCATTTGCCGGCGAGATAGTCGGGCCCGAAGAGTCCCAGGACCCAATCCCCCAGCACGAGCGTGACAAGTATCGCCGCCAGCATCAAAGCGAAATTCACGAGATTGGTCCGCCGCATCAGCCGGTCGGCGGCGGTGCGCGTGCCGCGGGTCATCGTGTCGGTGAGATCGGGAATGGCGATCAGCTGCATGGTCTGGACGACGAAGCCGGCGATCGAAGCGAGCCTGACCGCGATGCCTACGACCGCGACGTCGGCGGGCGGAAGCAAAAGGCCTGAGACGAGCGTCACGATTTCGGCAAAGGCGAAGGTGACGAAAGCGCCCACCAGGAGGGCCGCGGCCTTTATCCGATAGTAGGGGGCGAGGCTGCGGCGCGGGGCCCGGAACACCTTCGCCACGACGCCGGAGCGTCCGAGCAGCACCGCCTGGATCGCCGCCGCCGCATAGGTCGAGATCACGATCGCCCACAAGACCCACTCCATTTCGGGCCGGCGAGCGAGGGTGATGATGGCGATGATCGCGGCGAACAGGAAGCCGCTGCGCAGCACGAAGTCGGGAATGAAGGAGAGATCGTAGCGGCGAATCGAGTTTGCCGCCGCGTTGTTGAGGCGGATGAGAGCAAGGCCGGGCGCGGCGAGCGCGCCGAAAATGATTGCCGGACGCATCGGCGCCAGCGCCGGTGTGAAATAGGCGGCGACCGCCAGAAGCGCCGTGACGACGCTCAGGATCAGCGTGGTGCGCAGCGCCGCGGCGTGGAAGGCGGCAACCAGCGAGGCGCGGGCGAGCGACTGATAACGCGCCAGATAGGTGAAGCCCAGGGCCGGATAGCCGCCCGTCATCACAAGGCTGGCAAAGGCCATCACACTCATGGTGAGGAGAAAGACACCGACATCGGCGGGCGAGAAAACCCGCGCCAGCGCCAGCTGGCTGAACAGCCCGAAGGCGGCGGCAGCGACGCGTGCGCCGACCACGCTGAACAAGCGCGTTATGAGCTTAACTGCCGACATCCACCCTCCCCCTTGAGATTAGCGAGGGGGGTATGAAGGGCGGGTAAAGGCCTCGAGCATCGGACCGAAAGGTGCGAAGCGGCTTTCGGATAATCCGATGCGCAAATCAAAGAGATAGAGCGCAGAGGTGTTTCCATGAGAACACCCGGCTCTAGCTGCGCCTGATTGGTGCCCTCTTCGCCGGCTTGTGGGCGCGCAGCGCGGCGCCATAGGCCTTCCCCGCCCATTCCGTCATCTCATCGCGATCATCGAGACAAGCCTCGGGGGCGCGCCAATAGGCCATCACCGTTCGCTTGCCCCCCTTGCTGTCGTAGCTGAAAGGCGGCAGAGCGAGTGCCTCGAAGTCGCCTTGCGAGATAGCGTCGGCCTTGAGATAGAGCATCTCGTCGGCGACGAGAGCGAACATCAGCCCGTCCCGGAAGATACCGGCGCCGCCGAACATGCGGCGCACCGACACCGGACCGAAATCGGCAAGCTGTTCCTTGATGAAGGCGAGAAACTCGGCGCTCGCCGGCATTAGCGCGTGATCCGGAAAAGTGGATACCGGTTTTCCGAAAAGATCATGCGCAAACAAAAGCACACAGCATTGAGGCGACTCATTCTGGCGCCTTCACACTTTATGTGGCGGGCGCGGCCTCGGCCTGCTTCAGCACCACCGATTCACCGCAGCCACAGGCCGAGGTCTGGTTGGGATTGTTGAAGACGAAGCCCGATTTCAGCGTCGATTCTTTGTAATCCATCTGGGTTCCTAGAAGGAACAGGACGGCCTTGGGGTCGATGAAGACCTTGACGCCATTGTCCTCGACAACCTCATCGAGCGGCTTCTGCTGCTCGGCCCATTCCATCGTGTATTCCATGCCGGCGCAGCCGCCATTCTTGACGCCGACCCTGAGAGCCAGCACCGGCTTCGACGCCTTGGCCATAATGGCCTTCACGCGCTCAGCCGCGGCATCGGTGAGCGTCATCACTTTGGGACGGGGACGGGACATAGCCATCGAGCGAGCCTACCACATATTGAGCGCAACGCGCGCTTCATCCGACATGCGGGAATGATCCCACGGAGGATCGAACACCAGGTTAACTTTCACGCCCGAGACGCCGGGAACCGCGCCGACCGCGTTCTCGACCCAACCCGGCATGTCGCCGGCGACCGGACAACCGGGTGCCGTCAGCGTCATCTCGATGCTCACCTGCCGGTCGTCCTCGATATCGACCTTGTAGATGAGCCCCAGCTCGTAAATATCAACAGGAATTTCAGGATCATAGACCGTCTTGAGGGCGGCCGTGATGTCGTCGGTCAGGCGCGCGATTTCCTCCGGCGGGATGGCCGAAGCCGGTGCCGCGGGCGGGGTCTCGGGGCTGACGATATGGTCCTGAGCTTCGGTCAAAGAAATATCCTCTGCGCAGAGATAAGCGCTTCCGCCAGTTTATCAACTTCCGCCCGGGTGTTGTACATGGCGAAGGACGCGCGGCAGGTAGCTGTGACACCGAAGCGGGCGAGCAGCGGCTGGGTGCAATGGGTGCCGGCCCTGACCGCCACGCCGGCGCGGTCGATCACCGTCGATATGTCATGCGCATGCGCCCCATCCATGTTGAAGGAGACGATTGCCCCCTTCTCACGCGCCCGCCCGAAGATCCTGAGCGAATTGATCTCGGAGAGCCTTGCCGTCGCATAGTCGCGCAGATCCGCCTCATGGGCGGCAATGGCCTCGAGGCCGACGCCCTTCATGTAGTCGAGGGCGGCCCCGAGCCCGATCGCCTCGACGATGGCCGGTGTGCCCGCCTCGAAGCGATGCGGCGGTTCGGCGTAGGTGATGCGGTCGAGCGACACCTCGCCGATCATCTCGCCACCGCCCTGATAGGGCGGCATGCGGCGCAGATGCTCCATCTTGCCGTAGAGGACGCCGATGCCTGAGGGGCCATAGGTCTTATGGCCTGTGATGACATAGAAATCGGCGTCGAGATCCTGCACATCGACCGGCATGTGCACGGCCGACTGGCTGCCGTCGACCAGCACCGGAATGCCCTTTTCATGGGCGAGGCGTATGACCTCTTTGATCGGCACGATGGTGCCGAGCGCATTCGACATATGGGTGATGGCGACCATCTTGGTGCGCGAAGTGAGGAGCTTCGCGAATTCCTCGATGAGGAAATTACCGTCATCGTCGACCGGCGCCCATTTGAGGACGGCGCCCCGTCTTTCGCGATGGAAATGCCAGGGCACAATATTGGAATGGTGCTCCAGGATCGAGAGCACGATCTCGTCACCCTCCCCGATCACCATGCCGCCGAAGGACTGCGCCACCAGATTGATCGCCTCGGTGGCGTTGCGCGTGAAGATGAGCTGGTCCTTGGACGGCGCATTGAGGAAGCGGCGGACACTTTCACGCGCGTCCTCGAAGGCCTGCGTCGAGGTGTTGGAGAGATAATGAAGGCCGCGATGCACATTGGCGTAGTCTTCCGACATCGCCTGCATCACGCGGTCGAGCACCACCCTGGGCTTCTGGGCGGAGGCGGCATTGTCCAGATAGACCAGCGGCTTGCCATAGACCTCGCGCGCGAGGATGGGGAAGTCGCGGCGCAGGATCTCGACGTCATAGGCCGGGCGGATCTTCTGCTGAGCGGTCACCTTGCGTCTTCCTTGTGATTGACCAGCCAGCTCTCGGCGAAGCGTGTCAGCACGTCGCGCACGCCGTCATGACCGATCGTGTCGAAAGCCTCGCCGACGAAAGCGCCAATCAGCATCGATTTGGCCTCGGCCTCCGGAATGCCGCGCGACTGGAGATAGAACAGGTGATTGTGGTCGATGTCGCCGCTGGTGGCGCCATGGCCGCAAGCCACGTCATCGGCATAGATCTCGAGCTCGGGTTTGGCGTCGAACTCGGCCGTCTCCGACAAAAGCAGCGCATGCGAGGACTGCTTGCCATCGGTTTTCTGCGCATCGGGCCGGACGATGGCCTTGCCCTGGAAGATGCCGCGCGCATTCTCGTCCATCACGCATTTGAACAATTCGCGGCTGGTGCATTTCGGCACCTGATGATCGATGACGAGACGCGTATCGGCATGCTGCTTGCCGGCCAGCAGATAGGAGCCGGCAATCTTCGCATCCGCGCGCTCGCCCTTGAACTCCAAAGTGCCGTTCTGCCGGTTGACGCGGGCGCCCGAGGTCAGGGTGAAGTCACGCAGGACGGTATTGGCGCCGATCGTGATCAGCGCATGGGCGAGATGGATGGCCGAACGGGACTCGATCTCGAGCTTGACCCGGTCGAGCTTGGCCCCGGCGCCCAGCACGATATCGATCACGCTGTTGGACAGGTAATCGCCCTCGCCGATATGCGTCTCGAACAAGGTCGCGGAGGCGCCATCCGCCACCTTGACCTTGTTGCGGGTGGCAATGGTGCGCGCCTCGGCATCGGTCGCGACATGGACGATCTCGACCGGGGCATCAATATTGGTGGTGATCTCTATCTCGACGCCCGCCGTGGCGAAGGCGAGGTTCATGTCGAGGACCGGCTCGCTGTCGGCATCGAGCCCATTGAGGTGCGCTTTCACGCGCACATCGCCGCCAGCCGGCAGGTTGGAATAGCCTTCTGCGAATTCGCCATTGACGAAGACGATGCGGGCATGCGCCAGCTTTGCCAGAGGATCGCGCTTCAGGAGCCGTTCCACGTCCTTCTTCGCCGCCTCGACCTTCACGCGTGGCGGATAGGGTCGGTCGATCAGGACCCTGAGATTGGTCCATTTCCAGTCTTCGAGACGCGGATGCGGCAAGAGCATGCCGTCATAGGCGAGCTCGGCCGGCGTCTTGTTCACGGCGATATTCATGCGGCTTCCTTGGCGAACTCGGCATAGCCCTTGGCCTCGAGCTCGAGCGCCAGGTCCTTGCCGCCGGATTTGACGATACGGCCCTGCGAGAGGACATGCACATAGTCCGGCACGATGTAATCGAGCAGGCGCTGATAATGGGTGATGACGACCATGGCGCGGTCGGGCGAACGCAACGCATTCACGCCATCGGCGACGACGCGCATGGCGTCGATGTCGAGGCCGGAATCGGTCTCATCGAGAATGCAGAGCGAGGGCTCGAGCACCGCCATTTGGAGGATCTCGGCGCGCTTTTTCTCGCCGCCCGAAAAGCCGACATTGACGGCGCGCTTCAGCATGTCCTGTGTAATGTCGAGCTTGGCCGCGCGGTCCTTCACCAGCTTGATGAATTCGGGCGTGGTGAGCTCCTTCTCGCCGCGTGTCTTGCGCTGCGAGTTGAGCGCCACTTTGAGGAACTGCATGGTGGCGACACCCGGTATCTCGATCGGATACTGGAAGGCCAGGAACAGGCCCTTGGCGGCGCGCTGATCAGGCGCCATTTCGAGCAGGTCCTCGCCCTTGAAGGTTACATGGCCGCCCGTCACTTCATAACCTTCGCGTCCCGCCAGCACATAGGACAAGGTCGATTTGCCGGAACCGTTCGGGCCCATGATGGCATGCACCTCGCCAGGCTTCACATTCAGGGTCAGGCCGTTGAGGATGGTGCGGTCTTCCTCCGCCAGTTTCACATGAAGGTCATTGATCTCAAGCATTCTACTTGTCTTTCACATAGTCATTGTAGGTTTTCGAATGATCGGTATGGGCGCGAGCCGTGATGACGAACCAGATGGCCGCGATACCCATGCCGATCGCCGTAATGGTCACTCAGAGCCAGGTCTCCATCGTCTGGGCAAGGACGGCGCCCATGATGCCGGAAGCCACGATGCCCGCCACGAACACCCAGACGGCGCGCCAGCCCTCGGCGGTCACGGGATAAGCCCTCTGCCCACCATTGGAGCGCACGAACCAGATGTCATCGCGGCGCCTGGACATCAGCCGACGCTTCCTTCGAGAGAGATGCCGATCAGCTTCTGCGTCTCGGCCATGAACTCCATCGGCAATTGCTGCAGCACGTCGCGCACGAAGCCATTGACGATGAGCGTCACCGCCTCTTCCTGCGAAAGCCCGCGCGACTGGCAATAGAACAGCTGGTCGTCGGAGATCTTGGACGTTGTCGCTTCATGCTCGAAATGGGCCGAGAGCGTCTTCGCCTCGATATAGGGCACGGTATGGGCGCCGCATTTGTCGCCGATGAGAAGCGAGTCGCACTGCGTGAAGTTCCGGGCATTGGTCGCCTTGCGATGCGCCGAGACGAGGCCGCGATAGGTATTGTCGCTCCTGCCCGCGGCTATACCCTTCGAGACGATGCGACTCGAGGTGTTCTTGCCGAGATGGATCATCTTGGTGCCGGAGTCGATCTGCTGGCGGCCGTTCGAGATGGCGATCGAGTAGAACTCGCCGCGCGAATTGTCGCCGCGCAGAATGCAGCTCGGATACTTCCAGGTGATGGCCGAGCCGGTCTCGACCTGGGTCCAGGAGATCTTGGCGTTCTTGCCACGGCAATCGCCGCGCTTGGTCACGAAATTATAGACGCCGCCCTTGCCCTCCTTGTCGCCCGGATACCAGTTCTGCACCGTCGAATATTTGATCTCGGCGTCATCGAGCGCGATGAGCTCGACGACGGCGGCATGCAGCTGGTTCTCGTCGCGCGTCGGCGCGGTGCAGCCTTCCAGATAGGACACGTAAGAGCCCTTGTCGGCGATGATCAAGGTGCGCTCGAATTGGCCCGTCTTCTTCTCGTTGATACGGAAATAGGTCGAAAGCTCCATCGGGCAGCGCGTATTGGGCGGCACATAGACGAAGGAGCCGTCGGTATAGACCGCCGAATTCAGCGCGGCATAGAAATTGTCCCCCTGCGGCACGACCGAGCCCAGATACTTCTTCACCAGTTCGGGATGCTCGCGCACCGCTTCCGAGATCGAGCAGAAGATGACGCCGGCCTTGGCGAGTTCGTCCTTGAAGGTGGTGACGACGGAGATCGAATCGAACACCGCATCGACCGCGACCTTAGGGCTCTGGACGCCCGCCAGCACCTCGCGCTCGCGCAACGGGATGCCGAGCTTCTCATAGGTCCTGAGCAGTTCGGGATCGACCTCATCGAGGCTCTTCGGGCCCGACATGCTCTTGGGGGCGGCGTAATAATGCAGGTCCTGGAAGTCGATCTTGGGATAATGGACCTTGGCCCAGGTCGGCTCAGTCATCTGAATCCAGCGCCGATAAGCCTCGAGACGCCAGTCGAGCATCCATTGCGGCTCGTTCTTCTTCTTCGAGATGAAGGCGACGATATCCTCATTGAGGCCCTTGGGCGCCAGATCGGATTCGATTTCGGTGGTGAAACCGTATTTGTACTTGTCGACGTCAATGTCCTTGACGAGTTCGATGGTGTCGATATCGGCCATTCTAAACTTCCCTATGCCGCTTTCCGCCGGGCCGCGAGGCGGTCCCAGGCAGTGATGAAATGTTCGATGTCTGCCGCCGTCGTCGTCCAGCCGAGGCTGACGCGGATGGCGTTGCCGGCGAGTTCCGGGGGCAACCCCATCGCCGCCAGCACATGCGATTTCGCGACCTTGCCCGAGGAGCAGGCCGAACCCGAGGAGACGGCGATGCCGGCGAGGTCGAGCGCCATGAGCGCCGTCTCGGCGGAAAGCCCCGGCAGTGCGAAGCAGCTGGTATTGGGCAGCCGCTCGGCGGCGGCGCCGAAGATCACAGCACCTTCAAGCCGCTCCTCAAGCGCGTCGCGCAAGTGTCTGATTTCGATTCGCTTTTCCTCCGCCGCGGCGGCGAAGCCGGCAATCGCGGCGACATTCTCGGTGCCGGCACGCCGGCGCAGCTCCTGGCCGCCGCCCTGGAGGAGAGCCGTGACCGGGAGACCATCGCGGATGACGAGCGCCCCGGCGCCCACCGGGCCGCCTAATTTGTGCGCCGAGACGCTCAAGGTGTCGACGCCAAGCAGGCCGAAATTGACGGCGATCTTGCCAAGGGCCTGGACCGCATCACAGTGAACGAGCGCGTCATGCTTCTGGGCCAGCGCCACGACATCGCGCAGCGGCTGGATGACGCCAGTCTCATTATTGGCGAGCATGACGCTGACAAGCGCCTTGGGCCCGGTTGCCAGCAGCCCATCGAGCGCGGCCAGGTCGACGACGCCGGAGCCATCGACGGGCAGGACGTCTACTGGCTTGCCGGAAGCCTTGGCGGCTTCAATGACCGATGGATGCTCGACCGCTGATACGATCAGGCGCTCGGCCGGCGCCCCCTTGAGGGCGAGATTGTTGGCTTCGCTGCCGCCCGAGGTGAAGACGACCATGGGCGCGATCGTGCCCAAAGCGCGCGCCACGGCTTCACGTGAAGCATCGAGCGATGCACGCGCCGCGCGGCCCTCGGCGTGGATCGAGGACGCGTTGCCTTTGAGCTCGAGCGCGGCGAGCATCGCGGTCCTGGCGGTCTCGCGCAGCGGGCTCGTGGCGTTATGGTCAAGATAGGTGCGCATTGACCTCGGCCGGTTCCCTTCGGACATGGCGCGCCTTGGCCTGGCGGATCGAGGCCGCGAGCGCCAAATTGCGTTTGTTGACGACGTCATCGAGCGTGACATTGGCTAGGAAGGTGTTCACCTGGCGCCCGATAGATGACCAAAGGTCATGGGTGCAGCAGCGCTCGCCCTTGACGCAGCCTTCGACCGCGTCACCCTCGCAGCGGGTCACCTTCATCGGCTCGTCCACCGCGGCGATGACGTCATAGATGACGATGTCGTCGGCATCGCGGGCCAACCGATAGCCGCCGCCCGGACCGCGGGCGCTCTGCACGAGGCCCGCCTTGCGCAGCTTCACGAAAAGCTGCTCCAGATATTCCTGGCTGATGTCCTGGCGCTCGGCGATTTCGGCCAGCGAGACGGTCCGGCCCTCGCCGTTCTGGCCGATATCGACCATGGCCATCACCGCATATCTGCCCTTGGTTGAAAGTTTCATGGTTGCTCTTCCGTTGCCGCCGCGTTTGCGAGAAAACTTGCCATTTCACCCTGGAGCCGTGCTAAGGACCGGCCTCGCCCGGCGTCCGTGGGATTCTATATTTCTTTGAACGGTTCTAAACAAGGATATAGAAAATCCGACTACCGGAGTCAACTATTCCGCCGGTTTTTGCCCCTATTCAATGACCGCCAGATGCAGAACAGGATCGACACTCGCTCATGCCTGAAGTGATTTTCAATGGGCCCGCGGGCCGTATCGAAGCGCGCTACCATCACTGCAAGGCTCAAGGGTCCCCCATCGCGATCCTGCTTCATCCGCATCCGAGCTTCGGCGGCACGATGAACAACCCGATCGTGCATCAGCTCTATTATATGTTCGCGCAACGCGGCTTTTCGGTGCTGCGCTTCAATTTCCGCGGCGTCGGGCGCAGCCAGGGCCTGTTCGAGAATGGTGCCGGCGAGCTTTCTGATGCCGCTTCCGCCCTTGACTGGCTGCAGGCGCATAACCGCGAGGCCAAGATCTGCTGGATAGCCGGCATTTCCTTCGGCGCCTGGATCTCGATGCAGCTTCTGATGCGCCGCCCGGAGATTTCGGGCTTCATCTCGGTGGCGCCGCTGGCCAAACATTACGACTTCTCGTTCCTGGCGCCCTGCCCGGCCTCGGGGCTGTTCGTCAATGGCGACAAGGACACGGTGACCCCGCCGGAAGCCGTCAACACGCTCGTCACCAAGCTCAAGACCCAGAAGGGCATCGTCATCGAGCACAAGGTGATGCCGGGCGCCAACCACTTCTTCCAGGACAAGATCGACGATCTGACCAAGATCTGCGCCGGCTATCTCGACAAGCGGCTGGCGCGCGAGGCGTAAGGCTTTCACCGGCACCGCGCCCGAGAGCTTGAGCAAGGCCATTGGGAGGCAATGTGAGTCGGCCGAGTTTCTGCACATTCTGGGCAGGACGCGCCAGCCCGTATCAGACACTTTGCCTGGCGAGCTGGGTCGCCCATGGTTTCGATGCCATCGTCTACACCGCGGATGCGGACATCACGCTTCCGCCCGGCGCAATACGGCGTCCCGCCGAGGAAATTCTCGATCTCGGTGGCCATGTCCATCGCTACAAGAGCGGCTTCGGCGCCGGCAGTCCGTCGCTTCATTCCAACCTCTTTCGCTACAAGCTTCTGAAGCGCGGTGAATGGTGGCTCGATACCGATGTCCTCGTGCAGCGCGACGATCTGCCGGCAACGGATTTCTTTCTAGCCAGGCAGATCCAGAGCAACGTCGTGGGGACCGCCGTCATGCGCCTGCCCGCGGAATCGCCGCTGGTCGACGACGCGATCCGACAGATCGAAGCCGTCATCGAAGAGGCTCGGTGGGGGCAGACCGGCCCCGATCTCATCTCCTCGCTGGTCGCAAGGCACGGGCTCGCACACAGAGTGCATGAGCGGAAAACAGCCTATGAAATCGACTATTCCGAAGTCATCAAGCTGTTCGACCCGCGCGCCCGTGACGAGCTCGGGGAGCGCCTGGCGACCTCGACATTCGTGCATCTGTGGAACGAGATATGGAACGCCATCGGCTTCCCGCAGGAATTGGGGCCACCGGAAGGGTCGTATCTGGACACCGTCGTCGAGCGCTATGGTGGCGGGGCCATGTTTCCGGCACGCGTCCCCTTTGCCAGCATCGAGAAGTGGTGGGAGAACAGAGCCCATCGCGTGCGTCTGGAACACGAATTGGCGGAAACCCGGGCGAAAATGGCCGCTTCTCCCCGCTTCACCTTCAGCTACTCCCAACAATTCCGCAATCGCGACTGATCGGGCGCCCCAGCTTCGCGTTCAGCGCACTACAGCATCGGACCGAAAAGTGCGAAGCGGTTTTTGGATAATCCGATGCGCAAATCAAAGAGTTAGAGCGCCGGACCGATTCCATGTGAGCGTCCGGCGCTCTAGATGCGGAGCGCCGATTTGAGCGGGGCGAGGAACTTCTCGTAATGCTTCCATCGGCCAACGGACGAGTCGTAGATGGGCTGGCGGACCTGCCAGCGGCTGGGCGTCGTCACCTGCCGCTTCGTTTCGAAATAGCGCAGACAATTCTCGTCCCAGTCGAGACCGATATGGCTGATGAGCGCCCGCGCGCCGGACTCAAAATCGGCCACGGTGCTCTCATAGTCGACATCGAGCATCCTGATCGGCAACGCGTCGCGCCAATGGACCATCAAACCCTGATATTCGCGATAATAGTGACCGAGCGTAGCCAGATCGCCGCTGTAGCCGTGGCTCTCATTGAAGTTCTGCAGGTAGACCGCCACGCAGTTGTCCAAAGGCGAACGCCGGCAATGGATGACCTTGGCATTGGGAAACATCAGGGCGATCAGACCCAGGAGCTCGTAGTTATGCGGGCTCTTGTCGACCATGCGCCGGGCCGTTTCGGGCACCCGCTCATAGGCTTTGCAGTAGGCCTTGGCGAGGTCGGCAATTTCGCCAGCCGACAAGGCCGCCACCTTCGCGGTGAAGGCTTTCGGGTCGGGTGAACCGAAGGAAAGACCACCGACAATCTTGCGTAGATAGGGAAACTCGCCAAGCGCCGCCACCGCATGATGGCTGGAGAGTATCTGCTCGGTCAGCGTCGTGCCCGAGCGTGGCATGCCGACGATGAAGACCGGCCGCTGGTCCGGCACGCCGAAATGCCGGCGCGCGGCGAAGAAGCCCGGCGTGAACAGCCCTTTGGCGGCGGCGTAGGTCGCGCGATGAAGCTCCATGTGGAATTTAAGTTTCTTGAGCTCTTTGCCGCGCGTGAAATGCCGGAAGGCATCCTCGTGACGGCCGAGATCATTGCAGATCTTGCCATAGGCATGATGCAGCGGCGCCCGCTCGTCGTCGCGAAGTGCCGGATCGCGCAGCATTCTCTCGAAATTCTCGATCAGCGGGTCTCCGGCCGCGAATTTGTGCGTTCCGGCCAAACCGCACAACGCCTCGACATTGCGCGGGTTGAGAAGCAGGATCCGCGAGAAGGCCGCCTCGGCCTCCGCGAACTGTCCCATTTGCGACTGGATCTCGGCCAAGCCGATTTGCGCCTGCAGAAAGCCCGGCGCGGCCTCCAGCGCCTTGGCGAGATATTTCCCGGCTCTTTCGATATCGCCGATCTGCCGCCAGGCCTTGCCGAGATTGGCCCAAGCCTCGGCATAAGCGGGATCGATCCTGACCGCCCTTTCGAGATGCGGCACCGCCTCTTCCGCCCGCGATGAAATGACCAGGGCATTGCCGAGATTGTTCCGATAGATGGCCTTGTCCGGCGCCAGCTTCACCGCCGTGCTCATATAGTCGATGGCAATCCGAAACTGGTTTGCCTCGATCGCGAGCACCCCCATGAGATTGAGGGCATCAGGATGCTCGGGATTTTCGCGCAGCACCGTCTGATAGGCCCGCTCCGCCTCCACGAAGCGGCCTGCCTTGTGAAGCGCGATGCCCTTGGCGATAAGGGCTGTCTGGCGCGCTGTTATTGGCCGTATCAAGTTACCGAGCGATCAATAGGCCCACTGAAGCCCCACCTGTCCGCTATGCGTGTAATAGGTCGAGGAATTGTTGTCGTCGTCTTTGGTCGCTTCGGTGAGAACGCTCATCGCGCCCCTGAAGCGGTAGCCCAGATCGAGCATGAACTGATCGCTGACCGGAACACGCAGGCCGGCGCCCGCCTGGGCGGCCAAAGCGAGATCCGTGTGATCGGTGTCGTGAATGCGGGTGTCGTAGGTGATGTTCACATCCATAAGCGCCATGCCGACGCCGCCGCCCAAATAAGGCCTGACACCGCTAACCTCGACCTCGCGCCACAGATTGGCCATCAGGAAGTAGCCCTCGACATCGCCCTCGGACTCATCGACGTTTTCCTCTCCTTCATCGACCTTGTCGACATCGTAGGATTGATAGGAGACCTCGACCTCGCCGCGCAGAGATTCAGTGATATTGCCGCCGAGCGCCACGCCGACGGTGAAGCCGGTCTTGAACTTCACCAGATAATCATGATCGTCGATATTGGCGTGCGTGTCCTCGGGCAGCAACACGCCGCCGAACACGCTCACATAGTTTGCACCATAAGCCTCCGGCGCAACGTCCGCCGTTGGCGTGACAGTAGCACCCAGCCCCCAGTTGAAGCCGGCCTGAATGACGTGATTTTGCGTCGAAACATCGGCATTGTTGCCAAGCTCGTCCTCCTCACCGGTCAGGAGAACATCGAGAATGCTCTTGAAGCGATAGCCGACCTCGATCGACATGCTGTCGGCGACCGCCATCCGGGCGCCGACACCGGAATTGTCCGGCCAGGCCGATATTGGTGTCGTTCGACATCTTGTCGCTGTCGAGCTCGCTGTCATCGAAATGCAGCACGCCGACGCCGATACCGCCGCCGATATAGGGCGTGAACAGGCCAAACTCGAAATCTTTCCAGATATTGGCCAGGATGAAGCCCTGCTCCAGATCCCCGCTCGCATCCTGGGTGTCATTGTCGCGCTCGGAATAGTTCTCGAGCTTGGAGCGCGCATAGGAGAGCTCCAATTCGGCGCGCAGCTCCGGAGCGATATGTGTGCCGACGGCGCCGCCGACGGTAAAGCCCGTCTTATGGTCGATCAGATAGGACGAGCCGCCATAGTTCCAGCCCGTCTCGGTGAAGATGGCGCCGGCAAAGAGGCTCACATACCAGGAGGACGGATCGCCCGCGGCGCCTATGATACGGGAGTCCGCGCCGAGCGCGTAGGATGCGCCCAGCTGCACGCCATGACTGTAAAAGGAAAAGACGCCATTGTCATTATCGCCATTGTTGGAACTAGCGTCGACAACGGCTCTGAGCCTGTAGCCGGCATCGACCGCCAGCCGTTCAGTCAGCGCAAAGCGCAGGCCGGCGCCAAGCTGACCGGCCAGGCCGAAGCCGTCAATGTCCCAGTCCACGTCGACCGATTCCGAATCGGAGTTGAGGATGCCCACGCCGACACCGCCCCCCACATAGGGCTGAACCGTGTCGCTGAGACGGATATCCTTCCAGAGATTGCCCAGGACGAAGACGGCGGAGGTAGAGCCATTCAATTCGTATTTGGTTCCCCCCGCAAGTTCCTGGGCCCAGTCATTGTCGTTCGTCGCATAGGAAATTTCGAGCTCTGAGCGCAGCCCCTCGCCAAGGTTTCGGCCGATGGCGCCGCCCAGCAGGAAGCCGTCATTGAGCCTGATCTCCTTCTGACTGCTGATGGTGGCAAGTCCTTGCGCAAAGCTGGCGCCGCCGAACACGCTCAGATACCAGTCGGGTTCGACCATGGGCTGGCCGATATCGGCGGCTCGGGAGGCGTGCGAATAGGCGGTTGCCGCAAGCAACAAAGCCAATGTTGAAGCTGAACTGCGCAAATTCAACCGCATCATAGCGCCCCATCATTCGATCGCCGAGTTCCGCGGATGAGGTACACCCGCCTCCCCCGACCGCCTGCGGCCGATCGGAGGGCCCCTTCGCGGAGGCCTCAGGATCCCCCGTCCCTTACACGGAGTAAGCACCCCTGCGTGTTTGGACGTCAACATCCAAGACGCCGAAACGATAATTTTTTTGCCTCCTTGCGACATTTTTTTCACAGATACGCGACAGAGCTCTCCGTTTCGGTAGCGCATTAGCTACAAAATGGCGGCAGGCCCGGGACCCGTCGCTTGCGCGGCGTCCGGAGTTTTCGCCGCGTCCACGCCCGTCATCCACCAGTTGCACGATGGTAGAGAGGCTGGTGGCGTCGAACTCGTTCGGCGTGCAGAAACAAAAAAGCGCGGGATCCGAGAATCCCGCGCTCGAAAATCAGCACCGATCACGTCATGAATTTGGATCGCTTCGATCCAAACCCATCGTGATTCAGTTCTTCTCGCTCAGCAGTCCCTTGTAGATGAGGCCGCCAAGCACGCCGCCGATCAGCGGAGCGACCCAGAAGAACCACAGCTGCTGCAACGCCAGACCGCCGACGAAGAGCGCCGGTCCCGTCGAGCGCGCCGGGTTGACCGATGTATTGGTCACCGGGATCGAGATCAGGTGGATGAGCGTCAGCGCAAGACCAATCGCGATCGGGGCAAAACCCGCCGGCACCGATTTGCCCGTGGCGCCCAGGATGATGATCAGGAAGAAGGCGGTCATCACGACTTCGGTGGTGAGCGCGGCTGTGAACGAGTAGCCGCCGGGCGAATGCGCGTCATAGCCGTTCGTCGCGAAAGCGCCCGCCGCCGCGGGGTCGATCACGAAACCCGCTTTGCCCGAAGCGATGACATAAAGCACTCCCGCCGCGGCAATGGCGCCGATCACCTGAGCGATGACGTACGGAACGACAGAGGCCCACGGAAAGCGGCCCGCGGTTGCAAGGCCGACCGAAACGGCCGGATTGAAATGTCCTCCGGAAATGCCGCCCACCGCATAGGCCATGGTCAGCACGGTGAGGCCGAACGCAAAAGCGACACCCAGCAGGCCTATGCCGACGCCAGGAAATGCCGCTGCCAGAACCGCGCTTCCGCAACCGCCGAGAACCAGCCAGAATGTGCCAAAGAATTCCGCCGCAAGTTTATTCTGCATGTAAATCCCCTCCGACTCGATTGAGTGAGTCCGAGGCTCTTGTAAGCTCTCCGAACGAAAGTTCAATGTCGCGCGGTGCGTCAGGCCGGGACGGCGCCCCGGGACCTTGGCTCGTGCCGCTCTCGTAACATATCGGCCGACCGGCGGACGACTTCGGAAATCTGTTTGAGCTGTTTGCCGAGCGGGCTTGTCTTGCGCCAGATCATGCCGATTGTCCGCGCGGGTTGCGGACTCTTGAAGTGAGCTACGGATACCGGGGCCGATCGCGTCTCCACGGCAACGGCCATTTCCGGGATCAAGGTGACACCTATGCCGGCACCGACCATCTGGACCAATGTGGACAGAGAGCTGCCCTCCAGCAATTCCCGTGGCCGCACCGTATGCATATTGCAGAACGACAGGGCCTGATCGCGAAAGCAATGCCCCTCTTCGAGCAGAAGCAGCCTCATCTCCCGCAGCGCCTCGGCATTGGGCACCGGCTTTCCTTCATCCTCGCCCGGCCGAACCAGCACAAAATTCTCAGCAAACAGCGCGACCTCAGTCAACGAAGGCTCCGAAACCGGGAGGGCGACGATCGCCGAGTCGAGCCGGCCCTCCGCCAGCTCTTCAATAAGCTTCCGTGTCAGCGTCTCGCGCACATGAATTTCAAGGCCTTCATAAGCGCGCGTCAAGTTTCCGATGATGGTGGGCAGCAGATAGGGGGCGATCGTCGGGATCACGCCCAGACGCAGCCGTCCCGTCGGCCGGTCCTGCGAGGCACGCGCCAGGTCCGCCAGTTCATCCACCGACCGCAATATTTCGCGCACGCGCAGGGCAAACTCTTCTCCGAAACTGGTCAGGCGGACCTGTCGCGCTCCTCTTTCGAAGAGTTCCGCGCCGAGCGATTCTTCCAGATCCCGGATCTGCACCGACATGGCCGGCTGTGTGATCGCGCAGGCATCCGCCGCGCGTCCGAAGTGGCTATGCCGGACGAGCGCCTCGAAATAACGCAATTGCTTGATCGTTATGTTGTTCATAACTTTATTTTATCACCGCAATCAAAAAATCCAAGTTAAATTGATCGCGGAACTCTAGTAGACGGGATGGCGAGACGGGGGAACAGGCCATTCGCGGCGATTCCCTAATGGCCAAAGCGACTCAGCCAGGACATCAACTTAGCCAGGATCGGAGCAAAAATGGACGTTAAGACCAATGATAGCGCGGGCAAATGCCCGGTCATGCATGGCACAGCAGCCAAGACGAATCGCGACTGGTGGCCGAACCAGCTCAATCTTCAGGTTCTCCATCAGAATTCCAGCCTGTCCGATCCGATGGGCGAAGCGTTCGACTATGCCAAGGAATTCAAGAGCCTCGACCTTGATGCCGTGATCAAGGACCTCAAAGCTCTGATGACCGACTCGCAGGATTGGTGGCCGGCCGACTTTGGCCATTACGGGCCGTTGTTCGTCCGCATGGCATGGCACGGCGCGGGCACGTATCGCATCGGCGACGGCCGCGGTGGCGCCGGTGCCGGCCAGCAGCGTTTCGCGCCGCTCAACAGCTGGCCCGACAACGTGAATCTCGACAAGGCACGCCGGCTGCTGTGGCCGATCAAGCAGAAATACGGCCGCAAGATCTCCTGGGCCGACCTGATGATCCTCACCGGCAACGTCGCCCTGGAATCGATGGGCTTCAAGACGTTCGGTTTCGCCGGCGGGCGCAAAGACGTGTGGGAGCCCGAGGAGGCCATCTATTGGGGCCCCGAAGGCGCGTGGCTGGCGGACGAGCGCTATAGCGGCGACCGTGATCTCGACGATCCGCTCGCTGCCGTGCAGATGGGCCTGATCTACGTCAACCCGGAAGGCCCGAACGGCAACCCGGATCCGGTCGCCTCGGCGCGCGACATTCGCGAGACGTTCAGGCGCATGGCGATGAACGATGAAGAGACAGTCGCGCTGATCGCCGGCGGTCACACTTTCGGCAAGACCCACGGTGCGGGCGATGCGGCATTGGTGGGTGCTGCTCCGGAAGGCGCCAGCATCGAGGAGCAAGGCCTCGGCTGGAAGAACAAGTTCGGCACCGGCAAAGGCGGCGATACGATCGGCAGCGGCATCGAGGTCACCTGGACCACGACGCCGACGAAATGGTCCAACAATTTCCTCTGGAACCTGTTCGGTTACGAGTGGGAGCTGACCAAGAGCCCGGCCGGCGCGCATCAGTGGCAACCGAAACATGGCATGGGCGCCAATACCGTGCCGGATGCCCACGACAAGTCGAAGCGTCATGCGCCCACCATGCTCACCAGCGACATCGCCTTGCGGGCCGATCCTGCCTACGAGAAGATCGCCCGGCGCTTCCTCGAGAATCCGGATGAGTTCGCGGATGCATTCGCCCGCGCCTGGTTCAAGCTGACGCATCGCGACATGGGCCCGGTCGCGCGTTATCTGGGCCCCCTCGTTCCAAAGGAAGAGCTGTCGTGGCAAGACCCTATTCCGGCGCTCGATCATGACGTGATCGGGGAGCAGGACATCGCCGCGCTGAAGGCGAAGATCCTCGCCTCCGGCCTGTCGGTCTCGCAGCTGGTCTCGACGGCCTGGGCGTCGGCCTCGACATTCCGCGGTTCCGACAAGCGCGGTGGTGCCAATGGCGCCCGCATTCGGCTCGCGCCGCAGAAGGATTGGGACGTCAACCAGCCGGCTCAGCTGGCGGAGGTCCTCCAGAAACTCGAGGCGATCCAGAAGGAGTTCAACGCCGGCGGCAAGAAGGTTTCGCTTGCCGACCTCATCGTTCTCGGCGGCAGTGCCGCCGTCGAAAAGGCCGCGAAAGCCGCAGGCCACGACGTGAAGGTGTCCTTCACGCCGGGCCGCATGGACGCCTCGCAGGAGCAGACCGACGTCGACTCCTTTGCGCCACTAGAACCGACGGCTGATGGCTTCCGCAACTATCAACGCGGCCGCCATCGCCTTTCGGCTGAGGCGTTGCTGGTGGACCGTGCCCAGCTGCTGACGCTGACGGCGCCTGAGCTGACGGTTCTCGTCGGCGGCTTGCGCGTCCTCGGCGCAAATGCCGGGCAGAGCAAGCACGGGGCCCTCACCCAGCGGCCCGAGACGCTGACCAACGACTTCTTCCTCAATCTGCTCGATATGGGCACGGAGTGGAAAGCGCTGGCGGACTCGAAGGACACGTTCGAAGGGCGCGACCGGGAGACGGACGAAGTCAAGTGGACCGCCACACGCGCGGACCTCATCTTCGGTTCGCACTCACAGTTGCGTGCCGTGGCCGAAGTCTATGCGTGCACGGATTCAAAAGAGAAGTTCGTCAAGGACTTCGTGGCGGCGTGGATCAAGGTGATGAACCTCGACCGCTTCGATCTGGCCTGATCTCGGAGCAATGAGCTTCGCCTTCTAGGCGACAGCCGAGAGCCGCAGGAGCGATCCTGCGGCTCATTTCATTTCTGGCCTTCTCCCGACGCGGCGACGGGCGCTTGACATCGTGGGCCAAACGGCAGGATTGGGAAATATCAAGCTTGGAGTTGCGTTCGGACTTCGACAGCAGCACCCGGTTGGCCACTCCAGGGGCGTTTCATCCCCGAATAGATGCCGTCAGCCTCCATCCGAACTCCGAATAAAAGGATAAAACGAATGGCTCTCGCTCTTCGAATACTCCGTGAAATCGTGCAAGCTTTGCTAAGCGCGTGGACCAAGAAGGATGGCGGTGATGTCCTCGAGAATGTCGCACAAACCAGCACGGCATCTGGCGACGGAAGCAACGGCAAACCTGCGCTTGCAGGAACGGGATTTTCCACCCCATCACAGCCGGGCGTGACGACAGGCGATGGAGCTGCAAGTCAATCTGCCGGGACTCCGTCGCGGCCGGCGAATTTACAGACCATCCCTGGCCGGCCATTGAATGCGGCCGATACAGGGACACCTCAACGCCCCGAGGATACAAAGAAAGGATTAAGTGATTCCGGAGTTCACATCGATGCCTCACGCCGATGGTCATGGGGGCATGGCGGAACTGCAACGACCACCCCTGGCGCAGCTATTTTTCGTCTGGTCAAGAAAGCTGCGCACCAAGAGGAGAAGTTGCCGGAAATTCGCTACAAAACGTCCAGCGAAGTCAATTGGCAAAGGCAGCCACCAACAAGCCGCCGGCGGATGTCGCCACGTAAAATTTCGCAAGGTGGGCAGGCTATCCGGAACAGCTTTCGGCTTCGTCGGGAAGCGCCAATCCCTTGCGCAGCAGCAGCGCCTGCTTTTCCATACATATCGTTCGCAAGAGACTTGTAAGCTGGTCGGATGTGGCCACTGCGGGGCGATTGAGCGGGCGCAGGGCCGATACGATGAACTTCTGTCTTGGCGCGAACCGTTTCAGGGCCAGGGCCGGACTTTCATAGCCCAGCGCGGAGAGCGGATTGAGGATCGCGATGCCAAGCCCCCTGCTCACCAGTTCACATACACTGCCTGCCGATTGCGACGATAGAGACAGCCGCCTCTTTGTTCCCGCCCGGTCGAACACGCGCTCGACGGGCAAACGATAGGGATCATTCGGGCCAAGGCTGATGAAGCTGACCCCTTCGAAATCACTCGGCTGCAAATATTCGTGCCCAGCCAACGGATGCGCTGTCGGAACAATGGCAACCAGGTCGAAAGTCCCCAGCATGGTGACCTCCGCATCGCGTTGGGTGTAGACGTCTTCGATCAGTCCGAGGTCGAAATTGAAACCGGAAATCGAGGATTGGTTGCGCGGATCGACAGTGCTGATATTCAACGTCAGGCTCGGATAGGCAACGGCCAGGCGGGCAATCGCCTCCGGCAGGATCGTTTGCGCGAAGGCCGGAAGCGAGGCGACCGTCAGCACTTCCTCGGAAGCCTCCCGCAGCCGCTCGACAACGCCGTTGATGCGGTCCAGGCCGATGAATGAGGCCTGCACCTCCTGATAGAGCTTGATTGCCCGCGCCGTCGGCACAAGACGCTGACGTTTGCGTTCGAAAAGTGAAAAGCCGACATGCGCTTCCAATCGCGCCAACTCACGCGTAATGGTCGGCTGGGAGGATCCGAGCGCCGCCGCCGCGCCGGTAACGGTGCCGAACTTCATCGTGGCACGGAAAATCTCCACCTGGCGTAAATTGATATGATCTGTGTGAACAGCCATCAGACATGACCACCGCAAATACTAAAGTCGCGCCAAATCATATCCAAAACGAATGAACTTACATCCACTTTTCTATATGCAAGATAGATCTTTCGGTGCCTAAATCACCCCGGTTTTGCACTTGGGGGATTGAATGGCCAGGCCGGCGCCGGTTTCAGCAACGCATCCTGCGGCCGATGCCTTTGTGGGGGCACTGGAACAGACGCAGGGCGCCCTGGGTGAAGACCACGTCTCGGTTGCGGCCTGCCTCTATGATGCACCACTTCGTCACGCCGATCCCGGACCCTTCATCGGGCAATCATGGTGGGGACACAGGGCCGTTTCGCCGGTCTATCCGGCCAGCGTGGTGAAGCTGTTTTATCTGAACGCCCTCGCCGGCTTTCACGACGAAGGTCTCCTTGACCGCGAGCCGGAAGACTACCGCGCCGCCGCCGATATGATCAGGACGTCCTCGAACGAGGCGACGGTCTATCTGGTCGGGCGGCTGACCGGGGCCGATGATGGGGCGCCGCTTTACGGTCAGGCGCTGGAGGACTGGTGCGCCCGGCGCGCGCGGGTGCAGAACTGGTACACGGCGCAGAACCGTTCCGAGCTTGCAGGAATCAACGTCCTGCACGGCACCTATCAGGATAGTCCCTATGGCCGCGCCTTCCAGGCCCGCCGCGACGGCAACGGCAATCTGCTGACGGCACTCGCAGGGGCGGCCTTGATGCACGATATCGCACGCGGCGCCAGCCCCCGCTCCGGGTGGATGATGGACCTCCTGTCGCGCGATTTTCAGCGCAACGCTTCCGGCATCGACCCCGAAGGCGATCAGGTCCGCGGCTTTCTTGTCGAAGGGCTGCCCGCCGAAGTCAGGACCTGGTCGAAGGCCGGCCATACCTCATGGACACGGCACGATCTCGTTTATGCCGAGCTGCCGGACGGGCGGAGTTTTACTCTTTGTGTGATGACGGACGGAACATGGCCTGCGGGCGACAGAACTTTCCTGCCCGAATTCGCGCGACGATTCTATGGGCATGCCTTTGGCCGGGCTGCCGATTGAGCTCTCAGGAATGAAACAACAACCAGGAAGGGGAATAACGATGAGCTATCGATTCAGATTGAAGACCCTGCTCGTGGCGGCGGCGATCGCCATGGCGGCGCCCATGGGTACTCCCTGGGCGCAGGAGCCGGTTTCCGGCGGAAAGCTGCAACTTGCCGCGCCCTATGGTGCCGCGCTCAAGAGCCTTGATCCGCACGTCAGCTACAATTCACAGGACATGGTTGTCTCCAAGGCCTTCCACCGCGCGCTCTACACGTGGGATTCCTCGAATAACGCACCGGCGCTCGACCTCGCCAAACTGGTCAGCACCAGCGAAGACGGCAAGACCTATACCTACGAGTTGTTCGACAACATCTATTTCCACAACGGCCGCAAGCTGACGACCGACGACGTCATCTGGTCCTATACCCGCGTCATGGATCCCACCAAGGGCTATCCCGGCTCGGTGCAGGTAGGCACGCTGGCGGGTGCCAAGGACTACGCCGACGGCAAGGCGAAGGAAATCAGCGGGCTGAAGAAGATCGACGACCGCACATTCTCGATGACCTTCAGTGATTTCGTCGATCCTGGCATGCTCTTCTTCGAGGCGATCACCGCCATCATTCCCAGGGAAGAGGTGGAAGGTGGCAATTTCCTCACCCAGCCGGTCGGTCTCGGACCATTCAGCTTCGTCGAGCACATCGAGGGCTCGCGCATCTCCGGCAAGAAATTCGACAAGTACTACAAGCAGGGCAAACCCTATGCCGATGCGGTCGACTTCACCATCTCGGACGACACCAGCGCGCTCTCTGCCTAACATCAGCGGGCCGCTCATCGTCGTGGCGACCATGGGCATCGGCTCCGCGATCATGGCCGAAGCCGCTCTCTCCTTCCTCGGTCTCGGGGTCGTGCCGCCCGCGCCGAGTTGGGGCGGCATGCTGGCAAGAGCTCGCGAACAGCTCATGGTCGCGCCTTGGGTGGCTTTGTTTCCCGGCCTCGCGCTGTTCGCCACGGTACTCGGATTCAATATGCTGGGCGACGGTCTGCGCGACATTCTCGACCCGCACGGCAAGGCGAAGCGCTGATGGCCGATCAACCAATCCTCGAGGTCGACGACCTGTCGATCACGTTGCGCCTCAAGGAGAGAGATTTCGCCGCTGTCAGCAATCTGAGCTTTGCCATCGAGCGCGGCGAGGTATTCGGCCTGGTGGGCGAGTCCGGTTGCGGCAAAAGCCTGTGCGCCCTGAGCATTGCCGGGCTGCTGCGGGACCCGATGCACATCGCCGGCGGACGAATTGACGTCGAGGGACGCGATATCAACCAGCTCTCGAACCGCGACATGCGCCGCTTGCGCGGCGACCGCATCGCCATGATATTTCAGGAGCCGATGACCTCGCTGAACCCGCTGATGACCATCGGCGATCAGATCGGCGAGATGTTTCTGCTGCACCAGAACATGAGCGGACGTCAGGCGCGCGTCAAGGCAATCGAGTCGCTGGAGCAGGTGCAGGTGCCGAGCCCGGAGCGTCGCATCCGGGACTATCCGCACCAGCTCTCGGGCGGGATGCGGCAGCGCGTGATGATCGCCATCGCGCTGGCCTGCAACCCCGCTTTGCTCATAGCGGATGAACCCACAACGGCGCTCGATGTGACCATTCAGGCGGAGATCGTCGAGCTGATCCTCGATCTATGCCGGGCGCGCGGTACGGCCGTGCTGATGATATCGCACGATCTGGGGCTTGTTGCCCGCATCTGCAACAGGGTTGCCGTCATGTATGCAGGGCACATCGTGGAAGAACGCGCGGCGAGCGAGATTTTCACCGATCCGCGCCATCCTTATACGCGCGGACTGGTCGCGTCCCTGCCACGTCTCGGCCGGCGACTGCAGAAAGGACGCCAACCGCTCCAGGAGATCAAGGGCGTCGTGCCCGCTTTGACCGAGCGAGGTCAGGGCTGCGGTTTCGCGGCGCGCTGCGGCAGCACGACCGATCTCTGCCGCGCCGATATGCCGCCCGCCAAGCCGTTGGCCCAAAATGGCAGGATAAGGTGCTTCCACCATGGCTGAACTCACCGGCGTGCCGCCCGGAGGGCCGGTCGACGCATTCGATACGCGCGACCTTTGCGTCCACTATCCCGTACGCGAAGGTCTGCGCAGAAAGTCGCTCAAGGCCGTGGATGGCATCACCCTGAACATTCGGGCGGGCGAATGCCTCGGCCTGGTGGGTGAATCAGGTTGCGGCAAGTCCACTTTCGCGCAGGCGATCATGGGATTGGTGTCCATCACTTCCGGATCCGTCCGTGTCGCGGGGCAGGATGTCGCGGAAGCCGTGCGACGCAATCCACTCAGCCATGCACGCAACGTGCAGATGGTTTTTCAGGATCCCTTCGCGTCGCTCAACCCCCGCCAGAGTATCCGTCAAGCATTGGCCGGCCCTCTTCGGTTGCATGGCATGGGCGACCGCCACGAGATCGAAGCCCGCGTTGTCGATATGCTGGCGCGCGTCGGCATGAAGCCCGAGGCCGCCGACCGGCTGCCGCACGAATTTTCCGGCGGACAACGCCAGCGCATCTGCATTGCGCGGGCGCTCATCATCCAGCCCAAGCTGCTGGTCTGTGATGAACCTGTCTCGGCTCTGGACGTCTCGATCCGCGCGCAGATCATCAATCTGCTGATGCAGCTGAAGGACGATCTCGGCATCGCCCTCCTGATGATTTCGCACGACCTCGGGGTGGTCGAGCATATGAGCGACCGCGTCGCCGTCATGTATCTGGGCCGTATCGTCGAGGAAGGGGGGTGGAGCGACATTTTCACCGCGCCGATGCATCCTTACACGCAGGCACTGATCTCCTCGATCCCCGACCCAATAACGCCGGTCGCTACGAAACGGCGCATGAAAGGCGAGGCGCCAACCGCGTTGCACCCTCCTCCCGGCTGTGCCTTCAATCCCCGGTGCGCCGTTGCCATCGACGCCTGTCGCCAGGGCGACGCGCCCGACTTCACGCCGGTTGCGCAAGCCCATCGCGCCCGTTGTCATTTACTACCCAGAGGTCAATAGAATGAACCAGAACCCCTTCATGGTCGGAACGTTGGAGCAGAAGACGATTGTCGTTCGCGTGGGCCACGACCCCGGCGCGGCACATATCGGCACGCTCACCATCGACGACTGGACGGTCAAATGCGCCGTCGGGCGCGGGGGCCTCGTCGAGCCGCAGCACAAGCGCGAGGGAGACGGCAAGACGCCAATCGGGCGGTATCCGCTCCGCTACGGCTTCTACGATCCCGATGTCTTCGGAGATGCGCCACGAGGCTTCGACTTTCCGTTCCTGCCCAAGCCACCGAACTATCGCTGGATCGAGGACCCCGGCAGCGCCTTCTACAACAAACTCGTATTTGAGACCGACGAGACACAGCCCTCGCGGCGCGGCGAAAGCCTCTTCGACCTGTTCATTCCCGTTGGCTGGAACGATTCCCTTACAATGGCTGCCGGTGGCTCGGCCATCTTCATGCACGCGGCGCGGCCCGACTATTCAGGCACCGCGGGTTGCGTAGTGGTCGCACATGAGGATCTTCTGGAATTGGGACGCCGCCTGCGCCCGGGAATGTACATCGATATCGCACCGGTGGACCATGAGGCCAAGGCGCCTGCCCCGCTGGTCGCCGCCGCGCCGCAAGCGATCGAGAGCGTGACCTTTCATGGCCTGAGGCCAGGGCCGCGCGTCATCGTCACCGGAGCCGTTCACGGCAACGAGCCGGCCGGCCCATATGCCATTGCCCGGCTGATCGCAGAATTCCGTTCGGGCGCACGGCTGCTTGAGCGTGGCACGCTGACTTTCGTTCCCCTGGTCAACGGCCTTGCCTTCCGGCAGAACACCCGCGCCGGCCATCGCAACCTCAATCGCAACCTGAGCGAAAGCCCGATTCCGCGGGATAATGAGGATCGCGTGGCCAATGTGCTCTGCCCGCTCCTGCGCGCCCACGATGTTCTGATTGACCTGCATTCCTTCAATGGCGAAGGCGAGGCATTCGCGCTGATCGGCCCGCAAGACAACACGGGCGCCCTGGAACCGTTTGCTTATGCCGATGCCGAGGCGGCGCTGGCCAAGGCGATGAACCTGCCTCTGGTCGTTCATGGTTGGCTCGCTGCGCATGAGAAGGCCCAGGGTCAGAAGCAGGCGGCCGGGGTAAACGGGATCTCATCCCTGCAGGGCGTGGGAACGACCGAATATATGCGGTTTTCCGGAGGCTATGGCGTGACCGTGGAGTGCGGTCAGCATCTCGCTCCGGACGCCCAGCTGATTGGCTATGAGTGTGTCGTCAACGGACTTGCCCATCTGGGGGTCATCACAGCAGCCTCGCCAGCCATAAGAAAGCCGCGCGTTCTGGAGATCGTCGATGTCATACTCGCCGCTCACGAGGACGACCGCCTCGTGCGCCCATTCAAGGCGTGCGAGGCTGTGACCGAAGGCGAGGTCATCGGTCGTCGCGCTGACGGCACGGACATCCTTGCCCCCTATGACGGCGCCGTGATCTTCGCAAGCATGAATGCCGAGGCGAACCACGAGCTCTGCTATCTGTGCACGCCAAGCTCCAGGCTCGGCTGACATTTCAGGAGCGAGAGGGCGGCCAAGCGACACGCCTCACTTGGCGTCATCTCTGATCCACTCCGCCGTGATGTGCTTCAGCTTTTCCGGGTTGCGCACGACATAGATGCCGGTCACCTTGCCGTCGGTGATCTCGAAGGACATGGTCTGCGGCAGGCCGTCGGCCTCGATCGTGGCGAAGCCCGGCATGCCGTTGATGCGGGTGAAGCGCACCGGCATCACCCCGTGGCTCGCGAATGTCTTCAGGCCATAGCCGGTGAGGAACTTGGCCACCTGCGTTATGCCGCTCAAAATCTTCACGGCGGCGGTGCGATTGCCGCCTCCGTCGGATTGCAGGACCACGTTGTCACCGAGGAGTTTGCTCAACCCCGCCAGGTCGCCGCGCGAAGCGGCCTCGTGGAAGGCGCGGGTGATGGCGCCCTCCTCCGCGGCCTCGACCTTGTAGCGCGGCCGGCCGCTGCGCAGATTCCGACGCGCCCGGCTCGCCAGTTGCCGGGCGCTCTCCTCGCTGCGCCCGATCGTCTCGGCCACCGCTGGAAAGCCCATCTCGAAAATATCATGGAGCAGGAAGGCGGCGCGTTCGAGCGGCGACAATCGCTCGAGCGCCAGCATCATCGCCACAGACAGATCGCCAGCGAGTTCCTCCGCCGGTGAGCTCTCATCGACGAGCCCTTCGATCAAGGGTTCCGGCAGCCAGGGGCCGACATAGGTCTCACGCCGCCGGCGCGCCGATTTGAGGACATCGAGGCAGAGCCGCGAGGTGACCCGAGTCAGGAAGGCTCTCGGCTCCACCACCTCGCGCTGGTCCGTCCGGTGCCAGCGCAAATAGACGTCCTGGACGACATCCTCCGCCTCGGCATAGGAGCCGAGCATGCGATAAGCGAGGCCGGTCAGATATTTCCGGTGCGTCTCGAATATCTGCGCGCGCATGGTTCTCTTCCCATCATTTTTCCAAGACGAGACGACATGGCCGGGTGTGACACGACCCGGCGGCTTTTTCAGGGCTCCGCGCTGAGCCCTCCGGTCATCGGCTCCGGCGCGCCAGTGGTGCCGGGGAATGTGATCGGCAACTCCTTCAGGCTGCGCACGGCGAGATAGGCCCAGGCTTCGGCTTCCATGGCATCGCCATCGAAGCCTACCGCCTCGGCCGGGAGAATGGCCTCGGGGCCCAGACGCAAGGCGGCGCGTAATGCCGCCATCAAAGCCGGGTTCTTGCGCCCGCCGCCGCAGATCACCCAGCATTTCGGATCGGCCGGGAACCAATTGCGCGAAAGCGCCACCGCGCCTGCGGTGAAGGCGGTGAGCGTCGCCGCGCCATCGCCCGGGCTCAGGCCGCCGAGATCGAGCGAGCCGAAGCTGTCGCGGTCGAGTGATTTGGGCGGCTGTTCCTCGAAGAAGGAATCCCCCAGGAACTGCGCCAGCACCGCCTCGTGGACGCGGCCCGAGAAGGCCAGCCTGCCACCGGTATCGACCGGCCGTCCCGTCGTCTTCAACGCCCAATCGTCGAGGAGCGCGTTGCCGGGACCGGTGTCGAAGGCGATGAGCGTGCCATCGGCGCCGATCCAGGTGACGTTGCTTACCCCGCCTATATTGAGGAAAGCCAAGGGCAACGCCTCGAGGCTCTGCGCCAAGGCGCGGTGATAGACCGGCACCAGGGGCGCTCCCTGCCCGCCAGCGGCGATGTCGTCAGCGCGCAGATCATAGATCACACGACATCTCAGCCGGCGCGCCAGCAGGGCTCCGTCGCCCAGTTGCACCGTGAGGCGGCGCTCGGGCCGGTGCAGAACGGTCTGCCCGTGGAAGCCGATTACGTCGATATCTGTGGAGGTTAGCCCCAGCTCCTGACAGAAGGCTTCAACCGCCAGTGCGTGCCATTCGGTCAACGCCCATTCGACTTCGGCGAGGCTCTTCGGCCGCTCGTGCCGGTCCTTGAGGCCAAGCGCGTCTTTCAGAGCGTCCTTGAGCATCGCCCGCTGCGTCGGCACGTAAGGATAGGTGCGCGATGGCCCCCGCTTCACCGTCGCCTCGCCATCGGTTGTGATGAGGGCGATATCGATGCCGTCGAGGGAGGTCCCGGACATGAGTCCCAGGGCCGTGTAGAGTTTTGACACGCGCTAATCCCGTGGTAAGAGCCCGTTCGCGTTAAATTTAGGCCTGTTATGAGCAAGTTCTCGTCCGAATTCCTTAACACTCTTTCCACCCGCGGATACATCCATCAGGGATCCGATCTCGACGGGTTGGACCAACTCGCGGCAAGGAACGAGGTCAACGCCTATATCGGCTTCGACTGCACGGCACGCTCCCTTCATGTGGGCTCGCTCGTCCAGATCATGCTGCTCTACTGGGCGCAAACGACCGGCCAGAAGACCATCGCGCTCATGGGTGGCGGCACCACCCGCGTCGGCGATCCGACGGGCCGCGATGAAGGCCGCAAACTGCTCTCCCTCGAGGATATCGAGGAGAACAAGCGTGGCATCCAGAGCGTCTTCGCCAAGTTCCTGAAATTCGGCGATGGCCCCAAGGACGCCATCATGGTCGACAATGCCGAGTGGCTCACCAGGCTCAATTACATCGACATGCTGCGCGCCATCGGCCGGCATTTCTCGATCAACCGCATGCTGACCATGGATTCGGTGAAACTCCGGCTCGAGCGCGAGCACGAAATGTCCTTCATCGAATTCAATTATATGATCCTGCAGGCCTATGACTTCACCGAGCTGGCGCGGCGCTATGGCACCAATCTGCAGATGGGCGGCTCCGACCAGTGGGGCAATATCGTCACCGGCGTCGATCTTGGCCGGCGCATGGGCACGCATCAGCTCTATGCGCTGACGACGCCACTGATCACCCTCGCTTCCGGCGCCAAAATGGGCAAGACGGCCTCCGGCGCCGTGTGGCTCAATGCCGATATGCGCTCGCCTTATGAATACTGGCAGTTCTGGCGCAATACCGAGGATGCCGACGTGGCGCGCTTCCTGAAGCTCTTCACCACTCTGCCGTTGCCTGAGATCGAGCGGCTGGCGGCCTTGGGCGGGGCCGAGATCAACGAGGCGAAGAAGACGCTGGCGACCGAAGCGACCACCCTCCTCCATGGCAGGGAAGCGGCCCTCGAAGCCGCCGAGACGGCGCGCCGCACCTTCGAGGAAGGCCAGGCCGCCGAAGGCCTGCCCTCGATCGACGTGCCGGCGGCCGATTTCCGCGCCGGGATCGGCATCCTGACGGCGCTGGTGATGGCGGGCCTCGCTTCCTCCAATGGCGATGCGCGCCGGCAAATCCAGGGCGGCGCCATCAAGGTGAACGACATGGCCGTCGCCGACGACAAGCTGCAGCTCTCCGAGGCCTCGTTCAATCAGGACGGCGTCATCAAGTTGTCGATGGGCCGCAAGAAGCATGTGCTGCTGAAAGCCGCATCATAGCGCGGGATGCGAAAAAGTGGACACCGGTTTTTCGCAAGAATCCCGCGCTAAAATATTGAGATCGATCGCGTTTATGAGTTTGGATTGACTCAATCCAAACTCATCGTGATCTATGTACGGTACTTGCGATCACGGGCCCAAGGATGAGAAAAATCGCGGGTCGGAATCTCCCTGTGCCAGCGGTTTACGCGGAAATCCCTGCAAATCCCTGCAAATCCGCTGTTAATCCGCTGCAAATTCCGCTGTTCTTTTTCAGGTCGGCGGAATGAAGGGTTGAGCGATCTCGCGGAAGGCCGGGAGGGCTTCAAGCCGCTCGCCATGGTCTCTGAGGGCGCGATAATTTTCCATGCGCGCGAGGCCCGGATGCGCCTCGTTGAGGAAACGCAGGGCAACGGCGACGGCGATATCGGGATGGCCGATGCGATCGCCGAACCAATAATCTGTCGCTCTCGCCGCCCGGTCGGTCTCGAGCTCCGCCAGCGCGCCGAGAATCTGGCCGCCGCAGCGCTCGACCCAGATATGCGAGGCCTGCTCATGCAGGCGCTTCTCATAGAAGAGGCTCACTGCCTTGTCGGCCATGCCGGTCGCCAGCGCCGCCACCTTGAGGGCGCGATGGCGCTCGGGCTCGCGGCGCGGAAACAACGCGCGCTTCTGCGGCACGAGATTGTCGAGATAGTCCAGAATGAGGTGGCTTTCGATCAGCGCCGTGCCGTCATCGAGCACGAGTGTCGGAACCCGGCTCAGCGGATTGTAGGGCTTGATCTTGCCGGCGTCGGCGAAGGTCGACCAGGGACGGTGCTCGAATGGCAGACCATATAGCGTCAGCGCGATGCCGACACGGCGCACGAAAGGCGAGTCATATTGGCCGATGAGGATCAATTGTTGCGCTCCCGACGTTTGACCGCGGGTTCGTTGCTGCCGCCATATTCAAAGAACTTGCGCAGGATGCCGGGGGCGATGGCGGATACCGGATTAACCTGGAAGCGCGGCTGGGACATGGTGCCGCCCACCGCATAAGTCAGACCGAAAATGCCTTCGCCTTTGCCGCCGGTGAGGATCTGGCCGAGAATAGGAATCTCGCCGATCGCCGAATTCAGCGCATAGACCGGAATGATGGTGCCGTCGATGTCGATGGCGCCGTCGGTCTTGCGGATGAGGCCCTGGGCGGTGGCGCCGAGCTCCGGTCCCTTGACCAGCGTGTCGCCGATGCGGATGAAGCGCGCGTCACTGGTGAAGGGCAAGGTCAGACGCGAGAAAATCACCCCGCCCTTGCGCGGACCTGCCTTCTTGGGCCTCCCCTTCTGGTCGAGCTCGGCCAGTGCCGCTTCGTCGCGCACTTCGAAATCGCGCAATGTGAGGCGGCCGTTGCGCACCGTTGAATCGGCGCCGGCGCCGAGCTTCGCCGTGAAATCGATCTGACCGCCGGCGACCTTGGAATAGAGATTGGCGGCACGCAAAGCCGAGCCGGCGTCGCGACCACCGACACGCAAATCGCGACCGCCGTCATCGGCCGGCATGACGCGGATGGTGATCGGCTGGCCGCTGATGAAGCTGCCATTGATGGTGGCGCGCTCGACATAGCCGTCGCGCAGGACGACACTGCCGGCGACGCCTGTGACGACCTCGCCGCGATGCGCATAGACCTTGTCGACGACCGCGTCGACGATCACCACGCCCTTGCCTTTCCCCTTGTCCTTGCCCGAGCCCTCGTCGCCGGACGGCGCCGGACGGTTGGCGAAGAGCGAGCGGATCATCGGCCTTGCGTCGAAACTCACGCCGTTGATCGAAACATTCGTCGCCTCGCTGCTCTGCGTGATGACGACGCCGAAACGGTTGTCCTCATTGAGGACAACGGTCGGAAACTTGGCGTCCGCCATGACGCCGGCGCCGTTGATGGCGAGCTGTCCCTTCATCAGGAAGCCGTCGCCCTTGATGGTGAGATCGTCGATCCGGCCGGCCTTGCCGTCGCCTGGCGTGTATTCGAAGTTCGCCGTTGTGCGTGGCGCCGGCGGGCGCCACCAGTCGATGGCGGCGAGCCGCAACGAGGCCTTTGAGAGATCGGCCTCGACCTTGATCTTCTGAACCTCGTCGCGGAAACCCTCTGCCCTCACCTTGACCTTCACCGGTCCGCTGACATAGTCGTTGACCTTGGCGCCGATGGCGTCGCGCTGCTTGGCGTCGAGGGTCGTCTCGATGATGGCGTTCTGCGGGCTGTCCGCTCCCCCGTCGCGCCACCAGGTGACCTTGGCGGCGATATCGTTGAGCTTGGCGGTGCCTTCCGCCCGGACGGAAGTCTCGGTGATTTTGAGATCGATGACGCCGTCATTCAGATCGATGCCATCGAGCGCGTCCTTGAGACCGGCGTTGCGCAGCTTGGCCGTGGCGGAGACCTTGACGTCGTCGCGATCGACGATCTGCTTGAGCGGCAGATGAAGGTCGACCGCCACCGTGGCGTCGCCGGTCAGGTCCCTAGCCTTGCCGCCGCTCTTGGTGACCAGGTTCAACGGGTCGAGATCGAGATACTCGATGAAGGTCGGCACGCTGCCTTCTCCCTCGAGATGGATCTCGGCCGGCGTCATCGGCGCGAGCAGCGCCGTCATCTTGAGCGTGCCTTTGCTCAGATCGACCTTCTTGCCGGATGGTGTGCGCACTACCCCTTTGTCGAGGCGCAGGGAAAAGGTATCCCCGCCGAGCGTACCCTCGCCCGAGGCCTCGGTGATCGGCGGAAGGCCGCCGAAATAGGTGGTGGTGACGCCATCGAGTCCGAAGCGTGCCGCGATGGCGTCATTTGGAATAAGCTTGTTCTGGACCCCGTCGGCCAGCCCGTCGACCGGCAGGTTGATGACGAACTCGCCGTCGGTGATGCGGCCGGCGAGGATATTCGTGTTCACCCATTTGCGGGAGTTGGGCGCGATGATCGGTGGCCACAGCCGCTTCAGGATCGGCGCCGTCACGTCACGCACGCGGCCAGCGAGCTTGATGCCGACCGAGCGCTCACCGCCGGTGAAAGTGCCATGCAAGCGCACGCCGGCATTGCCCGCCATGATGACCGCGTCCTCGACATCGAAGCGCGCCTCGCGCACCGAGGCGACGCCGGCGAAGTCCACCCGGTCGATGGCGATCTGGTCCTTGACGATCGAATTGGGGTCGAGGCTCAGATTGCGCGCATTGATCTCGATCTTGAGCGCGTCGAGGCGGCCGTCGGGCTGGCGGATCGGGACGATGCGGCCACCGATCTGGGCCGGCGATCCGCCGATCATCAAGGTCGAGTTGCTGATTTCCACGCCGCCAGTCTTTGGATCGAAGTCGAGCCGCAGCAGCCCCTCATTCACCGCGATCGGCTCGGCGATGAAACCCGGCAATCCCACCTCGCCCGCCGCCGCGGTGAACTCGGCCGAGCCATTCATTATCTTGGCGTCCTCGCTCACCTCCATCTCGACATGGCCGGAAAGGGGCAGCTTCACCTGGGCGAGCTTCGAGAGAGCGAAGATATCGTCGGCGATGTTGGCGGGCACGAGATCGGTAACGCGCGCCGAAACGGCGAACGACTTGCGCTCGCGGCGATAGCTCGCTGATATCTCGGCGCGCCACGGATCGCCGCCCGAAGCAATCTTGGCCTCGGAAAAGAGCGTGAAACCATACGGCATGCGCTTGAAGGCCAGGCTCGCCTTGGGAATGCTCCAGCTGGTGCCGTTGACCTCGTCGACCAGTTGAATGACCGCGTCGCTGACCAGGATGGCGTCGAGACTCGCCATCGCGGAGTTCGCCTCCTCGGAGCCCGGCGTGACGCCGCTCAGGAAGTCGATCACTGTCCCGCCCTGCGTCTCGGGAGCGACCTGCTGCAGATTGGTCTCCTGATTGGACTTGCCGGTTGCGTCCTTCCCGTTGTCCGCCACGGCATGTTCATCGAAACCGAGCTTGAAGCCGCCGCCCAGCGTGCGTCTGGCTACGATACGAGGACCGATCAGCTCGATCTGCTTCGGCACCACCGCGCCGCTCATAAGTTCACTGCCATCGACGCCGATGGCGGCCTTCGGGGCGCGCGCGATGACCTCGCCTTGAGCATCGGCCAATTCGACATTGCGCAGGCGGAAATGCGGCATGCCGGTGGTGGCATCCCGCTCGATCATCACCCCTTCGAGATTGACCTTGAGGCCGCCGCCAAGATTGGAATTGATCTGGGCCTGGATGCGGTCGCGCATGAAGTCCAGCGATACCGGTCCGCTCATCAACCGGATGAAAAAGACACCGCCCCCGATGACGACGATCGCCACGAGACCTAGGAGCACCAGCGCCGTCGTTTTCAAGAATCGCCGCAAAGCCTGAGCAGCCCCGTACGAAAATGTCGTCTAGTTACAGCCACGCGCCCACGGCTAATGCCGCCATACCAACCGTCCGAATACGCAAACCTTCCGACACCCCGGGGCCCGCAAAATATCGGAAACACTGCGAATATCAGCGAGATAAGCCCATGAATGACGGCCAAACAATGGCAGCCACCCGACCAGCACCGCGCTTGGCCTTGGTCGCCCCGCAAGAGTGCAGTTTCGAGGATTCTCTCGATAAATCAAGGCTCCTTATGGCCCCTCCTCAGGGAGTCATAGGCCCGAGACTGTTCCGGATGCGGTCCTGGAAATAAGCGACTCCCGCCTCGTGGCGGGGCGACAGGGGGCCGGGCGTATAGGCGCCCGAGGCGTAGTTCTTGTGGGTCTCCAGGCAGATCTCGAAATCCTCGCGCACGATGGCGAGATTGCGCGCCACCAGATCATCGCGCTCCTGAGCTTTGTCTTCGGAGGTGTCGGCGAAATAGAAATTGTAGATCAACTCGGTGCGGTCCGGTCCCAGGGGATTGATCCTGGATGTGTTCATGCCGCCGTCGAACAGCGAAAGGGTCCAGTTCGGCCACATCCACAGCCACTTGCCGCGATAGAACAGTCCGTCGCGCGGCGGCGCCGTCATGCGGATCAGGCCGTCATGCGCGGTGGTCTTGAACTGCTCGAAATCGATCGCCGCGAAGAATTGCGGGTGGATGCCCGGTATGTGATAGCCCTCGACGAAATTGTCCGTGTAGATCTTCCAGTTGGCGTCGAAGACCATGCGCTCGGTGCGCATCGGGGTGTATCCTTCGATCGGCTCGTCGGCGATCTCGCCGACCAGATCGCCCAGTTGCTGATCGAGCGTCATCGAGGGATCGATGGCGATGAAAAGGAGCCCGCGCCACTCGGCGACCGGGATCTCGGCCAGGCGCCAGTCCTCGAGCTTGAAATCGGGGTCCTCGCCGAACCACGGCACGTTCATGAGCCGGCCATCGTCGGCCCACACCCACTGATGATAGGGGCAGCGGATGGTCGGGCAACGGCCATTGCCCTCCTCGAGCAAGCGGGCGCCTCTGTGGCGGCAAAGATTGCGGAAACCACGCAATTTACCGTCCCTGCCCCTGATCGCGAAGACCTTGTGGCCGGCGATCTCGACGGCGCAATACTCTCCGCGCTGGGCGACCTGCGATACCGGCCCGAGCAACTGCCAGGTTCTGGCGAAGAGCTGGTTGCGCTCGCGGTCATAGACAGCGGGATCGATATAGTAGCGCGGATCGAGATTGAGCATGACACTTGCCTGGTTAGCGCGTGATCAGGAAAAGTGGATACAGGTTTTCCCTCGGTTCACGCGCCACGTTGAAGATTTCCAGGCAGGCTATCGCATCAACTGCGCTGATCTCAAGCCCGGATCAGTCGATATCTTCCACCTGCGACGGGCCGCCGCCATGCACGCGCTGGGCGAGCGAGGCGGCCATGAATTCGTCGAGGTCACCGCCGAGTACCGCCTGTGGGTTGGTGCTCGTCTTGCCGGTGCGCAGATCCTTGACCAGCTGATAGGGCTGCAGCACGTAGGAGCGGATCTGGTGCCCCCAGCCGATATCGGTCTTCTTGGCGTTGGCCGCGTCGACCTTCTCCTGCTGCTTCTGCAACTCCAACTCGTAGAGACGTGCCTTCAGCATCTTCCAGGCGGTGGCGCGGTTTTTGTGCTGCGAGCGCTCGCTCTGGCAGGCGACGACGATGCCGGTCGGAATATGGGTGATGCGCACCGCCGAATCGGTGGTGTTGACGTGCTGGCCGCCGGCGCCCGAGGCGCGATAGGTGTCGATGCGGCAGTCGCTCTCATTGACCTGGATGTCGATCGAGTCGTCGAGGATCGGATAGACCCAGATCGAGGCGAAGGAGGTGTGGCGGCGGGCATTGGAATCATAAGGCGATATGCGCACCAGCCGATGCACGCCTGATTCCGTCTTGAGCCAGCCATAGGCATTATGGCCCTTCACCTGGATGGTTGCCGACTTGATGCCGGCCTCTTCACCCGCATGCTCGTCGAGGATCTCCACCTTATAGCCGTGCTGTTCGCCCCAGCGCACATACATGCGCAAGAGCATGCTGGCCCAGTCCTGGCTCTCGGTGCCGCCGGCGCCGGCATTCACCTGCAGGAAGGTGTCGTTCGGATCGACCTCGCCCGACAGCAAGGTCTCGATCTCATGCTTGGCGACCTCGTCCTTGAGACCGGTCAGAGCCTTCTCGGCATCCTTGACGATGGCCTGGTCGCCTTCCGCCTCGCCGAGTTCGATCAGGCCGGTATTGTCCTCGATCGTCTGTTCGAGGTGGCGCACCAGCTTGATGCGGCTCTCGAGGTCCTGGCGCTTGCGCATGAGGTCCTGCGCGACCTGCGGATCGTTCCAGAACGCCGGATCCTCGGACCGGGCGTTCAGTTCGGCGAGCTTTTTCTGGGCGTTATCCCAGTCAAAGATGCCTCCTCAGCAGTCCTATGGACTGCTTCATCTCGTCGACGAGATTGCTGATTTCGGTGCGCATGATCTTGCTTCGAAAAAGTTGACTGGTTGAGCGGGCTCAATAGAGGCCGCCGGTGCCGGTCGTCAACCCACCTTCGATCACCGCATCGCTTTCGGGCGGCTGCGCGCTGGTTCCGTCGAGCGGAACGCCCGAGGTCGCGACCTGATCGCCGATCACCGTGGTCTTGGACGGCGGCTCTTCACCCGGCTTGAACGCCTCGAGAATGACGCCTGGATCGCCGAACAGATCACGCTGGCCGCTCTTCACGTTGATGGGGATGAGCTCGATGCCCTTCGGCACACGGAAAGGCGTCGCCGGCTTGTCGCGCAAGGCCATACGCATGAAGTCGGCGACGACGGGTGCCGCCAGATTGCCGCCGGTGCGGCCCTTGCCCATGGGCTTCGGGTTGTCGTAGCCGATATAGACGCCGACGGTGAGATCCGGCGTGAAGCCGATGAACCAGGCATCGCGCTCGTCATTGGAGGTGCCGGTCTTGCCGGCAACGGGCTTGCCGACCGCCTGGAGCTTCTTGCCGGTGCCGCGCTCGACGACGCCTTCCAGCATCGAGGTGATCTGATAGGCGGTGTAAGGATTCATCACTTCGGGGCGGATGTCGAACAGCTCGGGCTCGGCCTGGCCCTGCCAGACCTGGTTGCTGCACTGGACGCATTCGCGCTTGTCGTGTCGGTAGATCGTCTTGCCGTAGCGATCCTGCACGCGATCAATCAGCGTCGGTTCGATCTTCTTGCCGCCATTGGCGATGATGCTGTAGGCGGTCGTCATCTTGAGAAGCGTCGTCTCGCCCGCGCCCAGCGCGTAGGCAAGCTGGTTCGGCACCTTGTCATATATGCCGACGCGCTGCGACAGTTCGCCTACCCGGCTCATGCCGAGATCGTTGGCGAGGCGCACCGTCATCACGTTGCGCGACTGCTCGATGCCGCGGCGCAGCGTCGAGGGTCCGTAGAACTTCTCCTGATAGTTCTTCGGCTTCCAGATCTCGCCATTCGACATCTTGAATTCGATCGGCGCGTCGAGGATCACCGAGGACGGCGTATAGCCATTGTCGAGCGCTGCGGCATAGACAAAGGGCTTGAAGGCGGAGCCCGGCTGGCGCAGTGCCTGGACGGCGCGGTTGAACTGGCTCTTGCCATAGGAGAATCCGCCGACCAGCGACAGCACGCGGCCGGTATGCGGATCCATGCCGACGAGTGCGCCCTCGACATCGGGAAGCTGGACCAGATGGAAGCGCCCTGCCGTCTTGTCGGGCGCCACATAGATGACATCGCCAACTGACAAGACGTCGCCCGCCTTCTTGATCTCCGGCCCGAGCTTCGTGCCGTCGATATATTTGCGCGCCCAGCTCATCAGCCCGACCGGCACAGTGCCGGTCTCGCGCGCCTTGTCGATGGTGCCGGAGATGAGCGTCTTCGGCTGCAGGCCGATCTTGGCGCCGTCATCGCCGACTTCGAGAACGATGGCGAGGCGCCAGGGATCGAGGTCGGACGGCACTCTCATCTTTCCGATGGTCACCCCCCAATCGTCGGCGGCCGACACGTTCTTGATCGGCCCGCGGAAGCCGCGCTTGCGGTCGAATGTGATGAGGCCACGGGCCAGGGCCTGGCGTGCATAGATCTGCAGCTTCGGGTCGAGGGTGGTGCGCACCGACAGGCCGCCCTTCATCAGCTTGTCCTCGCCATAGATCTGGACAAGTTCGCGGCGCGCTTCCTCGGCGAAGGATTCGGCGGCGAAGAGCTGGGCGCCGAAGGGCCGCGGATTGACGACCAGCGGCTTGCCTTGCGCCGCATCGCGCTCGGCGGCGCTGATGTAGCCGTTGTTGTACATCTCACCCAGCACCCAGTTGCGCCGTTCGATGGCGCGCTGGGTCTGGCGGAAGGGATGATAGTTGTTCGGCCCCTTGGGCAGCGCCGCGAGATAGGCGACCTCCTCGAGCGAAAGCTCGCTCAGCGACTTGCCGAAATAATTGAGTGAGGCGGCGGCGACACCGTAGGAATTGAGACCGAGGAAGATTTCGTTGAGATACAGCTCGAGGATCTGGTCCTTGTTGAAGGCCTGCTCGATGCGATGCGCCAGGATGGCTTCCTTGATCTTGCGCTCGACGGAACGCTCGTTGGTGAGAAGGAAGTTCTTGGTCACTTGCTGGGTGATGGTCGAGGCGCCGACGATCTGCCCTTTGCCGGTGACCTTGACCTCGATGTAGCGCAAGCCCGCCGCCGCGAGCCCCGGCCAGTCAAGACCTTGATGTGTATAGAAGGTCTTGTCTTCGGCGGAGAGGAAGGCCTGAATCAGCTTTTTCGGGATGTCGTTGATCGGCACGAAGAGACGGCGCTGCTCGGCATATTCGGCGACGAGGGTGCCGTCGGCCGCATGCACGCGGGTCATCACCGGCGGTTCGTAGAGAGCAAGCTGCTTGTAATCCGGCAAGCCCTTCGACATGTCCCAGATTACATAGCCGACGCCGCCCGCGACGCCGAGAAACGCGATGAACCCAACCGTGAAAAGCCAACCCAAAAATCTAAGCATATTGCCCCTGAGGCAAATTCATGACCCGAAAAACGTGTGATGAATCAGCGCTTAGCACGCTTCCCGCCGTCTGCCCAATTACCAATATCAACGACTTAGGCGGCAAATGTGGCGGGGTGGCGGCGCCCCCATCACCTACTGGCGCGCCGCGATCTCGGTGGCGAAATAGGCCGCGATGGCCTTGTTCATCGCTTCCGTCACCTGAGCCTGCCATTTGGACGACACCAGGAGCGCCTCATCCGCCTTGTTCGACAGATAGCCGAGCTCGAGGAGGACCGAGGGCACATCGGGCGCCTTGAGCACGACGAATCCGGCCGAGCGCGTCGGCTTGCCGGTCATCTGAGTGACGAGTTGCAACTGGCCGGCGGCCTTCTTGGCAAAAGCGATCGAGTGATTCTTCGTTTCGCGCTGGGCGAGCTCGATCAGAATGTCGGTGACCTCCTCATTCTCGGTGGCGAGATCGATGCCGCCGATGATGTCGGAGCGGTTCTCCTTCTGCGCCAGGGCTTCCGCCTCGGCGTCGGAGGCCTTTTCCGACACAGTATAGAGAGTGGCGCCACGCACCGATGCGCCGCGCACGGTATCGGCATGGACAGCAATGAACAGGTCGGCCTGGTTCTGGCGTGCGATGCCGACGCGCTGCTTGAGCGACAGGAAAGTGTCGCTGTCGCGCGTCAGAACCACTTCGTAGTTCTTGTTCCGCGCGAGCCTGTCGCGCAGCATCCGGCTGAAAGTGAGGACGACGTCCTTTTCCTTGGTGCGGCCGACGCCGACGGCACCGGGATCGATGCCGCCATGGCCCGGATCGATGACGATAACGCGCTTGCCATCGGGTCGCTTGGCCGGCATTGGCCGCTCTGCCGAGGTTGGCGCAGGCTCGGTGCCGGGCTTGGGCACCGGCAAAGGCGCTGCGGTCGCGGCCTTGACCGCATCGTCGGCTTCAGGCTCGGCAGCCGCCTGTGGGCGCGCCGCCATGTCGGCTTCATGCGCCATCCTGAAAGTCTTCTCGTCGGTCTTGACCAGATCGACGACAAGGCGCGCCGGCTGGCCGTCTTCCGGCTTCACCAGGAAGGACTTGGCGATAAGTACCGGTCCCTTCACGTCGATGACGATTCGGGATCGATCTTTGTCCAGCGGGCCGAAACGATAGGCGCTGACGAGGCCGAGGCCGCTTCCGCCGCTCCCCGGGGTCAGATCGAAGCCGACACCGGGAAGATCGATCATGACCCGGTAGGGATTGGGCAGGACATAGACGCTGTAGCTCACGGGCCGCGTCAGGTCGGCAACGAAGCGCGTCTTGCTTTCATCACCCGCCACGCGCGCGGCGACCGCCATGACCTCCTCCGCATGAAGGGGGACAGACGAGAAAACTCCCTCGCCGATCAGCAGGATCATCGCAAGAAGTGCGCATAACCCCCTTCTCTTACGTGGAAAACGCGACATGGCTCCGGCTGTCCCAATCATTGGACGGAGCCTAAAGGGGTGGTGGTTAACCTAAAGTTTCCAATGGCATCCAAATATTTCCCCTGGGTCATATGGTGAAGCTTGCCAAACAGCCTCCGCCTGCCTAAACAGGCGTCTAACCCTCCGTGCGGGCAGAGCTGGATCGTGTGATCCGAAGCGAAGCCGCCGGAGCGTCGAATTCCGCTACGGACGGGCTCCGGGATCTTAAACGATAGCCCCTTCGGATGCGTTCCAGTACGGGCCCGCAATAGGGCGGACCCAATGCCCTTTTGGGGTGGCACCCAGATGACGGGGCAGATGAGTTAAACCGTTCCGGCACGGCCGGGACATGTGGACAACAACAGGCATGAATCATTCCACGCTGACATTTACTCCGGAAGGGCCGCCTCTGGCAGCCGCTCCGGGCAGCGCACGGTTGCGCCCAGCGCCGATCATGCCAATTACGCGCTCGCCGGCGCACAGGTCTTCACAACGTCTCCTGCCCGGAACCGAGACGGAAGCCGCCCTGCCCCCGGCCGACGCAAAGGATAAGGACATATGGGCAGCAAGATGCTCATCGACGCCACCCACGCGGAAGAAACCCGCGTGGTGGTGGTTCGCGGCAACCGCATCGAAGAATTCGATTTCGAAAGCGCCGCGCGCAAGCAACTAAAAGGCAATATCTACCTCGCCAAGGTGACGCGCGTTGAGCCGTCGCTGCAGGCGGCCTTTGTCGATTACGGCGGCAACCGTCACGGTTTCCTCGCCTTCTCGGAAATCCATCCCGACTACTACCAGATCCCGGTCGCTGACCGGCAGGCGTTGTTGCGGGAGGAAGAAGAGGACGCCCGCCATCACGACGACGATATGAACTCCTCGCGCAGCGATGCGCATGATGAGGAGGCCGAATCGTCGGCCGATGAGACTGGTGAGGGTGAAACCGAGGTCCGTGAGGCTCACAACGGCGACACTGCCGCCGATGCGGCAGCGCCCGAAGCACGTGAAGCCGACCCCGTCGCCGCGCCGCAGGTCCAGCATGGCCTCCCCGCCGAGATCGGTGACGGCATCGAAACGGTGGAAGAGGACGCCGAGGCGCAGAAGGTCGATTCCATCGGCGCCGAGGATGCTCTCGAGGAAGTGCCGCAACGCCGCCGGCGGTCGCAGCGGCGCGTCTACAAGATCCAGGAAGTCATCAAGCGCCGACAGGTGATCCTGGTCCAGGTCGTCAAGGAAGAACGCGGCAACAAGGGCGCGGCCCTTACCACCTATCTCTCTCTCGCGGGCCGCTACTGCGTGTTGATGCCCAACACGGCGCGCGGCGGCGGCATCTCGCGCAAGATCACCGATTCGACGGATCGCCGCCGGCTGAAGGAGGTCACCCGCGACATCGAAGTGCCGGCCGGCATGGGGCTCATCGTGCGCACCGCCGGCGCCCAGCGCACCAAGACCGAGATAAAGCGTGATTTCGACTATCTGATGCGGCTGTGGGAGAACGTCCGCGACCTGACGCTGTCCTCGACCGCTCCTGCCCTCGTCTACGAGGAAGGCAGCCTGATCAAGCGCTCGATCCGCGATCTCTACAGCAAGGATGTCGACGAGGTTCAGGTCGAGGGTGACGAGGCCTATCGCGAGGCCAAGGACTTCATGAAAATGCTCATGCCGAGTCATGCGCGCAACGTGAAGCCCTACAAGGACAACCGCCCGCTGTTCTCGCGTTTCCAGGTAGAAACCCAGCTCGACAGCCTGTTCTCGCAGACCGTCACGCTGCAGTCCGGCGGCTATATGGTCATCAACCAGACCGAGGCCCTGGTATCGATCGACATCAACTCGGGAAAAGCGACCCGCGAGCACAATATCGAGGACACCGCGCTCAAGACCAATCTCGAGGCCTCCGACGAGATCGCCCGGCAATTGCGCCTGCGTGACCTCGCCGGACTTGTGGTCATCGACTTCATCGACATGGAGGAGAAGCGCAACAACCGCTCCGTCGAGCGCCGTCTCAAGGAAGCGCTGAAGAACGACCGCGCCCGCATCCAGGTTGGTCGTATCAGCCATTTCGGCCTGCTCGAAATGTCGCGCCAGCGCCTGCGGCCGAGCCTCCTCGAAGGCTCGACCCGCACCTGCCCGCATTGCGAAGGCCGCGGTATCGTGCGCTCCGTGTCCTCCTGCGCGCTCTCGATCATGCGCGCCATCGAGGAACATCTCATCGGCCGCAAGGCCGAGAATCTCACTGTCAAATGCCACCGCGACGTGGCCGCTTATGTGCTGAACGAGAAGCGCAACCATCTGCTCGATCTAGAAGCCACCTATGGCATTTCGATCTTCATCGTGCCGAGCGACGACGTGAAGGGCTCGCAGGTTCTGATCGAACGTGCCGGCGAGCGCAGCGTTCCGCAGCGCAAGACCGCTGCGCCGCCGGTCAAGATCGACACTGCCTTCCAGGAGCGGGAAGAGGAACCCGAAGCCGAGGCAATGCCCGAGGCTGAGGAAGAAGAAGAGAGAGAAAGCGAAAGCCAGGCCGAGCGCGCCGAACAAGGCGATCACAACGGCAACGGCGACAGTTCGCGCCGCCGGCGTCGGCGGCGTGGCCGCCGCGGTGGACGCCGTGGCCAGGAGCGCGATCAGGCCTTCAACGGCAATGGCGGCGAGCACGACGAGATTCCGGGCATGGGCGACCAGCCGAGCCTCGAACCACAAGCGTCTTTCGAGCCAGGTGACGATGAGCCGGCACCCGAAAGCGAGACCGTCGAACAGGGCATTCAGGAGACGCGCGAGGGGCGTGGTGATCAGGAAGGCCGCGGCGAGCGCAATCGCGGCCGGCGTGACAGATGGGGCCGTGGGCGGAGGAACCGCGACCGCGGCGAACGCAACGGCCATGGCGATGCTCCTGCCGAGCATGCGCAGAGCCGACACGAGGCGCCGGGCGGCCATGACGCCGCTCCGCCGCGCGAGGAACGCCATGAGCCCCGTTTCGAGGCGCCCCCGGCGTCGAAGCCGGTCGAAACACCCAAGGCCGAGCCCGCGCCCGCTCCGGTAGAGGCCTATCAGCCGCCGAAATGGCAGCCGCCCGCTCCCACCGTCTCGGAGCGTCCGGCGCAGGCCAAGCCAGGCTGGTGGAGCAAGCGGGGATAGCTCGCAGGCAAGGTGAGGCAAGCCTCAAACTCGCCTCATTTGCTGCCGAGAGATGCTTTGAACTGCGCTTCAATCGGAGGAGCGATGGCTGCGCGCCGCATCATTGCTGTCCTGTGTGCAATCAGCGTCGCGGTCGCGACGCTGGCGCCGCCCGCATTCGCGCAAAGTAAACGGAAGGGCCCCTCTCTCATCCGCGACGCTGAGATCGAGAGCCTGATGCGGCTCTACACCAAGCCGATTTTCCAGGCGGCGGGACTGAATCCGGGCTCGGTGCATGTCTACATCATCAACGACCCGCGCATTAACGCCTTCGTGGCCGGCGGCCAGCGCATATTCATTCATACCGGGCTTCTGACCCAGGCCAAGACTCCCAATGAGGTGATCGGCGTTCTGGCCCACGAGACCGGCCATATCGCCGGCGGCCATCTCGCCCGCATGCAGAACGAGATCGACCGCAAGAGCACGGCCGTCATTATCGGCATGCTGCTCGGCGTGGCGGCGGTCGCCGGCGGCGCGGCGGCGGGCGAAGGTGAGTTGGCGCAAGCGGGCGGCGGCATCATGATGGGCTCGCAAGGCCTCGCCCAGCGCATGGTGTTGAGCTACGCGCGCGCCATGGAAGCTTCGGCCGACCAGGCGGCCATCAAGTACCTGACCGCGACGGGTCAGTCGGGCAAGGGCATGCTGACCCTGTTTCAGAAGCTCGCCAACCAAGCAATGGCGTCGTTGCAGAATGTCGATCCCTATGTGCTGTCGCATCCCATGCCGCTCGACCGCATACGCAATCTCGAAGTAGCGGCGAAGGCGAGCAAATACTTCAACACGCCGGACAAGCCTGAGATCATGCTGCGGCACAAGCTGATGCAGGCGAAGCTCACCGGCTTCCTGCAGCCGGCGCAGATCGTCTTCCAGCGCTATCCCACATCTGATACGAGCCTTCCTGCCCGCTATGCGCGCTCGATCGCGATGTTCCGCAGCGGCGATACGCGCAACGCCGTCAAAGTGATCGACACGCTCATCCGCGACTTGCCGAGCGATCCCTATTTCTATGAATTGAAGGGCCAGGCGCTGCTCGAAGGAGGCCAGCCGGCGGAGGCCATCGCCCCCCCTGCGCCAGGCCGTGAAAATGCTGCCCAACAGCGGGCTCATCCGCATCATGCTGGCGCAGGCCCTGCTCGGCACCGAAAGCAAGCCAAATGCCCAAGCCGCCCTGACCGAGCTCAAGCTTGCGCGCAAGACAGAGGACGACACGGCAAGCCTCTATCAGTTCATGGCCATGTCCTATGGCATATTGGGCGACATTCCGCGCGCCGATCTCGCCACCGCCGAATTCGCCTATTACCGGGGCGATAAGGAACTCGCCACCGAGAAGGCCAAGATCGCCATGGCGACCCTGAAGCGCGGCTCGCCCGACTGGCTGCGCGCTAACGACATATTGAACTTCGTGAATCGGAGCGACGACTAGTAGACCGGCTCCCTGAATGAGCGCATTGTGCCGCGCTTGCCTATCCCGTTAAGGAACTCTCATGCTTATGACCATCCGTGCCATCCTGATCGCTATGATCGCCCTTTTCGTTCTCCCCGCCCAGGCGGCGGAGTTCAACGATGTTCAGAAGAAGGAGCTCGGCGACATAGTCCGTCAGTATCTGATGGAGAATCCGGAAGTGGTGCGCGATGCCATGCAGGAGCTCGAGCGCAAGCAGCAGGAAGCCGAGAACGCGGCCCGTACCGATTCGCTGAAAGCCATGTCCCCGGAGATTTTCCGCAGCAAGGACGATCTGATCGGCGGCAATCCCAATGGCAAGGTCACCGTGGTCGAGTTCTTCGACTATAATTGCGGATACTGCAAAAGGGCGTTCCCGGATGTCATGAAGATGATCGAGAACGACAAGGACCTCAAGCTGGTGATGAAGGAATTCCCCATTCTCGGCCCGGGCTCGGTCTATGCGGCGCGCGCCGCGCTCGCCTCGCGCAAGCAGGGGAAATACTGGGAATATCACATGGCGATGATGGCGCATGAGGGTCGGATCGACGAATCAGTCGCTGACCAGATCGCCAAGGCGACCGGCCTCGATGTGAAAAAGCTCAAGGCCGACATGGCGGCCGACGAGGTCAACCAGGTCATCGCCCGCAATATGCAACTGGCCGATACCCTCAATATCCAGGGCACCCCCGCCTTCATCATTGATGAAACCGTCATCCCGGGGGCGGTCGGCTATGAAGCCCTCGCCTCGGTGGTCAAGCAAGTCCGCGACAACGGCGGATGCAAGCTTTGCTGAGGGGTGGGCGCGCTATCGCGTTGATTTCCGCATCAGATCGCCCGCAGGTCGTTTTCACGGCCGGCGAACCGATGCTGTAGCCTTCACGAAGCACGCCTGACCGCCTATAAGCGCTGTAATGAAACCAGTCCTTGTCATTAACGGGCCCAACCTGAACATGCTCGGGTTGCGCGAACCCGACGTTTACGGCCATGAAACGCTGGCCGGACTTGAGGAACGGTGCCAGCGCAAGGCCAAGACCCTCGGGCTGGACATTTCCTGCCGCCAGAGCAACCACGAGGGCGAGATCGTTTCCTGGATCCAGGAGGCGCGCAGCGCTGCGAGCGGCATCATCCTCAATGCCGGCGCCTATACGCACACGTCGGTTGCCATCCATGACGCGCTGCGCATCGCGCAGCTGCCGCTCATCGAGGTCCATCTCAGCAATATCTACAAGCGCGAGCCGTTCCGGCATCACAGCTATGTTTCACCGATCGCCGATGGCGTGCTATGCGGCTTCGGCGGGCATGGCTATGAGCTCGCTCTCGACGCAATCCACAAAATCCTGACAGTCAAGAAGGGGTAAGACACACCATGCCCTCGAAGAAGAAAGCACCGCCCGTCAAGTCCAAGCCCCAACCGGGGGCCGAAACGGGCGAGCTCGCGCTGATCCGCAACCTCGCCGACCTGCTCAACGAGACCGGGCTATCGGAGATCGAGCTGGAGCAGCGCGGCGTGCGCGTCCGGGTCTCGCGCGGCGGAACCGTTTATGCGGCGGCCCCCGCCCCGGCCCATGCGGCACCGGTGGCAGCGGTCGCGGCGGCACCGGCCGTCGCGGCGGCTCCCGCCGCAGCGGTTATTCCGGCCGACGCGGTCAAGTCGCCTATGGTCGGCACCGTCTACCGGGCCGCGCAGCCGGGGGCACCGAATTTCGTCGAGGTCGGCACCGAGGTCAAAGCGGGCCAGACACTCCTCATCATCGAGGCCATGAAGACGATGAACCAGATTCCCGCGCCCCGGGCCGGCAAGATCACCCAGATCTACGTCCAGAACGGCAGTCCGGTCGAATATGGCGAAGCCCTTGTGTTGATCGAGTAGAGCGAGCGATGTTCGACAAGATCCTCATTGCCAATCGCGGCGAGATCGCCCTTCGCGTTATGCGCGCCTGTCGCGAGCTTGGTATCCATACCGTCGCCGTGCATTCGACGGCCGACGAGGAGGCGATGCATGTAAGGCTCGCCGACGAAAGCGTCTGCATAGGCCCGCCGCCGGCGCGCGACAGCTACCTGAACATTCCCGCCATCGTGGCGGCCTGCGAGATCACCGGCGCCGAGGCCGTCCATCCGGGCTACGGCTTCCTTTCCGAGAACGCGCGCTTCGCCGAGATCCTCGAAGAGCACAATATCAAGTTCATCGGCCCCTCCTCGGCTCACATCCGAACCATGGGCGACAAGATCGAAGCCAAGCGAACGGCCAAGGAGCTTGGCATCCCGGTGGTGCCGGGATCGGAAGGCGGCATCAGCGATATCGGCGAAGCCCGGCGCGTCGCCCGGGATATCGGATATCCGGTGCTGATCAAGGCGACGGCCGGGGGCGGCGGGCGCGGCATGAAAGTGGCGCGCAGCGAAACCGAGCTCGAGAACGCCATCCAGACGGCGCAGACGGAAGCCAAGGCCGCCTTCGGCAATGGCGATGTTTATCTCGAGAAGTACCTCGAGAAGCCGCGCCATATCGAGATCCAGGTGTTGGGCGACGGTCAGGGCCGCGCGGTGCATCTGGGCGAGCGCGACTGCTCGCTGCAGCGGCGCCACCAGAAGGTTTGGGAGGAGGCTCATTCCCCCGCCCTCAACGCGGCGCAGCGCGAGGCGATCGGCGGACGCGTGGCCAAGGCCATGCAGAAGCTCAGCTACGAGGGCGTCGGCACTGTCGAGTTCCTATATGAGAATGGCGAATTCTATTTCATCGAGATGAACACCCGCCTCCAGGTCGAGCATCCGGTGACGGAGATGCTCACCGGCCTCGATCTCGTGCAGGAACAGATCCGTATCGCCGCGGGAGCCCCGCTCAAATATGAGCAGGACGATATCACCTTTGCGGGCCACGCCATCGAATGCCGTATCAATGCGGAGAATCCCAAGACCTTCGCGCCCTCGCCGGGGCGCGTCGAGAATGTGCATGTGCCGGGGGGCCTCGGCGTGCGCATCGATTCCGCCCTCTATGCCGGCTATCGCATCCCGCCATATTATGACAGCCTGATTGGTAAGCTCATCGTGTTCGGGAAGTCGCGGACCGAATGCCTGATGCGGCTGCGCCGGGTTCTGAGTGAGTATGTTATCGAAGGGGTCGAGACGACCATCCCCTTATTCCAGCGACTCGTCGCCGAACCTGATATCATTGATGGTCATTACGATATCCACTGGCTTGAGAAGTACCTGATCAACAACCCGTAAGATATATGTCCACCATCACGCCGCAAATCCTGCTCAAGGCCTATGCCGCCGGGATTTTTCCGATGGCGGAGAGTGCGGAGGACAATGCACTCTATTGGGTGGAACCGGAGGAGCGCGGAATATTCCCGCTCAACGGCCTGCATATCTCGCATTCGCTGCGCAAGCGCATCCGCCAGCGCCGCTTCGACATACGCATCGACACGGCCTTCACCGACGTGATGGCGGCTTGCGCCGAGAGGATGCCTGACCGCAGGACGACCTGGATCAACCAGCGCATCAAGTCGCTCTACGGCCAGCTCTACAGGATGGGCTGCTGCCATTCGGTCGAATGCTGGCAGCGCAACCAGCTGGTCGGCGGACTCTACGGGGTCAGGATCGGTGGCGCGTTTTTCGGCGAGAGCATGTACTCGCGCGAGACCGATGCCAGCAAGGTGGCGCTCGTCCATCTGGTGGCGAGGCTCAGGGCCGGCGGTTTCATCCTGCTCGACGCCCAGTTTACGACGCCGCATCTCGAAAGCCTGGGCGCCCGCTCCATCAGTCGCGCCGAATACCACCAGCTGCTTGAGCGCGCCATCGAGCAGGATGCCGAATTCTTCAAATTCCAGGGCGATCGCGATCCCGAACTCGTCCTGCGGCTGGCCGGCGAAAAATAGAGCTACAGCATCGGACCGAAAAGCGCGAAGCGGTTTTCGGATAATCCGATGCGCAAATCAAAGAGTTAGAGCGCCGGACCGATTCCATGTGAGCGTCCGGCGCTCTAAATTCCGCCGGTAACGGCAAAGGCGCCGGCGCAGCGACCGTCGGCAAGCCGAATCACGGCTGTGATGATCGAGCCATAGGGCGGACGCCAGACGCTGTGGCTGGCTTGGTGTTCCGCAACAGCCACTTTCCGACGCACTGACCAGGCGAGATCCTCGGCAACGATGTCCGCCGGCGCGCCATTCACATGAATCTGGATCGATGCGCCGGCAAGATCGAGATCTCCCTCCGACAGCAGTTCGACGCGCGCCAGAATCTCGTCGAAACCGGCGTCGAGCGGCCGCGTCTCGGCGACAACCGTCAGCTTCACCCCGGCAGAAGTTGGCGGCCCGATCGGGCGTCGTTCCGGGAAGATGTCATCAGGCAGTTCCGGTGTGCGTGGCGGGACCGCGCGCAGCTTTGCGGCGCGGTCGAATTCCGCGGCGAAGCGCAAAAGGCGCGTGTCGTCATAGGCCTTCCCGGCGATGGTCAGGCCGACCGGCATGCCGATATCGGACATGATCCCCATCGGCACCGTGACGGTCGGGATGCCGAGATGGCGCGGCACCAGATTGCCGTTGGCGACCCAGGTCCCGTTGCGCCAGGCGAGACTGGCCGACTCCTCGTTCACATCGGCATCGGCCTTGCCGACATCGGCTACGGCCGGGAACACCACGGCATCGAGGCCGAGATCGGCCATCCAGTCCTCGAAATCGACGCGCCGCGTCGCCTCCAGACCCTTCAGCCCTTCTTCCATGTCGGGGATCTCGGCGAGCGGGACGAGCCCCTGCTTCGCCAGATCGACCAGACCGCTGAGGCTCGCATCAAGTGGCTCAGGCAGCGTGCCGGGCGGATGCGGAAAGATCTTGTCGCCCTCGACGGAAGCAAGATCCGCGAAAGCGGGATCGCCATTGGCGCGCAGGAAGTCGTCAAAGGCCCAGGCGCAGAGCAGCCCCAGCTCGTGAGTCTCGAAACTCTTGGGAACCAGACCTCTGTCGACCATCGATTTGGCGCCTAGTCGGTCGCGCTCGTAATTCGACACCGCCGGGAAATCGACCTCGACCACCTCGGCGCCCAGCGCTTCCAGCTGGCGCGCCGCCTTTTCCCACAAAGCGATCACCGACGCCCGTGTCTCGATCGGCGCCGTGGCTTCCATGTCGCGGCCGATATACATGCGCGGCACGCCCAGCCGCTTGCCGCAGAGAGCGCCACTGATCTCGAGATCCCGATAGCTCTTGGGGCGCAAGGCCGAGCTCGGCGGTATCTCCACCCAGGGCTGGATGCGCCAGAAATCGCCGCGCGCCGTGTGATCGTCGGCGACGATCACATCGAGGAGCTCCAGCAGATCATCGACGCCGCGTGTATGCGGCACCACGACATCCATCGTCGGCACCAGCGGCCAGTTGCCGCGCACCGAGATCACGCCGCGCGAGGGCGTATAAGCGACGAGCGCGTTGTTGGAGGCCGGCGCCCGGCCCGACGACCATGTCTCCTCGCCGAGCCCGAAGGCGGCAAAGCTTGCCGCCGTCGCGGTGCCCGAACCATTGGACGAGCCGGAAGCAAAAGCGGCCGTCAGATAATCGCCGTTATAAGGACTTTCGGCACGGCCATAGACGCCGCGCTGCATGCCGCCATTGGCCATGGGCGGCATATTGGTGAGGCCGATGAGGACGGCGCCGGCCTGCCGCAACCGTTCGATCGTGAAGGCATCATCGTGCGCGACAAGCCGCTCGAAAGCCGGCGAGCCGGAGGCGACAGTCAGTCCCTTGGCGCGATAGCTGTCCTTGGCCGTGTAGGGAATACCGTCGAGCGGTCCCAGCACCCTGCCCTCGCGGCGGCGCTGGTCGGAGGCGGCCGCGGCTTCGAACATCCGCGGATCGAGCACCGGAACGGCGTTCAGCGCAATCCCGTGGCGGTCGTAATACGCGATGCGGCGCAAGTAGGCGCCAACCAGCTCGACGCTGGTGACACGCCCCTCATCGAGCGCCTGACGCAACCCGGCGATCGAAGCTTCGACGAGATGAAAAGCGTTCAGGCGGAGTGCGTCACGAGTCAATCTTCAGGCTCGCTTTCCTGCTCGCTGCCCTGGGGCTGTGTATCGGGCGCCTGCTCGACGACCGGCGGCGGCGCGTTCGGGTCTCGGCAGCCGGTGAGCCATACGTCGTAGATCGGGTGCTCCACGGCGCTCAAGCCCGGGCTTTCCGCGAACATCCAGCCCGAGAATATCTTCTTGCGCGTCTCGTCCGGTTCGATCTCTTCGACCTCGACGAAGGAAGTCGTCTTGGGCTCTTCGGTGATGTCGCGCGTATAGCAGGCATCGGCCTTCACATAGAGGCCGCCGAAACGCTTCTCCTCACCGATCTTGGCCTCGAAGGTGGTGGTGAGGCCGGTGATCTTGTCGAGGCCGGCAAAGACGGCGATCGGATTGGAGATGCGCTCGGCCCGGGCCGGCGTAATCGCGGCAAGCAGAGCAAGCGGCACGACGATACGTCTCATAACTTCTTCGCCTCGACACGCAAACGCACATAGTCCGCCGTCCAATTGCCCGCGTCGTCGCACAGAGCCACGCGCAGAAGGTCCTCGGTCTCGCGCACCACTTCATCCGCGCGGGCGCCGAACTGCGCGAAGAAAGGCTGACGGAAGACGCTGAGCCACGCGGCCATGCCGGTCTTGAGCCGCGTCGGCCTCGGGATGAGCGCGATGCGCTTCACCTCGAATCCGTGTTTCTCCAGGATCGCCTGATAGGCTTCGGTGGTGGGAAAGTACCAGGGATGAGCCAGCGCCCTATCGACATCATGACCTCTGGCCACGGCCTCGAGCGCCGTCATAATCGCCGCCACATTGCCATGGCCGCCGAATTCAGCAACGAAACGGCCGCCCGGCTTGAGCGCGCGCCGGACGCCGGCGACCACGCGCTCGGGCCGCGTCATCCAATGCAGTGCCGCGTTCGAGAAGACGGCATCGAACTCACTCTCGAAGGTCAGATCCTCGCCATCCATCAAGCGGGCGTCGAGACCAAGGGCCTTGCAGGTGGTGACGAAATCCTCGCTCGAATCGACGCCGACCATCTTGGCGCCGCGGGCGGCAAGGTCGGCCGTCAGGACACCGTCACCGCAACCGAGATCGAGTATACGCTCGCCCTTCCTCGCCGACAGCCAGTCGAGCACGCCGCCCGCGAGGTCGGAGACGAAACGCGCGTGCGTATCGTAGGAGGATGCCGACCAAGTCTGGCGCGGCGCGGTATCGGCCGTCATTGCGGCTGGGTTTCCGGTGCCGGCGTCTGCGGCGCGGTGTTCTCGGCCGGCTTGTCGCCACCGCTGCCCTTGCCTTCGAACATCGCCCGCGAGATCAGCGACCAGATATCGACTGCCCCTTGCGTATTGACGATTTCGCCGCCGTCAGCGAGCAGGGTCTCCGAGCCGCCCGGATCGAGCGCCACGAAATTCGAGCCGAGTAGCCCTTCCGAGGTGATCTTGGCCGTCGTGTCGTCGGTGAGCTTCAGCTTGGGATCGATCGTCATGGTGACGACCGCCTGATAGTTATCGGGGTTCAGCGTCTGGCTGACCACAGTACCGACCTTGATGCCGGCAAGACGGACATCGGTGCCGGTGTTGACCCCGGCGACATTGTCGAACTCGGCCTTGAGGGTGTAGCCGCCCGATGCGGTGCCTGCCCCCGAGGTCGAATAGGCGAAGAGGAAGAAGCCGGCGGCGATCAGAATAACCAGCGCGCCGATGGCGGTTTCAACAGTGGTGTTTTTCATGATGCGGTCCCTTGCGACCCGGGCCATGGAACGGTTTGAAACTCTGTCCTGCGGAGGGAATCATCCGCGGGGACCGGATCTCGATAGCATAAATTCTCAACGCCTCCCCCTCGCCAAAGTCGGGCAACTTCGGCCGGAAAGCGCTTCGGAACTCAAGAAAACCTGCAAATTGTGGCAGCAACGGGCCGGAATGGCCGGCTATTCCGGCCGCCATGCCTCGTAATCGGGCTTTGCGGGCCGAGGCTTGGCAGTCCCGATGATGCTGCCGGGCGGACGATAGGCTTGTGCCGTCCCGGTCAGATTCGGATGATGCGGCTTTTCCCATTCGCGCGGCTTGTAGCCGTTCTTGGCGGGCGGATTGGCGTCACGGTGATGCATCCAGCCGTGCCAGCCAGGCGGGATCGCGGAGGCTTCGGCATAGCCATTGTAAACAACCCAGCGGCGCTCGGCGATCGACCGGGGCAGCGCCGAAGGCGCCCGGAAATAGCGGTTGCCGAACTCGTCCTCGCCGACGAACTCACCCTTACGCCACGTATAGAATCGCAGACCAAGGGTCTGCCCGCTCCACCAGGAGAAAAACTGCTTTAGAAAGTCAATCACGTCAGTACCTCTGCCCCCTGAATGGCGGAAACGGCCGGTTTTGTCCAGCCCGGCTCATTGTATGGCATCCACGAGGGTCAGGCCCTCCCTGGCCTCGAGCCCGCGCGCCGCGACGATCCGCACGCCGACTATGGAGCGCAGCAAGGCGGCGAAGGAATCGAGCTCGGCCGGCTTGGGAAAGATCGCCGAGGGCACCGCATAGAGATTGAGATCACGGCGCAGACGCTCGCGCATCAGGCTCACCACATAGACCGGGAAAGACTTGTCGCCCATACTGATCATCACATCCGTCTTCCAGGCGCGCAGCACCAGCCGCTGATTTGCATCCCCGGTGATGGGCTTGGTCCAGGTGAGGTCGGCCGCGCGGCCGCGATGCAGCGCCGGGCGCGGCGTCAGCTCGGCGAGGCTGCGATTGGGGTCGAGATAGGCAAGCCCCAGATTCCAGGACCACTTGCCTTCCTCGGTCCAGCCGTCCTTGGTGAGCGCATCCGCGAGGGGAGAAAGATCGCCGGCCCATTGCGCGGAGAACTTCTCCTCATTGCGCCCGGCCAGGTCGATGCGCCGGGCGGGCAGACCTGTCCACGAACCGGTCTCCCACTGCTCGCGGTCATAGAGAATGATCGCCTCGCGTGGCGCATAGATCTCCGCATTGGCCGCATAGTCGCGGCTGATATGGACGGTGCCTGCGGCAAGGAATGCCAGGAGGACGGCGATGCTGAGGCCAATCGGCTGGATCCGGCGTGACGGCGCGGCCTCGATGGCGATGCCGAAGGCGGCGATCATTACCGAGCCGAAGAGAAACCCGCCCAGAACATCCGACATCCAATGAGCGCCGAGATAGATGCGCGAGTAGGAAATGGCGATGACGGCGATGCCGATGCCGGCAAAGACGACCGACTTGCCCCAGCTGCGCAAGCCGTGCGTCACCAGCACGGCGAGGACGCCCAGCGTCACGGTGGCGAAGGTCGTGTGACCAGAGGGGAAGCTGAAAATTTCCGGCAGGCCGCTCAGTTCCACCGGACGGGGCCGCTGCAGCCACAGCTTCATCAAGGGAACGAAGAGCCGCGCGGCGGCGATGGTGACGAAGGCTGCGACCGCGATGCGCCATTGGCGTCGCCACAAAAGCCAGAGCACGATGGCGGCACCGACCACCCCCATGACGGCACCGTCGCCGAGCATCGTGATCATGGTCATGATCTCATCGGCCGGCGCGTTGCGCAGGCCCTGCATCATGTTGTGGACCGACAGATCGGCATTGATCAGGGCCGACTGACCAAAGACGCTGCTCATGAGGTGGATGAAACCGATGAGCGCCGTCACCGCCACGGCGGCGAAGAGAATGATCGCCAGCGATCCGGGATGCGTCGGCGAAATGAGGGCGCCGATACGCGGCCAGAAACGGCCCGGCTGCCCATCCGCCCAGGAAGCAAAACGGTTCTGGCCGCGTTCGATGACCGGCCCGAGCCCGCCGATGAACAGGCGGATGAGCCAGCCGGCAACCGCCAGCACGACGAGCAGCACCAGAAGAACGATCAGCAGCCTCTCGCTGAGATCGCCCGCCAGCGCCAGCACCTGGCCGAACAACATGCCGGGCAGAATGTGGGTCAGCGCCCAAAACAGACCCGAAGTGAAGTTGATGACCGCGAAATAGATCTGCCCCATGCCGAACATGCCGACGATGCCGGGCACCACGGCTTTGACACCCGGCACGAAACGGCCGATGGCGATCGATTTGCCACCATGCCGGCGCACGAAGTCCTCGCCGCGCGCCACCAACACCGGATAGCGGTTGAGCGGCCACAGCGTTTTGAGCCTCTCGCCGAAGAGGCGCCCGGCCCAATAGGACAATTGATCGCCCAATATGGCGCCGATGGCGGTGGCGGCGAAAACCGGCCAGAACGCAAGATGCCCCGTGCCGACCAGCATGCCCGCCCCCACCAATACCGCGGTCGAGGGCACGAACAGGCCAATGATGAGCAAGGCCTCGCCGAAGGCGATCAGGAAGACGATGGCGATCGCCCAGCCGGGATTCTGGCTGAAATAATCGAGATAGGGCTGAATATACTCCATGCGGCCGGCGGCTCGTTAAGAGAGGAAAGTCACAGGGATTCTACGACGCGGCGGCAGACGAGGTTTTCGGGACATGCGCCGGACTTACCAAAAACCTCATGTCAAGAACAAGGCGGGAGCGACACAGGTTCATGCCACCGCCGGGGTGGCTAGCAATTTCCGCGACAATATCAGCAAATATCGCATGATCCGAGACTACGCCGAATCAGGCGGAGCCGCCATCCTCGAATCATTGCCGCGTCTTTGCTATTCAGGGTCCTCCTCGCCAGATTGTGATCGCCAATGACGCAGCTCTCCGCCGACAGCCCTAAAGCCGACGCCGCCAGTTGGGCCGGATTCGCCGCGATGTGCGTCGGCATGTTCATGGCGATCCTCGACATACAGGTCGTGGTGACGTCTCTTGCGGTCATCGAGGAGGCGCTCGCGATCGGCGCCGACCGCATGAGCTGGATCCAGACGGCCTATCTGATCGCCGAGATCATCGCCATCCCGCTCACCGGGCTGTTCATCCGGGGGCTCGGGCTCAAGCGCACCTTCATCATCGCGCTCAGCGTCTTCACGGTCGCGTCCATCGCCTGCGCCTTCAGCTTCGATTTCACCTCCCTCATCGCCGCGCGCGTCGTACAGGGATTTGCCGGCGGCGTGCTCATCCCTCTGGTTTTCGCCGCCGTTTTCCTGCTGTTTCCGAAATCAAGCGAAGTGCTTGCGACCACCATCGCCGGCATTGTCGCGGTGCTGGCGCCGACGCTCGGGCCCATTGTCGGCGGCTGGATTACCGAGACCACATCCTGGCACTGGCTCTTCCTTATCAACGTCCTGCCGGGCCTCCTCGCGCTGGCCATAGCCGCGAAGAGCTTCGCGCCCGAAGCCTACGACATCACCCATTTCAAGAAACTCGACTGGGTGTCCCTGCTGTGCCTGGCCTTGGCGCTTGCCGCCTTCGAGATAGCGCTCAAGCAGGCGCCCGATGACGGCTGGATATCAGGCACGGTGCTCGGCCTTCTCGCGACGACCGTCATCCTGGCGACCGCTTTCATTCAGCGTACCCTCGCCCACGACAACCGAATCGTCGACATCGCGCTTTTGCGCCAGCGCAATTTCGCCGCCGGTTGCGTGCTGAGCTTTGCGCTTGGTGCCGCCCTCTTCGGCATGGTCTATCTGATGCCGGTCTTCCTGTCTTTCGTGCGCGGACACGGCCCGTTGCGGATCGGCGAGATCATGCTGGTGACGGGGGCCGCTCAGCTCCTGATGGCTCCCGTCGCGGTGCAGCTCGAAAAGCGTGTCGATGCGCGGATTCTCACCGTCGCGGGATTCCTCGTCTTCGCCTTCGGCCTCGCCTTGAGCATGCAGCAGACAGGCGACACAGATTTCAATGAGATGTTCTGGCCGCAGGTCATCCGCGGCGCATCCATCATGCTGTGCCTGCTCGCGCCCACCCATATCGCGCTGTCCCAGCTCGCGCCCAAGGATATCGGCGACGGCAGCAGCCTCTTCAACATGATGCGCAATCTGGGCGGCGCCATCGGCATATCGCTGATCGACACGGTGATGTTCACGCGCGGCCCTCAGCACGCCGACATGCTGACCGAGAAAATCAAGGCGGGCGACCCGGCGACGCTCGAGCTCTTCGGGCTGACGCCCGCCGATATCGAAGGCGGGCTCGATTCGATGCGGCTCATGGATCTGATGCCCGATCTCCAGAAACAGTCGCTGGTCATGGCGATCAACGACGCCTGGATGCTGCTGGCGCTGATCACGCTGGCAGGGCTCATGGCCCTGATATTCGTGCGGCGGGTGGAGAAGGACGCGCACCGCTCCCCTCTCGCGCACTGACTGTCCGGGCTCGCCGGGTGACCTCGGGTCGCCCGCGCTACCGACGGTGGTCGGCGTCCCAGCGTAAGGCAGTCTGAGAATCGGGGGTTTTCCGGCCTTTTGCCAGTCAAGCGCAAGGTTTCCTTGCCGGGGTCTCCCGAATCGTGGCGCAATCTCGGTTATCCACAGACCGCCGTCAAGCTGTGGACACAAGATGTTGTGTTAAGCTTTTGGTTACGCACTAGCTGTTGACGTCTCCGGGACGATGTAATAGATTGAGTCTTGAGGCTGAGGGGTACGGAGAACCGGGGAGAAACCGGCTCTCAAAATAGAAAAAAACCCAAAATAATGCTGCTTGATCCGCGAGGCGTTGTTTCGTGGATGGGGAGTACTGCGTCGTCAAACACGGGTGAACTGAAGCCGGTGGGTGGATTCTTGCGCGTCCGCCCGTGGGCCAACATTGAAGAAGACGAGGGAAATTATGAAGATCGAGCGCCGCTACACTAAATCTGGTCAGGACGCCTATCACGGGCTGGATTTCCGAAAGGCGGTGAGCGAGATCAAAAACCCGGACGGTTCCATCGTGTTCCGTCTCGAGAATATCGAGGTCCCCTCCTCCTGGAGTCAGGTCGCGTCCGACATCCTGGCGCAGAAGTACTTCCGCAAAGCGGGCGTCCCCGTCGCCCTCAAGCGCGTCGAAGAGTCCACCGTTCCCTCGTGGCTCTGGCGCTCGGCCCCTGACGACGCGACGCTGAGCGCGCTTCCCGTCAAGGAACGCACCCGCGGCGAAGTCAGCTCCAAGGAAGTTTTCAACCGTCTTGCCGGCACCTGGACCTATTGGGGCTGGAAGGGCGGCTACTTCGACAGCGAAGAAGACGCCCGCGCGTTCTATGACGAGCTTTGCTTCATGCTCGCCACCCAGAAATGCGCCCCCAATTCCCCGCAGTGGTTCAATACCGGCCTGCACTGGGCCTACGGCATCGATGGCCCGGGCCAAGGCCACTACTATGTCGATTTCGAAACAGGCAAGCTCGTCAAGTCGAAGTCGGCCTATGAGCATCCGCAACCGCATGCCTGCTTCATCCAGTCGGTCGACGACGATCTCGTCAACGAAGGCGGCATCATGGACCTGTGGGTGCGCGAGGCGCGCCTGTTCAAATACGGCTCCGGCACCGGCTCCAACTTCTCGAAGCTGCGCGGCGAGAACGAGAAGCTCTCGGGCGGCGGTAAGTCCTCCGGCCTCATGAGTTTCCTCAAGATCGGCGACCGCGCCGCCGGCGCCATCAAGTCGGGCGGCACCACGCGCCGCGCCGCCAAGATGGTGGTGGTCGACATCGACCATCCGGATGTCGAGGACTATATCGAGTGGAAGGTGAAGGAAGAGCAGAAGGTGGCCGCCCTCGTCACCGGCTCCAAGGTTGTGCGCAAGGCGCTGAGCGCGATCATGAAGGCCTGCGTGAATTGCGAAGGTCCCGGCACCGACTGCTTTGAGATCGAGAAGAATCCCGCCCTCAAGCGCGCCGTCAAGGATGCGCGCCGCAACACCGTGCCCGACAACTACATCAAGCGGGTCATCCAGTTCGCGCGCCAGGGCTATACCGATCTCTCCTTCGACACCTATGACACCGACTGGGACGGCGAGGCCTATCGAACCGTCTCCGGACAGAATTCGAACAATTCGGTGCGCGTCACCGACGACTTCCTGAATGCCGTCGAGAGCGACCGCAATTGGGACCTGACCTCGCGCCTCACCGGCAAGACGATCAAGACGATCCCGGCGCGGGAGCTTTGGGACAAGATCGGCTACGCCGCCTGGGCGTCGGCTGATCCCGGCATCCAGTTCCACACCACCATCAATGACTGGCACACCTGCCCGGCCTCCGGCGAGATCCGCGCTTCCAATCCGTGCTCGGAATATATGTTCCTCGACGACACGGCCTGCAATCTCGCCTCGCTGAACCTCCTGCAGTTCCGCCAGGCGGAAGGCACGTTCGACGTCGCCTCTTTCGAGCATGGCGTGCGCCTGTGGACCATCGTCCTCGAAATCTCGGTGCTGATGGCGCAGTTCCCGTCCAAGGAGATCGCCAGGCTCTCCTACGAGTTCCGCACGCTGGGCCTCGGCTTCGCCAATATCGGCGGCCTGCTCATGACTTCCGGCATCCCCTATGACAGCCATGAAGGCCGCGCGATTTGCGGCGTCCTCTCGGCGATCATGACCGGTGTTTCCTACGCCACCTCGGCCGAAATGGCCAAGCAGCTCGGCCCCTTCCCCGGCTTCGACAAGAACCGCGACCACATGCTGCGCGTGATGCGCAACCACCGGCGCGCCGCCTATGGCGCCGCCGTCGGCTATGAGGGCGTCAAGACCGCACCGGTGCCGCTCGACGAGTTGAGCTGCCTCGACAAGACCCTCATCGCCCATGCGCGCGCCGCCTGGGACAAGGCCGTGACCCTCGGCGAGGCGCATGGCTATCGCAATGCCCAGTCGACCGTCATCGCGCCGACCGGCACGATCGGCCTGGTGATGGATTGCGACACCACCGGCATCGAGCCCGACTTCGCCCTGGTGAAGTTCAAGAAGCTCGCCGGCGGCGGCTACTTCAAGATCATCAACCAGGCAGTTCCGGAAGCCCTGCGCACGCTGGGCTATGGAGTCGAGGAGATCGAGAATATCGTTTCCTACGCGGTGGGCCACGGCTCGCTCGCCGACAGCGCGGCGCTCAATCACGCGGCGCTGAAGGCCAAGGGCTTCGGAGACGCTGAGATCGCCAAGATCGAGGCGGGCCTCGCTTCCGCCTTCGACATCAAGTTCGTGTTCAACAAGTTCACCCTCGGCGAGGCCTTCTGCAAGTCGGCGCTGAAGCTGACGGACGAGCAGCTCAACGATTTCAGCTTCGACCTTCTTTCCCATCTGGGCTTCTCCAAGGCCGATATCGAGCGCGCCAATATCCATGTCTGCGGCGCCATGACGCTCGAAGGGGCGCCGGGCCTGAAGAACGAGCACCTGCCGGTGTTCGACTGCGCCAATCCCTGCGGCCGGCTCGGCAAGCGCTATCTATCAGTCGACAGCCATATCCGCATGATGGCGGCGTCCCAGCCCTTCATCTCGGGCGCCATCTCCAAGACCATCAATATGCCGAACGATGCCTCGGTCGAGGAATGCAACGCGGCCTATCTCTTGTCCTGGAAGCTGGCGCTGAAGGCCAACGCCCTCTACCGCGACGGGTCCAAGCTCTCCCAGCCGCTTTCGGCGCAGCTCATCGAGGACGATGAGGCCGAGGAGGATCTGGCCGAGCAGCTCGCCGGCAAGACCCAGGTGCAGCGCGTCGAGACCATCGTCGAGAAGATCGTCGAGGTCATGGTCAAGCGCGACCGGGAAGTCATGCCGCAGCGCCGCAAGGGCTATACCCAGAAGGCGATTGTCGGCGGCCACAAGGTCTATCTGCATACCGGCGAATATGAAGACGGCCGGCTCGGCGAGATCTTCATCGACATGCACAAGGAAGGAACGGCCCTTCGTGCCATGATGAACAACTTCGCCATCGCGGTGTCGACGGGCCTCCAATATGGCGTGCCGCTCGAGAAGTTCGTGGAGGCCTTCACCTTCACGCGCTTCGAGCCGGCGGGCCTCGTTCAGGGCAACCAGTCGATCAAGAACGCCACGTCGATCCTCGACTATGTGTTCCGCGAACTGGCGGTCTCCTATCTCGGCCGCCACGACCTCGCCCATGTCGAGCCTTCCGATATCGGCTTCGACGCGCTCGGCAAGGGTGTCGACGATGGCAGCGCCCCGCCGCCGGCGCCGGTGCCCATGCCGGCCGCCAAGGTCCTGTCCTCTGGCTTCGTGCGCCGCAACCTCAACACGCGCAATGTCGTCGTGATGTCGAACAGCGCGCCGGCGAGCGCCTCTCCCGCCCACGCGCTGCAGATGCGAGCGACGGAGAGCTATGGCACGTCGGCGCTGGCCGTCGCCGAGACGCGCGTCGCCGAGGTCCATGTGCATGAGCATCACGAGGAGCATGCCCATGTCCACGCCGCGCCCAAGGTCATGGAATTCGACCGGCGCACCGAAGCCCGCATGAAGGGCTATGAAGGCGACAGCTGCAATGAATGCGGCAACTACACGATGGTGCGCAATGGCACCTGCCTCAAATGCGACACCTGCGGCTCGACGAGCGGCTGCTCATAAGAGACGGAAGGCTGGCATCGAGCGATCTGAAATGGCCGGGCATGTCCCGGCCATTGTCTTTGTGGACTTGCCCGCCCGATCATGTCCGTCGCCGGTCGAAAACATGGCGAAGGCGTGCTCGCCCGCCGATTTTCCGACCTGCTCCTCCCGGTTCGCATCGCTATCGGTAGCAACTCCGCATCCCCAGACACGACGCCGACGAGGCCCGATCGAGCCGATTCAGCCTCCCGAGAGCCGCCTTCCACAAAAATTTTTGCCGGCGTGACTTCGCCGCCACAGTCGAAAAGCCCCCTCGGAAAGGGTTCCGCGGCGCCGATTCAGGCTCCTATTCCGTATACGGAGCATACCAAGAAAATGCTTGATTCCGGCTCGATTCCCATGAATCCGAGGCCTTTTCATCCGCACACGGACAAAAACCTCGATTTCCCAATGTTTACCGGTTGTTAGCTGATTTCTGGTGACATACCAGATGTGGTCGGCGTATTGCCGAATCACACAAACAGGTAGACAACACGTTGCGATGACGGTCTGACAAATGTTGATTCTTCATGGGTCATCTGTCGATCGTTGGATGTGAGGCTTACCTGCGTTATTGGGGCTCTAATTTAACCAGGAGAAATAGATATGGCTGCTAAGAAAGCTGCTAAGAAGAAAGCTGCTAAGAAGACCGCGAAGAAGAAGGCCGCCAAGAAGAAGAAGTAATCTTCTTTAGCGATACTTCAGGACTGGGCCCCGGACGGCATGCGCCTCCGGGGCCAGTTCTTTTTGTGGAGCACCTCGACGCTCAGAGCGCCTGGCGCCACCCTGGAATGGCCGGCGCAGGATCAGAGAATTCCCCTTTCCCCGTCAGGACGGTTTGCGCTGACCGTAGCGGATCGCCGCCTCGAGATAGAGCGCCAAGACGACGCCGTTCAGTATGTGCCAGACGAAATGCGTGCCGATCGGCACGAGTGAGCAGAGCACGATGTCGGCAGTGCGAAAGATCAGCGACAGGAACAGGATGATCGAGGCGAGGCCCACATTGAGCAGCGCCGGGTGTCCTTGCCGGAGCAGCTGAAGAGAGACGAGCATGCTCGCCACCAGCGCCGGCAAGTAGGCTCCGGAGCCGTTCATGAAGCCGGGCGGCAAGACGCTTTCGACGGCGTAGGTGATGAGGAACAGAGCGCCTAGCGCGAGCGCGAGCTTCCACCAGGCGAACCTCAGGAAGCGGCGCAGCGCGAATGCCAGATAGCCATAGATGAACAGCGTGATCGGCAGGACATCGGCCAAGGCCGACCAGCCATTGGCGAAAGTGTGGAAGGCAAGACTGCCAAGACCGATGACGAATACGAGGGCCACGAGGAGCCAGATGACCGGCTCACTGCCGCGCCTGTATGCCGCCCGAGCCGCCCAGATCGCGGCAATGATGAAGGCGGCGTTGCTCGCCGCATTGAGCGGCTCGGCCAGAAGTCCTGGCCCCAGGCGTTCGCAGTAGGAGTCGATCGGCGCAAACCAGTCCATGAGGACCTCAAACGTGTGGTCGGGGATCTTCGACAAAAAAGCCGCGGGCGAGCTGCCGCGGCTTCATCTTAGCGAGATTCGCGAGGCCTATTGATAGACATAGACCCGCGAACCGACCGCGACCCGCTCATAGAGGTCGATCACGTCGGAGTTCATCATGCGAATGCAGCCGGAGGACACCGCGCCGCCGATCGAGGCGGAATTGTTGGTGCCATGGATACGGAACAACGTGCCGGAGATGTACATGGCGCGGGCGCCAAGCGGATTGTTAGGACCACCTTCCATGTACGCAGGAATGTTGTTCCCTTTGGCGGCCTCGCGCGCGATCATCGTGGCGGGCGGGCGCCAATCCGGCCATTCCTTTTTCATGCCGATCTTGGAATTGCCGCTCCACTGGAAGCCCTCCTTGCCGACGCCGACTTTGTAGCGAAGCGCCTTGCCGCCGGGCAGCACATAATAAAGTGCGCGCTCGGGAGTACGCACAATGATCGAGCCCGGCTTGTATTGCGCGTCGGCGAAGGCGACGGTCGACCGCGTCGTGCGGTCGCTCATCCCGAATGAGCTGCGGCTGCTCCGCTTCCCGTTGAAAAGACACTCGAAAAAGCTTCCGCAATCGCGCCGCGTCGACATGCGGCGTTCCTTTTTCACCTCGGGTTTCTTTTTCTCGACGATCTTCTTTTTCTTCGGTGCCGGCTTTTCGTCGGCCACCGAGACATTGGACTTCACATTCGGCGTCGAGGCCTGTGCCTGCCCGACCACAAGCCCCGCCACGGCCAGGACAGCCGCGGCGCCGATCCAGAATCTCCGCATAGTAACCCCTTGTTAAGAGACAGCCCCGTCTCGAGTGGAATTATCCGACGCGGAGATTAATCCTTCATTGCGGCGTTTCAACTGCCCCCGCCGTTAGGGCATTTGACCGTCTCGCGGCGCAGGGCGCCGGTTGGTCGCCCCCCACAGGGCGGCGCATCCCCTGGATTGGCGTCGCAAATCCCAACTTGGTCACAGGTTCGCCATTGGTTTTTCCCATAGCTTGACCTAATGTCTGCCGCCCGGGTGGGTATTCAATTTTTTCAAGAGGTTAGGAAATGATATTGGTCAGGCGCTCGGCGCTCGCATTGATTCTCTTTACGTCCCTGTCAAGCATTGCGCCGGCCTGGGCAGCCGAAGAGCCCCCGCTTGTCACCGCCATCCTCAAGAGCTGGGAGAATCAGCTCCAGGCCAAGCCGACCTACAAGTCGATCTCCACCGGCAGCGACGGCTCCATCGTGATCGACGGGCTCAGCGCCAATGTGAAGACGGCTGGAGAGGGTGACCCGCAAATGGTCCTGAAGGTCGCCCAGATGAAGCTCAGCGGCATCAGCGACAAGGGCAACGGCCTCTTCGAGGTGGCCGCCGCCGAATACAACGACACCAAGATCGAAATTGGCGGCACCGAAGCCGACTTCGTCGTGAGCGTGCCCAAGAGCTCTGCCGAATATTGGTATGTCAAGGCTCTCGGCGACAATCCGACCCCGACCGACGTCATGCGCGCCAGCATGAATGTCGCCAAGAAAATGAGCTCCGGCGCCATCACGCTCGCCGTAGCCGGACAGAATTATACGGCCGACGGCTATGAAATGAACTGGGATGGCGACCCGGTTACCGGTGCCGGCAAGACCGACTTCAAGATCACCAATATCGCGATCCCCGAGGCGGCCGTCGCCGCGCTGGACAGCTCCGGTACACTCAAGCAGCTCGGCTATTCGACGCTGTCCTTCGATATCGGCGGCAACGGCACGATGGATTTCGGGTCGGACAAGATGGGCTTTGATTTTGATATCTCCTATGCCGGCAAGGACATCGGCACGCTCAAACTTGGCGCCGGCGCGGGCGATATCCCGCTCGCCCTCGTCGCCCAGGTACAGAAGCTCAAGGACGATGCCCAGGCGGATCCGAACGCGATCATGCCGCTGGTCCAGGGCATTCAGCTGAGCCGCGTGACGATCCGCTTCGAGGACAAGTCCATCACCAAGAAGGTCCTGCCGCTCATCGCCGCCATGCAAGGCATGGACGAAGCAACCATGATCGCCAATGCCGGCGCCATGCTGCAGCTCGGCCTCGCCGAGCTCAAGAACCCTGGCTTCACCCAGAAGGCAGTGGAAGCGGTCAATGCCTATCTCAAGGATCCGCGCTCGCTCACCATCCTGGCGAAGCCCGCGCAACCGGTCAGCGTCATGCAGCTCATGGCGCTGGACCCGAATAATCCGGGGGCGGCGATCGATCAGCTCGGGCTCAGCATCTCCGCCAACGACTGATCGGCGGCATCTAACATTCCGAACGACAATGGCCGGGAGCTCTTCCCGCCATTTGCTTTTCAGGCGTCCCAATCGATGGGCTGCAGGAGACCATGCCGCATGAGGCTGCCGGGGCCTTCATAGCGCTTGGAGCCGGCATGATGGGCGACCAGCCTGGGCATTCCGGTGAGCTCTTCATTGATGATCGCATAGGCCCGGGAACTCATGGCGTGCTGGCCCTCTTGCGCGTAGCGCCGGCTGCGCTCGCGAAAGTCATCCATCAGCTTGAGATGCAGCAATGCGCCCCTGGCAACCGGCATTTCGGTTTCGACGGGCCAAAGGAAATGGGCATCAGCGATGCTCATTTCCTCCGACATCCGAATGAACGGATGCTTTGACAGCCAATGAGTATGGATATCCTTCCCCTTGTTGAACAGCCGATGACGCGCGCCGCCGGTCACCAGCCATCCGCGCTTCTGGCGTTTCTCCGTGTATCCGTCGCTGTCGAACCAGCAATCGGTCGCCAGAATCTCGGCGATGGAACGATCGCACCGTCCGATTTCGCCGGAGGGATAGACATCGATCAGCAGGGCAAAAAGCCTGTCGCAGTTTCTCGCCTCCAGCCACTCTCCCAGCTGGAACAGGCTCCTCTCTTCCACACGATCATAGACCAGCAGCTCATCGATATCCGCATGGACCATCCAGCAGCCGCGGCAGAATTCGCGCGCTATCCCATTCACCCAATAGATGCCGCCCAGTCCCTCGGCATAGGAGGCGTGCGCCAGAAAGATGTCGGCCATGGGTTCAGCCGAGATAATGGCGTGCGAACCGTCGTTCGAATTGTTGTCGACCATGAAAAACCGGGTCACGCCGAGCTTCTTGTAATGCGCGAAGAATAGCGGCAGACGGTCAGCCTCGTTCCTTACGACGCAGACCAGGCCGATCTCGCCCGGCGCCAACGGCCCCCGACACCGGACGATGCGCATATGCTCGGTCAAGGTCGCGTGCGATTGCCAGTTGAAGGCTTGTCGTTGCTCCCAGACCCTCCCCTCGTCGGGCAGCGTTTCGACCCATTTGGTCCGCTCCGGCGGCTGGGGAATCGGCCGCAGGAAGTGTTTCCGCTTTTCGACCTCCTCGGGACTGGTCGGTTCGTCCCAGTTGATCGGCAGTATGAATGACTGGCGAACCAGGCTCCGCGGGCTGCGATACCGGCTCGAACCCTCATGAAAGGCGGTGAGATCGGGATGCTCCGCGAGTTGACCGGCAATCGCCTTGTAATCTTCCGATCCGTTGAAATGCTGCCCCTGCTCAGCATAACGCTCGGCGCGCCTTGCCAGATCGTCCGTCAGCTTGAAATGAAGCAGAGCGCCCTGCGGGCCTTCGGTCACCTCATCGCACGGCCATTGCCAGTGATGACTGAAGATGACGGTTTCGCCGGTCATTCGGAGGAACGGATATTTCGACAATATCGGCCACGGTCCCGTCCGCTTCTGTCCGAACAGCCGGCGGCGAGCTCCGCCCGTCAAATTCCAGCCGGCGCGGACGCGGTCGAGCTCATAGCCCTCTGGGTCGAACCAGCAATCGTGGCGGAGAAACTCGGTGATGCCATGCTGCGTCGCCGCGAGCGGGCCCGAGGGATAGATGTCGAGAAGCGGCGCGAAGAGACGATCCTGCCCACCGGCGTCGAGCCAACGCGACAAGTCCGCCAGATCGTGATCCTCCATGCCGTCATAGACCAGGAGCTCGTCGGCATCGACACGCAAGATCCAATGTCCGATGCAGAAGGCGCGGGCGATGCCGTTGGCCCAATAGAGCCCGGCCTGTCCCTGCCTGAAGGGGACGTGGGTCAGGAATACATCGGCATCCTTCTGGGCGAGAAGGAACTCATGCGACCCGTCGCTGGATCCATTGTCGATCATGAGGAAGCGCGTGACGCCCAACGATCTGTAATGCTCGAAGAAGAGCGGCAGGCGGTCGATCTCGTCGCGCAGTACGCAGATCAATCCTTGCTCGCCCACCCGCAAAGCCCCGCGACACCTTATCGGGGTCAAGTGCTCGCTGAGCGAACGCTCCGCCAGCGCGATGAACTCCGCCCCTTGTGCCCAATCCTTGCCGGGCGGCGGAAGCGAGGAACGCCAGAACCTCCAGCCTATGTTGCCGATGGCCAGGTAGGGGCGCGCATGATCGAGACGCTCCCCGCTGTCCCAGGCGATCGCCGACATGATCTTGTGCTCGATGAGGCTCTCAGGTCCCGTATAACGGCGCGACCGATCGGCGACCGCCACGATGTCCGGCGCGTCGGCAAGACGGCGGTTGATCGAGCAATAGTGCAGCGAGCCTTGCCAATGCTGCCCTTCGGCTTCATTCACCGCCGATCTTCTGATGAAATCATCCATCAGCTTGAGGTGAAGCAATGCGCCGAAGGCCACATTCGTCCGGGTATCGAGCGGCCAGACATAATGCGCATTACAGAGCGATGTCTCCGGCGTCATCCGGAAGAACGGATATTTCGAGATCGGCGCGGCCGTCGCTCCCTTCTCGAACAGGCGGTGACGGGATCCCCCATGCACGATCCAACCCGTGGCTATGCGGCGCGCCGAATAGCCCTCCACATCGAACCAGCAGTCCTTGTCCAGAACTTCCGCAATCGTCCGGCCGCCCTGCCCCACGGCGCCGGACGGATAGATGTCCAGCATGATGCCAAAAAGCCGGTCGAAGCCCTGACCTTCAAGCCATCCCCCGAGAGCGCGCAAGCCATGCGCTTCCATCCCATCATAGACGAGCAATTCGTCGGCATCGGCCATCAGGACCCAGTTGCCGACGCAATATTCGCGGGCCAGGCCGTTGTACCAATAGGTGCCGAAGCAGCTGTCGAAATAGGGAACGGTCGTATGGAACACGTCCGCCAAAGGCTCGGCGAGGAGCATCTCGTGCGAGCCGTCATCGGAATTGTTGTCGACCATGAAAAAACGGTCGACGCCGAGTTTCTTGTAGTGCGCGAAGAAGAGCGGCAGGCGCGCCGCCTCATTGCGCAGGACGCACAGGACCGCGACTTCACCCGGCTGCAGACGGCCGCGGCAGCGGATCGTCGTCAGATGCTCGGTGAGGGATCGACGCGAAAGCTCGTCGAACTCCGCCTTGTCGGCCCAGCCACTTCCCTCTTTGGGAAGTGTCAGCTTCCAGTCCCGGGGTAGGATCGGGCGCGTGCCTTGCGCAGGCGGCGGTGCGGCAATCCGATTACGATAGCCTAATCCGCCGCCCATCCGCCGCTCCCTTATTTGTCGGGCAGATTGAGCCTGAGGTGCAATTCTCGCAACTGCTTCGGCGCGACGTCCGAGGGAGCATTCATCAACAGGTCATAGGCCTGCTGGTTCATCGGGAACATCGTCACTTCACGCAGGTTCTTAGCCCCCACGAGCAGCATGACAATGCGGTCGATGCCAGCCGCCATGCCGCCATGCGGCGGCGCGCCATACTGGAAAGCGCGATAGAGGCCGCCGAAACGCTCCTCGACCGTCTCCCGACTGAGCCCCACCAACTCGAAGGCCTTGACCATCGTCTCCGGTAGATGGTTGCGAATGCCGCCCGAGGCGATCTCGAAACCGTTACACACCATGTCGTATTGGAACGCCTTGATGGTCAGGGGATCCTGCTTCGACAAGGCCTCGATGCCGCCCTGCGGCATCGAGAACGGGTTGTGGCCGAAATCGATCTTCTTCTCCTCCTCGCTCCATTCGTAGAAGGGGAAGTCGACGATCCAGCACAGTTCGAAACGGTTGCGATCGACGAGATTCAGTTCCTCGCCGGCACGGGTGCGCGCGGCGCCCGCGAAAGTCGCGAACTTCTGCGGATCGCCGGCGACGAAGAAGGCCGCATCACCATCTTCGAGTCCAAGTTGCTGGCGGATCGCTTCGGTGCGCTCGCCGATGTTCTTGGCGATGGGGCCTGCGCCTTCGAGCTTGTCGCCTTCCTTGCGCCAGAAAATATAACCGAGGCCCGGCTGGCCTTCGCCTTGCGCCCAGGCATTCATGCGGTCGCAGAAGGCACGTGAGCCGCCGGTCTTGGCCGGAATGGCCCAGACCTGGTTCTTGGCGTCGCCGGCGAGGATGTTGGCGAACACCTTGAAGCCCGACCCGCGGAAATGCTCGGACACATCCTGCATGACGATCGGGTTGCGCAGGTCCGGCTTGTCGGAACCGTATTTGCGCATTGCCTCGTCATAGGCGATGCGCGGAAATTTCTGCGTGACCGGCTTGCCGTCGGCGAAGGTCTCGAACACGGAGCGCAAGACCGGCTCCATGGTGGAGAGCACATCGTCCTGCTCGACGAAGCTCATTTCGAGGTCAAGCTGGTAGAATTCGCCGGGCAGACGGTCGGCGCGCGGGTCCTCATCGCGGAAACAGGGCGCGATCTGGAAATAGCGGTCGAAGCCCGACACCATGATGAGCTGCTTGTACTGCTGCGGCGCCTGCGGCAGCGCATAAAACTTGCCGGCATGGATGCGCGACGGCACCAGGAAGTCGCGCGCACCCTCGGGCGAGGACGCGGTGAGGATGGGGGTCGAGAATTCGGTAAAGCCCACCTCGCCCATGCGTTTGCGCATCTCCGAGATGATCTTCGTGCGCGCCATGATGTTCTTGTGAAGGCCCTCGCGCCGCAAATCGAGGAAGCGGTATTTGAGGCGGACGTCCTCTGGATATTCGATGTCGCCGAACACAGGCAGCGGCAGCTCCTTCGCTTCCGACAGAACTTCGATGCCGGTGGCGAAGACCTCGATTAGGCCGGTCGGCAGGTCGCGGTTCTCGGTGCCTGCCGGGCGCAGACGCACCCTGCCATCGACCTTGATCACCCACTCGCTGCGCAAGGTCTCGGCGATCTTGAAGGCCGGGCTGTCGGGATCGGCCACCACCTGGGTCAGGCCGTAATGATCGCGCAGGTCGATGAACAGCACGCCGCCATGATCGCGCACGCGATGCACCCAACCCGACAGGCGCGTCTCTGCGCCCTGGTGCGTCTCGCGCAGATCTCCGCATTTATGGCTTCTATAGGCGTGCATAATCCCTCGCAAATCGGGTCGGAAATTCATAAGAAGAGCGCGGACAAGCGCATGCGGAGGGCCGATTGTCAAGTTGCCCGCGCCAGCGGCCTGTTCAGGCGCTTTTTCGGCCTTTGCCGCAGTCGACGTAGCGACAGTTTGGCAAAATTGACAAAACGAGTCGAAAATTACCTTAACTCATTGAAAACAAAGGTGTATATATATTTTTTGCAGATGAGACAGCAAATCATTTGACGCCTGCCCCGGACTCGCGCGACTTAGAGCTTATGGAGGTCATTACTACTACATTCGCGCTCAAGGCGCTGACCAAGGAACTCGCCCGCGAAGCTTATGTAACGGTCGACACCGAATTCATGCGCGAGCAGACTTTCTGGCCCGATCTCTGCCTGATCCAGATCGCCGGCGGAAAGCATCAGGCGATCATCGACCCCAAGTCGCCGGATATCGACCTCAAGCCGTTTCATGCACTGATGACAAATGAGGCCGTGCTCAAGGTCTTTCATGCGGCACGCCAGGACATCGAGATCTTCGTGCACCTGTCCGGTCATGTGCCACATCCGGTCTTCGACACCCAGATCGCGGCGATGGTCTGCGGCTTCGGCGACCAGGTCTCCTATGAATCGATCGTGCGCCAACTGGCGCGCGCTCAGATCGACAAATCCTCGCGCTTCACCGACTGGTCGAGGCGCCCCCTCACCGAGAAGCAGCTCAATTACGCGCTGTCCGACGTCACCCATCTGCGCACCGTCTATGAGAAGCTGAAGGAAGAGCTCGACAAGACCGGTCGCGAGCCCTGGCTCGCGCAGGAAATGGAAGTCCTGACGTCGCCCAAGACCTACAATCTGGCGCCGGAAGACGCCTGGAAGCGCCTCAAGACCAAGCTGCGCTCGAAGAAGCAGCTGGGCGTGCTGATCGCGCTCGCCGCGTGGCGCGAACGCGAGGCCCAGGAAAAAAACGTGCCGCGCCAGCGCATCCTGAAGGACGACGCGCTGATCGAGGTCGCGACCCAGATGCCGCAGACCCGCGAGGCTCTCAATGCTTCCCGCGCGTTGCCGCGCGGGTTCGGCAATTCTCGCGCCGGCGAAGCGATCCTCGCCGCCGTCAAGGATGGCCTCGAGACGGACGCAAAGCTGTTGCCGCCCTTGCCCGGTGGGCATGAGAAGATGGCGGACAGCACGCAGGCCGCCGCCGAGATTCTCAAGCTCGCGCTCAAGATCGTGGCCGAACGTGAAGGGTTGGCGCCGCGCCTCCTCGCCAGCGCCTCCGACATCGACGCGGTGGCGCAGGACGACGATGCCGACGTGCCTTTGATGCACGGCTGGCGCCGCCAGATGTTTGGGGCAGTCGCCCTCGATCTCAAGCATGGTCGTGCCGTCATCGGCTTCCGCAATGGGCGGGCCGAAATCATGCCGAGCACCGGCCACTTCAAGCCGACAGCCGCCGCGGCCGAATAACCTCCTCTGCCCTTGCGACCGGCCTCATGCTAGGCTTGCCTGCCCGGGGGATCCAGCAGGGAGGTTGACCATGCCTACCTTCATCGTCCTCACGAACTTCACCGAGCAGGGAATCCGCGCCGTCAAGGATACGACCAAGCGCGCCGACAAGTTCCGCGACCTCGCCAAGCAGCACGGCGCGACCGTCAAGGAGCTTTATTGGACATTGGGCAAATATGACGTCGTCTCGATCGTCGAGGCGCCGGACGTGGCGAGCATGACCGCCCTCGGCCTCACCCTCGGCATGGCGGGAAATGTCCGCACCCAGACGCTTCCGGCTTTCTCGGCCGACGAGATGGCCAAGGTGCTGGCAAAAGTGAAGTAGACGGCATCGCGGTCATACTATCTCGATCGTGGCCAGGCGGCCCAACTGACCGGCGAGCGCGTCGAGGCGTTTCGCGACGCGCTCGCCCATGAGATCGGCCAATTTCTTCGGGACCCGCAGTGTCAGGTTCTTGGTCCCGGCCATTTCGAGGGCGATCTTGGGCAGGACACCCGGCATCGCGGCGGTGATGATGTAAGCGAGGCGGAACACTTCGCTCAGGAGTCGTGCGCGCTCCAGCGTCCTGTCATCGACCAGGCGGGCGAGATTATTGGTGAGCCCCTCCTCCTCGCCCTCATAGCGATAATAGATGGTCAGGGCCAGGAATACGCGCCCGGCATGGTCGATGTCGACAAAGGCGGCCTGAGAGATCATGCCGAGCGATCGTTGCGCCCGGTAGTCGGGATGCGCCCGCCAGCCGATATCCGCCAGGAAGCAGGCAGCCTGGCGTAGACGGCGCTCGGCCTCCGTCTCCTCGAAGCTCTTGTGGGCGAAGAGCTTGTCCGTCCAGTCGCAGAGCTCGAGCTCATGTTCGGGCGAACGCGCGTAGCGGCAGCAGAAATCCCAGCAGGACGACAGCAGCGCATCGGCCTCGCGCTTGCGTTTCGGCAGTTTGGAATAAAGCAGGCCCTCGCGCACGCCGTAGATCGACACGACCATCTGCTTCACCTTGGACTTGGCGAGCAGCCTTTCGAGCACCAGCGCGCCATAGGGCAATGTGTCTATGCGGCTTTTCGAGACGGTCTTGATGTCCTTCAGCGAGGATGACGAGAGATGCGCGACGAGATCGGCGACCGAGCGCGCCTGCTCGCGCCCGATCGTGTAATTGTGCAGCACATGGAGCGGATAGCGCGTTTGCGCCATATGGATGCGCGCGATACTGCGCCAGGTGCCACCCACCGCATAGAGGCTGCGCCCCTTGAGCTGAGTGAGAAGCGGCGAGGAATCCAGATATTTGTCGATGATCTCGCGCGCTTTCGCCGTCGAGCCGCCCGACATGTCGATGAGCCGCAAGGGTCCGAGTGGAAATGTGATGCCATCGCGGATCTGGCCGCCGTTCACGTCGATGAGCTCGAGGCTGCCGCCGCCAAGATCGCCGATGAGTCCATCGGCCTCGGAGACGCCCGCCATGACTCCCATGGCGGCGAGCCGCGCTTCCTCCTTGCCGGAGAGCACATCGATGTGGGCCCCCAGCGCCTCTTCCGCCATGTCGACGAATTGCGGGCCGTTCTCGGCCTCGCGCGCGGCCGCGGTCGCCACCGAATAGACTTCGCGCGCGCCGATCTGGCGTGAGAGCGCCTTGAAGCGCCGCAGCGCCGCCAGGGCACGTTCCATGCCTTGCGGATTGAGCTGGCGGGTCGTGGCGACGCCACGGCCCAGGCCGCACAGGATCTTTTCATTGAAGACAGGCGTCGGCGCCCGCCTGAGACCGTCATAAACGACAAGCCGCACCGAGTTCGAACCGATATCGACGACCGAGACCGGACGGTATTTCGTCGATCCGCTGCCTATTCTTTTGCGCTTCACTTCCTGGCTCTGGACTTCCTGCTCGCGTGCCCGATGATCGGGGGCGGCAGACTACCTTTAAGCGATCTGCCACGTCCAGAGAGAGATGGATTCTTCATGAAATAGGTGTGGGCGTTGAACGGCTCCTCGTCGGGGCCCGGCGCCATGCGGCGCGACGATCCGTCCGAGAGCAACTCCCAGCTCTGCTCATTGTCGCGCATATTCGCCATCATGATCTGGCCCATGACCTGCTCATGCACGGTCGGGTTCTCGATCGGGATCAGTGTCTCGACGCGCCGGTGCAGGTTGCGCGGCATCCAGTCGGCCGAGGCGATATAGACCCTGGCGCTCTGGTGCGGCAGACCGTGGCCGGCGCCGAAGCAGATGATGCGGCTGTGCTCGAGGAAGCGCCCGATGATGCTCTTGACGCGGATGTTTTCCGACAGCCCCGGCACACCGGGCCTGAGGCAGCAGATGCCGCGCACCACGAGATCGATCTGGACGCCGGCCTGGCTCGCCGCGTAGAGCGCGTCGATGATGCCGGGATCGACGAGCGAGTTGAGCTTGGCCCAGATCTGGCCGGGCCGGCCCTCCTTCACATGCTCGATCTCGTCCTCGATGTCCTCGAGAAGCTGGGCCTTCATGCCGATCGGCGACAGCGAGATCTTCTCGAGATCCTCGGGCTCGGCATAGCCCGAGACATAGTTGAAAAGCCGGGAGGCATCGCGCGCAAGTGCTGGATCGCACGTAAAGAAGGACAGGTCGGTGTAGATCTTTGCCGTCACCGGATGATAATTGCCGGTGCCGAAATGCACATAGGTGCGCATATTGCCGCCTTCCCGGCGCACCACCATCGACACCTTGGCATGGGTCTTGAGCTCGATGAAGCCGAAGACGACCTGGGCGCCGGCGCGTTCGAGATTGCGCGCCCATTGGATATTGGCTTCCTCGTCGAAACGCGCCTTGAGCTCGACCAGCGCCATGACCGACTTGCCGGCTTCCGCCGCCTTGACCAGGGCCGCGACGATCGGGCTGTCATTGGATGTGCGATACAGCGTCTGCTTGATGGCGACGACATCGGGGTCCTGAGCCGCCTGGCGGACGAACTGGGCGACGACGTCGAAGGATTCATACGGGTGATGGACGATGATGTCCTTCTGGCGGATGGCGGCGAAGCAATCGCCACCGTGATCGCGGATGCGCTCCGGAAAGCGCGCCACGAAGGGCTTGAACTGCAGGTCCGGACGCTCATCGAGAATGAGCTGCTTGGTGTCGGAATAGCCGATGAGTCCGGCGCAGGTGACCATCACATCGCTCTGCACGTCGAGCTCATCGGCGATGAAGTCGCGCAGGTTGGACGGACAGGCCGCGTCGATCTCCATGCGGATCACGGAGCCGCGGCGGCGGCGCTTCAGCGCGCTTTCGAAGAGCAGAACCAGGTCTTCCGCCTCTTCCTCGATCTCGATATCGCTGTCGCGAATGATGCGGATCAACCCCTGGCCCAGCACGTCATAGCCGGGAAAGAGCCGCGGCACGAAGTGCGACAGCATGTTTTCGAGCGAGATGAAGCGGGCGGTGCCGGGTGCCGTGCCCGGCAGGCGGATGAAGCGGTCGAGCTGCTGCGGGATGGGCAGCAGCGCGTTCATCGTGCCGCCATCGCGCCGACGCTTGAGCTGGAGCGCAATGATGAAGCCACGATTGGGAATGAAAGGGAAAGGATGGGCGGGGTCGATCGCGATCGGCGTCACCACCGGCAGGATATGGCTCAGGAAGCGATCATCGAGCCAGGCGCGCTCCTCATCGTTCAGCTCGGCGCCGTCGGTGATACGGATGCCGTTCTCGCTCATCTCGTCGCGCAGTTGCAGCCAGCGGGTGTCCTGCTCGCTCATGAGCTCCTGGGCGAGCTTGCGCACCTGCTCCAGCTGGTCGGCCGGGCTGAGGCCGTCCTGGCTCGGCTCGACAAGCCGCGCCCGCATCTGTCCGACCAGGCCGGCGACGCGCACCATGAAGAACTCGTCGAGATTGTTGCCCGAGATGGAAAGGAAGCGCAGCCGCTCCAGCAACGGGTGGTTGGTATTGCGCGCCTCCTCGAGCACCCGCATGTTGAAACTGAGCCAGGACAGTTCGCGATTGATGAAGCGGCCCGGATCGGTAAATCCGGTCCTGGTCTTCGGTTCTATGGTGAGGGAAATCTCATTCATTGCGCGATCCTGCCGGAAAACCCCTGCTTCTAAGGCTTTAGCGGGCCCTTGTGACCGAACGATGAAGGGAAATCGTTAACCGTCATCCTCGGCGAAGAGCCCTGGAGAGGTTATATCCTGAAGCACCCGCGCGACAAAATTCCGGGTGACCTCGGCCCGTTCCTCGAGCGCCCGGCGGTCGATTTCGGCGACAAGGGTGCGGGCAGCGTCGAGTTCCCGCGGCATGCGCGACAGGAGGTAGCTCACGGTAGCCTCGTCCACGGCGATCTGGCGGTCGGCGAAAAGCTTGACCAGCACCCCGCGCAGCAGTTCGTCGTCGGGGGCCCCCAATTGCGCGGTGGGCGCGGCCTTGAGCCTGGACATCAGGTCGGGCAGCGCCACGCCCCATCCGACGGGCGCCTGACGAGCGGTTACCAGAATTTGGGCCTTCTGCTCGCGGGCGAGATTCAGGAGGTGAAAGAAACCAGCCTCGTCCAGGCCGGCACCGGGGGCGTCTTCGATGACCAGGGCCCCCTTCTCCAGGAGTTCCGGCACAGCGGCCTTGCTGATCTCGGCGGGAACGATCGTCCTGGCGCCGGTCATTTCACGCCACACGGCGGCGAGATGGGATTTGCCGCTCCCGGGTGGTCCCAGAAGGATCAGGACATGGGAGGGCCAGTTCGGCCACAGATCGATGAGGGCCACCGCCTTCGCATTGGAAGGCGTGACCAGGAAGTCATCGCGCCCGGTGGCAGGGCGATGCGGCAGGTCGAACGCGAGCTGGCGGCCTTCCCCGGCCATTATTTCGACGGCCCCCGCCGCTTGGGCTCGGCCAGGTTCGGTCCGGCCGGATTTTCCCGAGTCGGAACACCGAGATAGTACGAACTCTTGAGATACTGCTGGAGGGCGAAACGGACCAGGACGCCGGCCGCGGCGGCGAGCGGCACGGCGAGCAGCAGGCCGACAAAGCCGAAGAAATAACCAAAGGCGAAGAGCGCGAACATCAGCCAGACGGGGTGGAGGCCGATGCGGTTCCCCACCAGGTTGGGCGACAGGAAGTTACCCTCGACGAACTGGCCGAAGGCGAAGATGGCGACGATCATGATGATCGACACCCAGTCGGGCCAGAATTGAATGAGCGCCATGCCGATGGCGAGCACGCCCCCGACGATGGAACCGACATAGGGAATGAAGCTCAGGAGCCCGGCACCAAGCCCGATCAGCAGTCCGAAATTGAGCCCGGCAAAGGACAGCGCCACGGCGTAGAAGACGCCAAGCAGGAGGCACACGGTGCCCTGGCCGCGGATGAAGCCCGCCATAGCCTCGTCCATCTGGCGGGCGAGCGCCCTGATCGTCTCGAGATGCTCGCGTGGCAGCCAGCCGTCGACCTTCTCGACCATGCGGTCCCAGTCATTGAGCATGTAGAAAGCGACGATCGGGGTAACGACCAGGAGGGAGAGGACGTTGACGAGCGCCAGGCTCCCCGACAGGATCGAGGTGAGGATGGCGCCGATCCAGCCGGCCGCTTTACCGGCGAGATCGGAGAGCGAGGCCGGCAGATTGGTGCCCGAGGAAGCCAGCATTTCCTTCAGCCACAGCGGGGCGAGTTCGTCGAAAAGCTTGACGAGCGCCAGCACATAGCCCGGCAAGTTGGAGGAAAACCGTGCGATCTGGTCGCCCAGCACCGGCAAGAGCAGCAGAAGCAGGACGACGATGACGACGATGCTCGAAATGAGGATGAACAGGGTCGCCGCGAGTCGCGGCATGCCGAGGCGTTCGAGCGCGTCGGCAACGGGGTCGAGAAAGTAAGCGAGGACGAGCCCGGCGATGAAGGGCAGCATGATATCGCCGAGCAGCCACAGCGCCAGGATGACCACGGCCAGCGCCACGGCCCAGAAGGTCACTTGCCTCCGCAATGTCATGGCGCATCCTTCATATTCGTTCCATTGGCCATATGACGGGCCCATGCGCGCATGTAAAGGGCGGCTGAGGCGACGGTGAGGAATGCAACGACGGCGCTGCCGATATTGAGGAACCAGGTCGCGTCCGACATCCAGGCGAGAACCGCGAGCACCCCGCCGGCGAAGGCGATCTGGGCGGCGGTGTTGATCTTGCTGGTAATGAGCGGCTGCATCTTGAGCGGCTTGTCCAATATCCAGGACAGGATCACCGCGCCGACGATCAGCACGTCGCGCGAAGCGACGAGGATGACCAGCCAGGCCGGCATATGTTGCAGAAAGCCCAGCGAGACATAGATCGACACCAGCAGCAGCTTGTCGGCGAGCGGATCGAGATAGGCGCCGAGCTGCGTCTTCATCTGATAGCGGCGCGCAATATAGCCGTCGATGCCGTCACCGACACCGGCGATGATGAAGACCAGGAATGCGAAGCCGAACTGGCCGGCGACGATCAGCCAGATGGTGACCGGCACCAGCAGTATCCGGCCGATGGTGATGATATTCGGCAGATTCATGCGAAAATGACGATGGTGGCGATGGTGGTTGCTGGTGTCATCTTACAACGGTTGCAGCACCCATGTCCCGCCCGCCTGCACGAGCCTCAGGCCACTGCCCGACAACGCCTGCTGGAGGTCCTGGACGGAATCCACGAAAACGAGCTGGATGACGGCGCCATTCTCGGCGATGGTCGAGACATCGACCCCGATGACGCCTTGGGTCGCCAGGAGCCGGGCGCGGATTCCGTTCCATTGATGTATTCCGGAAAACGGCACGGCGACGGGCATGGACTGCGAGGTGCGTGCCGTTTGCTGCTCGGCCTCGGCGCGGGCGCGCGCCTCGGCGGCGACCTTGAGGCGAACCGAGCGCCACTTCTCCAGCATCACGTCATCGAAGCGCCGGGCCGCGGTGGCGGCGGCAGCCTCGAGCGTGCCGTCCTCCGCGGTGTACACCTTGTCGAAATTGATCGCTCCCAGGGCCGAGTCCCCTTGCATCACAGCGCGGATGCCACCCGACGGATCGGGCTCGGCCATCGCGACGAGAATGCTCTTGGCCTGGTAGCGGATCATCAGACTTTCGAGCTTGATCGCATCACCCGCGGCCGCCTCTTCCGGGGTGATGGCCGAGGTATCCTGAAGATCGCCGAGCGGAACGATGATCGGCACCAAGGACTGTTCCGCCTTGAGATCGAGCCAGGCCTTGCGCCAGAGATTGTCCTCCCACAGCACCAGCCCCGTCGGTCCTTTCCACAAGGGCAGGACGACGAGCGGCGGCGCCTGGTCCTCGACCACTTCGATGCCGTAACGGCCCAGCAGCTCGCGGATCTTGCCGGGCAGGAAGCGCACGGTGAGCTTGCCGATATAGCGGCCAGGGCCCGAACGCTCCTCCTCGATGCTCAGGGAGCGCAGCATGCGGCCGATGTCTCGGGCATCCATGCCTTCAAGGCGCTTGGCCGCCTCGGCCGAGCCTAGTCTCGCGACCAGTTGATAGAAAGCCTTGACCTGCGCCTCGATGATGGCGCGGGTGCGCGCTGTGGCGGCATCCTTGTCGGTGACATCGACCTCAACGCCGGTCACCGAGAACAGGCCGGTCTCGACCGGCGCCACGGCCCAGGCCTTCAGCGGTGCGGCAAAGATAAGCAATATCAGGAATGCCCCAAACAGGCCCCTGGAACGGCACGTCATACATAAAACTCCATCTGCCCGCCTCGGCGCATTCGGGCGATTCGGCCCAATTGAGCGCTTTATCTGGCGCACCGTTCGGGCTATTCAGCCCCGGCACCCCGGATCACAGCAGAAATCCTAGATCATTGAGGCAAACTAGCGGCATGGGCGCAGGCAAACAAGACGGCCATAATGGCATTTCCTACGCCGACGCCGGCGTTGACATTTCGGCCGGCAACGCTTTGGTCGAGGCGATCAAGCCGCTCGCCAAGGCGACGGCGCGGACCGGCACCGATTCGGCGCTGGGCGGCTTTGGCGGCCTTTTCGACCTCAAGGCCTGCGGTTTCAAGGACCCGGTCCTGGTCGCCGCCAATGACGGGGTCGGCACCAAACTGCGCATCGCCATCGATTCCGGCCTGCACGCGAGCGTCGGCATCGACCTGGTCGCCATGTCGGTGAACGATCTCATCGTGCAGGGTGCCGAGCCCCTGTTCTTCCTCGACTATTTCGCCACCGGCAAGCTCCGGGTGGGCGAGGCGCGCGATGTCATCGCCGGCATCGCCGAAGGCTGCCGGCAGGCCGGCTGCGCCCTCATCGGCGGCGAGACCGCCGAAATGCCCGGCATGTATCATGGCGGCGACTATGACCTCGCGGGCTTTGCGGTCGGCGCCGTCGAGCGCGAGGACATCCTGCCCAAGCCCGATGTCGGTGCGGGTGACGTCATATTGGGCCTCGCCTCGTCGGGCCCGCATTCGAACGGCTATTCGCTGATCCGCCGCCTGGTCGAAGTGAGCGGCCTGCGCTACGGCGACAAGGCCCCCTTCGCTCCCGATAAGAGCCTGGGCGAGGCGCTGCTCACGCCCACCCGAATCTATGTCAAGCCGGTGCTCGCCGCCCTCAAGGTGTCGGCCGGCATCAAGGCGCTCGCCCATATCACCGGCGGCGGCTTCCTCGAAAATATCCCGCGCGTACTGCCGGCCCATACGGTGGCGGAGATCGACCTGGCGCAGATCCCCTGTCCGAAGGTCTTCGGCTGGCTGCGGCATGTCGGCAATATCAGCGAAAGAGAGATGCTGCGCACCTTCAACTGCGGCATCGGCATGATCTGCGTCGTCACGGCTGAAAGTGCCGATGAGGTGACGCGCCTCCTCAAAGCCCAGGGTGAAGACGTGGTGACCCTGGGCGTGATCGCCGAGCGCCAGGGTAGCGAGGAGCAGGTCAGATCAAGCGGCAGACTCGTGCTCTGATGGGCGCGCGGAAGAAGACTGGGATTCTCATTTCCGGCCGGGGCTCGAACATGCAGGCTCTGGTCAAGGCGGCACGGGATCCTGCCTTTCCGGCCGAGATCGTGGTCGTCATCTCCAACCGCGCATCGGCATCCGGTCTCGATTTCGCCAAAGCGGAAGGCATCGCCACGGAAGTCGTCGACCACAAGGCGCATGCATCACGCGAGGCCTTCGACGCTGAGCTCGATGCGGCGCTCAAACGCCACGGTGCCGAGCTTGTCGCCTGCGCCGGTTTCATGCGAATCATGACGGAAGGCTTCGTCCAGCGCTGGCGCGACCGGATGATCAATATCCACCCGTCCCTGCTTCCTGCCTATAAAGGCCTCCACACGCATGAACGGGCGCTGGCGGACAAGGTCACGCGCCATGGCTGCAGCGTGCATTTCGTGAGAAGCGACGTCGACAGCGGTCCCCTCATCGCCCAGGCCTCGGTGCCCGTGCTCAAGAGCGACACGCCGGAGACCCTGGCGGCGCGCGTGCTCGATGCCGAGCACAAGATCTATCCGCGCGCCCTCGCTGTGGTGGCATCGGGCGCGGTGCGCGTCGAGGGCGAGACGCTGGTCGCCGCGAAGCCCGGCCTGCATATCCCTCTCACCATCCCCTAGATCACGATCACTTCAGGTCGAATCGACCTGAAGTGATATACGTGATCGGGATCTTTAGTTTAGCGCGTGATCGGACGGAAAACCGGTACCCACTTTTCCTGATCACGCGCTAGTTTCAACGCGAGCGCCGCATGATCCCCAATGTCCTGAGCATCGCCGGCACCGATCCGACCGGCGGGGCCGGCATCCAGGCCGATCTGAAAGCCTTCGCGGCGCAGGGCGCCTATGGCATGGCCGCCATCACCGCGGTCGTGGCACAGAACACGCAAGGCGTGCGCTCCTTCGTCACTCTGGAGCCCGGCTTCATAGCCGAGCAGATCGACGCCGTGTTCGAGGATGTCCGCGTCGATGCGGTCAAGATCGGCATGGTGGCGACGGCGGCCATCGTCGAGACGATCGCGCAAAGGCTGAAGCACCATGGCGCGCGCAATATCGTGCTCGATCCCGTCATGATCGCCAAGAGCGGCCATCATCTGTTGCGCCCGGACGCGATCGCGGCCATTCGCGACATGCTCGTGCCGCTGTCGACGCTGATCACGCCCAATCTGCCGGAAGCCGCCGTGCTGCTCGGCGCCGAGCCCGACTGGACCTTGGCGGAAATGCGGGCGCGCGCCGAGACTCTCCACCGGCTCGGCCCGGAGTGGGTCCTGCTCAAAGGTGGCCATCTCGAAGGTTCCTCCGAGAGCACCGACATTCTGCTCGGTGGTGGCGGCCATGTCGAGTTTTCTGCACCGCGCGTGGTGACAAAGAACGATCATGGCACCGGCTGCACGCTCTCAGCCGCGATTGCCGCTCTCCTTCCCCGCCACGGGATGGAGGAAAGCGTGCGGCGCGCCAAGGACTATCTGTCTGGCGCGCTCGCCGCCAGCGCTGAGCTCACCGTCGGGCACGGTCATGGGCCGCTCCACCATTTCTACGCGCTCTGGCGGTCCTGACGGCTTCAGCGATCCGCTGGGCCTCGGCGCGCGGATCGAACCTCCCGCAAATGGCCGACACCACGGCGAGCCCGTCCGCTCCCGCCGTGATCACCGGCGCGGCGTGCTCGGCCTTGAGCCCGCCGATCGCCACCGCCGGAAGCCGGCATAAAGCGACAAGCTCGGCGAGGCCGCCAAATCCGATGGGCTGCTTGTGGTCGGCCTTGGTCGGGGTGGCGAAGACCGGCCCGATGCCGACATAGTCGACCGGAGCATCGGCCACGGCGCGCGCGGCGTCCGGCGTCTCGATCGAAAGGCCGAGAATTTTATCGGGTCCGATCAGATGTCGAGCCGCGGCCGCGGGCATGTCCTCCTGACCCACATGCAGGCCATCGGCCGCGATGGCGATGGCGGCCTCGACGTCGTCATTGACGATGAGCGACACGCCTGTCCCCGCCAGGACGGCCAGGAGCGCGCGCCCCGTCTCGATCATACGGGCGGTACCGGCATCCTTGTCACGCAGCTGCACCATGGTGACACCGCCCGCAACGGCGGCGCGCGTGGTCTCGACCATCGACAGATCGCGGCAGAGGACCGGGTCGAGCACGAGATAGACGGAAAGATCGAAAGGTCTCATGCCGCCGCCACCTTCGCCTCAGCATCGAGGGTAGCGGGATCGAGGGCCGCCAATGCGTCGAGGAAGCGCCAGGCGAACGACCCCGGCCCTTCCGCCTGTCGCGCCGCCGCCTCGCCCGCCACGCCGAAACAGGCCAAGGCGGCGACCGTCGCCGCCAGGGGTTCACGCGGTGACGTCGCCGCGAAGGCGCCGACCAGGCAAGTGAGCGCACAGCCGAGCGCCGTCACCTTGGGCATCAGGGACGAGCCGCCGGCAATACGCATCGATTGCCGCCCGTCGGTTACGAAATCGACCGCACCGGTGACCGCGACGACCGCGCCGTGTTGACCCGCAAGCACCACCGCCGCCGCTTCGGCCTGCTCGACCGGATCGCGGCTGTCGACGCCCTGGCCGGCGCTCGCGCCGCCCGCCAGCGCGATGATCTCCGACGCATTCGCCCGGATGATTGTGGGACGCAGCGCGAGCAACTGCTCCACTGCGTTGCGGCGGAATGAAGTCGCGAAATGCGCCACCGGATCAAGGACCCAGGGTATCGACTTCTCATGGGCGGCCGCGACTGCCGTTCTCATGCCGGCGAGCCAGTCCGGCGACAAGGTGCCGATATTGACGGTGAGTGCTGAGGCAAGGCCGGCGAATTCGCCGGCCTCTTCCGCCGCATGGACCATGGCGGGCGAGGCGCCGGCCGCCAGCATCACATTGGCCGCGATATTCATCGCGACATAGTTGGTGATACATTGGACGAGCGGCGGCCTCTCGCGCAGCTTGGCGAGCAACGTTCCGGGCATGGTCATCATTGGGAGTCCTCGCCGACCGGCACATAGAGATCGCCCACTTCGCGGTACTTCTCCGCCATGGCTGCGAGGCCCAGCCTCTGCGCTTCCGCCTGGATGTCCTGCGATATGCGCATCGAGCAGAATTTTGGTCCGCACATGGAGCAGAAATGCGCCACCTTATGCGCCTCCTTGGGCAACGTCTCGTCGTGGAATGAGCGTGCCGTCTCGGGATCGAGCGAGAGATTGAACTGGTCCTCCCAGCGGAACTCGAAGCGGGCCCGCGACAAGGCATCGTCCCTGATCCGCGCCGCCGGATGGCTCCTTGGCGAGATCGGCGGCGTGTGCCGCGATCTTGTAGGTGATGACGCCGATTTTGACGTCGTCGCGATCGGGAAGACCCAGATGCTCCTTGGGCGTCACGTAGCAGAGCATCGCGGTGCCGAACCAGCCGATCATCGCCGCGCCAATGCCCGATGTGATGTGGTCATAGCCCGGCGCGATATCGGTGGTGAGCGGACCCAGGGTATAGAAAGGCGCCTCGCCGCAGATCTCGAGTTGCTTGTCCATGTTGGCTTTGATCTTGTGCATCGGCACATGACCG